>JAJYLQ010000005.1 GCA_021787595.1 Chloroflexota bacterium | reverse complement strand
ATCCTTTGTCTCGCAACCCCTTCCGCCGAAGCATGTTGAGCAACCAACCTCCTCGCAACATCCTGCCGCTTATTCAAGTTTGCCGTCAGCGGTTTGAACCTTTCAACTCAAATGAAACACACCCAAATGATATAATCCGCACGCCCACATGACCGAAATCCAAACAGCTTCATCGGCCAATCGTCAGATCGCCCGCGCTGCCGGGACGGTAATGTTTGCGTTCGTACTGAGCAACGTGGTCGGCTTGGTGCGGCAGATTTTGATCTCGCGCGCCTTCGGCACAGGCAGCGAACTGGACGCGTTCAATGCTGCTTCGACTTTTCCCGACGTGATCTTCACCCTGATCGCAGGCGGCGCATTGGCATCGGCCTTCATCCCGGCCTTTACAGGATTCCTAACCAAGGGCGATCATCGCGGCGCGTGGAAATTGGCCTCATCCATCATCAACCTGGTTATCCTGATATTAATTGCCGCCAGCATTTTGTCCGAGGTCTTCTCGCTTCAGATCGTCAAATTCATCCTGGCTCCTGATTTTTCACTCGATCAGCAAATCCTGACCGCCTCCCTTTTGCGGATCATGCTCATCGCGCCGACAGTCTTCGGTGTCAGTGGAATCTTGATGGGTGTGATCAACGCGCATCAGCGCTTTCTGCTTCCCGCCCTCGCTCCGAGCATGTTGTGGGTCGGTTACATTATTGGGGTCTTGTTCTTCGTTCCGTACATTGGGATTTACGGGCTAGCCTGGGGCGGAGTGCTTGGAGCTTTTCTTCATTTGCTCATTCAAGCGCCAGACCTGTTCCGTTTGCATGAGCGGAGTTTTTCCTTCACGCTTGGAATGAACAATCCAGCGGTGCGCGAAGTAATCACTTTGATGGGGCCGCGCGTCGTTGGCGTGGCGGTCGTACAACTGAACTTCATTGTGAACGTCATCATCGCCACTGCCCAACCTGTCGGATCGCTCTCTGCCATCAAACTTGGATTCGCGGTCATGACCATGCCCGAAGTGGCCATCGCGCAAGCCATCGCCATTGCCGCGCTTCCGACATTTTCAGAACAGTTTGCGCGTGGTCGTCTCGACGAAATGCGATCCTCATTGGCTGCGACTTTGCGCGGCGTCATCCTCCTGTCCCTGCCCGCAACGCTTGGTCTGATCCTGCTTCGACGACCCATTGTGGTTTTACTTTTCCAGCGCGGCGAGTTCGATGCTCATTCGACCGACCTCGTGGCGTGGGCCTTGTTGTGGTACACGGTTGGCCTCGTCGGACATTCGCTGGTCGAGATTCTCTCGCGCGCGTTCTATGCCGTGCATGACACCAAAACGCCCGTGATCGTCGGCGCGGTAGCCATGAGCCTCAATGTCGTTTTCAGTTTTGCCTTCTCAGCATGGTTTACGAGTCTCGGCTGGATGCCCCACGGCGGACTCGCGCTGGCTAATTCATCAGCGACCGCGCTCGAAATGACAGCGCTATTCATCCTGATGCGCCGCCGATTGAAGGGCATGGATGGAATGAACATCCTGCGCGGCTTTGCTCAATCTGCGCTCGGTACGCTGGCAATGAGTTTCATCCTTTTACTTTGGATGCGCGCACAAGGTTCGGTTTGGATTATTGGAGTAGGCGGCGTTGCACTCGGCGGGTTGGTTTACGCGCTGGCGATTTGGGCAATGAAAGTCCCGGAACTATTTGCCTTATATAACGGGGTCGCTCGAAGATTTAAAAGAGCAAATTAAACGGCGATCCGCTTTGAGTCAGGAATGAAGCGGCTTTGTTCTTCCATCGAAAAAAATTAATCCGCAGATGACGCAGATTGCACAAATTAGATGTCAGTGCGAGGACGCTATTACTACGCGTCCTCGCACTGACATGTTTCAAAAACTTTTTCGATATACGCGGTGATTCTTATATTCCACGCCGTTGAGATTCTTCAAGTCCGCGCGCATCTGGCGCGTAGTCTCGGCCACCTGCGTCATCTCGACATGTTCGAACTGGTTGAAGCCAAGCACCGTTTTTCCCATTTCATAATAGAGCAGGGCATTGCCGCCCGTGCCCTGAAATTCCGGCAGCACGCCCATGCCATTTCCAGAGATCGTCTTTGTACGCTTCATTTCGAGCAGCAAGTCAATCAGGCTGATGGGATTCAAATGACCCTTGGCACGCTGAAAGGCCGCTGACACATCCGGAAATGCGAACAGGAAGCCGACGATATCATCGCCGTGCATGATGATTTTGATCAGGCGATGGTCAGCAACGAGGAACACATTGTCAACGGCATATTTAATATCGCCCTGCGAGAACGGATAATATTCCCAGTTATGGATAAAAGTTTTGTTGTAGGTTTCGCCAATGCGCGGCGCCCACTTGATCAATTCCTGCTTGCTCTTGAATTTCTTTACCCATAAATTGCCGCGTTCCATCACGTGCTCGGCGATGCGTTCGACGCGCTCTGGAATTCTGAATGCCTCGGCGGGAAGATAGCATGAGACGAAATCCACTTCCTTCTCGAAGCCCAGCGCTTCCATAAGCCTGGGATAATAATCGTAGTTGTAATTCATCATTGTCATCATCTGACGATGCTGGAAACCTTCGATCTGAATGCCGTAGCCATCGAACGGAGAGAGACCCTTCGGGCCGATCATCGTGTCGAGGCCGCGGGCGCGGGACCAATCGAACGCCGCGTCGAAAAGCGCCTTCGCAACTTCGAGATCGTTGATGGTATCGAACGCGTAGAAGTGCGCCTTTTGGGTCTTGTGATATGCGTTGAAAGGCCGGTTATCCGCCGCGCAAATACGCCCAACCACTTTTCCGTCGCGAACCGCAATGAAAAAATCCGCATCGGAATGTTCGAAAAAGGGATGCTTTTTACGATTCAGCGGGAGATAAGCATCGTTGAAAAGCGGAGGAACAAATTGCGGGCAGTCCTTGTAAAGATCATAATAGAACTGGACAAATTTCCTGGCTTGCTGCTTGTTGCTGGTATCGATTTTTTCAATGGAAACCACAGTGCCCTCCGGGGACGGAAATAATATTGCCAAAGTATATAACACCTTGGACTAAAAAAGACACTCAACAACATCCTGCTTTCGAGTGACAATTGTTGTAAAATGAAGCCGGGTTTCACCATAAGTCAAAATCGAGGTTATCGGGTATGGCTCCCGCCAAACATCAGCAGCTCCTGAAAAAATATGCCGACGTCATCGTCAAAGTCGGGCTGAACCTGCGAAAGGGACAGCGATTGATTATTGTCAATTCGCGGACACGCGGCGTTTTAGTCCACGCCGCGCCGCTCGTGCATGAAGTGGCCCGCAGCGCCTACGCGGCGGGAGCGCGTTACGTGGACGTCATCTGGGGCGACGAAGAGCTGATCCGCATCCGCTTGCAGAACGCAGCGCGCGATTCGCTGTCAGAGTATTCCAAATGGCATATCGCCGGGGCGATGGATTTCATCGAAAGAGGCGACGCGTTTCTTTCCATCGTCGGTGAAAATCCCAACCTGCTCAGCGATTTGAATCCCGATGCGGTGGCATTATGGCAAAAGGCGCACCTGGAGAATTTCAAGGCCGTGGGGGAAGCGCTCAGCAACAACGAAGTAAACTGGTGTGTGGCCGCATCGGCAGGCCCGCAGTGGGCCAGGAAGGTTTTTCCAAAACTGTCTGCGGACAAAGCCGAGGCGAAATTATGGAGCGAGATCTTCAGAGCCACGCGCGCGGATCAGCCGAATCCCGTTCGGGCGTGGAAGGAACATGCGCGCAAGTTGAGGCTGCGCGCCGATTACATGCAAACCAGACAATTCGCTGCCCTGCATTACAAGGCTCCCGGCACCGACCTGACCCTCGGCCTGCCGCGCGGCCATAAATGGATCACGGCTGGCAGTCCGGCCGCGAACGGCGTGGACTTCATCCCGAATCTTCCCACCGAGGAAATCTTCACCCTGCCGGACCGTTCCCGCGCGGATGGAACCGTCACCGCGACGTTGCCGCTCAGTTACAGCGGATCGTTGATCGAGAACTTCAGCGTGACGTTTGAGAAGGGACGCATCGTAAAAGTCAGCGCGAAGAAAGGCGAAAAGACTCTCAAGAAATTAATCGAAACGGACGAAGGCACAAAACACCTGGGCGAGGCGGCGCTCGTCCCCGTCAGTTCGCCGATTGCCAAAAGCGGACATCTTTTCTACAATACGCTGTTCGATGAAAACGCATCCTGTCACCTCGCCATTGGACATGCCTATCGCTTCACGCTGGAAGGCGGCGAAGCAATGTCCGAGGAGGAATTTGTGAAAAACGGCGGCAATGCCAGCATGGCGCATGTTGACTTTATGGTCGGTTCCCCCAAAACAGACATAGACGGAATCCGGGAAGATGGAACCGCCGAGCCAGTGATGCGCCAAGGCGAATGGGCATTCAAAGTTTAGAAGATTACGGCCAGCTCAAAGCCTCCCGTGCCGGGAGGCTTTTCTTCAAGATATAATCGCACCATCAAGACGGAGGACAATATGCCGAAATCAAAGGCCAATCCGGCACTCATCCCGGACGACATCCTGATCGTCGAATACGAGTACATTGCCGCGACCGCCAGCCAGGCCAACGAGGACCGTTCGCGCGTCGCTTCGTTCTATTTCGTTTCGGTCGGTTCCATCGTGGCCGCCATTTTGGGCACGCAGTTTGCCAAGGATAATTTGAAAGGCGTTTCGATTGCCTTCTCGATTTTATTCCTTGTCCTGACGATTCTGGGCGGACTGACCAGCGCACAGCTGGCGCGCCTGCGCGCTGCATGGCACGAATCGATCGAAGCCATGAATCAATTGAAGGATTATTACGTCAAACATTACCCGCATATCGAACCCGCGTTCAAATGGCGCGGGCAGACCATTCCGCCCACCGACAAGGCATACAGCATCGCCAATCTCATCGCGCTCGAAGTTTCTCTGCTCGGCGCGCTGACCACTGCCGCGGCGGTTTATTTTTTGTTGTTTGCGTTTACCGATGTGATCTGGTGGGGCTGGCTTACAATTTTCCTTTCGTTCGGGATGGGCGCGTTCATCCAGTGGAAATGGTACAAACACCTGCTGGTGGATGACCGATAAGGTTTGGAGGATAACGACTCATTTTGTTCAGCCGCCGCACGAATTTAAAAAATGGAGAGATCAATTTCATGCCGCGCGATTACAGCCTCAACAGACAAAAGCCGACAGCCCATCAGCGCCGTCAGGAATACAAACGCAATGATGAATGGATTCGAGGACTCCTGCGCCGCGGACAAATCATCCACATCGCTTCGCTCTGGGACGATCAGCCGTTCGTCACGCCCTCGACCTTTTTCCACGACGAAGCCGGGAACCGTTTAATCTTTCACTCGAACATCGCCGGACGCATCCGAACCAACATCGAACGGCATCCGCGCGTTTGCGCGGAAGTCAGCGAAACGGGAAGGGCCCTGCCGTCTAACATCGCGCTCGAATTTTCATTCCAATATCGAAGCGTGATGATCTTCGGCACGGCGGGCATCATCGAAGATGCGGAAGAGAAACGCGAGGCCCTGCATAAATTGATCGCAAAATATTTCGACAAAATGGAACCCGGCAGGGATTACCGTCCCGCCACAGACAAGGAACTCAAGCGCACATCCGTCTACCAGATCAACATCGAATCGTGGAGCGGCAAGGAAAACTGGAAAGCGCGCGCCGACCAGTCCGGCGAATGGCCCGCGCTTGACAAGAAATGGTTCGAAGGAGAATGAAATGTCGGAACAAAAATTTCGCACCGAAGAATTCCGCGTGGACGGCGAGGAACTGCTCGCCAAAATCAAGAAGCTGATTCACGAAGGCAACATCCGCCGCGTTATCATCAAGGATAAAGATGGAAAAACCATTTTGGAAATCCCGATGACTCTCGGCGTGGTCGGCGCGTTGATCGCGCCGCAGCTGGCTGCCGTCGGCGCGATTGCCGCGCTGGTCACGGAGGCCACCGTCGTGGTCGAGAAGAACGAAGCGCCATGATCCGTTCAACCTCCTGCGCCGCCGCGGATTCATCAGCATCTCATCCCAGGTCGAGGAAGCTCTGCGCGAAAGCGGCATCCGCGAAGACAAGACCATCTATTCATCGCCGATTTTCGCCAAGGCTTCCTTCAACCGTTCCACTTCTTCCAGGGTATTGTAATGGGCGGCCCCCACACGAACCATGCCGCCTTTATCTTCCAGCCCCAGACGCTCGGTCACATTGATGGCGTAGTAATTCCCATCCCATACGTAGACCCCCTGCCCGGCGAGTTTATCGGCCACCTTGCGCGGGGGAATGTCCCTTATGCGGAAGGAGTAAGTCGCCACGCGTTGATCGAGACGACGGGTATCGGTGAGACCAAAGATCGTTAATCCGGGAATGGCTTGCAGGGCGGAAAGAAGCGTTCGGCTGAGTTCGTATTCGTAGGCGCGAATGGCGGTCATGGCTTTCTTCAGTTCAAGGCGGCGGCCAGAGTAGTCCTCTTCGCTCAATCCTTCGAGATGTTCATCGCCGAACTGTTTGCCAACCCATTCAAAGTATTCGATGGCTCCCAATACGCCTGCGATGCCCTCATGGTTTTGTGTGCCGGTCTCGAACTTGCCCGGCAGTTTATTTGTTGCAGGTCGCACTTTGTAAGCGAATAACTTCTCCAGCAATTCGCGTTTTCCATAAAGGATGCCGCAATGGGGGCCAAAGAATTTATAGCTCGAAGAAATCAGGAAATCGCAGTCCAGTTTCCGCACGTCAACCGGGCCGTGCGGGGCATATTGAACTGCGTCAATGTAAACCAGCGTTCCGGCATCATGTGCCATCTTCACGATCCCGGCAATTGGATTGATGGTCCCAAGCGAATTGGAGGCATAGCCAACCGCCAACAGCCGCGGCTTTCGTTCCAATGCTTTTTGCAAGTCGTCCAGTTTCAATGTGCCATCTTCCACATCGAAATCCACCCAGTTGACCCTGACGCCCCGATCCTGCGCGGCCAGTACCCAGGGAGTGACGTTGGCGTCATGATCGAGGCGTGTGACCACGATCTCGTCACCTTCCTTCCATTCCCGCGAGATCGAGCGGCTGATGTGCAGGGTCAGCGTGGTCATGTTATTGCCAAAGATGATTTCTTCGGGAGATGCGGCGTTGTAGAAATCAGCCATGGCGTGGTGTGCCTCATCAAGAACGGCATCCGAAGCGATACTGGTGGCAAAAGCGCCTTCGTGGTTGGCGTTGCACTCCAACAGGTACTGGCTGATGCGGTCCAGCGATTGCTTTGCGATTTGGGTGCCGCCGGGATTATCAAAGAAAATGGCAGGTCTGTGTAGCGACGGGAACTGGCTTCGAATGGTGGATAGGTCGAGAGTCATACAGCGGTCTCCGAAATGAGGGATGGGCTGGCCGAATTATAGCCCATCCCTCATCTGCCGCAATTTCGGGTTGGTATCCTCCCCCACGATGCGCTTTGCGGCCTTAAGCGGACTGCGGCTGCGCCACTGCGTTCATGATGGCGGTTGTAAAATCGTCAGGAGTGACACCCGGCGATTGAATGGTCAAACGATAGTAGGCTTCTTCGATCTTCGATTTCACTGTCTCCGGCGTTGCACTTACCCCGCGCAAGGATTGTTCGAGTGCGCCCAATGCAAAGGATGGGAGCAGGGTGAAGTCGCCCGAGATCGTTACATCGTCAATGCGGCCCTCACGCAGGCGAGCGATGATGCGGATCAGTCCGCCCTGTGCCTTGAACGCTGTTTCGACGACTTGCACATCCTGGTGAATCTTCACACCCTGCTGTTGACGAAGCTGTCCTTTTTGATACAGCCATTCATCGGACACGAAGCGCGCATCAATTTCCTGCGCCATCGCTTCCTCTTCGGGAGTCCATTCGCCTTCATAGATTTCGGCGCCCAACGCCTCCGATACTTTCTTTAAATACAAATCCTTGACCATGACGCGATCCGGTGTGGAGCCGAGTTCCTCAGTCATCGTGGTCATATATTGCTCAAGCGACTCGAAAATTTTGTCGCGCATTTTCTCCGAAGGAACTTTCAGCACCTGCGACATGGTTTTCTTGTCGAAGGTGTACATCAAACTGCCAACCAGAATTTCAGCAACCCCCATCTGCGCCGCGCCTGTGCCGCCGATCTTCTTCCCATTGACGTGAACATCGTTGATGGGACGATGATTTGCATGGATGCCCAACTCCTGATACGTCGCCACAAGCGGATCAATATATAGTTTGAAACGTTCCTCCAACGACGCGGGCAAATCTTCTTTGTGGAAAATCCACTGCGTGAACAATTGACCGTTATCCAAAAACACCGCGCCGCCTCCGACCTCCCGACGATAGACCGGCAATCCGTTTGCCGCACAATAATCCAGGTCAACTTCTTTTTGCATATCCTGATGATAGCCAATGCACACATACGGCGCGTTCGGCGAGACCATGATGATGGTATTCGGCGTGTCTTGCTTCATGGCATACCCAACAGCGTGATAAACGGTCTGCGAACGAAGCGGGGACATGCCTTCCATGTACAGCAAACGGATTTTTTTGGACATTGGGTCACCTCGTGGAACGATTAACCCATCCCCTTGCGCCCCCTTCCCTAAAGGGAAGGGGGAACGGGGGTTAGGTCATGGATTTCAATCAACACATCTCAAACAATTGACTTTCAATTCTTGTATTCTCGCCTTATATTTCTCAACTGCCTCATCGCCAGTGACCAGATGGCCGCGCTCGTTTTCCAAGTTCGTCGGACGCACTTTTACAAGCCAGCCATCGTTGTACGGTTCTTTATTCGCTAACAAAATATTTTTCGCAAAACCGCTTTCATTTGTTTCAATGATCTCACACGAAAACGGAGCCGGAAACGGTCCGACCCATTTGGCAGATTCAATGGTTGCTAGAGCTTTACCCTGTTCCACTTGTTTGCCAACATTCCGAAAACTGATCGCTGCAAATTTTCCACAGCGGGTTTGCGCCACATCGGTCATGCCGAGAGTCGCGAGGTCGCCCTCGAAGCGAATCCATACGTCGCGTTCGATGTCGTAATATAAATCTTCGGGAATGTCACAGGCGTAGAAAATCATTACATAAATGTTCCGTTGGTTGAGTAGTGGTGCATCGCGCCACGTATCGAAACCAACGAGTTCGTCCAAACATAATATTTCTTGAAAGGTGGTGATTTCGACACCGCACCTGCGGTGGGTGCAGGTGTATGCTCGCAAAGAATACTCGCTACTCAATCACCGTCTTTTACTCAAAATTCAAATTCTGTTCTCCCATAAACTTCTGATACGCCGCGACCGCCGCGTCGCCTGTCACGAGTGACGCGCTGTCGCTGGCCCAATCGGTCGGTTTGAGGCGCACGAACCAGCCTTCGCCATACGGATCGCTGTTGATCAATGAAGGTTTGGCTTTCATCGTCTCGTTGATGGCAATAATCTCACCGGACACAGGTGAAGTGACAGGACCAACCCATTTGCCGCTTTCAAGCGTCCCCGCGCTTTTTCCTTTTTGCACGGCCCGGCCCACTTCTTTCGGCGTGGCATTGACAATTCCCTTTGCTAGATGCTGCGCTACATCGGTGATACCAATCGTCACCGTGCCATCTGCTTCGAGCCGCGCCCAAGCATGTTTTTCTACCCAGTAGAAGCGATCTTCCGGAATGTTGCATCCGCGTATTTGAGCCATTCTGCCCTCCGATCATGATGTCCCTGCTCCGTGCTCACCTTGCAGGTGATACAAAAGCAGGTCAAAAACGACAAGATGAATCTCGTGCTCATATTCTGCCACAAAATTCGGGTCGCGGCGAGCCTTCTTTGTAACCTGTTCATAACTTGCGCCGCATACAGGACACGTCACGATATAAAACGTGTGACCTGTAAATTCGTCCAGGCGTGTGCCCAACGTATCACCATGTTTCTCCGCTAGATGATTATGGACTTCCGAACGTTTACCGTTAAATTCACAATATGGACATTTGAACATTTTTGGAACTACCAGTACGGGCACAGCGGGACGATACTGACTCGATCCTGAACGGATTCGCTGTGCCCCTACGCCTCACGCGGGACTGGTAACGGCTTGCGTCAAAACAGGCTCTTCCACGCCGACAGCTTCCGCGATCAACTGAATGATGTCGCGGACTTCGATCTTGCTTTCGTTGCTTGTCGTTTTGACCGCGTCCGAATACATGATCATATCCTTCGGGCAGGTAACAATGAACAATTGTTTCTTGTCGCTTGGATTCTTCTCGAACGTGGTCAACGCTTCTTTGATTCGATTCTCGGCGGGACGTTCACCCGGCGCGACCTTGCCCATCCAAATCTGACCACCGCCCGCACCGCAGCAGAATGAATTCTCGCAGTTGCGCGGCATTTCATCAAACTCTACGCCAACCAGTTCCAGCAGTTTGCGCGGCGCGGTAAAGCCGCCATTGTAACGTCCGAGATAGCATGGATCGTGGAAAGTGACTTTGTAGTGCGATAGTTCTTTCTTGATCGTCAACTTGCCTTCTTCAAATAACTTAAGCAGGGTCACAGTGTAATGTTTGACTTCAAACTTCCCGCCAAATTGCGGATACTCATTCTTAAGCGTATTGAATGAATGCGGGTCGGTTGTCACGATTCGTTGGAACTGCGCTTTGCCAAAGGCTTGCATGTTCTGCTCGACCAATTGCTCGAACAAACCTTCCTCACCGACGCGTCGCACATCATTGCCTGCATTGGATTCGTTTTGGTACATGATTCCAAAATCAAGTCCGGCATGATTGAATATACGTGCAACCATCTTTGTGTTCGGGACGACGCGCTCATCGAACGATGCAGTATCGCCAACAAACCATAGATGTTCGACAGGCTCCTCGGTCGCGTTCTTGATGGAAAATTCCATTTCCTTCGCCCAGCGTCCGCGCAGGCGTTTGCCTTTGCTCATCCAGTTGCCGTTGGTGGCAAGCGATTGCAACGCGTTCTGCACACCGCTATCCAACTCCGCGCCGTCCACGATCATGCGTCTGCGAATATCCACGATGTCTGCCATCGGTTCATTACCCACAGGACACACACGCACACACGCATAACACGTTGTGCAAGACCAAACCGCCTCAGGCGAGATCACAGCCTCAGTTAACGGAAGCAGTAATCGGTCGGGGTGAGAACCGAAGGTCGCTTCCTTGAGGAGATAACGCTTGTTGACCTCCAAGGCTGAAGGCGAGAGCGGACGTCCGTAGAAATTCGCGGGGCAGACATCCTGACAGCGATTGCATTGCACGCAAGCATACGAATCCAAAATGCGCTTCCAGGAAAGATCGGTGATGATTTTCGCGCCCGGATCATAATGATTGCCATTGGGAACTTTGAGCGGGATTGCCGGGTCAAGCTGCCCGCGCGGATTTTGTTTGGCAAGACCGAGGTTGACGGGCGCAATAAAGAAATGCGTGTGCTTACTGCGCGAGAGATAGGGAATGATGAACATCACCCAGCCGATGCTGATCCACCAGGCAACATGCAGACCGATTTGCGACGCGCCAAAAATGCTGTTGAGGAAACTCGCTATCGGCATGAACGGGTCCGCGCCTTGATCGAGGCGAAATGCCTGAGCCATCAAGTGCGCGCTGACGTGCATGATGACAAAGACATCCACGATCAGCGAGTCCCTGCTTTGCGCGCCAGCTTTGACTTTGTCGTTGAGCAAAACATTGTCGCGGAAAGTGAGCGCTTTATCTTTGACAAAGAAACGACGCACAAGGAAAACGGTGATGGCGATCAGCAGAGCGCCGCTCATCAGATCGGAGATGAGATTGAAGGCATTGACGAGTCCCGTTGGCACATAAGCCAGATGCGCTCCGCCATAGGTCAGCGTAAAACCCGGGACGAGTCCTTCCAGCGCGTCGAAGAGATTGACGAATGCGTACGTGATGAGGCCGAAGAACAGTCCCATGTGAATCACGCTCAGGATTTTGCGCGCCTTCAAGATGGTTCGCTGGAACAGAACCGTTATCCCGGCTTTGATAAGACTGCCGGGAACATTTTTCAACTCCGGCGCGGATCGTCCCTTGCGAACCGAGTCGATAATGGTTTTGAAGCCGTGGATCGTGAATCCCGCCGATGTCAGCGCCAGCAGAATGAAGATGATTTTTTCAATGGATGTTAGCAACGTGCCCTCCCGAAAAGAAATTAGGAGTTACGAATTAGGAATTATGGAAAGGACAATTCCTAATTCGCCAATTCCTAATTCCTAATTTATAACAACTCCAACATCGCTTCCGCGACTTCGAACAAATCATTCGTCGCGCCGTAGTGCGCCACGTTGAAGATTGGTGCCTTCTTATCGGTATTGATCGCGATAATCAACTCGGCGCTCTTCATGCCTTCGAGATGTTCAGGCGCGCCGGAGATGCCGAGCATCAAATACAATTTCGGCTTGACCCTCAATCCAGACTTGCCCACCTGACGCGTGCGCGGCAACCAGCCCGCATCCACAACGGGACGGGACGAGGAGACCACTGCTCCAAGCTTTTGCGCCAACTCTTCCGCAAGTTCAACATTGTCCTTACTCCCAATGCCGCGTCCGATGGACACGAGTTTGGGTTGCGAGGTGATATCCACGTCGCCGCCCGCGGGTTTGATGGCTTCAACGAATTTTGTTTTCAATCCATCCAGTGCAATGGGCGAGGCAACGGTTGTTGCCGCTGTTGAACCTTGACCCGCTTCAGCGGGGAACGATCCAGCTAATACCGCCACAATTGCCATATCGCCTTCGGGTGCAACTTCGGCGATCATTTTGCCGCCGTAGACTTGACTATTCACCACAAGTGTATTGTTCTCAATACACAAATCTCGTCCATATGCAACGCATGGCTTTCCCAGCCGCGCCGAAAGCCACGCGGCAATATCCATGCCGGTTGCCGTCCAGCCGAACATGACCAATCGCGGCGATTTCTCTTTGACCAAGGCTTCGATGACTTTCCCATACGCTTCAGGATTGAACTGTTCGAGCGCCGCATCATCAACATGGATGGTTGAATCCGATGCGAAGACATTTGCTGCAACTCCACTTCCGACCACGACCGCGACGGCTTGCCCTCCCAAAGCGGACGCCAACTCTTTAGCTTTTCCCACCATCTCAAACGACACATCGGAAAATTTTCCATTCATGTGTTCGGTAATAACAAAAACGTTATTGCTCATGTTTATATCTCCAGAATAAGTTCCGCGTCATATTGACGATAGACCGTTGACCATAGACCGATTTCACTATCCATCGTCCACTGTCCACGGTCTTTACGCTAATCCTTTGCTTTTCAACAACTCCACGATCTTCGCCGCAACTTCCTTCGACGAACCGGTCAGCATCTCCGCATGACCCGTCGCAACGGGCGCGGCCATTTTCTTGAACGCGAGTCCCGCGCTGGCATCACCAGATGGCGCGATCTTCTCGATCGTCGCGGTCTGCGCGATCTGTCGCACTTTGCTGATCGGCGCATAGCGCGGCGGCTTGGACGCGGCTTGAACGCCGACCACCATCGGAAGACTCACCGCGTATTTAGCGCCGAAGCCGCCTGAAAATTCTTTATTGATGGTCGCCGTGTGATCCGAGATTTCCACCGAACTGACTCCGCCGATGTATGGCATATCGAGATACGCGGCAATCATCGGCCCGATTTGACCATCAAGATCATTAGACGCTTGTACGCCTGCGAAAACAATATCAGGTGATAAAGATTTGATCGCGTCCGACAACCATTTCGCTTGTTGATGCGAACTCGCGGCGGGATCATCGGCTGTGATCTTGATTGCTTTGTCCGCACCTTTTGCCAGCGCGAGATGAAGAATGTTATCCAGTTCTCCGATCAAGTCCACGCCAATAACGGTTACCGTTCCGTCGACGGCTTCCTTCACCAACACTGCCTGCTCGATGGATTGCTCATCGAATTCATTTAGCACAAAATCCACCGAGTCGAAATCCACGTTATTGCCTTTGACAGGCAGGTCATCGGCAATGCTGGGAATATGTTTGATTGCAACGACTATATCCATAAGTCTCTCTCCTGTTTTCTGCGCTTGTAAGCGTTGTTGAATGGATGTAAATGTTTGAGCGCAAGGAAAAGTTTCATGTTGAACTTGTAAGCAATCTGTTTCATAAAGCCAATTGTTTTGTTGATGAGTTTTATCGATACTTCGGATCCTTGCAATTATTACTTTCACTAAATTGGGGCTTTACTTGTTCTTTGCCCCAAATCTTATCTCCTGCACGTTTCGGGTTTTTCTTTAACTTCCTGTTCCTTTCAGAGAAGTATTTATTAATCGCCTTCTTGCATTCCTTAACGGAAGCATAATCACTATTGTGGATAATTGCTTTAGCCATCCCGCTAAAAACAGATTCAATTATGTTGAGAAATTGTGCTCCAGCTGGTAGTGGTGCTAGTTTGACTAAAGGAGTGCCATATTCTCTTCGATACTTTGGTCTGTTAACTTCTTCTACTCTGTCTGTGAATGCCTTCGAACAATGCCATTTAGCCGCGTCCCATGATAGATAGATGCAGTCATTGCCTTTATATTTTTTCAAAAGGATTTCCAGAAGATGAAGCATTTCTTCTGTATCTTTTTTGTCGGAGAAAAAATGCGTTACTTGATTTGTAGACAACTCAAGCGCTCCTGTGACAATGAGGCTTCCTTTGCTTTTTTGAAATTGGGGTATGGTTTTTGTTACCCCTGGCGGCATTAACGATGTACCTCCATAAAGTTTGATTGAAATCGGTCCATATTCGTCTATGGAGAAAAACTTTTCTTTGGTACCGAGATTGGAAAGTATGTTCTTGATGTATTGAACTTTTTCCAAATACTCAGGGTCATTGCTGGTTAACACCTTCTTGGCTTTCCTAAATCTGTAACCTTCGTTCTTAATGACTTTCCTAATATTCATCATTGACAGAATTAATCCCTGTTTTGCCATTACCGATTTAATATCTTCCATTCGCCATGACGTACGGTTGATTCCGTAAGATGAAGGTGGCGCGTGTAAAATCTTAAAAACAGCGTCTCGATATTTGGGGTCATCTAACTTTTTGGGTGTTTTGCAACTCGGTTTTATTGCTTCATCAATGCCCTTTGACATGAATCTTTTTATACATTTGTTGATCCCTTCGGGACTAAGTAACAGTGAGGATGAGATTTTTGACTTTGGAACGCCGTATAAATATGAAATAATAATTGCTGCTCTGTTACGTTGTCGTAATGGGTTGTGGAGAACACACTTAAGAAGTTTTTGAATGTCCTTCTGATCAAGCTTTCCTGACAGTGCATTGTTCAGTTCAACCAAGCCGACTCTTCCTTGAAGCAACTTAAGTGCCCAACTCGGATTTTGTTTTCGAGAATTTGTTTGGCTTGTGTACACATCTTTCCGTGACAATTTCTGGGCATTTGCAACAACCCCTTTATGAGAACTTTTTATGCTCTCTATTGCTGCGTGTACTTCTGCCTTTTGAGGTTTGACTTCTATTGGCTTATTCTCAATCCCATGTCTTTGAATCATACCCCATCCTTTGAGTATGCGTTCAATACTTTTTGCGCTTGGTATTTTTCTCAATCCTTTTATTTTGAGACGCTCGCGGATTGCATCAACACCAATTTGTACCTTCGTCTTACCTTCTGCCTTCTCGGCCTCAAGCTCACTTCTTGTTATTTTGATTTCCCGGCGTATTTCTTCACTAATCTTTCCAGGAATGTGCCTAGGAGCACGGGAATGACTGTGGAGATCCCTAAAGTCCCCGTTTTTAGTATATCGACTCCACCATACATAAACCCAGCCGCGTGAACGATGTAATCGAGAAGCGACTTCAGGTTTGGACAGCCCACTCCTTACTAGGTGAACCGCAGTTTTTCGTTGTTCGTACAGCAAATCTGTTTTCATACTGATCTTCCTGTCTCACATGCGAAATAGTCACATGAAACATTAATTGTCAAAATCTATTACAAGTCTTCCCTCATAGACCTATCCAACAACTCTAAAATATCCAAAACGCCTACATGCTCATTGCCCGTGGACTTGACCGCGTCTTCGAAGCGCGAGACTTCAAACGGACAGGCAACCGCTAAAATGTCTGCGCCCGTGGATGCGGCCTCCATCGCGCGTTTCTCAGAGAGACGCATTTTGGTGTGCTTTTGGGTGAACGAGTCCGTCCACATACCGCCGCCGCCACCGCCGCAGCAATATCCATTCTCGCGGTTGCGCGCCATCTCGACCAGTTCCACGCCGGGGATCGCTTGTAATAATTTTCGCGGCGCTTCATACTCGCCGTTGTGACGTCCCAAATAGCACGGATCATGATACGTAATCTTCTTATTCACTGGATGTTTGAGTAATGGTTTGAGTTGTTCGAGATGTCGCGCAAGGAAAGTTGTGTAATGAACCACAGGTCGCTCGAAGCCGTATTTAGGATAAACATTCTTGAATGCGTTGAGTTCATGCGGACCCGTAACAACCAATTCCTTCCATTCATATTTATTGAAGGTCTCGATGTTGTACTCGGTCATCATCTCGAAAAGACCCCTCTCACCAGCCAGACGTTGTGAGTCGGCATCATCCTTTTCTTCCTTGCCGAGGATGGCGAAGTCAATGCCTAATGCTGTGAAGATGCGGGCCGCCGCAGAGGCTGCATCGTTTCCGCGCGGATGATAGGAAGGATACGAGCCAACATACCAAAGCACGTCAACCGGTCTTCCCAAGTCCTTGATGATTGGAACCGATACACCTGCATTTTGAATCCACGCGTCGCGTTTGCGCTGGGGTTGTCCGAGTGGATTACCAGACTTCGCGGTATTCTCGAATGCTTGTTGTAATTCGGGCGGGACAAACTTGCCATCGAGGATTGCCTTTTCGCGCGTCGCCGGCATGATCTTGACCATGTTCACTTCTTTGGGACACACGCGCAGGCAGTTGGCGCAAGTCGTGCAGAGCCAGAGTTCAGGAGCTTCTGTTAAGTCAAGACCAGTTTGAGCATAACGATAAAGTTTGCGCGGACCATAATTGCCGACAACATCCACCGGGCAGACAGCAACGCACTTCGCGCACTGATAACAATTTGCAAATGATTCCGCATTGGGAATGGACGCGACTTTCTCAATGAGTTCAGGTGTATATTCGAAAATGGTCCGTTGCTCAAACATGCGGTTCCAGTGACCGGAAATATCCACGCCATCCACCACAGCGTGTTCTTTTTCAATTGCTTTTGCCTTTTCATACTTGACGGCCATAAATTATGGTCTCCTTGTTTCGCCGAGGGTGCGTCGCACCATGTTTAGCAGACGAATCTCCTCGATTGGTTAATCTCGTTAAACAGGATTCTGCTCATCGGTAAGGTGCGACGCACTCTCCATCTTCGGCAAGCCTAACAATCTTCTCGCCATATTCGGCAGGGATGGCAGCAACTCATTGAAGTCGCGACTCAATCGCCAGCTGGTTGAGCCGTACATGTAAACTCCATAAGCACATGCGAGGAAAGCGCTATTCGCAAATGGAGCGCGCTTCTCGCTGTTCATTAACTCATCTGTCCACAAACCTGTGCCTTCGCCAAATTTCATGCTCATCGCGCTGACCGCGCCGACGCGGGCATATCCATCGGCAAGATTATCGGCAAGCAGATTATGTGTGCTTCCCGCGAGCAACGGCAGTATGCCTGTGCCAGTTGTCGGATCCCAAAGCCAACGAGTCCAAAGCCAATTTTCTTTGGGAGAGATGTTGTGTAAGAGTCCAGTGGCAAGTTCGAGCGCAAGTCTTGTATCGAGGGCATTTAGTTTTTCAACGAAGGTTGCCACTCGAACAGGTGCTGGCGCGTCGCCGTTGAATAATTGGTCGAAGGTGACAAAGCCGCTTTGCGCAAAGTAATTGGTGATTGTTCTTGCATTCGCTTTCGTGTGTGTGACAGCAGATGCGATGTCGGCGAAGGATGAGGCTAACGAAGCGGAATCAGTTTGAAGCTCGCGCTGAGCGAAGTCGAAGCGTCCAGAAAAGAGGTGAGCGCGTCGTTCCACTAATTCATCCGCAATCGCGATCACATCATCCGGTGCGACCTGTCCCAATGCCTCCTGCAAAGTCATTTGCAGTTCCGGATCGTCCGGTCCGGTCTTTTGTTTGATGATGTGACTCTGCGGTTGAGGCTGCATTACGCCATCACCTTGCGAATGGACGCAACCGCGCGCACCGCGGCGAGTCCTGCTCTTGAAATCGAATCGTCCAAATCAGCGGGACCCGATGCGGCACCAGCCACGAAGATGCCCGGCTTCGAGGTGGCAACCGGGTCGAGTCCCGATGCGCCGCCTGCTTCGATGAAGCCATATTTGTTTTGTTGGATGCCGAGCAGTTGCGCGATGGCACGTGTGCCGGCACTCGGCTCCATGCCAACAGACAAAACAATTAAGTCCATTGTCACTTCCATCGGGCGTGACATGGTCGTGTCTTCGCCGCGCATCAAAAGCTGGTTGCCTTTTGGCAGCACTTCGCTGACAACGCCCTTGACATAATTCACGTGATACTTTTCCTGTGCGGGCCAGTAGATTTCATTTTCCCAATAGCCGTACATGCGCATGTCAATGTAGAAGATAAAAACTTTTGAGTCAGGTAATTGCTGGCGCAATTCGATCGCTTGCTTGCTTGCAATTCCACAGCAGACTTTCGAGCAATATTCGTTTCCAATTTGACGATCACGCGAACCCACACATTGAATGAACGCGATCTTCTTCGGCGCTTCGCCATTTGACGGGCGCACAACGTGATGATCTTTCAACATTTTTTCAAGATCGGTCAGCGTGATGACATCTGGAAAAGAATAATAGTTGTAGTATTGCGTAGCGCGACCCGGATCGAAATGTTGAAACCCTGTAGCGACGATGACTGAGCCAACGTTGATGGATTCCGCTTTTCCATCCGCTTCGATCTCGACCGTGAAGTTGCCCTCGTCTCCGGTCAGACTCTTCACTTCGGCTTTGTACTTCACTTCCACATTTTTGTTATTCGTGACCGACGCGGCGAGTTCAGCCATCGCTTCGGACGCGTCGCGCCAGTGATGAGTGAGCTTTGCATAATTCTCGCGGTCCGGTGTGCCGCCGAGTCGCTCGCGCTTTTCGATGAGGATGACTTCCCCGCCAAGTTCGGCAACGGATCGTGCGGCTTCGAGTCCCGCAGGTCCTCCGCCGATGACTAGCACTTTGTTATATGTCATTATGTTCCTCCAAAGTTTGAAATGTCATTGCGAGCGCTTTTGCGAAGCAATCCCCGCAATCGCGGGGAGATTGCTTCGTCGGGCAACCGCCTCCTCGCAATGACACACAAATTCTTATGCTGTCAATTTGATGGGTTGATCCGCATCCTGCCACGTGATCCCAGATTTCGTACCCGCGCGGATTGCATCGAGATCGGTCTGGAATTCATCCCAATATTTCTGCCAGTTGATTCCAAGTTTCTCCAAGAACGGACGCCAGTCTGTCGAGTGCCAATGGAATTGCACCACGCGGAACGGATGAGCGCCCATTGCCAGCGCGGCGATTTGTGCATCCGATAAAACTGGGATTCCAACTTTACGCTCATGAGCTTTCGCAGCGAATTGACTCTTATCGAGCGTGGTCACACAGCCTGTATCGTGAGTGATCGTAACATCGGGATTGGCTTCGTTCTTCATCACTTCGATCTTGCGTAGCACTGCAAATGAACGCGTGAAGTCGCGCTGCACCAACACATGACGGAAACCAAATCCGCAGCAATCGAACCACGTGGAATAGTCCGCGACATTGATACCAAGTTCTTGGAGCACAGCAGTGACAACCGCGGTGCGCTGTCCGCCGTAGATTTCGGGATCGTAGATCGCGTCTTCGGCGATGATCTTATAGTAATGACAGGCGGGATGCACAGTGGCTGTGATGGAACTCATATCAACCAATTGGCGCTCGGCAAACTTCTGACGCATCGCATAGACCCATTCGCTGTAATGGACGATCTCTTCAGGAATGACGAGCGGCTTGCCCATCTTGTCGAGGATGCGGCGGACCTCATCGCGCAGTTCTTTGTGATGCACAAGTTGTTCGCGGATTTCCTTGTAATGTCCAAAACTCGTGCCGCAATGGATCAGCGGGAAATATCCCGTTTCATATGCGGCGGCAAAGTTACGCGCCATCACCGAGGCTTGTCCCACCGCATTGGATGCGGCAGAGGCGTAATAATTCCAGCCTGTGCAGGAGGTCTGATCGGTCGGATCGTGATAATCCAAGCCAAATTGGCGATGAAGCCAGAGAATCGATGAAGCATAACCGGGGATATGTCCGCAGTGACCGCAGGATTTGTGATGCCAGGTATGTTCAATCGGAATCTTTTTCTTACGCCCGTATTTCGTTGTGAATTCAACATAAGGCTCGGGAACCTTTTGAAGAATGATCTCACCTTTGGCTTCTAGCTCATATAGAAGTTCATGCATATCTTGAGTCGGTGCCGCTTCCGCATCGCGCGTGACAGGATGTGATTTCTTCTCAAGGATTTGTTCAACAGTGGTTAGTTCGGTCATCACGATTCTCCTAAAGTGTTATGTCGTTGCGATCGCGAAGCATCCCGCAGGGAGAGGGTGCTCTCCCCGACGAAGCAATCTCCCCGCTAAGGTGGGGATTGCTTCGCTCGGTCTCGATACGGTGGAAGAACACCGCCTACTCGACCATCGCTCGCAATGACATATCCTACTATCCTTCTTCCAATTCTTCTTTCATCACATCAACCAGCAGGTCATAAAGACTTTCATCCAGCTCTTTGATGATGTCCATGTTGCCGGACTCGAACCAAATCGTATAGAGTTCAAGCAGAGTTTTGCGCTCGACGCGCCAGGCAACATCCGTGAGTCCGCGAATCGAATCCATCGGAATGGCTTTGCGCCAAACGTGCATGTTCTGCGAAAAGTTCTGAACCCATGGACCCCAATCGGGAAAGAAATCGGGCTGGAGCATATCGGGCGAGACTTGGTTGCCTTTGAGCATGACTTTATAGATTACGCGGCTGTAACCTTGCAACGCATCTTTCGATTCCTGCAATCCATTCTTGATCGAGACCTCGCGCAGAATCGTGACCAATCCTCCGGGATTGTTTTGACGAGGACAACGCACACACGAAAAGCATTGCGCGCAATTCCAAATATCTTCGGTCAAGATGTCGTAGACGCGTTCAACATCTTCGCGCGCAACGGCTTGTGCGATCACGCGCGGACTGAAGTCGTAGAACCGCGCTGAGGGACAGGCTGAAACACAGATGCCGCATTCATAACAGCCGTAGAGAAAGTCGTGATAACGGATGTCATTTTTGATTTCGAGGAAGAGACGTTCTTTTTCCTCGTAAGTCACATCGGGATGGCGATTTTCTGCTTTGCCTGGGTTCCAATTTTCAAGAGTGGTTGGCACAAGTGTCTCCTAAAAGATTAGAGAGTAGATATTCGAGATCAGATAACTATTGACATTCACATTAATTGCTTAAGAATTATATGCTGTCGGCGGCGTCCCCGCCGCCGAGGACGGCGGCTTGAGCCATTGCTTTTTATTAACCAATTTCTGTGAAGATCAATAGTTCCTCTAATCTCTATTCTCTAATATCTAAAAAGCGATCACTGCATCGGCGCGGACGGCCATATCGTTGAACGCCGCACCGCCGATCATCTCGACGCCCTCGATCATGTCGTCCATGGTGTAACCGTGCAGATCCAGCGAAGGCTGGCAGACGAAGAGACGCACGCCCATTTCCAACGCCTGGTCAATGAAATATTTGAGTTCCTTTCCATTGCCGCCTTTGCGCGGGATGATGATCTTCTCGCCGTTGCCTTTTGCGAGGCACTGCGGACCGTTCATCGTGAAGTAGATGCAGACTTCATTGTCCATGGCCGCGCCGGCCGTTGCAAGAAAGAACGGCGTCGCGGTGCGCTCCGGGTCTTTTTCCCCATGCGTCTGAACGTACAATATCTTTTTGACGTCAGGATCGTTGGTTTTCCACATAGTTGCTCCACATGCAGGTAACAAATACACACGCAGACAAGGCTCCTTATAGGGCGTACTTGTCTACGTGTGTACCTGTTTACTTTTCACACAAACAACTGCACATCCGCATCTGCTGCGTATTCGAGGAACGTCGCCGCGCCGCCGATCTCACATTCCTTGATGAAGTCCTCGCGCTTGAACCCGAAGACATCCATCGTCATCTGGCAACCGATGAGGCGCACATCCATCTCCACACACGTGTCGCGAAGTTGCTCAATAGTCGCCACGCCTTTGTTCTCGAAGGTTTGCTTCATTAAAGTAGTTGCCAGCGCATTGAAGCCGGGAACGTTTGACGTGAGCAATTGTGGGATGGGCCAGTTGATAGCCTGGAATCCATCGGGCCCGAAGGGCATCTTCATCGGCATGGCGGGATTTCCCATCGGCGTGACCGCGGCAGTTAGTTTAGGCTTGAGTAGAGTCAGACCGTAAAAGGTAAAGAAAACGCCTACCTCCCATCCCATCGCCGCGCCTGCACTGGCAAGGATGAAGGGAGGATAGGCCCAGTCGAGTGTCCCTTTACTGGCAATCAGTGCCAATCGCTTTGGGGCATTCGGATCGGACTTGGACATTTTAGCCTCCGTATTAAAGTCGAATGCACTGAACCATCATTTCGTTCGGCGAATAAAGAAGACGAACTTTCCGTCCTCCTGCATGGAGCGCAACAACTCATTCCCCGTTTGGCGGCTCCAAGCTTCCATATCCGGCGGTGCGCCCGGGTCGGTCGCGACCATCTTCAACACTTGGCCGACCTCCATCGTCTTGATCGCTTTCGACGTTTTGACGACCGGCATCGGACAAAGCATTCCAGAACAATCCAGCACTTGATCTTCCTTGATCACATCCATAAGGAAACCTCCTTTGAACAGATAAAATCATACTCAGTTCCCTGTTCCCATACCATCCCGTTTGCGGGGGAATTTATCTCCCCCGCGCGGGGGAGATAAAATAATTCGGATATAATCTCATCGAGGAGACAGCAAGGATCGGTTTATGCTCAAGAAACTGGATTCTATTTTTCGTGCGAATCGGATCTTCCTGTTTTTGGTGTTTTACCGGTGGGTCTCCTTGCTCCCGGCGCTGCTTGCCTGGAACAAAGCCCCCCTCCACTATCTATTGCCTCCACTCTGGGTGATTGCCATTACCTTGATCGTGAATTCCTTCGTCACCCTGTTCAACCGTCAGCTCAATCAATTGGTCTTGCAGCGTCCCATGCTTCTGGGGGTGGACATCCTCTTCTCCGCGTTCATCCTCACGATAAGCGGCGGAATGAACGGCCCATACTATCTTTATGCGCTCAACCCTTTGCTGGCCGGCGCGTTCTTCTTTCAATTGCGCGGCGCCTTGTTTGTATCTGCTTTTTTTACGCCGCTCTATCTGCTGGCAGGTTATTTCTCCTCGACCATTGCGAACACCAACGTTCTTGCGATCGAACTCGCAGGGATATGGTTGTTTCCCATCCTGTATGCCTATCCTTCGATGCTGCTGCGGGACGTCTCGCGGGCGCGTGAAGAACTGGCCGATGCGCGCGACGAACTTGCAAAGAAACACGAAAACCTTACGATCGCGCATCGGCAGCTCGAGATCATCCACGACCTGACGGTTCTGCTGCAAGCCGCGCCCGACCTGATTTCGGTGGAGGAACGCGTGCTCGGTGCAGTGACCGCCGACTTGGGTTTTTCCAAAGCCGTTGTGGCGACGGTTGATCCCGCGTTCGAAGAACTTGGCGGTTGGTTGGTCTATCCGCCCGATGCAACCTTTCCGAAAACGGAACCGTCAGCTCTTAAATCGGAAAGCGGTGAAATGGTCAGGGCTTTGCTTGAGCGCAATAATTTCGTCACGAACGGTCAGGTTGTGATTCAGGATCGCGCCTTGAACAACTGGCTGATGCAAAACAAATGGTTTGTCATTCCGATGTTCTTGCGGGAACATCCTGTTGGACTCTTGCTCGTCGAAGAATCCGGACTCACCACCGAGCGCAAATCCACGCTGATGACCGTTGCGAATCAAGCCGCGCTCGCGCTGGGCACCACCACCCTGTGCATTGACCGCGCCCGGCGCCTCGCCGTGGAGACCGAACGCAACCGTATTGCGCGCGACATTCATGATACCGTTGCCCAATCCCTTTTCGGAATCGTTTATTCGCTCGACGCGTGCATTACCATGCTTCCTGAAAAAGCCGCTGATGTGAAGAAGGAACTCACCGAATTGCGTTCGCTGGCGAACAGCGCACATGAGGAGGTCCGCCGCTCCATCTTCGACCTGTGGCCTTCTGCGCTGACCCTCGATGTGTTCATGACCGACTTGAGCAATTACGTCAGCAGTTGCTCCCGTCCGCGGCCGTTCAGCATCATCTTCAACAACAGCGGCGATTTTAATTCGTTGTCTTCCGGCGTCAGACGGACGGTCTATCGCCTGGCGCAGGAAGCCTTGGCAAATTCTGCGCAGCACTCGGGAGCAGACTCGGCTCGTTTGTGTCTGAACATCAATCAGGAACAAGTATATATGAGCATTTCCGATGAAGGCTGCGGGTTCGACCCATCTGTCGTGTTATCGCGCAATGTCAACGGAGGACATTTCGGCCTGCAAGGCATATTGGAACGCACCCGCGCCCTAGGCGGCACCTGTGAGATCGTCAGCCAGCCCGATGCCGGCGCGCGCATCATGATCGCCCTTCCCATTCACGGGCAGCCGCATCATGCCTGACCCAATCCGCATCCTCATCGTGGACGATCACGCGGTGGTCCGCAAAGGGCTGGCGATGGTCCTTCGTCTGGAACCCGGCCTCGAGGTCGTGGGCGAAGCGGAGAACGGGCGCGCTGGTCTGGAGATGGCGCGCCAGTTGAATCCTGATATCGCGCTGGTTGATTTGGTCATGCCCGAAATGAATGGCCAGGAAATGGCGCTGAGGCTGCGAAAATCGGATCCCAGCATCAAGATCATGATGCTGACCGGCACGGAAATGGATGAGCGCGTGGTGGATCTGGTCGCGGCAGGCATCGAAGGTTACGTGACGAAAAACATCGAGCCGGGAGAACTGGTGCGCGCCATCCACGCGGTGGCGCACGGCGAAGCTTATCTGCACCCGTATGTGATGAAGAAGGTGCTGGAAAGAATGCAGCCCCACCATACGCCGCACGTCACGCTGACGCCGCGTGAAATGGAAATCCTTGAGTTGATGGCAACCCCGAACACATATAAACAGATTGCCCGCCAATTGAGCGTCAGCGAAGAGACGATACGAAGCCACGCAAAAAGCATTCTGGAAAAGATGAGCCAGCCCAACCGCGCTCAGGCTGTGCTGGCTGCAATGAAACTGGGTCTGATCGAACTGCGTGATTCCTGATTCCCCGCCGACCCCTTAAATCGCGGATGTTCTGATTGATCCGGCGGAACGTCCGCGAATAATTCGCAGTGCGGAATTCATCCCGCAGCCGAAGGCGATATGAATATTGCGCTGCAAAATCTTCGCGATGGATATGGCTTTCGCGGAGTAATGCCATAATAGGCACAGCTTGTGCTTTTGGCGTCGGCTTGTTTCCGCCTTCTGCGCCGTCTCGCCTTATGTGGCACAATCGTTATCCATTTACGCCATGGTGCATCAGGTTCTCACGCGTATGCAAAATCGAAGTTCTTTGTTTTTAAAAGTGCTTCTTGATATAATCCCTCAGACATGAACACACGGACCAACGAATCCTGGCTTGCGGATTTACGCGCCGACGGTGATCTCCGCGAATTGGCATTGGCCGATCTGCGCGAAGTCGTCCAACACGGATTGCCGTACGCGCTGTCCCGCTGGCTTTCGCCTGACGATCCCCTGTTCACACCGCTCGTCGAGGAAGTGACGCAGGAAACACTTTTGCGCGTCCTCGGCCAGCTCAACACGTTCGAGGGACGCAGTATGTTCACCACGTGGGTGCATAAGATCGCCGTCCGCATCGCGCTGACGGAGCTGCGCCGCAAACGCTGGCAGGATTCGTCCCTCGACGAACTGGTGGATAACGAGGAATCGCCCGCGCCGCCGCGCCTGATGGCGGACCATTCGCCGAGTCCGGAAGCCAAAGCTGAACGCGACGATATGATGGCACATGTCCGCCGCATTCTGGAACAGGAGTTGACCCCGAAGCAGCGCGAGGCGCTCACCCTGCTCGGAATTCAGGACGTCCCGCTCGAAGAAGCCGCCAAACGGATGAAGACAAATCGCAACGCCCTCTACAAACTTTTGCATGACGCGCGCCTGAGACTCAGGCGCCGTCTGGTCGCCGAAGGACTGACGCCGCAGGAAGTGTTGGCGGCGTTCGAACAGAAATAACATTCGTGAAATGCAAGTAAGATTGGTATTCGGCTAAACGTCAAAGGCGAAGGTTTGAATGAATCTAAAAGGTCTTTTCCAGCGGATCCGCGACGGCTTTCGCAAACCGGAAAGTCTCAGCGACGAGGTTGTGCAGGGGTTCGTGCGCGAACTCGAAAAAGCCCGCATCGAGGACGTCTCGTGCGATGAAGTGTTCAAGCAGTTGGATGAATATGTGGAAAAAGAAGTGAGGGACGGCGACGCGGCGCGTATCATGCCGCTTCTGCGCGAACACCTCGACATCTGTTCCGATTGCTGCGACGAATACGAGGCGCTTTTGGATGTGCTGGAACAAACCGCGAAAGAGAAATGAAGCTCGCTTTCTCGAAAGAAATTTAGCCACGAATGTACTCTTCGAGTACGATGTCACAGATTGGCGCGAAAAAATCCCGACGATATCGAGTCGGGATTTCCTTTTTTTGCTCGCGATTAGCATTACAGCGCAAGGTCGAGCAATCGTTCCTTGCCAATTCTCCCTCACCCTTTCCCTCTCCCAAAGGGAGAGGAGACTCCCTTCCCCATTTGAGGGAAGGGTTGGGGATGAGGGCGAAAACGGTAGAAAAGCCATGAGCAGAATCCTCAAAGCTCTAACTTTGCGCTGTAATATAGTTAATGCGGCTCTCCCGCTTTTAACGGGAAAGCCAAATCCTCAGCCACGAATTTCGCGAATTCGCACGAATTTTTTGGAGACATTCGCGACAATTCGTGGAATTCGTGGCAAAGAGCTGTTAAGTTTATTGCTCGTCCCGCTGGAAACGGTAGAGCCGTTAATGCTCCGCATCGAATATTTTCTCGCCGGCGCGGACGGGAACTTTCAGCCGGTTCTCGAACGGCGTCAGCGGACAAGACCAGTGATCGTTGTACGCGCAATACGGGTTATACGCCATGTTGAAATCAACCAGGAAATGATCGTCCGGCAGTGGCTCCGGTTCGAGATAGCGGCCCGCAGGATATGTTTCTTTTCCCGCCAATGAATCAACGAATGGCAAAAAGAATCCGTTCGGGCTTTCGTAGATCGTCAACTCCGCCTCCTGCCCCTCGACGGGAAATCGGATTCGGCTGTGACGAAAATAAATTTGCGCGTCGCCGGTCGAAGTCTGCATTTCGACGCGCTCTTTCTTCGGAAACGGTTCCGCTTTCAGTTCGAGCCGCAAGCCCGGGTTTTCGGGAAAATAATCGAGTCCATGAAAGTCATGCTTTTGTTGAGGCGTCAGCGGGCTTTGCGAATCGTGTCCGAAGAAATCATCCTTTTCCGCGCGAAATTCTTCCAGTTCAGTCATCGTTCCTCCATTCGAATCAATCCACAGACATCTGGAAATTCCAAATCCTTACGATGTCAAGCTTTATTTTGCTGCGAAGCGCACAACGTTTTTATCCGCCAATCTTCGCGAATTTGTGTCAAATTTTTTCAATTCGTGAAGATTGGCGAAAATTCGCGGAACGTTTTTGGCTTTAGGAAAATCGTGCAATTCAATCACAATGCCCTTGCCATTTCCCTTGTCTTGTGCTATTTTTGACTGCAAGGTAAACAATGTCCACCGCTCAAAAAACAGTCATGATTATCGAAGACGAACCGGATGCCGCCGAACTGTTCGCGGAGATGATGCGCGTCAACGGCTTTCGCGTGCTCAAGAGTTATTCCAGCACGCCTGCCATGAATTTGATCGCACAGGAAAAACCGGATGTGATCATCCTCGATATCATGATGCCTGACATTTCCGGCATCGAAGTCCTGCGCTTCATGCGGCGCGAACCGGCACTGGCGTCCATTCCGGTCATCGTGGTTTCGGCCAAGAGCATGCCGTTCGATGTCCGCACCGGTTTGGACGCAGGCGCTTCGGTGTATCTCACCAAGCCGGTCGGTTACATTGACCTGAAGAATGCAGTGGACAGCGTGATGCAGGGCGCATAATCGGGATGAGTCTTCTGCGCGCGTTTCTGGCATCTGAACTTCCTTCATCGCTCCAGGATGCAATTCAAAAGACGACCGCCGATCTGCGTAAAACGCTTGGCGACGATCTGGTGCGCTGGGTTCCGGCCCACAACGTACATTTGACGCTCAAATTCCTCGGCGATGTCTCCCCGGCCAATTTGGATTTGATCAAGCAGATGCTGGCGGCGGAAGCCGCGCAATACCAATCTTTCGACGTTCAAGTGGAGGGCATCGGCTCTTACCCGAACGTGAGGCGGCCGCGCGTGATCTGGGTGGGACTCAACGCCCCGGCCGCCCTCGCGTCGCTGCAGCATTCCATCGAGACTGCCGCCGCCCGGCTCGGATACGAATCCGAGGAACGCGGCTTCTCCCCGCACCTGACGATTGGACGCGTCCGCCAAAACGCTTCATCAGCCGACGTGCAAAAAATCCGCGCCGCTCTCGAAGCGGCCAAAGTCGGAAATCTCGGCACGGCGCATATCAACGCCGTCCATTTATTCAAAAGCGATCTGCAGCCAAGCGGATCGGTTTACACAAAACTTTTTTCCGCTCCGCTGATCAACCATCCATGAGGTGATTTCTGAACGCACTCGATTTAGCCCACACCATCGTCAGCTCGCTCGAAGATAAAAAAGGCGAGGACATCTTATTGCTCGATATTAAAGATATTGCATCGTTTACAGATTATTTTGTGCTTTGCACCGGCACCAGCGACCGCATGTTGGACGCGCTGGCGGATGCCACGCTTGAATCCGTCCGCACGAAGCATCGCAAAAAGGGACGCAAACAGGGCGAGGCGCGCGAGGGCTGGATCGTCGTGGATTATGGCGATGTGGTCGTGCATCTCTTCTCGCCCGACCAGCGCGATTATTATGATCTCGAAGAATTGTGGCAGGATGGAAAGGTGCTGCTGAGGGTGCAGTAAGGCTGTATTTCCCGACGAAGCAATCTCCTCTCTCAAATTGGGAGACTGCTTCGTGGCGCCAAGGTGCTACTCGCAGCGACATGATGATTTTTTCCTGCATACATCAATGCCTTCGCCATTTGTGGGACAATTTGCCAAATTGTCCCTACGTTCGCCGCTCCCGATACCGCATGGGCGAAGGTGTTGATACATCACAAACTATAAAATCAACATCCCGCAGATAAATGTCTGCGGGATGTTTACTATTCGCTACTCTCTACTCACTATTCTCTACTTCTCAAAAATCCATTTATCGTTTTCACGTTTCCAATCAACCAACTCTTCCTGCTTGAACCACAGCGCAACTTCTTTTTCGGCGTTGGCCGGTTCATCGGACGCGTGAGTCAGGTTCCGCCCCACTTCGAGGGCAAAGTCATGTCGAAGCGTACCCGGTGCGGCTTCCGTCGGACGCGTGGCGCCCATCGTCTGCCGCACCGCGGCGACCGCGTTGGGGCCTTCCCAAACCATCGCCATCACCGGCGCGGACGTAATGTAGGAAATCAAACCATCATAAAACGGTTTGCCTTTGTGGATGGCGTAATGCGTCTCCGCCAGCTGCCTGCTGACATTCATGAATTTGGCCGTGACCAATCGCAGTCCGCGGCGTTCGAGGCGGGCGATGACTTCACCGATCAGACCGCGCTGCACGCCATCCGGTTTGACAAGTACGAGCGTTCGTTCCACAAATTCCTCCAGAAAATGAAATTAAACAGTAGGGGCGGATGGCCATCCGCCCCTACGCGTTATCGGAGCAATTCTTCCGCTTTGGTATACGCGTCCAACGCTTCTTGAAGCCGGTTGGCGCGCATATACGCGTCGCCCAATGCCTGCCAGATCGGCACCTCCACCGGATAACGATAGAGCGCTTCGCGCAGATCGCGGATGATTTCTTCGAGCGATTTGGCCTTGCGAATCAGCTTGCCGTAAATTTCCAGCGAAGCCGCGATGTTGCCGCGTCCCAACTCGGCTTGAGCATTTGTGAGCGAGGCCTCGGCAACCTTTGTCGAACTGACTTCCTGCTTGGGCCGTGCAACTCTCGCGGGTGCTTTTCTCTCAGGCTTCGGCTTGGGCGCAGCAACCGACTCGGATTTTTCAACAACCGGCTCCGGTTCGCTGACTGGTGGTGATGCAACTGGTTTGGCTTCGATCGGCTGCCAATCCGCGGGTTGTGTCGGCTCTGCGGTTTGCGGTTCGGCCTCGCCCTGCAGCCACGAAGGCAATTCTTCATCGGAAGTCGAAGGCGGGGTCAGCGTCTGCTGTTCTTCTTTATCGAGGCCGGCCAGCCAGTCCGGCAAATTCGCGGCGGATGTTGAATCAAATGAAAAATCCTGCGACGCGTCGAACGTCGGCTCTGGGGCTTTTTCCGCGGCTGGCCGCAGCCATTCAGGAACATCCTCACTGTGCGTCTCTTCCGGATTTTGAGCGGGCGCAGCGCCGAGTCCGCTCGACCAATCCGGCGCGGATTCGGCTCCAGCGATGGGCTGCTCTTCCTTCCCGCTTTCTTCAACCGCAAAATTATCCTGACCCGTTAAACCCGCGCGCCAATCGGAAATATTCTCTTCGACGGGCTGTTGTGTTTCTTTCTTCGCTGCAGGCGTCTCTGCTTCGCTGGCTTCCAGATTCTTCAACCACATTCCGGTTTCGTCAGTTGACGCGGGTGCAGGAGCCTGTTCGCCAATCTGCTTGGCTTTGTCAACCCATTCCGGCGCGACATCTGTGCGCGCATTTGGATCGGTGACCAGTTCTTCCGGCTTGGCTCCATGTTTTGCAGCGAGACTCTCCAGCCAGGCCATCGCATCATCCTGCTCCTGTGCGCTCGTGCCTAAATCGCCAATTGTTGATGGAGGTGCTGCAGGCACAGGCGTTGATTCGACCTGACTCACAGGCGCAGGTGCGGGGGCTTGAACCGGCGGGGGTGGAACAGTCACTGGCTTCGAAACTTCCGGCGTCACGGGTGCGGGAGTTGAAGTCGTTGATGCTGGCGAAGGCTGGTCCAGATTCTTCAGCCAGTCAGGAAGATCCGCCGCGGGCGTCTGTTCTTCAAGAGGCTGGCTGCCTCCGAGATTCCTCAACCAATCGGATTCATCTTGCGGTGCGGATGCCGAGGCTGGCGCAGAGGTAGGCGGTTCTTGTTCACCGAGACCTTTTAGCCAATCGGGAACATCCGAGGCGGGCGCACTGGGTTCGGGCGCAGGCGCCGGCGTACTTTGATCGGAAGGCGCCATGGCCTTGACCCAATCCGGCAGATCAGCCTGGATCGCTTCAGGCTCTGCTGCTTCCGAAGGAGCTTCTTCGCCGGAAGACTCCGTCCAGCCGGCCTGCCGCATAAAGTCCGGGATTTGATCGCTGCTTTGCGGAGCAGGAGCCGCCGTCAACGGAGTCGGAGCGCTTGGAGTCGCAGACGCGGCCTTCAACCAATCGGGCTGGTCCGCCGCGGATGCAACCGCGGTGGCGTCGGAGGCCAGCCCAATGCCGAGCGTCCCGCCCCAGTTAGCGCCCAAGTCCACGGGCTGGCCGGTGTACTCGAGCCGTTCGAGGCTGACCGACGCATCGGGCACTTCATCCGAATGAAAAATGGAATCCTGGACGAACGTCGCGTACGGATCGAGTTCGCTGACGCGGTGGCGATAGACTTGCGTGGACTCCGCGGCCTGCGAGGCGGGCAGAATTTCGACCATGATCCGATTCGCGTCAAGGCAATATGGAAATTGTTTCAGGAGCTGGTTGCAAATATCGTTGGCTTCGGGCTTTTGCCCGTTGCGGAAATAGGCTTTGCCCAGCAAAATTTTCATGTCGGTGCGTCCGGCATCGCTGCCAAGCACAGCCTGGATTTCGGAAATGGCCTGCATATAAAGTTCGCCCTGGACGTACATGTGCGCCAGCGCGCCGCGCGTCAGGCGGATCTTCGGCGGCTGGACACCATCGCGGCGTCCAAACAAACGTTGAAGCTCGCCCTGAATGGCTGCATTCGACGGCTGAACTTCAAAGGCGCGCTCCATGTGCCAGATGGCTTCGTCGAGTTTTCCCTGCTCATCGGCGATGATGCTCATGCCCACGTGCGAAACGAAATCGTCCGGCGCAGATACAAGCACGCGCTGGAAAATGTCCACCGCTTCGTTGTAACGTTTGGCCTCGAGATACGTTTTGCCGAGCAGGCGATACGTTTCGAGATGCTTGGGGAACGTTTGCAGGATGTGACGGCAATGCGCGATGGCCTCATCGAGTTGTCCCCGCTCGATCATGCCTTCAATTTCGTGGTTGTAACTCCGAAGTGAAATCTTGGCCATACGCTTCTCCGGTCTAAGTATGCCCTAATCTTAAAAAATCCGCAAGTCTATACGATATTTTATTCGTAAAACAGGGGCAGGGAAGATGCAGGTTCATCGCAAAAAACATGCGCGGCCAGGACGCGTTCGCGCGCTTCAGCCTGTTTCTTTTCATCGTTGGCGTGGATGGCAAACAACGGCTCGCCCTTTTCGACTCGATCACCAACCTTGTGATGGATGACAAAGCCGACGGCGTGGTCCACCGCATCGGACTTTTTAGCGCGGCCGGCGCCCAAAGCCACCGAGGCCTCCCCCACGCTTCGCGCGTCGACCTGGGACAGCCAGCCGCTTCGAGGCGACTTCACCACCTCGACGAATTCCGCGCGCGGCAATTGATCGGGATCGTCCGCATAAGAGACATTGCCGCCCTGCGCCTGGACCAGCACGCGGAATTTTTCGAACGCGCTTCCATCTGCAATCGCCCTTTCCGCGAGCCGGCGGCCTTCATCCAAATCTTTTGCGCGCCTGCCAGCCGCCAGCATGTGCGCGCTGACGTGCAAACAATGCTCGCGGAAATCCGCCGGGCCGCCGCCTTTGAGCGCGTCAATCGCTTCTTTCACTTCGAGTGCGTTCCCAACCGCATGTCCGAGCGGCTGGTTCATATCAGATAAAAGACAAATCGTCTTGCGCCCGGCCAGATCACCAATTTGAGTCATCAGGTCCGCGAGTTCGCGCGCCATCTCCAGCGTTTCCATGAACGCGCCTTTACCCACTTTGACGTCCAGCACGATGGCGTTTGCGCCCGCCGCGATCTTCTTACTCATGATGGATGATGCGATCAACGGAATGGACGGCACGGTTCCGGTTACATCGCGCAGCGCATAAAGTTTTCCATCCGCCGGTGCGAGGTCCATGGATTGGCCCGTCAGAACGATTCCCTTTTCTTTGAGCTGCTTCTTGAATTCGTCCGTGTTCAGATCCACGCGGTAGCCGGGAATGGATTCCAGTTTGTCGAGCGTGCCGCCGCTGAAGCCAAGCCCGCGGCCGGACATTTTTCCGACCGGCAATCCGCACGCCGCAACGGTTGGTAAAACGGTCAATGTGGTTTTATCACCCACACCGCCCGATGAATGTTTATCAACAGCGATGTCCACCACGTCACTTAAATCGAGAATGCGGCCCGAAAGAACCATCGCGAGTGTGAGATCGGTGGTCTCTTGCGGCGTCATGCCATTGAGCAACACAGCCATGGCCCAGGCCGAAACCTGGTAATCGGGAATCTCGCCTTTGACAAATCCCTGCACAAAGAAGTTGATTTCTTCTTCCGTCAATTCCCCGTGATCGCGTTTTTTGATGATGATGTCGGTGGCGCGCATGTGCATCTCCTTACACCATCATTTTACCCCCTCCGACCCTCGACTGTCCCCAACAAATCCACATATCAGGGATGCAAAGCAGAGCAGGCACAACGAATTAAATTTCATCGTGTTTCTATTTTCAAAACAAGAGGAATGAATGGCTCAAGACAATACCAGAAATCTAATGGATGACGGAACAATGCAATCCTTTGCAGTGTTCACTCTTCTACCATTCCCACTTCTATTTCTGCTTGGAGTGTTGATCGTAGTCGCTCTTTTGGTAACGCCAAATTCGGGTTATGCACCAGGCTGGATTGGCAGTGCTCTGGAGGCAATTTACTGCATGCCATATCTTGGTTCCGGGCTGCTTGCAATCATCGGCATCATTTTGTCATTCACCGCCTGGAAAACCCCTCGAACCTTGTGGATTAATATCCTGATATGGATAAATGCCATTTTGCTTGGTGTCCAAGTTCTGGCTGCGTGCTATCTCTATTATGCAATAACTTACACAGACTTTTTACATTTTACGTTCTAAATTGGTGTGAAAGAAGGGGCTAACTCTTTACCAACTTCTGGCCTTCTTTTGTATCTTGTACTGTCCAACCCAATGCGCCTATTTGCTCGCGCAACCTATCAGACTCAGCCCAATTTTTATTCACGCGCGCCCGCTGTCGTTGTTCCGCAAGTTCGACGACATGCTGAGACGGTTTATCATCATCCATGGGCGGCGCGTTGACGACCATATCCCACACTTCAGGCGGGATACCTTTTTCTATCGGTTCAGGAATGACCGGTGCGCCCAATTCGTTCAATGGAAACTTTGTCCCAGCCGGATGAATCATCGGGTCACATTCGCGGACGATGGAAACCGTGCTTACGCCTGCGATCTCACATTCGCCCGCTGCGAAATCCAAAATGATGCCGGTATGTTCGTCGAGTCCGAGCGTTGTATTTTCGCCGGGTATGGACTTGCACCAAATGTCGAATCGTTCCATGCCGATAAAACATCGGCTGGTATCGAGGTCGAGGCCGCCGTCGGCGTTGTTCCAATGCGGGACAAACGAAAGCCGCATTCCGTAATCCGCAAACAGATCCAAGCCTTGTTCAACGTAAACATCCTGTCCCACTTTATAAATTTCATAAACCGGCAAAGCCCACGCGCCGATGGAAATTGTGGCGGCAGATGCAAAAGCCAGCGTCGCGCCGAGGCGATGACGAGCGCGGATAATGTCCCAAGCCAGTGAACCGCGCAGTTGGCGCGTCGCATAGGTGGGGCTGCCGGGCCCCATGAAAATCATATTGGCATATAGAAGCGGCCTGAGAATTTCAGGATCGTCCGGGCTGAATGGCGTGCCGCGCTTGCGCGCCGGGATCACGTCAATCGCCGGGTTATAGTTTTGCAATCGGGTTTTCAAAAAGTCCGCCACACGTCCCGCGACCTGATGCGAATTCAACTCGAAGCCGGCAGGCGTCTCGAGCAGCGCAATCCGCAATGGCTGAGGCGCGGCGCGCGCCAGCGATTCAAAAATGCGGCCTCCGGCAAGCGAGGTCTCGCCCGAACCCAGGAAAGCAATTTGTCCCAGTGACATGTTACTTGGATGCCGCGTTCAATTGATCTATTACGCCGAGCAAAATTTTATTTTCGGGAATATCAGACATGGATGCGCCGTAATGGGCATAACGGATCATGCCATCCGCATCCACCACGCAGACGAGCGGCATGCGTCCGAGCTTGAAGAGATTCACCTCCTGCCTGTAGCGCCGCGCCGCCGCATGACCTGGATCGGGCAGCCCGACAAACGGAAGTTTTTCCTCCGCCCAATATTCGAGAAACCTGCTGGTCGAATCCGGGCCGATCGCCAAAATCTCAGAGCCGCGTTTTGTGAACTCATTGTAATCATTTCGGAAGCGCGCCAACTGCGCGCGGCAAAACGGTCATCTGAAGCCGCGCAGAAAAGCCAGCACAACCGGTTTGCCGCGATAATCCGAAAGGCGGATGAATTTTCCATGCAAATCGCTGAGTTCGAAATCCGGCGCAGGCTCGCCCGGCTGGAGAAGTTCAATCATGGATCAACTCTTTTGCTTCGGACCAGATGGCATCGAACATTTTTACGGTAAGTTTGCCGGTCAACGTGTTTTGCTGGCTGGGATGATAAGAGCATAGTAACCAGTGAGCAGTTATCAGTGGATCAGTGCCGCCTTTGGCGCCGTTTTCGATGTTCAGGTTATAGAGCGCGCCGTGAGCGAAGACGACAGACCGTGGACTGTGGACGGTCAACGGTCTATCGTCTACGGTCTGTTGTCGAGAGAATATTTTCAACACGCGCCCAAACGCGATCCGTCCCAAAACAACGATCACCTTCGGTTTGATAATTTCAATCTCGCGTTCCAGAAATGGCTGGCAATGATCGAGTTCTTCCGTTGTCGGCTTGTTTGCCGGAGGCGCACAGCGACCGGATGCTGTGATGTACATATCGTGCAACCTCAAACCATCCTCGCGGCTGGTCGCATTCGGCTGGCTGGCAAACCCCGCGCGGTACAACGCGGGATACAAAAATTCGCCGGACGCGTCGCCGGTGAATTGCCGGCCCGTACGATTCGATCCATGCGCTCCCGGCGCGAGACCGACGACGAGCACGCGCGCTTTCGGGTCGCCAAAGCCGGGAACGGGCCTGCCCCAATAATCCCAATCCTGGTACGCTTTGCGCTTGGTCCGCGCCACTTCCTCGCGCCACGCCGCCAGCCGCGGACATTTACGGCAGGCAATGATCTGTTCGTTCAATTGATCAAAATCGGTCTGCATATCTCAATGTTAGCACGTTTGAACGTTGGCGGCTGGCAGGTTTGAAAGTTTACAGGTTGGAATGTTCAACCTTCGAACGTTTAAACTTTCCAACCTTCAAACGATTTCCCACTTGAAATCCGTCCAATTTTCATTACACTATCCATAATAAAGGAGGACGCATGAAACCGTTCCGCAAGAATCTCGCCATCGCCATTGACGGCGGCGGCATCAAGGGCGTGATATGCACCACGGCATTGTCCCTGGTGGAAGAATCGCTGGGCTATCCGCTTCACACGCGCGTGGGACTCGCCTCGGGCACCTCCACAGGCTCGATCATCGCGGCCGCTCTGGCGTCCGGGCTGGATGCGAAAACCATCAACCAATTGTATTTGGATCTCGGCGATGAGATCTTCCATAAAAGCATCCGGACTTTGTTATGGCCGCTTTTCAATCATCGTTATTCGAACCGTCCGCTCGAAAAGGCCCTGACCAGATACCTGGACGGCAAAATGATCGTTGATCTATGGAAAGCCGGGCATCCGGTTGACGTGGTCATCACCACATTCGATATGGTCGAGAACCGCACGCGCTTCATCAAGCCATACAAGAACAAATATGAGGACTGGCCGGTGGTCAAAGCGGTGCTTGCATCCGCTGCGGCGCCCACCTATTTCCCGGCCATCGAAGGGCGCTACGTTGACGGCGGCGTCGGTTCGTATGGCAATCCATGTTATCTCGCCGCGTATGAAATCATGTTTGTGTTGAAATGGAAAATGGAGGAGACCACACTCATCAGTCTCGGCACCGGGCGCGATCCGAACACCGTCGAGCCGGGAGAAGTAAACCGCTTCCTCCCCATTCAATACATCACGCCAATCCTCGACGCATTCCAGGATTCAGCCATAGACCAGCAGGTGGACCTTGTCAAAAAACTTTTCGACGGATTGGATTTTCGCCGCTTCCAACTGGACCTCGAACGGGTGCTCCCCATGGACGACCCGGCCAACATCCCGGAGCTGATCCGCTATGGCGAGCAACTTGGACAGATGATCCTGAACGATGACCGCGACCGCGCCATGAATTTCATTCCAGATGGGATTCCGCAGCCAGCCAAACCGGCTCGTCAGGCAGCGGCTATAAAATCAACATCGCGTCGCCAAACGAATAAAAGCGATAGCCCTCGCGCTTCGCGGTCTCGTACGTCCGCAAAATCTGCTCGCGCCCGGCGAACGCGCTGACCAGCATGATCAGCGTGGACTTTGGCAGGTGAAAATTCGTGATCATTGCGTCCACGACCTTGAATTGGTAACCGGGAAGAATGTAGAGGGACGTAGAGCCTGTAAATGCAGTAATCAGTGACCAGTGGTCAGCGGCCAGTGGTGGATTGCGTTTTGCGTTTTGCGAAGCGGCTGTTTCCAACGTCCTCACGGAAGTCGTTCCCACCGCGATCACGCGTCCGCCTGATTGTTTTGTTCGATTGATTATGTCTGCGGTTTCCCGGGTCAACTCGCACCATTCGGTGTGGATCGTATGTTTCTGCGGATTCTCTTCCGTGACCGGTGCGAACGTGTCCAGCCCAACATGAAGCGTAACATAAGCGATCTTTACGCCCTGACTTTGCAGATCAGCCAGCAAGCGCGGCGTGAAATGCAAACCCGCAGTCGGCGCGGCGGCGGAACCCGGCTCACGCGCATAGACGGTTTGATAGCGTTCGGGATCGTTCAGCTTTTCGTGGATATATGGCGGCAGCGGCACATTCCCGATCTTTGGAAAATACGGCTCGATTGGCTCAGAAAATCGAACGAGGCGTTCCGATCCATTTAGCACTTCGACGATTTCAGCGTCCGGTCCTTCCTCGACTTTTACCTTACTGCCTACGCGCAACCCTTTTCCGCCAATGAGACATTGCCAAGTCAACTCATCTTCGCGGCGGCGAAGCAGCAGCAATTCGACGCGTCCGCCCGTTGGCTTGCGCGCGTAGATGCGCGCCGGGATGACGCGCGTCTGATTCAAAACCAGCAAATCATTTGGATGAAGATATTCGCCGATCTCGCGGAAGATTTTATGCTCCGCGTTTCCCGCGTCGCGATGAAGCACGAGAAGACGCGAAGAATCGCGCGGCTCGACGGGCGTCTGCGCGATGAAAGATTCGGGGAGGTTGTAATCGAAGTCGTGCGTTTTCAAGGTTCTTATACGCAGAAAACTAATAAATAAGCGGAATCAGTCTCCACGTCCGCTTTCGATACTCCGTGTATTCGGCATTTGCGGCGAGAAGCATCTCCTCTTCATTTTGAATTCGATAGATATAAACAGCAAGCATAACAGCCAGCACGATCAACAACACGATCCAATTCGCGGTCGCGGCGGCTGCCCCGCTCCACATCAGGATGGAGCCGAGATAACCGGGATGGCGGATCACGCGATACGGTCCCGCGCGAACAATGGTTTGATTTTCGACGACTTTCAGCGTCCGCGTGTAGAACTGACCGAGCACGCGGTTCGCCCACCAGCGAAAGAGCAATCCAAACAAGGCAGCCACAACTCCCAGCCAGCCAACCCACGCGGGAAGCGTCCCAACGTCGAGCCAATTGAATATCCACGAAGCCAACAGGAGCAACATGGACACAAGGTACGCGATGCCGATGTACTTTGTACTCCGCCGGTCAAATCGTCCCGCATCGAAGCTTTTGGCTTCCGCGCCGCGCCGGCTGCGATCAAGGTAAAAGAATTGCACAATGATGAGATAGCCAAGGATCGTTGTAATCATTTCATTCCTTATTTACGAAACAATCGAATGATGATATTCAGGACGACTGTCAGAATCAAAGAAAGAACGATGGAAGTCACAATGGGGAAGTAGAACGATCCGTTCGGTCCCTCGATGCGGATGTCGCCGGGCAATCTGCCCAGTGGAAGGCCAAACTTCGCGGCGAGATAAACTCCCCCACCAATCAAAAGCAGGATCAAGCCGCCGATCATTAAATAACGAGCGATGTTTTCCATGTTCTTGGTCCTGGGTTTCCAGGTTTGAAGGTTGGAAGGTTAACTCGCAAACTTTTCAACATGCCAACTCTCCAACTTACAATAATCTCGGCTGGCCTTCCTCCGTGTACGTCAATCCCAAATGATCGTACGCGGCCTTCGTCGCCACGCGCCCCTGCGGCGTGCGATCCAAAAATCCCAACTGCAAAAGATACGGCTCGACCACATCCATGATCGTATCCTGTTCCTCGCTGATGGACGCGGCGATCGTATTGAGTCCCACCGGCCCGCCGTCATATTTTTCGATGATCGTCTTGAGCACGCGGCGATCCACATCATCCAATCCAAGCGGATCCACCTGCAAAAGATCGAGCGCTTCTTTCGCGACCTTTTGCGTGACAATCCCATCTGCGCGCACCTGGGCGTAATCGCGGACGCGCCGCAGCAAACGTAACGCGACGCGCGGCGTACCGCGCGCCCTTCGTCCGATCTCTTCGACGCCGTCCTTATCCACATGGACATCCAATAATTTCGCGGCGCGCGTGACGACGGCTTTCATCGCCTCCAGATCATAATAATCGAGACGATAGACCGCGCCGAACCGCGCTCGCAGCGGCGCGGTGACCAACGCCAACCGCGTCGTCGCGCCGACAACCGTGAAGCGCGGCAGCTTGAGCCGGATCGAACGCGCTGACGGCCCTTTGCCGATCACAATATCCAACGCGAAATCTTCCATGGCGGGATACAACACTTCTTCGACGGCGCGTCCGAGGCGATGGACTTCATCAATGAACAACACATCACCCGCGCGCAGATTCGTTAAGATCGCGGCCAGATCTCCGGCGCGTTCGATGGCCGGCCCCGATGTCACTTTGATATTGACGCCCATCTCGTTGGCAACGACATGCGCCAGCGTTGTCTTTCCCAAACCTGGAGGGCCGTAAAACAAAACATGATCCAAAGCTTCACCGCGTCCGCGCGCCGCGGCGATGAGAATCCCAAGATTCTCCTTGACCTGATCCTGCCCGATCAACTCCGTCAGCTTTTGCGGACGCAGAGCGTTATCCACGCGGTCATCGGGCCTGGCTTCGGGGTCGAGATGTCTCCCTGAGCTTGTCGAAGGGTGATGGGTATCGGCCATAAGCGCAATTATAACCTTACAAAACGGCAACCCGCTTCAAGTCAAGGAAAGACGCGCATTGTTTGATTCATGTCGTTGCGAGTGGCGCCTCGCGCCACGAAGCAATCTCATGTATCAAGCAAGCAGATTGCTTCGTCGTGGCGCTGTGGCGCCACTCCTCGCAATGACATACCAAGTTACATCACATCCACATCATGCGGGCGCGACTCAGACAATCCCACTTCCGTCATGCGAACGAACGCCGCCTTCTCGTACAGTTCATCCACGCTGTGCGCGTTGGTATAGCTCATTCCTGATTGCAATCCGCCGACAAGCTGCGCGAGCATTTCGCGCGCCGAACCGCGATACGGAACCGCGGCTTCGACTCCCTCCGAAACATAATCTTCGATTTCTTCCTGCGTGATCTCGCCCTCCCCTTCGCGGACTTTGCGCGCCACGTTGGCTTGAAGCGATGCCATGCCGCGCGATACTTTATAACGATGACCTTTACGCGTCATCAACAGGCCGGGACTTTCGTCCGTGCCAGCCAGCAAACTGCCGATCATCACGCCGGACGCGCCGCCCGCCAACGCTTTGACGATATCGCCCGATGCACGGATGCCGCCGTCTGCGATGATGGGAATATTTTGCGGGCGCGCCACCACCGCGCAATCCATGACCGCTGTCAGTTGCGGCACACCTGCGCCCGCGACGATGCGCGTGATGCAAATCGAACCGGGACCAACACCGACTTTCACCGCGTCCACGCCAGCATCAATCAAACGTTGCGTCCCTTCCGCCGTAGCGACATTCCCGCCGATAATTTGAGCGGACGAAAACTGTTTGCGAATGGCTTTGATAATATCCATCTCAAGTTTGGAATCCCCATGTGCGATGTCAACGACAATGCAGTCTGCGCCGGCTTCGAGTAATCGTTCGACGCGTTTGATTTCCGTTGACTTGACTCCCACCGCTGCGCCGACTGCCAATCGTCCGCGCGCGTCCTTGGTCGCTTTGGGAAATTCTGCAATCTTCATGATGTCTTTCATCGTGATAAGTCCAACCAGTTTGCCGTTTGCATCCACCAGGGGCAGCTTCTCGATGCGATGGTCGTGCAAAATTTTCTCAGCCTGCTCAAGGGTCGTATCCGGCGGTGCGGTGACAACATCGCGCGTCATGACCTGCGAAAGCTGTTTGCTGTCATCGCTTTCGAATAAAAGATCGCGCGTCGTAATAATTCCGACCAAACGCTCGCCGCCATCTAGAACCAAAATCCCGCCTGTATAGGTTTCCGCGACAATCTTCTTCACATCGCCGACCGTATGCGAAACCGTCAGCGTGATCGGGTTTTCAACGATGAACGATTCCGTCTTCTTGACGCGCTGAATCTGCCAGACCTGTTCGTCAATCGTCATGAAACGATGGATGATTCCAATCCCGCCCTCGCGCGCCATCGAGATCGCCATCTCGCTTTCGGTCACCGTGTCCATGTTGGCCGACACGATTGGAATTTGAAGATTCAACCCGCGCGTCAATCGCGTTTGAGTCGAGAGTTTTCGGCGCGAGGCCACATCCGAATATTGCGGCACGAGCAGAACATCATCGTAGGTCAAAGCTACATCAGGCAGGATTTTCATAGAACACTCCTCTACAATATGTCGTTGCGAGCGATGGTCGAGTAGACGGCGTTCTTCCGTCATATCGAGACCAAGCGACATCGTACTCGCGAAGTCCTCGAAGAGGGAAGAGTAAGCAATCTCAAGTAATCTTCAAACAAACGATTGTATGAAAATATGAGATTGCCACGTGGCGCTGGTTTCGATACGTGGCGCCTTTGGCGCCACTACTCAACCAGCAAACGCCGCTCGCAATGACATCATCATAACAAAACCGCGCTGATTATATGGCGCATGGTCCATTATCACAATGCTATAATCAAGTCAACCCAATCCCATGTCTGACGAATTGCTGGCGCTCTCCCCTCTCGATGGACGCTACGCGCGCGAAACCGAAGCGCTGCGCGATTATTTTTCGGAGTTCGCCCTCATCCGTGATCGCGTCCGCGTCGAGATTGCGTATCTCATCGCCCTTTCGCGCGACGCACATCTCATCCGCGATCTGACCTCCGCCGAACTGGATCTGCTCGATGCGTTAGCCGATTCGTTCTCGCTGGATGATGCGCATCAAAGCAAGGACTTCGAGCGGATCACGCGCCACGATGTGAAAGCCGTCGAAAGCTTTTTGCGCGCCAAACTCGCGCCGACGACTTTATCTGACCTTTTAGGATTCCTGCACTTCGGCCTGACCTCCGAAGACGTGAACAATATCGCACAGGCAATTGCCTTACGCGATTCGCGCGATAAAGTAATCCTGCCCGCGCTCGATAAAATACTAGGTCAACTGGTTTCTCTTATCAACTCGCACAAGTCCACCCCAATGCTGGCACGGACGCACGGCCAGCCTGCCGTCCCAACCACATTTGGAAAAGAGATAGCCGTATTTTATTCGCGCCTAAATAAGCAACGTTCGGCTTTGGCATTGCACCGTTTTGATGCCAAACTCAATGGCGCGGTTGGAAATTTCAATGCCCTCATCTCCGCCGCGCCGCAGGTGGACTGGCAAAAGTTTTCCCGCAATTTGCTCGGTCAGTTGGGATTAGAGCCGAATCTTGTCACCACGCAAATCCTTCCTTACGATAATTGGATTGAATACTTCAATATATTGCATTTGATCAATTCGATTCTGATTGACTTCGCTCAAGATATGTGGCGTTATATCAGCGACGATTATCTCAAGCTGAAAGTGGTCGCTTCGGAAGTCGGTTCTTCGACCATGCCGCAAAAGGTCAACCCGATTGATTTCGAGAACGCCGAAGGAAATCTTGGAATCGCAAATGCATTATTTGAACAGTACGCGCGCAAGCTTCCCGTCTCGCGCCTACAACGCGATCTTTCTGATTCAACCGTTCGGCGCACATTCGGTGTCGCGTTGGGGCATTCATTGATGGGATACATCAGTCTTTCGCGCGGACTCGAACGCATCGAAGCCAATGAAAGTGTCATGAAAAAAGATTTGGAAAACCATTGGGAAGTGATCGCTGAGGGCGCGCAGACCATCCTGCGCGCCGCGGGAGTCAGCGAGGCGTATGACCAGTTGAAATCCTTCACGCGAGGAAAAGGAATCACAAAGGAAACATTCAACAAATGGATTGACGGTTTGTCTGTTGATAAATCAGTAAAAGAAAAACTGCGCGCTTTATCGCCGCTAACGTATGTCGGCTTGGCGGAAGAGATTGCGGAGAAAGCACTGAAAGAAAAATAATAATCATGTCGTTGCGAGGAGTGGCGCCACAGCGCCACGACGAAGCAATCTCCTGTAACACCAAACAAACGATTGTATGAAGACACGAGATTGCCGCGCTCGCTAACGCTCGCTCGCAATGACATTTGAACACAAGGAGGCATGATGCCAGTCACAGTCATTCTTGGAACGCAATGGGGCGACGAAGGCAAGGGCAAAGCCATTGATACCTTCGCCGGGGATTTCGATTACGTGGCGCGCTACAACGGCGGCAACAACGCCGGGCATACGATTGTCAATGAATTCGGCACCTTCAGAATCCATCTTGTGCCGTCGGGAATTTTTTATCCGAAAACAAAATGCCTGATTGGCGGCGGCGTGGTGATTGACCCGGCGGTACTGATCGAAGAGATGAATTCGCTCCGCAAAGCGGGCATCAAACTCGAGAAGCGGTTATTTGTTTCGCCGCGCTCGCATCTCATCCTGCCGTATCACAAAATCCTCGATGGGCTGTATGAGGAGGCCAAAGGCGCGGGCGCAACCGGAACCACGCGGCGCGGCATCGGCCCGGCGTTTGCCGACAAGATCAGCTATAACGGCCTGCGCTGGAGCGATCTTGCGGACAAAGAAATATTTACTGATAAGCTGCGCGTGCAAATGGGATTGAAAAATAAAATCATCCTTGCGTTGGACGGATCGCCGCTCGATTTTGAAAAAGTCCGCGACGAGTATCTTGGTTATTATGCGGAGATCAAACCTTTCATTACAGAATTATTCCCGATTGTCCAAAGCGGCTTGAAGACCGGGAAGAAATTTTTACTCGAACAAGCGATGGGTTCGATTCTCGATCCCGATTGGGGAACCTATCCGTTCGTCACCGGCTCGACCACACTCGCTTCCGCCGCAACAGGCGGGCTGGGAATCCCGCCGCGCGCCATCACGCGCATCATCGGCGTGACCAAAGCCTACACCACGCGCGTCGGCGCGGGGCCGATGCCGACCGAGGTCAAGGATGACGCGCACGCGGAAAAAACTCTCAGCGAAGTCGCAGCCACAACGGGCCGCATCCGCCGCGGCGGCTGGTTCGACGCGGAGATTGTCCGGTTTGCATCACAAGTCAACGGCATCCATCAATTATTCGTAACCAAGCTGGATGTGTTGAGCGGATTTGACGAGATCAAAATTTGCACTGGCTACGAATTCAATGGCAAGCGCGTGCATTATCACGATTTGGATTCCTACCAGCTCGATAAAGTCAAACCGATCTATAAAATTGCCAAAGGCTGGCGGGAAGATATTCGCGGCATCCGCAAATTCAAAGACCTGCCCGCGCGGGCGCAGGCGTATGTTGAAACCATTGAAAAATTGGTTGGCGTAAAAATCGGCTGGGTGGCGAATGGTCCCGAGCGCGAGGCGGTGATCAAGAGGTAGTGGCACAGCAGAACAATAGATCAACTTTGTTTGTTCTCGTTTCGCTGTGCCACTACAAATAAATATTCTATTTCTGTAGCGGTGCGAACGTCGCCTCGACCGTCATGCCCCAGCGGATGCGCGGGTCAACCGGATTATCCACCGCGATGCGAACGTTGTAAACGATGTCGCCGCCCTGTTTGGTGAACGCGCCGCTGATCGTTTGAATCGTGCCAGTGAGTTTCACATCTGGAAGAGCATCCGGCACCATGGAAACTTTTTGATCCTCGGCAAGTTTGACAACTTCCAATTCGGTCAAATCATTCGTTTCGACAATCCACTGGCTCGGATCGGTCACGCTGACGGCGACGGTTCCAGGTCCAACCTGCTGACCCGCATCCACGCTGACATCCGCGACCACGCCATCGAACGGCGCTTTCAATTCAAAGTTGTTGAGCGCATCCTGCGCCGCGGCGACTTGCGCCCTGGCATTATCCAAGCGCGCTTGAGCCACTGCAAGCTGATCGGTGTTGGGACCTTTGGCAGTGAGATCGTATTGGTATTTGGCTTCCGCTTCGGCAGACAGCGCGGCATTCAGCGCCGCTTGCGGATCGTCGCGCAGGCGCATGTCCGACTCGAGATTCGTGACCGCTTCATCGTACGCCTTTTGCTTGTTTCTCAAACGATCCTGCGCATCCTTGTATCGTCCGCTGTTTGGATCGAGATTCTTGACCTGATCGAAGTTTGCCTGCGCGTCCGCAAGCTCACTTTTGCGGGTTGCCAGGGTGATTTGAGCGTCGCTGATGTGCGTCTCGATGTCATGTAAATTCAAGCCGTCCCATTTCTTCTGGGCATTCTCGCGGACAACCTGCGCGTTCATATAGGCTTCCCAAAGTTGGGCGCGGCTTCCGCTTGCATCGCGATTAAGCAAATCGAATGCCTGTTGAGCAGAGACCAATTCCAATTGCGCGGATGTCAATTGAGCGTTGGCCGAATCGTAGCTATCCAGCTTTGCCAACACATCACCTTTCTTGACCTGATCCCCAATCTTGACCATGATCTCGGCCACACTGCCGCTTCCCTGGAACGCAAGATTGACCGATTGACTCGGCCGGATGTGTCCTTCGGCAATGACCGTTCCCGCGGGGACGGAGGTCGGCGTGGCCGTTGTCGAAGCCGGTTGATTCCCGCAAGCAGATACAGCAAGTCCGAGAATCAATAAAGCAAACATCGAAAATTTCATTTTCATCTTTCACCTTCCTTCATTTCAACGTAGGGGCGCAGCGAAACGAGAACAACCAAAATTGATCCATTGTTCTGCTGCGCCCCCTACCTATCCTCTGCCATTATTCATACGCCAGCACCTCACGGATCGTCAGCCGCGCCGCATTGCGCGCCGGAAGAATGCTGGCAACCGCAGACATGATCAAAATCAAAGTAAGCCAAATCAGATAGCCGGTGATCGTAAACACGGTTTGGATCGGTGTTTCGAATACTGCTAGGCTGACGATATACGACAACAAATACGTAAACGGTACGGACAAAATAATTGCCAGTCCAAAAGAAATCAAACCGATGACCATTCCTTCGGCAATGACCGTCCGCATGATGATGCCATCCACCGCGCCGATGGCGCGCATGATTCCAATTTCGCGCGTGCGCTCGAGCACGTTCATGCCCATCGTTCCGGCCAAACCCATCGAGCCGACGGTCGCCGTCAGCAATGCCATGATGAGCAAAAAAGTCACCAGCGTGTCGAGGCTTTGGGAGGCGTTATCCAGCGAAGCCAATCCCGCCTGCGATTGCAGGACGTTGAATCCGTGTGTGCGAAAATATTTGTCGAGCGTATCCGCCATCTGGTTCTGGTAGGCGCGGTCGTGTCGAACCGTCTCGATGTGGAATGAGGTGGATTGATTCGCCAGGTCGTTCGCCTGCTCCACGTATTCCAGCGGCGCGTATCCCAGGATGCCTTCCTGTCCGACGAATTGAAAAATGCCAACCACCTGCCATTGTTCAGTTCGTCCGTTGATTTTCAGCGGCAGGAAATCTCCCGGTTTCAAATCCGGATAATACGGAAGAACCGACTCGCTGATGGTTAACTTGCGTTCATCACTGGCTTCGATCCATCGGCCCGAAACGAGAATCGGCTGGACCATCGCACTGTTCGCCGGCGGCGCAACAATGTTGATCGTGTCAATGGTGGAACCATTTGGATACAACAAATCCGCGCTCAATCCCTGCCAGCCTTCGACACGCTGCACACCGGGGATTTGCATCGCATATTGTTGAATCTCATGCGTGCGATACGGCTGGGTGAAATCCAATTCCACGTCGGCCTTGAAATAATTTCCGATGGCGCCGATGTAATCGTGCAGCGTCACGCGCACGTTGAACACCGCGATGAAGATCGCGCCGCCCATCGTCAGCGTGAAGAGAGTCAGCATGAGTCGGCCGCGTCTGCGAAACGTGTTGCGAAGCGAAATCAAAAGCGGACGCGGGATGTGGATGCCGCGATGCGACAATGCAACCGTGACGCGCGTCTGGAATTTTTCCCACGCTGATTCACGCTTCGGACCGCGGTGAAGCGGCCTGCCCTCCGCCCGGGCCAAATCTCCACTGATGGCTTTCAGCACGGTCACCTTCGAGCCGTTCATCACCGGCACCAGTCCGGCCACGAGCGGAACCAAAATCCCAATCGCAATTTGAATCGCGAACGCGATCGGCACGAGTCGATATCCGAGCAGATTGAATCGCAGCTCGCTGGCAATGAACGCGGCCAAGCCATACGCAGCCTGCCCGCCAAGCGGCACCGCGATCAACAACGCCAGCACGCCGAACGAAACGATCAGCGCCAGATACATAATCAAAATCTGACGATTGCGCCCGCCGACCAATTTCATCACGCCAATGTAACGCAAATGCTGGTTGAGCAGCGCGTTCAACGTGTTTGCGATCAAAGATGAAGAAAGAAAAACGATGAGGATACCAAGTGCCAGCAAAATTCCGAGGATGGCATTGACCGTCGAAGCCAGCGGATGTTCGTGTGTTTTCGATGTCCGCGTGCGATTGACCGGAATGCCGGATCGCACCAATCTATCTTTCACATCCCCGGCGACATTGCTGATATGAACGGCATCGTCCTGCCCTGATGAAACCGTTGCATAAATGCGATTATAAAGATCGGGCTGCTGCAGGTTTTCAAGCGTGTTCATCGAGATATAACCGAACGGCGGCGCAAGGAAATCCCCCGCGCCGGTTGTCGGGTCCTGAACGATACCAACAACGGGCATGGTTTTTGTTGTGCCATCCGGCAATTCAAATTCCAGTTGATCGCCGACGCTGACGTTCAAGTTCTTGAGCGCATCCTTTTCAAGAATCACCTGCCGCCTGGCCGGATCGCCATTTCCCGCAACCGGCGTGAGCAGATCAACTTTGTTCGCTGCAAAATCATTCAACGCCACCAGGTCAATCATTGTCCACGTGGTGCTGTTCACCGGCCGCGCACGGATGCTGAACACGCGCCGGCCTTCGGCGTTGGCAATCCCCGGCATGTTGCGGACGGAGGTCAACACATCGTCGTTGAAATCCGCCATGCGAAGTTCGATGTTGGCAGGATTGTTGGCCGCGTAACTGGCGCTCATATCATTGGAAATAATGACATACGCGCCTGAGATCACGCCAATCGAAAACACGCCGACCGCAATGGATAAAACCACCAGCAGTGTGCGGGCTTTATTTTCTATCAAGTCAAGAAATACCTTGCGCCAGCGAGGTTTCATAGGATTTTGAGAATAGAGAATGGAGAATAGATGATTGGGCTTTGACACGAAACCTGTCCCTATCTGTTCTCACCACTTTACATCTTTCTTCTCTCTTCTCTCTCCTCTCTGCTCTTCACACGATGCTCTTCCAAACGATCCTGCACAATCTTTCCCAGCGCTTCGGCGGTGATCGGCGATTCTTCGATGATTCGCAGAAAATCTTCGCGCGGGAACGTCAGCAGCTCAACCGGATGATGATGTCCCGCGCGGACAGAGGCAATTGCCTTTCCGCCGCGCAGCAACTCGATCTCGCCGAACAATTCGCCGGCTTTCAAATGCGCCAGCAATTTGCCGTGTTTTCCATCGGCCAGCATCACATCCACTGAACCGCTGGCGATCATGTAAAGATTATCCACGGGCTGGCCGCAATCCAGAATCACTTCGCCGGGCTGGACCGTAACTTGCCGCGCCTTCTTCGTGATCTCCAGCATGTGACGGTGGCGCAGCAACGGCAAAGCCTTGACTACGGTTTCATCAATCAATTCGCCGTCCGCGATGATGATGGTGCGCGAAATGCGCGAGGCGAGCGACGGATCATGTGTCACCATCACAATCGTTTTGCCGCGCCGCACCAATTGGTCGAACACGTCAATCATGTGATTGGCTGTCTTCGAATCCAGATTGCCGGTCGGTTCATCGGCGACGAGCAACGGCGCATCGGTTGCCAAAGCGCGCGCGATCGCGGTCATTTGCTGCTGGCCCGTCGAAACCGCCAGCGGAAGTTTATGGGCCTGTTCCTTCAAGCCAACCATTTCCAGCAACTCCATGGCGCGCGCGGGCCGCTCATCGAAATCATACAGATCAACATAATCCATCGGGAGCATGACGTTCTCAAGCAGCGTCAGCATCGGCAGCAGCTGGAAGAATTGAAAAACGATTCCGAGATTCCTGCCGCGCCACAACGAACGCTGGCTTTCGGTGATCGAATAAATGTCCGTGCCGTTGACGACCACCTGCCCGCCCGTCGGATGGTCAATGCCGGTAATCATGTTCAGCAACGTGGATTTGCCGCTTCCCGATTTCCCGACGATGGCAACGAACTCGCCGCGCCGGATCGTCAGGTCGAGACCTTTGAGCACCTTGAATTCGCCCGCCGCGTTCTTATACGTTTTGACGACGCCATGCAAACGGATCATGTCGTCGGGATGAGATGACGCGACTTTAATGGAATCCGTTTCGGGCGTCGAATGAGGCGTGGTCATTTCATCCGCTTCCCTTCGACTTTCGCTTCGGCTGCGGACTGCGTCCGCTCCCCAAAAGAACGCTGGGACTTCGCAGCGCGATGGCTCAGAGCGTGCTTCCTAGGCTTTTGAGCGGGTCCCGTTAAGTCGGTCAATTCCCCATCCGCAATTTGGACGTGACGCGTGAAGCGCGGTCCAAGGCTGTTGTCATGTGTGACCATGACGATGGTCTTGCCGCGCTCATCCACCAGATGCTCGAAGACATCGAAGATGTGATCGGCTGTGACCGAATCAAGGCTGCCGGTCGGTTCATCCGCCACAAGGATCGGAGGATCATTTGCCAGCGCACGCGCAATCGCCACGCGCTGCTGCTGTCCGCCGGAAATATACGCGGGCAATTTACTGGCATGATCTTCAAGCTCGACCAATGAAAGCAGTTCCATGGCGCGCTCGCGGCTGGGGCGCGCTCGATACGCGCCGCATAGATCAATCGGCATCATCACGTTCTCGATCAGCGTCAGCATCGGCAGAAGCTGGAACGATTGAAAGATGATGCCCAGCGTTTGGCCGCGCCAAAGCGCCAGCGCATCTTCATCCAATTTGTGGACTGAAATATCTTCGCCGTTTCCGCGCACGATGACTTCACCGTGGGTGAGATGATCCACACCGGTGATCATGTTAAGCAATGTGGATTTACCCGCGCCGGATTTTCCAACAATGCCGAGGAATTCGCCTTCATCAACCCGCAGGTTGATTCCGTTCAACGCGTTGAAATCGCCCGCCTCGGTGGAATAGACTTTCGTCACATTTTGTAATTCGATGATTGGAGAAACAACCGCAGCCATACAAATTCCGTGAAAAAAGCGGCCAACCTGCGGCCGCTGGAGACCTTCTGTGAAGCAGTCTGATTGTACTGCCGTTCGCGGCTCATCGCAAACCGAACGACTTTCGATTTCTGATCAGCCTCCCCATTCTGTCCTATATGCTTAAATCAGAACTGAGATTACGCTTAGCCAGGTTTAATAGACTTTATCGGTAAACACAGGGCCTTGTTTGGGACGCAGATAAACGCTGATCTTCATTTCCTTGCGCGGCGAACGATTCTCCTGTATGCTTGCGCCATCACATTCGCGGGAGGGCAGATGCCAACATTAACTTTTCCAAAAGATTTCGTATGGGGCGCGGCAACATCAGCGTATCAAATCGAAGGCGCGTGGAACGAAGACGGCAGGGGCGTATCCATCTGGGATACGTTCAGCCACACACCCGGCAAAGTTGCCAACAATGAAAATGGCGACATTGCCGTTGACCATTATCACCGTTACAAGGACGATATACGCCTGATGACCGAGCTTGGTCTGAAGGCGTATCGTTTTTCCACATCCTGGACGCGCATTCTTCCCGAGGGCACGGGCAGGGTCAATAAAAAGGGACTGGATTTCTACGACCGTCTCATTGATGAATCGCTCAAGAAAAAAATCGAACCGTACGTTTGTCTCTTCCATTGGGATTTGCCGCAGACGCTCCAGGACAAAGGCGGATGGACCAACCGCGACACAGCCTACGCTTTCGCCGAATATGCCCGCATCGTCACCGGACTGGTGTCGGATCGCGTTAAAGTGATCTTCACTCACAACGAGCCGTGGGTCGCGGCCATCGTCGGATATTTCCTCGGCGAGCACGCGCCGGGTTTCAAAGATCCCGCGCAGGGAATCAAAGCCCTGCATCATTTGCTTCTCTCACATGGACTCGCCTGCGAAGCCATTCGCGCTTCGGCAAAAAAACCCGTCAAGATTGGCATCACACTGAATCTGAATCCCGTTTATCCCGCCTCCGACTCGAAAAAAGATCGCGAGGCCGCCCTCCGTACGGATGCCATCCTGAATCGTTCCGTGCTCGATCCATTGCTCAAAGGCACAACACCAATCCAGGAATTTGCCATTGGCAGGATGCTTTCATCGTCGCTCATCAAAGATGGCGACATGGAGAAGATCAGGCAGCTTGACCTGCTCGGCGTCAACTATTACTCGCGCTCGGTGATGAAGCACGACGCAAAATCCCCACTTGTCGCCGCGGCTCAGACTTTTCCAGAGGGCAATGAATATTCGGGGATGTGGGAAATCTTCCCAACCGGCATCCATGAAATCCTGATGCGCGTTTGGAAAGACTACTTATCTCCCTCACCCCTGACCCCTCCCCCTCTAGGAGAGGGGATTCCTGAACTCATGGTTACCGAAAACGGCATCCCGGTTCCCGATGGACTCGATTTCGATGGCCGCGTCCGCGACGAACGCCGCATTCGCTATCTCGAGAGTCACATTGCTCAAGTACATCGCGCTATCAAAGACGGTGCGCCAATCAAAGGATATTTTCACTGGTCGCTGACCGACAACTTCGAATGGGCGCTTGGTTATGGTCCGCGCTTCGGGCTGGTTTACGTGGATTACAAGACACTGAAGCGAACCATCAAAGACAGCGGCAGATGGTTTGCAAATGTAATCCGCAATAATGGCCTGGGAATCGAGTAACAAGTGTGACTGTCACACTTAGATACAAATTCATGATAATTCGAGAAACTCTGTCCCGAGCTCGCCCGCACTCGTTCTTTGAGTGTCAAAGGATTCGTGGCCAAAAAGGTTAATCCATGAAAAGAATCATCCTCCTGTTCACTGTTCTGGCAGCATTCTTCTTTTTTATTCCACCGGTTTATTCCGCCAGTGAACCTTTTTATATTTATTACGCCGGCCCGGCAGATAATGTCAAACAAGCATTGACATTGACGAAAGATCAACAGCAAACCGTGACATTTACAACCAACGCGGATCAAGCGAATGTTTTTGTGTTCAACGATTCGATTCCGAATGACCCAGCAATCGCCCGACGCGTTCAATCAGGCAATGCCGGGCTGGTGCTGATTCTCGGTCCCGATATTACTCAAGTCCAAGTCAGTACATTACTTGGTTACCCAGTGACACTGACAAAGCATACCGATCCGGTCAGCCCGACGAATTTAAATGGCGTGAACGATTCGCTGCTGACAGAAATCGCCTGGAACGGCGCGCCGCAGGTCCGCGAACGCTTTGCGGTCAGCACACCGATTTCATTGGTTCAACCATTGGTCGTCGGATATGAAGACAGCGAATGGCTGGTATGGAGCGCGCGCGGCGGGAGGGATTTCATCTTCAACGCGTTCCTGACGAATGATTTCAATCCGCAAATCCAGCAATGGGCTTATTTCAATTACATGATCTATCAAATGTCGTGGCGCGCTGCCGGACGAAACTACCAATCGTTTGCGGATTGGCCCGGCTCGCCGGTCCCCCATACATTCGAACGCAATCTATTATGGATTGTGATGGGATTGATGATCGTCACGACCTTTGGCGCATACTTTCTCGTGCGGCGATATAGTTTGAATCACCCCGAAGCGCTGGATCAGATCGTCTCGGACAGGAGCCGCTTCGAGGTCCGGGAGGAGGCGACAGAATGGGAAGACATTGGCTTTCATCGTCCGTTGAGCGGATTCCTCGTCGCGCTGAGTCTGGGACTCGTCCTGTTCATCCCGCTCATCATCTATCAAAATTTGATTCTGCCGGTCTACATTCTGCCGTCCGCTGAAGCGCTTGGAATCTGGGGACGCGTCACGCAGTTCTTCAACGTGGCCTGGTATTTCTTCGATGTGGGAACCAGCACGGCGTTCATCAAATATCTGTCACAGCATCGCGTCGACGATCCGAAGCGCGGCATTAAATTCGGCCAAATGTTCGTTTGGTGGCAGGCGCTTTCGGGCGCGGTGCAGGTTGCACTCGTGATTGGATTGGCAAGCACGCTCGCGCCGCGTTCGGCGTATGCACTATACGCGTGGAGCGTGATCATCCACTCATTCATTCAAATCCCCGGCTTCTATCAGGTGATGCGGCACGCGCTCAACGGCTTTCAACGCCAGGATTACGCGCGCTATCTCGATGTGGCTTTGAACGTTATCCTTCCCGTGATCGTCCAACCGATTTTTGTCGGCATCATGTACATGTGGGGAAAAATGAATCCAGCGTACGGCGCGGCAATGGGCGGCTTGTATGGATTGGGCATCGCGGCGTACGCAGCAGAACTTTTAACATTCCTGATCGGACTTTGGCTTTACCGCCGCATTGGCTACAACGCGCGCGTCTTGTTTCTCGCACATTTCGATTGGGAGATCGTCAAGACCGGCTTCAAGTTTGGTGTGTTCGAGATGCTCGGCTCGGTCGCATGGTCCGTCGGCCAGGCCGCGGAAATCTGGATCACGCAGGCGCGGCTCGTCAACTACGCGGAGATCTGGGGCAATTGGGGATTGGCACAGAATTTTGTTTTCGCCTTCCAAATTTTGCAAACGCTCTACGATGGATCCATGCCGGCGATTTCCGAAGCCATTTCGCACACGCGCAAATTGCTCAGTCAATATTACAGCGTGATGGCCTACAAATACGGCGGGATGATGAGCGCGTTTCTCGGTGCGGTCCTGCTGGCAGTTGCGGACCGATTTATCCTCGGCGCTTCCGGCCCGGAATTCGAGCGGGCCGCCGTTTACGCACTTCCGCTGGCCGCGTTTGGGGCGCGATCCAATATCCATCGTGGGTTGGCGATAACGTTCAGTTGGGTTCGAACAAACCGTATCTCAAATCAACATTGGTGTTCGGCGAACAGGCCATCCGCATCGCGTTCGCATGGATCTTGATCGAGCGATTCCAAATCGTCGGGTTGATCATTGCCTATTTCATCGGCTTGCTGACCAAAGACATCGTTGCCTATTTTGTCAACCATAAATTGTGTTTCCCGCAGAAGTTCTACGCGTGGCAATCATTATTCGCACCGTTATTAGCAGCGGCGGCGCATTATTTTCTTCTGCGCTGGCTGACCGGCTTCATCTGGAAGGGCGATCAAATCACCAGCGTGCTGATTTTCTTCATCGGCATTCTGCCGTCATTCCCAGTCTTCATGTTCTTCTACGGATTCTTCGGCGGCTGGGACAATGCCACGCTCGCCGAATTGAAAGACGCGGTCGAATTGACGGGCGCGCTTCGTCCATTGGCGTGGGTCGTCTGGGCTTCGACCGCGCTGGGCGCGCGCATCAGTCCATTGCACGATCGCTTCCCAATTACAATTCGCGAAGCCGCATTGAGAGAAGCGGAAGCGTTGACGAGAGAGAAGGTCAAACTGTAAAAAGATGAAAGATAAAAGATGAAAGGTGAATAATGAAAAGAAGGAGAACGCAATGAACGAAAATCCGCAAGACCTGAAAGACCGAACGAGCGAGTTTGCAGTGCGGATCGTCCGAATGTATGTACTTTTGCCGAAGTCAACGGAGGCTCAAGTGCTGGGTAAGCAGGTGGTGCGGTCTGGCACGTCGGTTGGAGCACAGTACCGAGAAGGCCATTGAGCCAAATCGGATGCCGACGTTGTCAATAAGTTCGAAGGCGTTCTCCAAGAGTTGGTTGAAACCGATTATTGGCTGGACTTGCTTGTGAAAGCGGAGATTGTTCCTGCCGAAAAACTGGAACCGCTCATAAAAGAAACCAACGAGCTTATCGCGATCTTTGTGACCATCGTGACGAAGATCAAAAAGCGAATGGGCAAATAAAAGATGAAAGCGAAAAGACACTTGTACCTGCACCAAGTGCAGGTGTGAAAGATGAAATTCATGGAAATTCATCTTTCATCTCTTATCCTTCATCTTTATTATTATGCAAGTCACACTCAACGATAATCGCGTCCTCGCTTACGCCGAATGACGCCAATCCCAACAGCATTTTATCTTGCTGGTAGAATCCCAAACTGCCCAACCCATGTTTGCGAGGGCGAGGCGCACCTGTTGATCTTCCCACGCTGGCAGGAAATTTTTCCGGAGATTGTTGGTTATTAGCCGCAGATAAACACAGACCCTGAACCCTGGAGAACGCGGGGCATGGGACTCGGGTTTTCTGATATCCATCATCGGCGTGTATCCGCGTTCATCTGCGACAAGATCAACTTTCAGAATTTTTTAGAACTTACACAGGAGCGTTGATGAGAACTTTGCACATCGTTTCGCACACTCACTGGGATCGTGAGTGGTATCGCCCGTTTCAAGAATTCCGATTAAGACTCGTGCATCTGGTTGATGATCTGCTTGATTTACTGGAGAGGGACAAAAATTTCAAATTCTTCATGCTCGACGGCCAGACGGTTGTTCTGGATGATTACCTCGCCATGCGGCCTGAGAACGAAAAAGTGCTGCGCGATCACGTTCGCAAAGGCCGCATCATCATCGGACCCTGGCATATCCTGCCCGATATGTTTTTGGTCGGCCCTGAAGCGCACATCCGCAACCTGCTCGAAGGCGACCGCACTGCGCGCAGGTTCGGGCCGAAGATGAGGATTGGATACATGCCCGACTCGTTCGGGCACTTCGCACAGATGCCGCAACTGATCCGCGGCTTCGACATGGACGTCATCTCGCTCTGGCGCGGACCCGATGACCAGCCCGCCGAATTTTGGTGGGAGGCGCCTGACGGCTCGCGCGTGCTGATGGCATATCTACGCGACTCATACAGCAATGGCGCAAGCCTGCAGCCATCCATTCCATCTGAATTTGCCGCGCAGCTCGAGCGCGCCGCCGATTCGCTCGCGGCCCATTCGGAAGTTTCGGACTATCTCATCATGTTCGGCAACGACCACATGCAGCCGCCGCGCGACACGTCAAAAGCAATTGCGTATGCCAACGCGGCGTTGAGAGGCGCCAACGTCATTCATTCGACGCTGCCCAATTACGTCAAGGCGGTCAGGGCGCAAATCGCAAAAGACAACATCCATCTGCCGGTTTATAAAGGCGAGTTCCGTTCATCGAAGCACTCGCATCTGTTGCCCGGAGTCTTATCTACGCGCATGTGGATCAAACAACGAAATCAGGCTTGCGAGACTCTGCTCGAAAAATGGGCGGAGCCGTTCTCGACGTTCGCAAGTTTGCAAGCTGTAAAGTTGGAAGGTTTGCAAGTTAAAACGTTCAAACCTGCCGACATTCAAACCTTCCAACTGATAAAAGACCCCGCACAAATCCTGCGTAATACCTGGCGCTTATTGATGGAATGTCATCCGCACGATTCGATCTGCGGCTGTTCGATTGATCAGGTTCACGAAGAAATGAAGCCGCGTTTCGATCAGGTTGAACAGATTGGCGAGGAGATCACGCGTCAAAGCTTGGAGACACTCACCACACTTATAAAAACGGACGGCGGACCGTGGACGTTGGACGGTCAACGGTCCACAGTCAACGGTCTATCGTCCGTGATCGTCTTCAATCCCTCCTCCATCCCGCGCACCGATCTTGTTTCGATGGAACTATCGCTGCCAAATGGCGCTCAGGACTTTGATATCCTCGATGAAAACGGAAATGTCATTCCGCACCAATCCGCCAACGGAAATGGCAGCGAATGGATCAACGTCAACATCAAACGTGAGGAATTGGGCGGTATCCTTGCCATGATACACGAGGGCCGCGCGGGAAATCTTGTTATCCAGGAAATCAATTTCAACCGGGTGGACAACATCGTTCGCGTCGAAGCGATCATGTCCGAAAATGGCAGCCCCAATCTCAAGGCCTGGGAAGACGGCACAAAGACACTGCAAAGCTGCATCGAAGATCCAAGCGTCGAACTCTTTCACATCCGCGCCCATTCGCATCAATCGGCTCATATCCTGTTCGCCGCCTCCGACGTCCCCGCGCTTGGATGGAAAACATTCTACGTGCGCGGCAGGCAAAGCGCGCCGGCATCCGTTCACATCACGCCGCTGATGCGTGCGCTGGCACCGCTGGCGGCTTCGCCATTTGCCCAAAAACTTTTGGCGCGCTTTGCTCAAAGCGAGAGCCGCCTGCCGCATCGAATCGAAAACGAATTCTTCGCCGTCGAGGCAATGAACGACGCGACCCTGAACGTTACCGACAAACGGAATGGACGGATTTACCGCGGCCTGAATCGTTTTGCGGACGGCGGCGATTGCGGCGACGAATACAATTTCTGCCCGCCTCTCTTAGATCTTCAAACGGCCGCGCGTTTAAAGAGCGTCCGCGTGGCGAAGGGCGCGGTCTTGCAAATCCTCGAACTTGATCTTGAGCTGAGTGTTCCTTCTGAACTCACACCGGATCGAAAATCAAGGTCGTTGAATTTTGTTTCCATGCCAATCACCACTCGAATCACGCTTGTGCCCGGTGTTCCTCGAATTGACATCCAAACCGTCGTTGACAACCGCGCCAAGGATCACCGCCTGCGCGTGCATTTTCCATTTACGGAGCGCGGCGCCTCCATTCAAGCTTTTTACGACAGCCACTTTGAGATCATCAACCGCAAAATTGGATTAGCACCTTTTGATGAAACCTGGATCGAACAGCCGCGCCCCGAAGTTCCGCAGCGCGCGTTTACCGATGTCAGCGACGATCAATATGGATTGATGATCGCCAACCGCGGCCTGCCCGAAGTGGAAGTGTTAACCCGTCCTTGCGAAGGTTTAAAACCTTCGCAAGGACGGGAAACCGAAATTGCATTGACGCTTCTACGTTGCGTCGGCTGGCTTTCACGCGATGGCCTCTCAACGCGCAAAGGTCCCGCCGGGCCGCTTCTCGAGACGCCCGCGGCGCAAATGCCCGGCACGTGGACCTTCGATTATTCGATCATTCCGCATTCGGGAAATTGGCTGGAAGCCTTCCAGCGTGCGTACGCCTTCGAGACACCCTTGCGGGGCGTCAGCGCAGATCTGCACGACGGCACATTGCCCGCATCCGGTTCGTTCCTTGAAGTCACGCCATCCACATTCGTCGTGAGCGCGATCAAAGAGTTGGAAGATCGAAGCGGCTGGATCGTGCGCGGCGTCAATTTGTCGGACGAAAAAATCAATGCCAGTATCAAGCCGTGGACAAGATTCAAAAAAGCCGGGCGCGTGAATTTGGCCGAGCAAAAAACCGGGCCGTTGAAACCGGCGCCGGATGGAACGGTGACCGTCGAGGCGCGCGGCAAAGAGATTGTCACAGTGATATTCAGCGGTTAGATCTTTACCTGCTCCATGCCGTACATTTGATCGGGTCCGAGCACTTCGGGAAAACGCGCTCTCAGCGTAGTCCGAGCCTCGTAGCACAGGTGGCAGGCGTCGGCGTAGTCCGAAGCGTGGGGCAGGTTGTATTCGCTGACCAGCGCAGCCGGGCCGCCTTCCAGCAACGGTCCGCAAATTGGATGTGCGTCCGCATCAAAACGTTTGCAAATTTCTTTCAGCGGTTTCTCGAATAGATTACCAATTACCAATCCCTGACAAACGTGAAGATTCCCAAGCGGATCGAGATGAACGCGTCCCGGCTCGCGCAAATTTTCGTGCGGGCAGGCCGCGAATTGATCCCACGGATGCCGCGCCGCGCGCGGGGTCAACGCGACCGCCGCGCGTCCGCGGTACATGACCGCCGCTTGATCCGTGATCTGGCCGAGCGTCGGCGCCGCATCTTCATCCGGTTGCGCGACGCTGATCACGCCAGTCGGGATGTTCATCCATTTCGCGGCGGCCAGCGCATTTTGCGGATTCTCGCCAAAATATTTTTCGCAGTGATACAGATCGCTGCTGACGGCCAGGTCGGCGACGCGCCCGGCGAACGGCTGCAGCCATTCCGCCGCATCCGGGACGGACGTTGCCCAATACGCGTTGGAAACAATGCCAACTTGAAAACCCATCTCCGACGCCGTCTGCACGCCTTTGACCAATACCGCGTAATACAGGAATGGCTCGCCGCCTTCGAAGTAGATCCAATCCACTCCAGCTTCTTTTGCCTGACGAAGAATCTCTTCGACCTGTTCGAGAGTCAGGGTGCCGCTTTGACGCGGACTTCCCCACACGAAGCAATGTTCGCATTCGTAGGTGCATTGATAGGTCAGGAGAATATGCAGACCGGAGAGTTTCATAAGGCCTCACTCGATTTCAGTATACATAGATCATCCGCACAAGTCACGGGTCAAAAATCACTTCGCGGGCTATAATAAAGTAACCCGGAGGATGAATGTCAAACGTCTTTGCATCCACTCACCCGCTCGTTGCGCACAAATTGAGCAGATTACGCGAGAAAACCATCGAGCCGAAAAAGTTTCGCGAGCTGGTGCGCGAGATCGCCGCGCTCATGACCTATGAAGCCACCGCCGACCTGCTCGTCACGCCGCGCCAGATCGAGACGCCGCTGGCCGCGATGCAGGGCGTGGAACTCAAAGAGAAGATCGGTCTCGTTCCGATCTTGCGCGCGGGATTGGGGATGGTCGAAGGCGTCTGGGAATTGATGCCGGTCGCGGAAGTCTGGCACATTGGACTTTATCGCGACGAGCGGACGCTCAAGCCGGTTGAATATTACAACCGATTGCCCATCGAGCCGACCGTTTCCGTTTGCCTCATCCTGGACCCGATGCTGGCTACCGGCGGTTCGGCCGTCGCCACCACTGACGTCTTGAAGCGCTGGGGCGTGAAGAAGATCAAATTCGTCGGACTGATCGGCGCGCCGGAAGGAATCAAAAATATGCAGGAGCATCACCCCGATGTGCCAATTTATCTTGCCGCGATTGACGACCATCTCAACGAACGCGGTTACATCGTTCCGGGACTTGGCGACGCGGGCGACCGCCAGTTTGGTACCGGATGATTCAGTTGTCAGTGACCAGTAATCAGTGATCAGTTATTGGTAAATGAAAGGAATAGAAACATGTATCAAAGTATCCTTCCACCTGAGGAACCTATGCAGCCGGAGCAGGCGCACCCGTCAATGGTTTATGTCAAGGAAAAGTTGAAGTGGGAATACAAGCAGATCGCGCGTGACCTGAAAAAAGAAAGTCTGCCAAGTGATGACGAATTGAACAAACTCGGCGCGGACGGTTGGGAGATGACAGGCATTGCTCAAAATCCGCCGTTGATTTACTATTATTTCAAGCGTTTGAAGGATGAGTAGAGAACATAACTTGAAATGATCCAATGGCTTGCGTTCGTTCTCGGTTCAGTTATTCTGATTGTCATTTCATGGGCGCCGCTTCATCATCCGGATTCACACGGCTTCTATCGCTTCTTCGCCTGGGAAGCGATGCTCGGACTAATCATTATCAATATTCCAAAATGGTTCGACAATTGGCTGGCGTGGTATCAAATCATTTCATGGATTCTTTTGATCGCTTGCCTCGTTCCATTGATATTTGGCGTTCGGTCTTTGCAAACACGCGGCAAGCCAAATAAAGAAAAACGACCCGACCCGCAATTATTGGCTTTTGAGAGAACCACAAAACTGATCACGAGCGGAATTTATAAATTCATTCGTCATCCGTTATACAGTTCTTTATTATTGCTGGCGTGGGGCGTTTTCTTCAAATCACTGACTCAAACAGGAATTACCTTGGTTTTGTTGGCAACGCTTTTTCTCCTTGCCACTGCCAAAGCGGACGAAGCCGAATGCCTTCAAACATTCGGAGCAGATTACCAGGAATATATGAAACGAAGCAAGATGTTCATTCCGTATATTTTTTGAATCATGTCGTTGCGAGAGCGGTTTTCTTCCGCTCGAAGCAACCTCCTCTTTCAAATGTGAGATTGCCAAGACGCCCCGGTCTCGATACATCGCCTTCGGCGATACTCGACCAGCGGCTCCCCGCCATGACATACACAAGAAAGGCTTTCCATGAATGTTATTCTTGAATTCACAGTCATCCCGCTTGGAGTCGGCGTATCGCTGTCTCAATATGTCGCGGCGTGTGAAAAAATCCTGAAAGAAGCAGGATTGAAGCACGAACTGCACGCCAACGGGACCAACGTCGAGGGCGAATGGGATGCAGTCTTTGCCGCGATCAAACGCTGCCACGAAACAATCCATGAGATGGGCGCGCCGCGTATCTCGACAACGATCAAAGTCGGCACGCGCACGGATCGTCCGCAGACGATGGCGGACAAAGTGGAAAGTGTAAAAGCAAAATTGTGAACAATCCTTGCGAAGGTTTATAACCCTCGCAAGGTTGGAGAAAAATTATGAAAGCCATGATCATGTGGGAAGTTGCACCACTCTCAAAAAATCCCAACCCCCTTTCGTATGTGAACGTCCTGGAGCCGGGGTTGGATTTTGGCGACATTCTGATTCGGGTCACCGCCTGCGGAGTTTGTCATACGGAACTGGACGAGATCGAAGGCCGGACTCCGCCGCCGGGGCTGCCGGTCATTCTGGGGCATCAGGTGGTTGGGATCGTTATGGACCAGCACCGCTCATCGAGGGCCAAGTCCCCAGTAGAGGTCGGGCAGAGAGTGGGCGTGGCGTGGATTTATTCCGCGTGTGGGGAATGTGAGTTTTGCAAATCGGGGCGGGAAAACCTTTGCCAGAAATTCCAGGCAACCGGCCGCGACATGAACGGCGGATATGCGGAATACATGGCAGTCCCCGCCGACTTCGTTCACCCGATCCCGGAATCATTCAGCGACGCGGAAGCCGCGCCGTTGTTATGCGCGGGCGCGGTCGGATATCGAGCATTGAAATTGGCAAACATCGAAGATGGTCAACCGCTCGGCTTGATGGGCTTCGGCGGATCGAATCATCTCGTGTTGAAAACGGCAAAGCACAAATATCCAAAGTCAGATATTTTTGTTTTCAGCCGGAACGCAGAAGAAAGAGAGTTTGCCTTGTCGTTAGGCGCGGCCTGGGCCGGTGCGATTAACGAGACTCCGCCTCAGCTGCTGAACGCGGTCATTGACACGACGCCGGTTTGGGGTCCGATTGCGGAAGCGTTGAAACATCTGAGTCCCGGCGGCAGACTCGTCGTCAACGGAATCCGCAAAGAAGAAGTGGATAAAGAGGTCTTGTTGAAATTGGATTACGCTTCGCAGTTGTGGATGGAGAAGGAGATCAAGAGCGTGGCGAACGTGACGCGGGCGGACGTGCGCGAGTTTTTGTCGCTGGCGGCGGAAGCAAAACTCAAGCCCGAGTTCCAGGAATTCGATTTGAAGGATGCCAACGCGGCTTTGCTGGAAATGAAGCAGGGAAAGATTCGCGGTGCGAAGGTGTTGAGAGTGGAATAAAGATTACGCGGAGGAATATTATGGCAACTTATCTTTTTACCTGGAATCCTAAACGTTGGCGCTGGATTGGTCTCAAAGACTGCATCAAACAAGTCAAAGCAAAAGGATATTTTAACGACAGATGGAGCAGCGGGGTTACCAAACGTATTAAGCCGGGTGATCGCGCCTTTCTTATGAAATTGGGGGAAGAACCCCGAGGCATAATTGCATCAGGGTGGATAAAAAGTGAAGTCTTTGAATCCCTGCACTGGGATGATATAAAAAGTAAAAGGGGAGAACAGGCATTATATGTTTATGTTGACTGGGATACCTTGCTTGATCCAGAAGAAAAAATCTTTTCCCGCCAACTATTAGATACACCTTTATACTCAAAAATGCATTGGGAACCTCAAGCATCAGGGACAAAAATCTCTGACGATGTCACGGAACAACTTGAACGGGATTGGGCAAATTTCGTCGGTCATCGTTTCATAATCAAGAATCCACCGCTCGCTGAAGAAGTCGAAATAAAAACTTTTCTTGAGGGAACTGTTCATCAAGTAATGGTAAATATGTATGAACGAAATCCTGAAGCTCGATCAATTTGCATTAACCATTACGGATTGGATTGTTTTATATGTGGTTTCAATTTCAAAGAGAAGTATGGCAATATTGGAGAAGGTTTTATTCATGTTCATCATTTAAGACCAATTTCGGAAATTAGAAAAGGATACGAGATTGATCCGATCAGAGATTTGCGTCCGGTCTGCCCAAATTGCCATTCAATGCTTCATCAAAGGAAACCTGCTTATAGCATTGAAGAGTTAAAGACAATATTGAAACAGAATAACAATAAATGATACTTCAAAAAGACCCCGAACGAACGGAAACAAAAGCGCTTCATCGCTTTGCTGATTTCAGTGGCAAGCGCGTCCTCGAAATCGGCTGCGGCGATGGACGTTTGACATGGCAATACGCAAAGCAAGCGAAGTTTGTGGCAGGCATTGATCTCAACGCGGATGATCTGCGCCTGGCAACGATTGACCGTCCGAGTGATTTGCCGGCTTCGTTCATCCGCGCCGATTCGACTCACATCCCATTTGCCAAAGAAAAATTCGATATCGCGATTCTCGCCTGGTCGCTCTGATGAATTGAACATGCGGGCATGGTTCATGCCCTGAACGAAATCCATCGCGTCCTTGCGCCGAACGGCATTCTGATTGACCTGCGCCCACTGGCGGATCGCTGGCCAATTGAAGTCGCCTCAGCGCGCGAAGTCAAGGAAGCGGGACGCGTTTCTGACTTGCCGGTTGGACTGGAAGATGATCGGGCAGCAAACGAGGCGATGGCACGAACCGAAGCGCAAAAGCAGTTCGTTCGCAAACGGGAGGAATTCTTTCCATTATTTTATTACTGGGATACGCCGAATGAAATGAAGGAATATATTGACGAAGAATGGGCGGACTTCATCGCGATTGACGAAGAGACGTGGAAAAACATCCGCTCGATGTGGGCGGTGGCGAACGCGGATGCGCGCGTCCAAATCCGGGTCAAGATGCTGATCGCGCTCTGGAAGAAAATATAATCCGCAGATGTCGCAGATTGCGTAGATTTTTTAATTCTGTGAAATCTGCGTCATCTGTGGATCACTTAATATCTACGCCGGTAATTCTCGCAAACATCCTGTGCAAAGCAAAAGTTGGAACGATCAACACGGCATGTAACACCGCGCTCAACCCGACGATCACCGCCACCGAACGAAGAAACGTATTCAACGCCGGTTCGAGATTCGATAACATCCACGGCCCCGCGCCAGTCAGCGCCGCTAATGCAAGCAGAATGCCGATCACGACACCCAGCGGGAGCCACGCGTGCCGGTCGGATTGCGACGGCAGCATTGTACTGCTGACCGTGAACGCCAAGTAAAACCAAAGCGGAAAATCCCTGACCTGCGGCAACAGCGTAATTCCGAGCCAGATCAAATTCCATTGCCCGTTACGCATCATCTCCCACAACGAGGACAATTCCAAACGCGTCGCCGCCAGATATGCCACGAACGCCGTCCCCGCGATCAGCGGCGCGGCGCCGATCAACGAATCACGGACGATGTCCGTTTTGGCGGTTTCGACATAGCCAAGTTGCAACCGTCCGTTCGGCAGCGTCTGCGGGATGAGCGAAAAGCGCGCGGCAGGCACGCCCAGAATCACTGCCATCAAATAATGACTGAACTCATGCAGGAATACGCCCGGCAAAAAAATGATCGAGAATAACGCAATCGTAATTTCGGAACTGCGGCTCAGGATCAAAAAGACAGCCTGGATTTCGCGATGCAAAAACCGCTGGAGAAGTACCAGCGGCAAAAGAGTGAATACAAACCAGAGCAATCCATCGAATTGTGCGAGCATGGAATTGGATCATGGATCATGGTTCATGGTTCATGGTTAATTTTCATGATCCATTCTCCATGAACCATCCTCCATGAACCATCCTTTATGTTTTACTTGCAGCTTTCGTGATCGCGACGAACTCATCCACTTTCAAACTTGCGCCGCCGACCAATGCGCCATCAATTTCGGATTGACCAAAGAATTCGGATGCGTTGGCCGCGGTCACCGAACCGCCGTACAAAACGCGGATCGCTCCCGCGGTCTGCGCGCCGAACAATTCGGTCAGCGCGGGACGAATGACCTTGCCAACCACGCCGTTGGCATTTTCTCCGCTGGAGGCTTTGCCCGTCCCAATCGCCCAGACAGGTTCATACGCGACGACCACGCGCGGCGCAAACGCGGGAGAGACATCCGCCAGGCCAAACTTGATCTGACGCGCGACCACTTCACTCGTCCGGTTCGATTCGTATTGTTCGAGCGTCTCGCCGACGCATACAATCGGAGTCAAATCGAACGTCTGCGCGGCCTTGACTTTTTTGCTCGCCGTTTCATCCGTCTCGCCAAAATAGGCGCGGCGCTCCGAATGTCCGATGATGACGTATTGGCAAAGTTCCCTGACCATCGCAGGCGAGACCTCACCGGTGAACGCGCCCTTTTCCTCCCAATACATGTTTTGCGCGCCGAGGCCGATGTCATTCCCTTCGAGCAGCGCCGACACGGCCAGCAGCGATGTAAACGGCGGACACAAAACTTTTTCCACACCTTGAATCTCGCGCAGTTTCGCAGACATCGAGTAGACCAGATTTCGGGCCTCCTCGACGGTCTTGTTCATCTTCCAGTTTCCGGCAACAAACGGCGTACGCATCGTATGTCCCTTCCGCAAAATTCTTGTTGGGATTTTCACCACAGAGAACACAAAGATTTTTCCTCTTCGTGATCACGGAGAGACTCTGTGACCTTTGTGGTGGAAATTCTATTTATGGAATCTTATTCAAAAGTTGTTGAGCTTCCTGGCTGATCCAATCCGGCGTATTGAGATTGCTCAACAGGATGTTAAGATTTTGTTTGGCCTGGAAGGAATTGCCTTCCTTGGCATCCATCTCGGCTTCGAGAAGCGTAGCTTCGGGCATGCCCGGCTTCAAACGTTTGACTTCGTTCAAGATCGAATGAGCTTCAACGGTATTGCCGTTGTAATAAAGATTGCGCGCTTGCGCGACCATCGCCATCGGCTGTTCGACGCGGCTCAAGTCCGCCACCGGCAGGTACGAGGTAAACTCCGGCAGCACCGAGGCGTTGTAAAGCGCTTCATGATAATTCTCGACAAGTCCCTGCGGCGCCCTTCCGCTGGGACCCAATGACTTGAGCGCGCGCAAATACATCGCCGCGGCCGCGATCCACGCCTGGCGCTGTTTGAATTGATCGCCCGCGTTCTGGAAAAATTGCGTGTTCGTTGTGCCTGCCAAATCCGCGGCTGTTGCAAGAGATCGCAGCGCCAGTGAATTTTGTTTGGCATCCCAATACGCAAGCGCAAGCGCGAGAGCCGCGGAAGGATCTGTTGGGTTTTGAGTCGCGGCGCTGATCGCAGTTGCAATTGCGGGCGCAACAGCCGGTTCCGTGGACAATGCGGCAGTCGAGGAAGGTTGTATCGGCGCGGATGTCAATTCAATCGGCGTGGACGCGACAACGACTGGCGCAGTGGATGCGGGTGGATTCGATCTGCGTAATAAGCGATTGCCGCGAAATGCGAACGCAATAACCGCGAGGCATATTATCAACAAAACACCGGCGGCGATAAAAGGCCAGGCCAACCGCTTCTTTTCCGGGACGCCCCTGGCGGCTACCGTTTCAGCAGCGGGTTCAACTGCTTTTGCTGCCGCCGTTTTCAGCGATGCCGGCCGCATCGTGATGGCCGATCCCTGCATCGGGACACCGGCTTCGATCCACGCGTCCTTGAACGCCGCGACCAGCGACGCGACATCCGGGTAACGATCGGCGCGTTCCTTTGCCAGCGCTTTCAGCAAAACGCGTTCCACGCTTTCGGGAATTTTCGGATTGATATCGCGCGGCATCGGCAGCGGCGAATATATGTGATCGTGAATGATGGAGAACGGCGTGTCCGCGTTGAACGGGACCTGTCCCACCACGATCTCATACAACATCACGCCGAAGGAATAAATGTCCGTTCCCTCGTCGAGGTCTCTCTTGCCCATCGCCTGTTCCGGCGAAATATACTGCGGCGTGCCCATGATCATGTCGGATGAAAGAGTCGATTCACCCGATTGTGCGATGCGCGCCAGCCCAAAATCCGCCAGATAGATTTGCCCGTCGCTGGCCAGTAGAACATTGGACGGTTTGATATCGCGGTGCAGAACGCCCTGCTTGTGTGCGTATCCCAGTGCCGCGCCGACCGATCCAACCACCTTGTCAATTTCACTTGCACTCAATGGGCCCTGCGTCAGGCGCGCCTTGAGCGTATCCCCCTCGATGAATTTCATCACCAGATATGGACGTCCCTCATGCTCCGCATAATCGTAAACGGGAACGATATTCGGGTGTTCGAGCCTGGCAACCAGCCGCGCTTCACGCTGGAAGCGCGCCAGGAAATTCGGGTCTTCGCCGAACGCCGGATGCAAAGCTTTGAGCGCGACGTAACGGTCCAGCGCGGCATGATAGGCTTTGTAAACGGTCGCCATGCCGCCCTGGCCAAGCTGTTCGATGATTCGATAGGGCCCGACGTTCTCGCCAACGTTGAAAGACATTTCCTCGCGCTCCGGTCACGAAATTGGCATGATTATATCGCAGATAAGTTGCCTGAAAATCAACGGGATGTTATGCGCGTGTAAATAAACGGAGTGCGAAGTCTCGCCCGCAGGATGCTTCGCACTCCGGAAATGATTTTAGTTTTCGTCTTCCGGCTATTTATCCAGCAATGCCGCAACGCCGGGCAATTCTTTTCCTTCCAAAAATTCGAGCGACGCGCCGCCGCCGGTCGAGATATGCGTCATCTGTTTGGCGACGCCTGCTTTCTTGACCGCGCTCGCGGAGTCGCCGCCGCCGATGACCGTCGTTGCGCCGGATTCGGCCAGCAGCTTCGCGATGGCAAAGGTGCCCTCCGCGAACCTCGGCATTTCGAAGACGCCCATCGGCCCATTCCAGACGATGAGGCGGGCGCCATTCAACGCAGCTTTGAATTCGCTGACGGATTTCGGCCCGATGTCCATCACGCGCCAGCCGGCCGGGACTTTATCCGCGTCCACGACCTCGCTGTTTGCGTCCGCTTCGAATTTATCGGCGACGACCGCGTCCACGGGCAGGAGCAATCTATTGCCTGCCTTCGCCATGATGGATTTCGCGGTCTCCACTGAACCAGCTTCGACGAGGCTGTCCTGCAGGTTGTAACCTTTGGCCGCGAGGAACGTATTCGCCATTCCCCCGCCGATGATGAGCCGGTCGCATTTGGTCAAAAGATTTTCGACGACCGCGATCTTGTCGCTGATCTTGGCGCCGCCGAGAATCGCAATGTAAGGATGTTCAGGATTCGACGTGGCGCGGCCAAGATATTCCAATTCCTGCTCCATCAGGAAGCCGGAAACCGCTGGAAGGAAACGCGCCACACCTTCTGTCGAAGAATGAGCGCGATGCGCGGAACCAAACGCGTCATTAACGTAAACATCACCCAACGAAGCCATTTGCTTGGCGAGATCAAGATCGTTCTTTTCTTCGCCTGCATGAAAGCGCGTGTTCTCAAGCATCAACACGTCGCCGGGGTTGAGGGCTTTCGCCATCGCTTCGACTTCGGGGCCAACGCAATCGGGCGCCATCTTGACGGGTTTTCCCAACAGCGAAGCCAAAACTTCCGAGGCGGTGCGCAGGCTGAATTCCGGGTCTGGACCGTTTTTTGGCCGCCCAAGATGACTCATCAGAATCAACGACGCGCCTTGATCCAACACATACTGAATCGTCGGCAAGGAGGCCTTGATGCGTTTATCGTCCGTGACTTTGCCATCCTGCATGGGTACGTTGAAGTCCACGCGCATCAATATGCGTTTGCCTTTGAGATCAATATCTTTTACGGTTTTCTTGTTCATGGCGAACTCCAAAACGAAAAGCGCAAAACGCAATTGCGTTTTTCGTTTTACGTTTTAGAGATTCTTCGCAACCAGCGCGGTGAGGTCCGCCGTGCGGACAGAGTAACCCCATTCGTTGTCATACCAGGCCACGATCTTGGCAAAGGTGCTCTTTTCTTTGCCGAGCACTTGCGTGAACGGCAAGTCAATGGACGAGGAGTGCGGGTCGCCCTTGTAATCAATGCTGACCAGCGGTTCATCCACGGCCTGCAAAATCCCTTTGAGGCGAGGTGTTTTCGCCGCATCGCGGTAAGCCTGGCGCAATTCGTCGGTGGTCGCTGCGGTTTCAAATTCAGCCGTCAAATCAATAATCGAAACCGTCGAAGTGGGGACGCGCAAAGCGTAGCCATCGAGTCTGCCTGCCATATCGGGGATGACCAGCTTCAGGGCTTTTGCCGCGCCGGTTGAAGTCGGGATGATGTTCATCGCCGCAGCGCGCGCCCGTCGCAAATCCGAGTGCGGCAGGTCGAGAATCTTCTGGTCATTCGTGTACGAGTGGACGGTCGTCATGAAGCCGCGTACGATCTTGAAATTATCGTGAGCGACTTTCACGGCTGGAGCCAGGCCGTTCGTCGTGCAGGAAGCATTGGACAGAACGTGATGCTTCTTCGGATCATACTTATCTTCGTTGACGCCCAGCACGATGGTCAAATCTTCGCCTTCGGATGGCGCGGAGATGATGACCTTCTTTGCGCCGCCCTTGGTGATGTGATTGACCGCGCCCTTGACCGTCTTGCCTTTCTTGTTCACACCGTCTTCCTTGATGGTGAACAGGCCGGTCGACTCGATCACGATGTCCACGCCCAGATCGCCCCACGGGATCGCGGCAGGATCGGTCTCTTTGAATGCCTTGATCTTCTTGCCGTCAATATGCAAACCATCTTCGGCAACTTCAACTGTGCCGTTGAAGCGCCCGTAATTTGAGTCGTATTTGAGCAGGTGTGCCATCGTCGGCATGTCGCCGATATCGTTGAATGCAACTACTTCCAATTCGTTGGGATAGTAATCGCGAATCGCCTTCAACACCTGACGTCCAATACGGCCAAAACCGTTGATGCCAACTTTTGTTGTCATGGAATCCTCCAAATATTAAGTTCTTTGTGAATTCTAATTCAAACGAGATGGTTTGACTACTGCAATTCGTCACATGGTAAAATATCAGGCAATCATCAGGATAATATTTGGATCTGCCAGCGATGAGGCTCACTGGCACCGAAAAAGAATTTTGTCGGATTTTCCGACTGATAGCTTCTACCAGCAATCTTTGTGGTAGAGGCTTTTTTATTGCCAATAGATCGCACAAAGGAGAATTGAGTGAACACTGATCCAACGACATCTCCACAACCTGCCATCCGAGAGATGGCATTCAAATTCGTATTGTTGATCGGCATTCTCAGTTTCTTTGCAGATTTTACCTACGAAGGTTCGCGCAGCATCCTTGGACCTTTTCTCGCTCACCTGCAAGCCAGTGCCTTTATCGTCGGCGCGGTCACAGGTTTCGGCGAACTTCTTGGTTACGGCCTGCGCCTCGTTTCGGGTCGCCTCGCCGACCGTTTCCAGAAATTCTGGCCAATCGCAATTGCTGGATATATCATTCAAATGTCATCCGTGCCATTGCTGGCCTTGGCCGGGAACTGGCCGATGGCTGCCGTGTTGATTATCCTCGAACGCGTCGGCAAAGCCACGCGTAACCCGCCGCGTGATGTGATGCTGTCTCATGCTGGAAAACAAATCGGGGTTGGATGGGTCTTTGGTCTGCACGAGGCATTGGATCAATTCGGCGCTCTCTTCGGGCCCTTGGCGGTCGCATGGATATTGGCTTTGCGCGGCGATTATCATCTTGCCTTTACTGCGCTCGCCATTCCAGCCGTCATCAACCTCAGCCTGCTGATGCTGGCGCGCAGAGCGTATCCGCATCCTGAAGACATGGAATCAAATCCGCCGAATGTTCAAACGCGCGGGTTACCGCGCGTCTTTTGGCTGTATCTGGCAGGTGCAGCGCTGGTCGCAGCCGGGTTCGCGGACTTTCCTTTGATCGCCTATCATTTTGCACAAGCATCCGTCGTCGCACCAGATATTGTTCCCGTTTTCTATGCGGTGGCAATGGGCGTTAGTGGAACCGGCTCACTCGTGTTTGGACGCCTCTATGACCGCTTTGGTTTTGGCGTGCTAATTGTTTTGACGTTCCTTGCTGCGCTCTTTGCGCCGCTGGTTTTTCTCGGCGGTTTCTGGGCCGCGTTGATTGGCATGGCGATTTGGGGATTGGGTATGGGCGTACACGAATCCATCATCCCCGCGGCAGTTGCTCCCATGGTCTCGCCCGAACGCCGCGCATCCGCCTATGGGTTGTTCACAGCCGGTTATGGAATCTTCTGGTTTCTCGGCAGTGCAATCATTGGTTTTCTCTATGGCATCTCAATGCCTGCCCTGATTGCTTTTTCAGTTGTGTTGCAATTGGCAGCCATACCGTTGTTTTTCATTGTTGCCAGACAAACGCGCTCAACGAAGCGGGTGTTATAATATTCTTGGAAATACGAATAGCAACGGGTGCGCTAAACGATGAGGCTCGCTGGCGCTGAAAAAGAATTTTGTCGGATCTTCCGAATGATGGCTTCTACCGCGATGATTGGTGGTAGAAGCTTTTTTGTCACCGCATTGCAAAGGTCTTATGAAAGACAAACTCAATCCATCCCAATGGAATTCTCTTCGACTCACCGTTTCCATGTTCGAGAAGAATCTTCGAGCGGCGCAAGCTTGGCTGGATGGCATGGAGGAAAATGGAACGTTCTACCAGCGTAAGCTTCATCTTTCCGCAAAGCGCAGACAACAGGCAAGCCACAATATTGCCGAGGCACTGCAAATCGTCACTGAGCTGGGTCAATCATTGGAGCTGCCGTTAGAAAACGAAAATGTGGCTTCTGAAATACGAAGCCAGATGGTCATCAGTTGGACCAATTTGCTCGATAACCGCTCCGTCAAATTGAAGAGATATGGGCGGGTCCACCCGGAACTTTCGAGTGAGTTGGATCCGATCATTTTGCAATTGGCTGAGATGGCTTTAAACCTTTCTGCCATCTTCGATGAATTGGAACAGGAGAAAAAATAGCGCAGTTACGGGTGATCGTGCATCAGCGCCTTGAACAAAACCTGACGATCCACAAGACCGACGGCCCTGCCTTCTTCATCTACGACCACCATCCACTTACGCTGCGGCGATAACATCATGTGCGCGGCTTCCGTCAAGGTTGTGTCAGGCGACGCGCTCAAAACGTCTGGCGACATCAAATTGGCCGCGGTCATCTTTTCATCCGGTGCAGTACGCTTGCCGCGCAGAGCCTGCATCACGCCGCGCCGCGCTTCGGGCTGGACGCGCAGGACCGCATCCGAATCGCTGATCAATCCCAACGGCTTTCCCTTTTTGTCTGTTACGATCAAACGCCGCGTCTCGGCCTCCAGAAAACGCGCGATCACATCGGGAAGCGGAGCATCTTCATCAATAGAAGGAATCTCAGACAACATAATATCGCCCAGCGTGCGGGCCGCACCACTCGGCGCTTTCGCAGCGCGCTTCTTTGATTCTTCGCTAAGCACCTGGCGCAAAATATCCACGCGGGAAAGCACGCCGACCAATTTCCCGTTTTCGTCCAGCACCGGCAGACGCTTGACGCTTTGCTCCGCCATGCGAGCCGCAGCAACGCCCAAAGACTCATTCGCGCGGACGACGATAGCCGGCGACGTCATCACATCCGCGACTTTGAGCGGACTCCGTTTCAATGCAGTAAATTCGGCTTGAAGCATCTGTTCATCGAGCCTCTCGGCCACCGATAAATGCTGTTCCAGTCCGGCGCGTTCGAGCAAATCCTCGTCGGTCAGCATCCCCATCACTTCGCCGCGTGAATTCAAAACTGGCATGGCTTTGACCAAGTGCTTGAGCATTCGATCCCACGCCTCGGCCACCGGCATTTTATCGGTCAGCGTGATGACTTTGCGCGTCATCACTTCCGAGACGCGTTTATCGGTTGGCAGCGGATTCAAATAGCGGTGTGTGTATTTCACGACTTCCACATCTTCGAGCGTAATCAAGCCTTCGCCAACCATCGGAGCGATGATCTTCAAAACGCTTCTGATCTTTTCGGGAGAATCCGTTGCCTGAATGATCAAAGGCAGGTCGAGCGAGAGCCGCAAAATGGTCGCGGTGTGGACGCGGGAGTGCGCGCCGAAACCAGCCAGTCCGCGCGTGACCGTCGCGCCCGCCATGCCGTTCGCCCTTAACGTTTCCAAAAGAGCCATGTACAACGCCTTGCCGCGCCATTGATCACTCTCCCCCGCATAGATCATGAGACGTTTCGCCTTCTTCTCCATCAATTCATCCGGTGACATTTTGTCTCCTCGCATCAAATCATCCGTCCCAGAAAAATCCCTGCCGCCACGGCCAGCCCGCCAAAGACGCTGCTGCCAAGCAAATCCAGTAATCCAAGCCACGTTTCGCCCTTGAGCAGCAGACTCATGCTTTCATAAGTATAAGACGAAAAGGTGGTGTAGCCGCCGAGAAAGCCAATTGCCACCAGCAAACGCCAGCGCGGGTCAATAAGAAAACGTTCGGTCGCCAGTGTCATGAATAAACCAAGAACGAAGCTGCCGGTCAAATTGATGATCAACGTCCCATAAGGAAATGCTGTTCCAAAGCGATCCGCCGCCCAGCCGCCGACCCAATAACGCAAATTGGCGCCAAAGATCGCGCCCAATGAAATCAATAAAAACGTCTCCATGCCTTTTGACAAAGTAACCTTTCTTAACTGCTGCAAAATGGAATACCGAAAATGATCCAATGTCGAGTTCATGTTCGTTCGTCCAACGTGAATTTGGGATAATAATTCTATATCGCCCTGAGCGAGACGAAGCGGAAGTCGAAGGGCAAGTTTGAAAGCATATCCACGCTTCGACTACGCGGCATCAAAACGCCACTCCGCTCAGCGCGGTGATGAGCATTTCTTATTCTGAATTGACATTCACCCGAAGATTCGATCGTACAGATCTTTTCCATAACTCGTCTGCAGCGGCTCGCCCTCGATCAACTTGAAGGTCCGGGTTCCATCTTCCCGTCTCTCAGCGCGCAAATAGATGGCGTCCGCCATTTTTCTGTCATAAAACCCATGTGAAAATTCATATAGATGCGTGACGAAGAAAACCTTGACACGTTTTTCCAGCAGAGCGCTGACGATCTGTTTTGCAATCTCGGAGCCCTCTCTCTCATTCGTCGCCGCGAACGATTCATTGAACAGTATCGAGGAGTTCGGCGATAACTTGTCCACAATGCTGCTCATGCGGCTGAGTTCTTCATCGAATTTGCCGCTGGTCATGGTGGTATCTTCCTCCCGCCTGTAATGTGTAAAAAGACTGGCGCACACATTCGCGCAGAAAGATTCGGCGGGGACAAACATGCCGCACTGCATCATCAGTTGCGCCAAACCAATGCTGCGAAGAAAGGTGGATTTGCCTCCCTGGTTGGCGCCTGTGATGATGACGAGATCTTTGCCATCCGCATTCACATCGTTGCCCACGATCTTCTGCTTCATCGTCAGTGCCAGGGAGACATCATACAAGTCTGTGAATGAGTGCCTGCGCTGACTGGCTGGCGCAGGTTCGGGAAACGCAGTCGGCTCTCCCAGTTGGGCAAGCTGCTCCGATAAATTCAAACAGCCGATGTAAAACGCCAGTTCCAACCGCAATACATTGAGAAAGCCATCAATGTGGTCAGCGGACTGCGCCACGGCATTGGCAACCAGATTGAGACCTCGATCCCGCAAATCTCCAAGCGCACGCGCGCCGCCTTCATCGCGAGGATCCAGCGCAAAGGAATAGACGCGTGATCTCCGGGCAAGGACCCGCTTCGTCCAATGCCGTTTGTCATGATTGGGTCTGCGAAGAACGTAGTTCGCTCCTTCGTTTCCCTGCCCCAATTCCGCGCTGAGCAAAACGCCGCCGGTGAATCTCAATTCCCTGAGATGTTCTTTCACGACCGCAAAATACTCGTCGTTAAGTTCCTGCTGAATCATCGCGAAGAATCTTCGGAAACCCTCCGACTCGAATTCTTCGGCGTGATCGTCTGCAAGTTTCTTCAAGGCCTTGAGCAGGCCCACGAACATTTCCAGCATTTCACGCGCGCCGCTTAGAACGCTGCTTGGATAACTGCTGAAGATACCCATCCAATGCCTGTGCTTGTTTTCGATGGCCTGGATTGGAATGCGGTAGATCTGCCGGACGATATCGGGATGCCTCAAACAGTCCCTGAGGATTTCCTGGCGGTAGCGGATCGCGTCCGGATCATCCAGGCTGGACAAAACAGCTTGTTGCGCCACCTCGAATAGAAATTCATCCCCCTGCGCCATCGCGTTCCAGAGTGTGTTCAATTCCAGATCCTGCACAAGCGCCGCTTTCGCAGCCGGGAGCAGAAGGACCTGCTTGTGTGGGAATCTCTGGTTGACCTTCTCCAATTCAAATTCGAAATCCCGGTCTGGATGCATCAGGAAAACTCTCATGACTGGATGCGCCCCTTGATCTGCTTGTAGGTCAGGCGATGCTTTTCAGCAATCGAAAGCGCATACGCCAAGCCATCCGCGGGTTTTCTAATAATCTTGAATGTCCGTTCGGCGGGATTTTCAGGGACAACCGTGCTGACCATGCTGACTGTCTTTTCGCTCATGGACGATAATTCATCCATGAACGTCACCCACACGCATAGCAAATCCAATGGCGTCACTTTGTTCATGATTTCCCTGCTCAGAAAAACAGCGTCTTCCAGAGTGGTGGACGCAAAGATCTCGTTCAGGATCAGGATGCTGTCCGGCGTAACGCGGGCGAGAATTTCGTGGACGCGGAACAGGTCATCCTCCAGCTTGCCGCGCAGGTTGCTGATATCTTCTTCGCGTTCGAAATGCGTAAAGATTTGATCAAACAGGAAGAGCCGCGCCTCGCGGCCTGGAACGGGAAGCCCGAGACTGGCGAGATAGTAAAGCTGCCCGAAGGTACGCGCGAAAGTGGTTTTGCCGCCTTGATTCGGACCTGAGACAACAATGATACGCTCCGGCCCTTTAAGAAAGAAGTCATTGCATATCACCGGTTTGTCGGTACGAAGCAGGTTATAGGCCAACGCGAGATCAAAGGCATTATAGTCATATACTTCACGGCTCGTTCCCACCTGCGGATAACAAAAGTCAAGTCCTTTGAGCTTGATATCGGCCATGAACTCAAGATAGGAAACATAAAACTGTATTTCACGGTCGAAAGTGCGGATGCTCTCATCCATGAACTGGCTATGCTGTGCGCAAAATTGGTCCAGGTCGGCAAATGGATCAGGGTTCAGGCGGGCAACGAAATCCAGAATCTGGGACTCGATATGATTCATGCCGGTCCCTTGATACAATTTGGACCGATAATCTTTCACCGCGCCCTGTTTGAACTTCTCGAAGGTCTTCTCCACCTCCGCGCTGTAGTCAGGCTCCCCCTCGTACATCCGCACTTTGAACGCGCCGATTTGAATAATGACAGAATACTTGATGCTCGATAATCTACCTTTAACATTTTTTGCATCCGTCAGCAGCGATTGAAACTCGTCAGAATTAACGTAGCGCGCCACGTACTCACGGAATGCCAAAAAGCCGCGCGACTTCAAGTTCGCCGCCTCCAAGTTGTGCGCCAGTTCGGTCAACGCCTCGCAATAAACTAACGCCGCTTCGAGGAACCAGCCTTCTCGGTGATACGTGTATTCCAGTTTTTCCGTCAAACCGAGATAACGCCGCACGATGATCATTTTCCCGGCGAAGGCCTGGACGTGCGCCATCAGCATCCCATCTTCCAGATCGCGCGCGACCTCCTGGCGATAGAGGATGGTTTCAGTATCGCGCAACGGTGCATAGAAGAACGGCTTGAGATCGTATTCTTCTTTACGCGCCACAATCGCGTCAATGATCTGATCGAGATTCAAATCAGTGAAAAAAGCGGGCCGTTCCGCCGCTTCTTTTTGAACAAAATCTTTACAGAAAAGAATGCTGAGGAAAGTCATGGTAACCTCGATGAAGACAAATCGGTTCGGAAGCGCATGAACGAAATATCCAAAATAAAATGGCCTCTACCGAAGAAAGAATCTTCCGTAGAGGCCATTAGTCTGTTCGACGGTTGCGGCGAGCCTCATCGCCCAAAATAAGTTTAAACCATTTTATCACAGCAAAACAAAGAGCGATAAATTCACACCGGAATCTTATCCAATCCGGTCGCTCAGCGGCCCCGTGCGTTCGTAGAACAAATCCATCAACACCTGCGCAAGTTTGACCGGGTCATGACGCCACGGATGTTCTTCATTGATCAAGTCAGCGCAATAGAGACGCTCGTCGCTGAGGCTGCGTTCATCGGCGCGCACCCAGCTCGAGGTCCGGCCCAGAGCCGCCTCATAATTATCATTGCAAAGCACCACGTCGAACATGTCTTCACCGATGTGTTCTTCCAGTGCGCGCACATGGTCATAACAGGAAAATAAATCCGTCTCGCCAGTCTGCGTCGCGATGTTGCAAACATAAACTTTGACCGCGCGGCTGGCGTGGATGGCTGCCAGCAGATCGGGCACGAGCAAATTGGGCAGGATGCTCGTGTACAAACTGCCGGGACCCACAACGATCAACTCCGCATTCAGGATGGCCTGCAAGACCGGCGGAAACGCGGGCGGATTATTCGGCTCCAGCCAGACTCGGCGGACGCGTCCCGCCATTTCGGGGATCTTGCTTTCACCCTGAACCCTGACCTCGTTAACCACGTGCGGCAAGCGGATGTCCGCGACCAATCGCACGTTGTGAAGAGTTGAAGGAAGCACACGCCCACTCACCGACAACGCCCTGCCCGACTCAGCCACGGCCTGCTCGAAACTGCCGGTGAGATCGGTCAGCGCGGTGATGAACAAATTTCCAAAGGAATGTCCCTCGAGTTCGGGCGCGCCGCTGAAACGATATTGAAAAAGCTGCGTCAGCAGATCTTCGTCATTCGATAAAGCCGCGAGACAATTGCGGATGTCACCGGGAGGCAGGATGCCCAGACTCTCGCGCAAACGTCCCGAGGAACCGCCGTCATCCGCGACGGTGACCACCGCGGTGATGTTGCGCGTGTGCTCTTTGAGCCCGCGCAACAAAGCTGACAATCCATGCCCGCCGCCGACGGTGACCACACGCGGACCGCGTTGGCGGCGGCGATAATCCGCGAGCTGGTCAACGACAGCCCGGCCGGGCCTCATGAATGGGCGAAGCAATGCGCGGTTCAAACCCCACATTCCATAACCGATCAATCCCACGCCCAGCGCGCCGAAGATCACCACGCGCAGGATACGCGGAAGAAATCGCAAACTTGCATACGATAGAAATGTGAGAATGGCGGCATTGCTCGTATCCGTGCGGTAAATTTCGAGCAGAAAAATAGCCAATCCAACGCCCATCAAAGTGATGCCCAATAAAACCAGGACCAGCCAGCGTTTGATGCCGAGTCCCGGCTTGAACCACAGAATGATCTGATGCGACTGGCGGCGCGCTCTGGCGATAAAAGAAGACCCGGGCTTCTGCATGGGAAAAGTGTAGCAGTGATAAAGGTGGAAGTCAATTGCCTTATTAATGGAACCATGCAGTGTGAAGCGTGACCTGTGTAGGAACTCGAAGTATAATCACCCCCGCATGAGCGATCTAATCAGCCAGATTTTTTCCCTGCTGACCGCTCCGCCAGGAAATCTGATCTACCACCTTGTGCTGGTCTTTTCCATCGCCAGCGCATTGCAGTCAGCGTTCAACCACTGGCGTTCGAGCGGTTTTCCCCAGGCCCGCCGCACCATGCTTGGACTGGGTCTTCTCCTGTCAGCCCAATTATTTCTCTTCATCTTCAGCGGACTCGGCTGGCAGGGTATTGTTAATCCGACTGCCAGCCTGCCTCCGCTCGACCGGGCTTTCACCCTCTTCAGCCTTTTGTGGATCGCGTGGCTGTGGGCATTCCCCGAGCCCAGCCGCCCTGCGGACGCGAGCACGATCCTGCTCAGTGTGCTGGTTGCATCCGCGATGGCACTCAGCCTGTTGACATGGCCGCCTCAATCCTCGACCACAACCTACAATGCAACATTCGATGATCGGCTCTGGCAAATCGCTTCGGTCGGGTTTATTTTTGTCGGGGCGTTGATACTGCTGATCCGCCGTCCGAACGGATACGGCAATGGACTGGCTGTGCTGGCCATCGCTTTTCTCGGTCATATCGGCCATTTGGCCCTCCATGAAAGCGGAAATTATTCGGGAATTATCCGGCTTGCGTACATGGCCGCGTATCCGATTCTGTTGACTTTGCCCCAGCGTTTTCCCGCACCGGCGGTTGTCAACAAACCGACGACGATCAGGCAGGATACGCCCATCCCCGAACGCAGACGATACAGTGCCGATCCCAAGACATTCCATGCGCTGCTTTCCCTGGCAGCTGAATCCAGCGCGCCCAAAGTCAGCCAGGCGATCACGCGCGCCATCGCGCAGACCATGCTGGCCGATCTTTCTTTCTTGATTTATCTCACCGACAACAAAAATCAATTGATGATCGCCAGCGGTTATGATTTGATCCGCGAAGAAAACCTGGAAGGCGGCAGCCTGGGCAAGGGCGCGATTCCGATGCTGACCAATTCGTTACAGCGCGGGCGCGCGCTGCGACTTCCTGCCTCGAGCACGTCCGCGGATATCAAAGGCTTGAGCGAATTGCTCGGCTTGAGCAACCCCGGACATTTGCTCAGCGTGCCAATCGTGACACCTGAAAAGGATGTGCTGGGCGGGGTGATCCTTCTTTCGCCATATTCGAATCGCCTGTGGAGCGCGGAAGACCAGGCCTTCCTCGCCAACATCGCCGTTTCATTGGTTCCCATCGTCCAGCGCAGCCAGAAGATGACGAAGCTCGAACAGCAAAGCCAGCAGAATCAACAGGCGCTGGATGTCGCCCGCGGCCAGATGGCAGAACTGCAGGCCCGCAACGATGAACTTTCCAAACAGATCGAAACACTGGCGCTGCAGGCAAGGGAATCATCCAAAGGCGAAAATGTCGCGGCGCTGATGGCTGCACAGGAAGAATCGCTGCGCACCATCGAGCAATTGCAGCAGGAGCTCGAATCCCTGCGCGGAAAAAGCAGGCGTTCCGAGTCCCAAATCGAAAAGGAACTCAAAGCCAGCCTGCAGGATATTGCCCGCCTGCAAAACCAACTGGCCGATGCCAATATCAAAATCCTGGAACTCGAAAAAAGCGGCGGCTCCCGCCACAAGCCCAGCGAACAGGCTGAAGTGGTCGCATCCATTTCGCAGGAACTACGCCAGCCGATGTCCTCCATCGTCGGTTACACGGATTTATTGCTCGGCGAATCGGTCGGCATTCTCGGCGCGCTGCAACGGAAATTCGTCGAGCGCATCAAAGCCTCGACGGAGCGCATTGGCAGCTTGATTGACGATTTGATCCAGGTCACAACATTGGAGTCCGGCCTCGCCGACCTGAGGCCCGAAGCGGTTGATCTCAATTTGATCATTGACAATGCAATGGCGTACACGAGCAGCCAGATTCGCGAGAAAAATATTTCGCTGCATCTCGATCTTCCCAAAAAAGTTGCATCCGTAAATGCGGATCGCGAAGCGCTGCAGCAAATCCTGATTCACCTGCTGCAAAACGCGGGGGCCGCGACACCCATCGAAGGCACGATCCGCCTCAAAGTCCAGACCACGAGCGAACAGGATCAGGATTATGTGATGCTCCAGGTTACCGACAGCGGCGGAGGCATCCCCGCCGAAGACGTGTCACGCGTCTTCACGCGTTTGTATCGCGCTGATAATGTCCTCATCCAGGGCGTTGGCGACACGGGCGTTGGCCTCTCCATCGCCAAGACTTTGACCGAAGCCCAGCATGGACGCATTTGGGTCGAAAGCGAACCGGGCGTGGGCGCAACGTTCAGCGTGCTCTTGCCGATTGCAAAGGGAACTTTCGATACGGTCAAGAAGGAACGGAAATAATAATGCAATCCGTGCGGCAGTTGGGGGCCGGATTGATCTACGCGTTGGTCTCGATCTTGCTGGTGATTGGCGGACTCTCGCTTTCACTGGCTGAGAGTTTCACCGTATCGCAGCCAACCTCGACGCCGACCATGCCGCCGTTACCGGGAACTCTGACTCCGACCCTGCCGGGTCCCACCACCACGCCAACGGCGACCGCGCTGCCCACTCAAACCCCGCTTCCGCCGACGAATTGTCCGCCGCCGCCCGGATGGATTCCGATCATCGTCCAGCCTGGCGATACGATCGCGAGCCTTGCATATCAGTATCACATCACTCCCGCGCAGCTTTCGCAGGCCAATTGTTTATCATCCTCCGGCCTCGCTCCCGGATATTATGTTTACGTTCCGCCGCTGCCAACGCGCACCGCGATTCCCTGCGGCCCATTCCCCGGCTGGATATTGGGTTATATCGTCCAACCTGGCGACACGCTTTTCCACATCGCGGCACAATACGGAACCACCGTGGACCGTTTGAAATTTGCGAATTGCAGATTCGACAATGAAATCTTTGCCGGTCAACAATTATGGGTGCCGAATGTGCCGACGATTACGCCGGGCGTGACATTCATTCCCACATTTGCAACGCCGACCGGAACTTCGACAGAAACTTCGACCTCGACGCAGACTCAGATCCCGCCGACAGCTACCACCACCGCCGAACCAACCTCCACGAGCCTGCCGCCCACCGCGACGCCAACCCGGGTTCCGTCTGATACGCCGGCCCCGCCCACCGCGACGATTACTGCCTTTCCGACCACTTTCACTTCCACTCCATAGAATCTTTGCGCGGCGTTTGCACGGCTCAAGCCGCTGCCCGGAGCATATTTTGTAAAATTTTTTCGAACGATCATTCAATCGCCGACTTCATGAAATCATCCACGCGCAGGTTTATCTTATTGCTTACATTGCTGCTCGCCTCGTGTGGCACAGTCCCCGCGCCCACGCCCGCGCCATTGCCGTTCGTGTTGATCACATCCGCGCCGAACGCCTCGCCCACGCCGACGCCGTTCCAGCCGCCGCTCGTCGAGCAGGTCACGCCAACGTCGCTGTACAACATCCGGGTCCCGACGCTCGAACCATTCTTTCCCACCACCACTCCATCGCCAACCCCCATCCCGCCCATCCAGCCCACGCCGACTGTTGACTTGAGCTCGCTCTTCCCAACGTTGGCCGCGCCGCCTCCGCCAGATACATCCGGCCAGGGTCCGACGCCCGAGCCGCTTTTGTCGAACAATGATTCGGTCAACTTTTTGTTGATCGGTTCGGACCTGCGTAATGGCAATTCGTTCCGCACCGACACATTGGTGCTGGCAATTTTGTGGCCGCAGGAGGGACAGGCTTCGCTGATCTCGATCCCGCGCGATCTGTGGATTTATATTCCCACCATTGGAATGCAGCGCGTCAACACAGCCTACGAATACGGCAACATGGACGATTACGCAGGAGGCGGCGCGGGTTTGTTGAAGGATGCCATCGCCTACAACCTCGGCATCCGCATTGATCACACCGCGCTGGTGGATTTCAGCGGCTTCAGCCGCATCATCAATACGCTGGGCGGTGTGGATGTTCCGGTCGCGTGCCCGTACACGGACTGGCGTTTGATTGATCCGAGTTACGATCCAACGAACCCGAACAACTGGCAGAAATACACGGTCCAATCCGGCACCATCCACATGGACGGCGATCTCGCGCTGTGGTATGCGCGTTCACGCCAGGCATCGAATGATTTTGATCGAAGCCGCCGCCAGCAGGAGGTTCTGCGCGCGATTTTTTCTCAGGCGTTGCAGACAAATATTTTGACGCGCATCCCGCAGCTTTATAGCGACCTTTCCAGCACAGTCACCACGGACCTCAATCTGGCAGACATCTTGAAACTGGCTCTCTACGCCCCCAAGTTGACCAACGCGAACATCCGCAGTTATTACATTCGCCCGCCTTATGTTACCGCGTGGGTCACGCCCGGCGGCGCGGACGTTCTCCTGCCGAACCAGCCATCGCTCCAGCAATATTTAGTGGAAGCGACAACGCTTTCAACTTCGGCGACACAACGGCAAAAGGTCGCTGTCGAAGTTCAAAATGGAACGCCGTACAATGGTTGGGCAACACTCGCTTCGAGTCGACTCAATTACGCCGGCTACGCTACAACCATTTCCAACACCGACCGCCAAAATTACACTCACTCGGTTTTGATAGATTACACTTCTTCACAAGATGCCAATGCGCGCAACACGATTCTCACATCGCTCGGATTGACCGACTCGGCCGCGGTTTTGTCCGCGCCGAAGCCGAACAGCGCGACACAATATCGCCTGATTATTGGCTACGATTATCAGCCCTGCTTCCAGCCGCAGGATTTGTCGCATTGAGGCAATCGGAGATGGTCATGGATACTTGTTTCATCTGCCGCAAACATCTTGGACAGGAAGCCGTCCCGCCTGGTGGCTATATTTACGAAGATGGGCATTGGAGGGTCTGTCATGCTCCAGTGGATAAAGGCCCACTGGGGACTTTGTTCATCGAGTCAAAGCGGCATTTTCTCGATTATTCAGAAATGACACCTGAAGAATCGGCCTCGCTTGGCTTGGTGCTCAAGAAGGCATACCACGCGGTCAAACTCCACACCGATGCGGAACGAATTTATCAACTCTCCACGATGGAAGGCCAGCCGCACTTCCATTGCTGGATAGTGCCGCGCGGAAAAGATGTGTCCGAACGAGGATTGAAATTCCTTGCAAGAGATGACAGATGTAATGAAATAGACGTCACCACACTTGTTGGCAAATTGCGTGAAGCGATGAAATAATGATCGGTACTCTTACCATCCATCTTCACCTTCCCGCCTGTTCCTCGCTCAAAGAAAAGCGCGGACGCATCAAGCCGTTGATCGCGCGGCTGCACCGCGAGTTCAACGTTTCGGTCGCGGAAATGGATCTGCAGGACAAGTGGCAGGAAGCCGTCATCGCCTGCGCCATGGTTGGGAACGACGCGGCACAACTTCAGCGATCATTGCAGAGCGTGGCGAAATGGGTCGAAGCCAATTGGCCCGATGGCCAAATCATGGATCGAACGATGGAGTTGATGTAGTTCGCGTGTCAAATTTCACAATGAAAGACTTGCTTTTCAGGGAAAACGTCATATAATTTTTTCCAGTGAAAAATTAGTCGAACGAAATTCCCACAAAAGAAAACCTGAATGCAAATTCGGTGTTAAACTTTCATAAAATGGGCAGTTCAATGTCGAAATCCGCACGGAACACGACTAACCTCTTCCAAGCCCATCACTGGCAGATGCTTCTGCTGGCCAGTACAAGTTCGTCACGCGCCAATGAGCGGTCTATTGCTTGTTGGCGTTTTTTATTTGGCAGGAGACAGACATGGAAAAACCTTTAGAAGTTGAAATCCTGGCCTACGCGCCGACGGCCTTCTATCACTGTACACATTGCGAAGTCGCATGGAGTGAGACGGGCCGCATGCAGCGCGTTCACGAGGAACAGCTCGAGAGCAGTCTGCCCGCGGATCTGCTCCAGGAATACCAGGCCATCTCCGACTGGGTACGGGAGATCTTCCGGGTGCATTGCGACCGCGTCGTGGTCAAGGTGATCGACGCCGCGTCCATCGAGGGATTCTACAAATCCCTGAAATATGGGATGCACCGCTTCCCGGCTGTGATCGTGAACGGCGAGGCCCGCTTCACGGGGAGCAACTCCCTGACGTCAGCCAGCAACAAGATCGCAGACCTGCTGACGGCTCAGGTTGCAAATTGATCGGCCCAAAAACTCGAGAGGAGGTGCTTTGCAGAGATACACATCCATTCGCAAGGCGGTAATAGGCACTGTTCAATCAGAACCGGGTAGTAATCAACTGTTCCTTTATTCTCGCCAAAGAAAGGAGTACGTATGAATACGCTATGGATCGTTCTCATTGCGGCAGTCGTCATTTACTTGGCTTACAACTTTTACGCCAAGTATATTGACCGCACCGTCATCCAGGCGGATGCGAAGAAAGCCACGCCCGCCAAGATGTATATGGACGGCGTGGACTTCATGCCAACCAGCCGCAACGTGCTGTACGGCTATCACTTCAAGTCCATCGCCGCCGCCGGACCAATCGTCGGCGTGATCACGGCCGCGGCGATCTGGGGCTGGCTGCCTTCCCTGTTATGGCTGATGATCGGCGTGTCGTTCATCGGCTGGGTCAGCGACTACAGCGCCATCGTGGTCGCAGTCCGCAATGACGGCAACAGCTTGAGCGCCATCAGCCATAAATTGATCGCCCCGCGCACACGCTCGATTCTCTTCACCTTCATCTTCTTCTATCTGCTGCTGGTGGCCGGCGCCTTCATGGGCATCATGGCCGCTTTGATGGCCGCCCGTCCGGATGTTCCGCTCGGTATCATCGCCCTCGGCGTGATGGGCTTCCTTGCCGGACAGATGCTCTATAGATGGAAGATGGATTTGATCCTGGTCACCGCCATCGTGGTCATCGTGACCCTGGCGGCCGTGATCTTCGGCCCGCTTGGCGTGAACGTCAATACGCAAGGTGTGCCTGACTTTTCCAAGGGACCGATCAGTTCTGTTTTTCTGGGAATCAACGGCGCTGTTAATAAGATAAGCGGAGGCAATGCCCTCTTCACTGTCACCGACCCGACCTCTGCGGACCCGCGCGTTCCCATTCCGGGTCCGGATGGGAAGCGAGCTTCCACTGCGCTCTACGACGCCGCGACCGGTGCAATCAAGACCATGCCGTCTTATCTCCTGTGGGCGCTATTCCTGCTGGTGTTTTCCTATCTTGCGGCAACGCTGCCCATCTGGAGGTTTGCTCAGCCGGTCAACTATATCGGATTCTGGATCACGCTTCTGGCGATTGGTTTCAGCACCATTGGCGCGATCCTGGCCCCGATTACAGGAGCGACAGCCCCAAATGCGGCGGGCGTTGCGGTTCGCATCGCTGATTTTCGGCTTCCTGCTGTTTCGACGCTGGGCTTTGCCTATGATCCAACCAAAGCCTGGCAGCCTTTGTGGCCGATGCTATTTGTGACGATCGCCTGCGGCGCGATTTCCGGCTGGCACGCGTTGATCGGCTCGATTGGAACTGCCCGCCAGTTGGAATACGAGACGGATGCCCTGCCCGTGGGCGGCGGCGCGATGTTCACCGAGAATACGCTGGCGCTGCTTTCGCTGGTCGCCGTGTCCATCGTCGGTGCTGGAGGCGGTGCTGGAAGATTTGCGGCTGGCGTGGGTACCCTGTTGACGGTCATATTTGGCGCCGGCTTTAAGATATTTGGTACCGCGCTCGGTTTCGGCACGTTCATGATCATCGTGCTGACGGTAACCCAACTCGTCTTCCGCGTCATGCGCGTCACGCTTTCGGAATGGGGCGGCGAAGCTGCGCCTGCGCTCAAGAACATGCACGTTTCGACCGTCATCTCGATGCTGCTGACCATGCTGTTGGTGTTGACCGGCACCTGGGTTTACCTGTGGCAGTTGTTCGGCGCGGCCAACCAGTTGATGGCGGCGTTGAGCCTGTTGATCGTCACGGTTTGGTTGAAGCAGCAGAAGAAGAATCCGGCTTTCGCGTTGTGGCCTACAATCTTCATGTATATCACCACGCTGGCGGCCACGCTCGTGACAGCGCGCAACCTGCTGGTGACCATCGTGCCGCAGGGCGGCTTCGCGGCGGCTGGCGCGTGGGCAATGATCCTCATTGCCGTTCTGCTCTTCGTGGCGGCGTTGTTCATCGGCTGGGATGGCTATCAGGCGTATCAACGCTTCGCCAAAGGCGCTGGTCAGGCCAAGAAAGCTGCGCCGGCTGCAGCTGATTGACCTCGTTAATTATTAGAAGAGGAGACGCAATCATGCGTCTCCTCTTGAAGATCATGTTGTCATTGCGAGTGGCGCCAAAGCGCCGCGTGGCAATCTCAACTAACCACCAAACTGGAGATTGCCACACTGACAAAACGCAGTGCTTCGTCGTGCGCTGATAGCACCACTCCTCGCAACGACATGAGACTCAGTCATTGCGTTCGATGACGGCACGCGCCAAATTGCGCAGTGCATCGAAATGATTTGTTGAATCAGTCTTTTTGTAATCCGGGAAGGGAATGTGGATTTCGAGATTCGGCATATCCTTCCGCAGACTGAGCCGCGCATAGCGCGGCGAAAATTTTTGCATCGGCTCGTTCAACTTATCCACAGTCGAAGCCGCAAGGTCGAGCAGACCTTTGGGTGCCATCAACTGCAAATCATGATAAGGTTTGCCCTCCCAACCGCGTTGGCGGGCGCGCTCCAGGGACGAGCGTCCGCTCCACGTTTTTGGATCCGCCAGTTCGAGGTCCAGAAGCGGAGGCGTGTTGAGTTGGGCGCGGAAGATCAGCACATCGTCGCGCCGCTGGATTGCCGCCATGATCGTCATCCAAAAAACATCGCGCGGCTTCATGACCAGCAACGTCTCGAGACGGCGAAAAGGCGGCTTGGCGTGCGCAATGACGAGTTCCGCCACGGACGTGCCCAGCCAGCGAAAGGTTGTCTTCTCGCCGATGCGCGGCAAACCGGATTGCATCCATTTGAGTACGGCATCGCCGCGGCGCAAATTATAAATAATGCCAAAGGCGAACCAGCCCATGACGATCATGACCGCCAGCGCCAGGAAATATTGTGGGTTCATCACACACCTCGAGTGGTTTTATCCGTAGCACAAGAGCCAGTATAATATGAAAAGCGATATGGTTCAAACACACAGGCGCAGCGGCTTTTTGCAGTCCATCCGGGAATTCCTGTACGGTATGTTTGGGATGGAAATCGCCGAACATGCCATGGGGATGCGCGCCAGCCTTGAAAGTTTATTCATGCTGGCAACGGTGGGAGATATGATCGGTGTTCCGATCCTGCCGCCTTATTATAGTTTGCGCTTATTGCCTTATTTGGTCCCGCACATTTCAACCTGGAAACGCCGCGTGTTGAGACAGCGCGAGTTCAGTGACGAGCACGATTATCATCTGGATGGTTTGTAGGACTTTAAAGTGAAAAAGTAGCAAACTTTTACCACATAGTACGCCGGGAACACAGAGTTCACAGAGAAAATAAAAGAAGAAACTCTGTGTTCCCGGTGGTGAAACTGCGATGCGCAGGAATTCTAAATCAGAAAGGAATCAATGATGAGCGAGGAAAAACCCAAACAACCTGAAAAGAAAGGTTTCTTCAAAAACATGCAGGAAATCCTGTATGGCATGGCTTCGCACGATATGAGCCGCTATGCCCTGCGGACGCGCGCCAGCATGGAACATCTTTTCATCTTGATTACGATGGGCGATATGATCGGCATCCCGATCCTGCCGCCGTATTACAGCCTGCGTCTGCTCCCGTACGTTGTGCCGCAAATCGCAACCTGGAAGCGGCGGCTGCTGCGCGAAAAGGACGTCTCGGACGCCATGTTTTAGGATTCGCATATCGCAAATCGCATATCGCGATAAGCCATAGGCGATACGCGATAAGCCATACGCGATAAGCGAAAGGAGTCCACATGCCATTCCGTTTCGAGGGATTGGAAATTTGGCAAAGGGCGCGTGAGTTTTCGGAAAAGATCCACAAGGTGACAGCGACGTTTCCGAGACACGAAATGTATGCGCTTTCAGACCAGATCAATCGGGCATCGGACGCAGTTTCGTTACTGATAGCCGAAGGCTCCGGTTTGCAAACAGACGCGCTTTTCAATCATCGGCTTGGATTGGCTGTCGGCGAAACATTCGAAACGGTTTCCGGCTCGTTTCTGGCGCTTGACCGCAAATATATTTCTGCAGAGCAGCAGAAAGAAATGTACGAATGGGGCGATGCGCTGGCGCGAAAGATCAATGCGTTCCGCAGGACTCTGAAATGATTTATGTATTGCGCATCATAAATCACGATGACCAATATGCGATATGCCATAAGCGATAAGCTATAACGAGGAGCAATTCATGACACTAAAGCAGATTTTCGAGGAACATCCCGAACGCCGCTACATCATGTTCGGAGGGAAGGGCGGGCTGGGCAAAACCACATTCTCCGCCGCGACGGCTTACTGGCTGGCAAAACAAGGCAAGAAAGTGCTGGTCTTTTCCGTTGACCCGCAAGCCAGTCTTTCGGACATTTTCCAGGAGGACATCTTCGGAAAAGGTCCGGTCAAGATCATGGACAATTTGTGGGCGCAGGAAATTGATGCCGACCAGCACATCAAAGCCTATCAGGGCGAAATCCGCAAGAAGATTCTCGACATGTATGGGTTCGATCAGGTGCCGGAGGAGGTGGAGCAATACATCCAGGCCGCGTCCGCAGAACCGGCGATGGAGGAAAGCGCCATTTTCGACGCGGTGGTGGACATCGTCGTGGAGGGGAATTACGATTATTACATCTATGATCTCGTGCCATTGGGTCATGCGCTTTATTATTTGAGCATGGCAAAAGTCTATGACGAGTGGATCAACAAGATCACGAAGTTGCGCGAGGAAATGCGCGAATACGAAGAAATGGTCTCGCGGCTCAAACGCGAGAAGGAAAGCGAAGAGGATGAGATTCTCAAGGAATTGCAATACATCCGCAAGCGAATCAACTCCTCCTCCCAAATTCTCACCGATAAGGAGAAAACAGGATTCTTCTTCGTGGTGATTCCCGAGGAAATGATCCTGATCGACACCGAAAAAGCGGCGGACTTGTTCGCCAAATTCGATGTGCCGATCATGGGCTACGTGGTGAACCGCGTCATTCCGCACGAACTGCTCCAGCAAAACATTCCACCGTACTTAAAAAATCGAATCGAAATGCAGGATAAATATCTGGAACAGATCAAAACCATGTTTGGAAATCAAGTGGCAGCGCACGTGCCGGAACTGGAACGCGACGTGACGGGGCTGGAAATGATCCAGAGACTTTCCGAAATCATGTTCGGCAAATAGGAGGCTGACGATGACAAAGAATATTGAAACCTCCATGAAAGCTTATGTAATGGACCGCCAGCGGCTGCGCTACATTTTCTTCGGCGGTAAAGGCGGAGTCGGAAAAACCGTGATGGCCGGCGCGACGGCCATCTGGCTGGCGAAGCAGGGACGGCGCGTGATGCTGGCCTCCACGAATCCGGTCCACAGCTTGAGCGGGCTGCTGGGTCAAAATGTCTTCGGCAAGCCGACCGCGGTCGAGGGCGTTCCGAATTTGTGGGCGTATGAAATTGACACGAAAGATACCATCGAGCGATCCAAGCAGGAAATCCGCGACAAGATCCAATGGTTCCTGAAGTTCGCAGATATTTCCACCAAAGCGGATGAGTTCGTCGAATCGGCCACGATGAATCCGGCGTTCGAAGAGTCGGCCATGTTCGAAAACATGGTGGAACTGATGCTCGGCAACGAATACGATGTCTACGTGTTCGACACCGCGCCGACGGCCAACGCCCGCCGTTTGCTGGGCATGTCGAAAGTCTATTCGTTGTGGGTCAACAAGATGTTGAAGAGCCGCGAAGAAGCGCGCTCGCTGCGCGAACTGCTTTCGTTCACGAAGAAAAAAGAAGCCGACCCGCTGATGGATTACCTCGTCTCGTTCCGCGACCGGATGGGCAAGGCGCAGACTCTGTTGACTGATCCATCGCTGACGGCGTTCTTTTTCGTGACCCTGGCCGAAGCGCTGCCCATTGCGGTAATCACGCGCTTCATCGGCTGGTTCCACGATTTCGGCATCCCGGTGGGCGGCGTGATCGTCAACATGTTGATTGACAAGAGCCAGGTCAACGACAAATCGCCGGATTTCGTCCGCAACCGCGTAGACATGCAGACGCGCTACATGGACGATGTCTGGCAAAAGTTCGAAGGCATGGTGCGTTCCATCGTCCCGCTGTACGAGAACGAAGTGCGCGGTACGGAGTCGCTCAAGCGCACTGCCGACAGTTTATTTGTGTGATGATTCGCTTATCGCTTATCGCGTATCGCTTGTCGCCCATCACGGTACGCGATACGCCATAGCGATACGCCATACGCGATATGCTAAAAGCCACACGCGAAATTCTTTATGGCATGGCCATCCACGACCAGGCGCGGACGTTGGCAAAACAACGCGGCGGATTGGAACATCTCTTCGTGTTGATCAGCTTCGGCGACCTGCTGGGTGTGCCGATCCTTCCGCCGTATTACAGTTTGCGTTTGCTGCCCTTCATCATTCCACAAATCAATAACTGGCGGCGGCGCATGTTGCGCGAACGGGATTTGATGGACGCGATTTTCTAGGATTGGCGGATCGCGTATCACGATACGCGATATACGAGAAGCTAACAGCGTTGACAAGGAGTGACAATGGATTTAGGACTCAAAGACAAACGTGCCCTCGTCCTCGGTGCCTCGCGCGGACTGGCGTACGCCACCGCGCACCTGCTCGCGAAAGAGGGATGCAAAGTTGCGATCAATGGCCGCGATGAAGCGAAGGTCAAAACCGCGGCGGAGAAAATTGCCAAAGAGACCGGCGCGTCCGTGACGGGTCTCGCGGGAGACGTGAGCGATCCATCCGTGCCGGAGAAATTGGTCGAGCAGACGGTCAAAGCTTTGGGCGGACTCGATCTGCTCGTCACCAACGCCGGCGGACCTCCGGCAGGCCCATTCGATTCGTTCGATGAAGCCACCTGGGAAAAAGCAATCAATCTTTCTTTCATGAGCCACGTGCGGCTCATCCGCGCCGCCCTGCCCCATTTGCGAAAATCGTCCGCGGCCAGCGTGCTGACCATGACATCCTACACGGTCAAACAGCCGTTGCCAAATTTGGTTTTATCGAACAGCATACGATCCGCGACAGTGGGTTTGACAAAAACTCTTGCGCTCGAACTTGGCAGCGCGGGCATCCGCTTCAATTCCATTTTGCCCGCCACAATTGACACAGACCGCATCCGCGAGCTTGCAGGTTTCCGCGCGCAAAAGAACGGCACCACGCTCGAACAGGAACTTGCACTCGATGGACAGAAGAGCGTCTTTGGACGCGTCGGCAAACCGGAAGAATTTGCGAACGCGGCGGTCTTTTTGCTTTCGCCCGCCGCGTCGTATCTCACCGGCGTAATGCTGACCGTTGACGGCGGACAATATAAATCAACGTTTTAGATTCCAAATGTTTCTATCGCGCTGAGCGGAGGATGGAATCCGCAGTCGAAGCGCACTTTCCAAATGTCCTTCGACTACGCATCGCTCCGCTCAGGACGAAAATATCAATCAGAAACAATTGAGAGACAAACCCAGATTTTTCATCTGGGTTTGTTTATTTTTAAATTCGTGTCCTTCGTTCATTCGTCACATTCGTGATGAATTTTTTTGCGACACAAAATCTATGGTTAAATTGTAGCCATGAAGAAATTATCGTTCCTCACACGCATCTCGCTCCTGCTCGGATTCTTCTTTACGCTCGATAAAGTTTTGGCCTTCGTCCGCGCCATCATCATCGCGCGCACATTCAACTTATCCTTTGAGTTGGATGCGTTCAATGTTGCGAATAATCTGCCGGATTTATTAGCCGCCCTGATCTCCGGCGGCGCGCTGGCGATGGCATTTATCCCGGTCCTGACTCAAACGCTGACATTGGGGAACCGCGATAAGGCCTGGGACCTGTTTTCGCGCGTCGCCAACCTGGCTTTTCTTGCCACCGGCGCGCTGGCAATCGTGATCGCCATCTTTGCCAATCAAATCGTCCAGCTTTGGATCACACCCGGCTTCAACGTGGGGCAGCGGCACGTCATCGCAAATTTGATGCGTCTCGATCTCATCGCAACGTTTATTTTTTCGATCAGCGGTTTGGTGATCGCCGGTTTGCAAGCCAACCAACATTTTCTTCTGCCTGCGCTTGCGCCGATTCTTTATAACATCGGTCAGATCTTCGGCGCGTTGTTCCTCGCGCCCAAAACGCCCTACACGCTTGGCCCGATCACCTTTCCATCCTTCGGCCTCGGCGTGTACGGTTTGGTCTACGGCGTCATCCTCGGCGCGGCCATGCACCTCGCGATTCAAATTCCCGGCCTCATCCGTTACGGCTTTCGCTGGACGCCGTCCATCAAAATCAACGAGCCGGCCATCATCGAAGTGTTCAAAGTTGTCGGCCCGCGCTTGCTGACCGTCTTCGGCGTGCAGCTCATGTTCGTGGTGCGCGACAATCTCGCTTCGCGTCTTGGACAAACCGGCGCGATTTCGTCCCTGACGTATGGCTGGATGATTATGCAGGTCCCCGAAACTTTATTGGGGACCGCGATTGCCACCGCGATGCTCCCGACTCTTTCCGAACTCGCGGCGCGCGCCGACTGGAGCGGGTTCCATCAAACGATTGACAAGGCGCTCCAGGTTTTGATCGCGTTAACTCTGCCCGCCGGGGCAATCATGGCCGCGGGCATGCACCCGTTGATCCGCGCCGCGTTCCATTTCGACGAAGCCGGCACGAACCTGATGACCACCACCGCCCGCGTTTATATGTTAACTCTTTGCGGCTACGCGATCCAGGAAGTTGCGGCGCGCGCCCTGTACGCGCGCAAGGAAGCGCTCATCCCATTGGCAACGATTATCATTCGATTAATTGTCTACCTTGGAATCGGGATCTCGGCGGTGGTCTTCTTCCGGCCGCTTGGCGCGCCCGCAATCGCCCTCGCCGAACTGTCCCTGACCCTCGAAGCGATCATCATGTTCGCGATTTTGAATCGGCGCATGAAAGAGCCGGTTGGAGTTAACGGGGCATTGTTCAAAGGGCTGGCCGCCGCTCTATTTGGCGGAGTCACGGCTTACGTCCTGGCCGTGATGCTCCCGGGCGGCGCGGTGATCACCGCGATCATCGGGATGGCAGCCGGAACGGTCGTCGCGTTGCTGATCGTCCAGCGTGAATTCCGAATGTTGTTCAAGTTAGGCAAGGATGAAAGCCGGGAAAGTCTGGCCGCCGCCTAGAGTATAATAACCGCCATGTCTGAACTCACGGGAAATACTCAACCCATCAAACCAATTCAGGAAGACAACGCGCAGCCTTCCCCATCAAAGCAGAGGAAGCCGCGCCGCCGCTGGCTTTCGATTCTTTTGAGCGTCCTGGGCGTCATCGTTTTGCTCGGACTCGGCAGCCTGGGCGGATACTGGAGCGGCCTCGGCGACAGGCAGGCCGCACAATCGCAGGTGATTGACAAGCAGCTGTTGGAACAATTCCAGTACGCACTGGTGGACGAACAATTCGGTCGTTATGACGCGGCCAAACAGCGACTCGAATTCATCATCCAGAACAACCCGAATTTTCCGGGCGCGCAAACCGAATTGGCCAAGGTCCTGGTAAAGAGCAGCATCCCAACGAATACTCCAACACCGACTCTCACGCCGACCCCCGACCTGCGCGGCGAACAAACGCTTTTTTCCACCGCCCAGCAGTTGATCACAGCCGGCGATTGGGCAAACGCAATTACCGAATTGGATCAACTCCGAAAACAAGATCCAAAATTCAATACATCGCAAGTGGACGGGATGTATTACTTTGCGCTCCGCAATTACGGCGTGGCTTTAATCCAGGCGGGAAATCTGGAAGGCGGCATCTATCAGCTTACGCTGGCCGAGCGCTTTGCCCCGCTCGACCGCGACGCCAACGGCATGCGCGAAGGCGCGCGCACGTATCTGGAGGCCGCCGCGTTCTTCGGCACGGACTGGAAAACCGCGGCCAACCTGTTCCAACAGGTCGCCGCGGGCTGGCCATCCATGTGGGACGGCACCATGACCGCTTCGCAGCGTTATCAGATCTCGCTGATGCGTTACGGCGATCTGCTGTTTGGTAACAAGAGCTATTGCGACGCGTACCAGGAATACCAGGCAGCGGCAAGCATTGCATCGCTCGACCAGATCGCGGCCAGGAATTCGAATCAGGCCTATCAGCAATGCTATCCGCCGACAGCCACGGCGGCCCCGACTTCAGTTCCACCGACTGCCACTTCCACTCCATAGAAATGCCGGCGGTTCCCAACTGGGCTGTTGCGCTGACTTATTGGCTTCACCTGCTCGCCACCGTAACATGGATTGGAAGCCTGGTCTCCATTTCGATCCTTGTGTTACCCGCTGCGGCGCGGACGCTTCAACCTGTTGACCAGCTGGCTTTCATTGACGTGGTCCAAAAGCGACTGGAACCGATTGGATGGTTCAGTGTCAGCCTGCTGGTCGTGACCGGCCTGTTCCAGATGAGCGTCAACATTCATTACAACGGTTTTCTCTCCGTCAGCGGGCAATGGTCGCTGGCGATTCTTGCAAAACATATTTTGGTCGCAGCCCTGATCGCCGTCAGCGCGATGCACACCTGGGACGTTTTACCCGCCATCCGCCGGGCGCTGATGCGGAAAGATAGAATCGACCCGGCGCAACTTAATTCCTTGCGCCGCCGCGAGACAGCCCTGATGCGCGTGAGTCTGGCGCTCTCAGCGCTGATTTTATTAGCCACCGCCATCGCAAGAGCGGCCACCTAGAAAGGCGGCCGCTTTGTTTTATTTTGGATATTCATACAACACATTCGGCTCGCCGGTGTAATAATAGATGATCTTGCGGTCCGGATAATCCCGCGGCAATAATGAGTCCGCTTCTTCGCCGCGCGAGAGGGCAAAGATGAAAGGCGAAGTCAATTCGGCGTTCTGCAATTCGAGCAGGCCGCCGTATTCCGTCCACTCTTTTTGGAAATGCACAATGACCAGCGCGGGCGTTAGCATCCTTGCCTGCGGAGTTTCGAACGGGGCCAGCATGGCACGGCTAATGCCATATAAATTCGTCATCCCCTTCAAACGGTTGGGCAAATACACTGTCAGGTTGTATCCAATCAGAAAAGCGCACAAGAGCGCCGCCGCGATCTGCATCCAGCGCCGCAAATGTTTTTCGCGAACAACTTTCTCCGCGAACCAAAATATTCCCGCCGAGGTCACGATGGTCAGGCTGTAAAATCCTTCGTAATAATAACGCGGGCCGTATAAATCCGATCCGATCCAATACGCCATGTACAGCAAAACGATCGAGGGAAAAACCAACGCGACCAACCAGGCGCGCAGGTTTCGTCCGAGGGCGGCGGCGCCGAACGGCAGGAACAGCCATGACAAATTTTTCCAGCCGAAGAAGTCACTCCAGCCCGCGTCGAAACTGACTTTGAGATTCACCCACGACCAGAACAAACTATGCCCGCCGGATTCGCGTCCAAAACCGGGGCCAAAGCCAATCTTGTCGTACGGCCACCACAACACGTACGGATTCAACAACGGGCTGCCGGTCACGGCAAACTGCCAGAGCGGAACCAAAGCCGCGACGAAACCGGCGAGCAGGCCAATCGTCAGGACATGGATGCGGGTGGATTTATCGCCGCGCCAAAGCAAATAGATTCCATGCACGAAGAACGGCAGTCCGACGGCAAGCGCGGTCAACGGCCGCGTCATCGCCAGGACGCCGAGGCTGAGTCCCGCCACACAGACTTTCATCCAAACCGGAGGCTCGACCACAGAGCGCGCAGGGTTCACAGAGTCTTTATTTCTTTCTCCGTGCACTTCGTGTTCTCCGTGGTAGAAAAAAATATCCAGCCACGCCAGCACGAAAGCCAGACTCAAAACCATTGCCCACGGATGCGAAAGCAGCGAGCCTGAATTCATCAGGAAGAACGGCGAAGTGACCGTCAACAACGCGGCCAGCAAACCAACGCGTTCATCGAAAAGTTTTTTCCCGAGCAGATACGTGAGCCATACGCCCAGCCCGCCGAGGATCGGATTCACCCAATCGCGGGCGTGAAGCAGCAATCCAAGCGCCAGGATGATGGGCCAGCCCAGCGGATATTTCCCAAAGCGATTGCCGTGATAATCCACAACGAACGGAACGAGAATGCTCTTTGGGTCCGGCGGCGACGGCAGCATGACTTTGCCGGTCGTCAGGACTTGCGCCTGCCACACGTACGCCATCTCATCCTCGATGTGCGGCATGAAGTTGAAAACGTGGTCTGCAACGAGATACGCGGCAAGGACCGCGGCAATGCTGAAGACAAGAGCGATGAAGTTTGCGCGGGGAATTTTCATTTGCCACAAAGATCGCAAAGTTTTTTTCTTTGCGTTCTATTCTTTAGCAGTGAGATTTGGAATTTGGATCGGGATATTGAATTTGACCGGAACGCCTGTCAGATCGTAAGCCAACGCCCCGCTGATCTTTACCGGCACGATGCCGCCGATTTCCACTTTGTCTTCGATAAGAACCAAGCCGTCAATCTCCGGCGCATCGCGGTAGGAACGGCCAATCGAAATTCCGTTATCGTAACCCTCGACCAAAACATCCAGCGTCTTGCCAACATACGATTGGTTGATCTGAAGCGAAATATTCTGCTGGAGTTCCATCAATTGCTCGTAGCGCTGTTGTTTGACTTCCGCTGGAATCGGATCGCCAAGCGGCTCGGATGTTGTCCCTGGCTCGAAGGAGAATTGGAACGTCCCAACGCGGTCAAATCGAATCTCGTTCACAAAATCAATGAGCGCCTGAAATTCATCGTCTGTTTCACCGGGGTAGCCGACGATGAACGTTGTACGGATTGCCAGATTCGGAATCGCGCTTCGCATCTTGCCAAGCGTTTCATGCACCCAGTCAACGTTCGACGGGCGGCGCATCCGGTAAAGCGTCTTCGGATGCGCGTGCTGGAGCGGCATATCGAGATAGGGCAATACCTGTTTGCGCGTCGCCATGACCTCGATCAAATGATCCGTCACATAGCCTGGATATGCGTACATGACTCGAATCCAATCCAGCCCCCCCTCACCCCTTGCCCCTCTCCCGTCGGGAGAGGGATTGGGGTGAGGGGCCACTTCATCACAAAGCCGTTCCAATAGAATCGCCAGCCCATCCTTCATGCCAAGATCATGACCGTAATCGGTTGTGTCCTGTGCGATCAGGATCAATTCGCGCACGCCCGAGTCGCGCAGGCGGCGCGCTTCGTTCAGGATCGTTTCCATCGGCCGGCTGACCGCCGTACCTTTGATTAATGGGATAGCGCAGAACGCGCATGGACGGCGGCAGCCATCTGCAATTTTGAGATAGGCCGAAGCGCCGGCGACGCTCGCTCGAACGGTATCCGCCTCGTTGGTCCCGACGGTTGCGGCTTCAACCGGCAGGTGATAAAGCGGTTCGGGGCGGAGTCCTGAGCCCGTCGAAGAATGAGCCCTTTTGCGAAGCTCACGCACGACCTGGACGATATCCATCCAGCGGCGCGTGCCGAGAATGCCGTCAACGCCCGGCACTTGTTTGGCGACCTCCGCCCCATAACGCTGCGTCAGGCATCCGGCCGCGATGAGGATCTGACCCTCGCGTTTGCTTTCCGCCAATTCACGCAGGATGTCAATGGACTCTTGTTTTGCAGGACCGATAAACCCGCAGGTATTGACGATCAAAACATTCGCTTTGGCTGCGTCCCCGACAGCGCGATAACCATCACGCGCCAGCAACTGCGCCATCGAGTCAGAGTCGACGGTGTTCTTGGCGCAGCCCAGTGAAATGAGATGAAACGCATTGGACGGCAAACTTATCCTCCGGGAGTGGGTGTGCCGGTCGCTGACGGCGCGGTGGTTGGCGTCAAATCCGGCGCGGCGGTTGAGGTCGGTGCCAGGGTGGGCGTGGGCGTTGTCACGCCGGAGGCGGTGTAGATGCGATCCACCACTTCGCCGAAGCCGCCCATCACGCCCAAATCGCGGCCATTATAAGTGACTTTGATTCCCGATGCGCTTCCAGCCAGCACCTCAATTTGATTCCTGGCAGTATACGGGTATGCCGACCCCGCTTCGGTGCGTCCCTCGAATTGCACCTTACCATCCACGCTCACGCGCAAATATGTGCTTTCAATCGCAACCAAATTGACCTGCACATTGACATCGGAACCAAGCGTCGGCGCCTGGAGGGTAATGGTGGCCGGCACCGCCAAAGCCGTGGATGCCAGTGCGGTGTCTGCGGGGATCACAGTGACCCCCTGCGAGCCAACCGGCGTTTCAGCAAGTATTTGGGAAACAGGCAATGAAGTCGCGCGCGGTGGATTCGCCTCGCCCACCGCAACGACGCGCGTGATGCCCCAGATCGCGAACAGAATCAACAGGATCGCGATGCCGCCGCCGAAAAGCAAATCGCTGGCGATGAACGCCCGCAATGGCGGCAGTGAAGTGTTGACCGTCATCGTTCCGCGGCGGCGTTTTGGTTTTTCGAGAAGACGCTCGCGATGGCGCGCCTGCAATCCGTCTGCAAAACGCAGCAGGATCGCGTCCGCATCCAAATCGAGGAAGCTCGCGTAATTGGCAAGGATGCCGCGCGTCTGCACAGGCGACGGCAAATCATCCAGCGCGCCTTCCTCCAAAGCTTTCTGGAAGGCTGCGCGCACGCGTGTGTGCCGTTCGATCTCATCGCAGGTCAGGCTCAACATCTCACGGCGTTTGCGAAGCTGGTCGCCGATCTCGCTGAAAATTTCAGCGGATGACCGGGCCGGGACGGATGGCTCATTTGGAATCGGGTTGAAGCCCTGCGCGTCGAATTTGCCGGGCTCAGCCTTCGCAGGCAGCGGTTCAGCCGCCTTCGGCTGACGCGCGGCTTTTTTGAATCGCTGCGCCAGCCACGCGCGCCAACCAGGAGCGCGGAGGTTCTTCGCATCCGCCGCTTTGGCAGGATTGGATTCGACTTCAGGATTTACTTCCTGCGGGATTTCCTCCCCTTCGGGGACGATGCCGCCGAGGCGCGTTCCGACTTGCGCCTGGTCAACGGCTTGGAAGCCTTGCGAATCATCTTCGTTTTGCTGGTCTTCGACCAGCCTGGTTTCTTCGCCTTCGGGGATGGGCGGCGAGGACGAGAGGAACTCAGCTTGCGCGGCGAGGAGCCGCGCTTCGGGAGAGATTTCTTTTTTTTCGGAGGCGTCCGCGTTATCTTTTTTTTTACAACCGTTTGCTTGTCCCCGGTTTTGGAAGATCTAATCCATGGCTTTGCCGATTTGCGTCTTGGAATTGGCAATGTCTTTGAGTTCGTCGCGGCGGTCTTTTTTCTGGACGGCTTGGTCACTGGCGCGGATATTTTTTCCGCGGGCGGTTCTTCGACCTGCGGCTCCGGCGCGGCGGGCAATTCTTCCGTGTAGCGGATGGGAACGAACGGCTCCGGTTCGGGACTCGGAGCGGGCGCGGCTTCCGCTGACGCCGAATCGTCGCGGCGCGTAAAGCGCTCGCGCAAATTGTTCAGCAGGTTGGGGCGCGCCGGTTCGGGCGCGGACGCAGCTTCTTGAACGGGAGCCGCCTGCGGGCCCGTGCCGAGCGAAGCGTCGCCCTGAGCCTCCTGAGCTTGTCGAAGGGTCGAAGCATCCAAAGATGAAGCGGACGGCTGGTATGCAAGCGTCTGCTCCGATGGCTGCGCCTCCACGGGCGCCGCGTCTGATTTCAATCCAAGAAAATCAGAATAGATTCGAAGAAAGCCGCGCGCCTGCGCCGCGGATGGGATCGCGGAAAGATCGTCGCGTTCGAGTGCTTCGAGATAATGCGAGCGGATGCGGGTTTGCTCGACAACCTGCGCAATCGTCAGCCGTTTTTCTTCGCGCGCTCGTTTGAGTTTTTCACCAATCGTTTCGGACATACTGCGTTATTTTAACACATCACCGGCCCACTCGAGCCGGTGATGACTTGATTATTCGGCGTTCGCCTCTTCCGCGGGCGCGGCTTCGGCCTCTTCGACTTTCCCGCGCGGGTGCGGCGCTCGTTTGGGTTTCACTCCGGTTTTGGTTTCTTCGGCGGGCGCTTCAGCTTCAGCGGCCTCGCCCTCGCGATGGACAATGATCTTGATTTCGGGGATCAGGTCAATCGTCAGGCGGACGTGCGCTTTGAATTCGCCGATCTCGCGGATGGGCTGCATGTCAATCTGCTGGCGCTTGACCTCGTATTTGGTCTGCTCCATGATCGCGCTGGCGACATCCTGCGTGGTGATCGAGCCGTATAACTTGCCGGTTTCGCCGGCTTTGGCGGCAAATGTCAGCATGACGCCGTTGATGTGATCGGCCAGATCTTTCAGTTCGCTATTCAGCGCGGCACGCTTGCCTTCGGCCTGGCCCTTGATCTTCTCGGCCTGCTTCATCGCGCCCGGCGTGGCTAACACGGCCAGTCCCTGCGGGAGCAGGAAGTTGCGTCCATATCCGTCTGCGACTTTCTTTACGTCGCCGGCGCGGCCCAATTTGTAAACGTCCTTGATGAGCAATACTTTCATTTTCTTCAAGCCCTTTCTGGCAGGATTGTCCGCGGATTTGGCAGATTTCATTTTTCCACGTAATACTTTCGATACGATGTCTGCTAAATCTGTGGATGGAATTTGCTGAATGAAGGGTACTACATCCAGCGGGGCAGGATTGTACCAGAGAGTGTCATGATTGCCAACCTTTTTTACTGTGCCATCATGCTCAGGAAAACATCCACGATCCGGGGATCGAAATGCCTGCCCGCCTGCTCGCGGATATATTGCGCGGCCTCCGCTTTCGGCAGGGCCGGCCGGTAGGGGCGCTCCGAGGTCATGGCATCCCAAACATCCGCCACTGCGAAGATGCGCGCAGCCAATGGAATGGTCTCGCCCTTCAGCCCGCGCGGGTAACCGCTGCCATCCCATTTTTCGTGATGGCAATAGGGAATGTCCAGCGCGGAATTCAGATAATTGATGGGCGACAACATTTCGAACGCGGCAGCGGGATGATTCCGCATGATCCTGGATTCTTCATCGGTCAACCTGCCGGCCTTGTGAAGAATATCGTCCGGCACTCCCATCTTGCCGATGTCGTGCAGCAATGCCCCGCGCCGAATATTGACAAGTTCATTTTCACCGATGTTCATGGTTTGGGCCAATTGCAGACACAATTCCGTAACCCGCAGCGTATGACCTTCCGTGCCCTGATCGCGCAAATCCAGGGCCCGCGACCAGCCTTCCAGCGTCCGGTCGTAGGCAGTCATGAGGTCCATATTGGAGTGCTGCAAATTGGAATAAAGCGAAGCGTTATCAATGGCAATCGAGGCCTGCCCGGCCAATGTCTCAAGGAAAGACAACCACTGATCGCTTGGATAAAACGGGGAACGGTGGAAGACTTCCAACACGCCTTTGAGCTGGCCTTTCGCAACCAGTGGAACTCCGAAATAAGTTACAAATCCCTCCGATTCGATCATGTGTCTGCGCGTGAAAGACGGTCCATGCTGGAAATCGGGAAGATAAATACTGCGTCTCTCCAAAGCCACCTTGCCTGCGCGGCCTTCCCCCAGCCGGATGCGCGTCTCCTTGATTTTTCCGCTTTGAAAACCAAGGCCCGCGGCATACTCAAGCATCTGGGTGGCGTTGTTCAGGAACAGGACATCCACGGCATGGACCTGTAATTCCGAAACCACCTGCTGGAGGAATATCCTCAGCGTCAAATTGAGATCGAGACTCGAAAGAATGGCGAGGTCGCCTGTGCGAAGGGCATCCAGCTTTCGCCTGTTATCCTGAATATCCGCCCGAAGCCGCGAGTTGCGCATCGTGACCGAGATCTGATCCCCGAAGGTCTTGAACAGGGCAAGCTGGTCGGACGTAAATTCATTTCCGGCGCGGAACAGGATGATCACAAGCTCGCCAAGCAGGTCATCTTCATGATGAAGGGGGAGATAGGCAAGCGCGCTGAAATTCTGTTTGCGATACAGGTCACTATTGGGCAGATCGGATAGATCCTTGTCGTCCGAAAATACAACGATGGGATCATTGCATGCGACCAGATGAGCCGCGTTCGCGGCAAAAGGCGCCGGTCGGAAATCGTGACTGAATTCTTTCGGCAAACCGTAGGCGCTCGCCAGTTCAGCCACGCCGCGGTGCGGTTCATAAATGGTCAGTACGGCGGCATTGACGCCCAGTGCCGACACCATTTCCTTGCAAATGAAATCCTGAACGACAATGGGATCGAGCCTTGAATTCGTTTCCGTGATCGCCTGGGACAACGCAGCCGTGTAGGAAATCTGGCGGCTCAGATCCTTTTCGACATCCTCCCGGGCAGCTTTTTCCTTTTTGATCACTCGCATGAAGATCACGACGATCCCATACATGAACGCCCCCAAAAATACGGCGAAGATAATTCCTCGGTAAACGACCAAACGAGATAACGGTACTACTGCGGGGAACAGGCGCTGCAACACCTGGTCAGAAAGGAATACGACTGACACAAGAACAAGGTATGCCGCCGCCAGCGCAACAACAGTCCGTTTCGACATCATTTTTTCCTGCCTCCAAAAATCACCTGTAAAGCCGACAATTATAAAACCCTGGTTAGTATAAGGCAGCAGATATTGAAAATCAATATCTGGAAGAACCCATGAGGGTCCATAAATAAATAATTTCCCTCATGCCGTTGTGATCGCGATGCTCACGCAGTACGCCGCAGGCGATGCCTCTGGCAGGCAATCTCCCGGAACTTGAAAAATCCTGTTTATACCTGGCTGGAGATTGCTTCGCAACGACCTCGCTTCGTTGACCGTCGAGGGGATTTATATTTTTACGAACTCTTATTCAATACCTTCGCCATTTGTGGGACAATTTGCCAAATTGTCCCTACATTCGCTGCTCCCGATACCGCATTGGTGAAGGTATTGTATTGACATTCATATAAATTGGTTGATGTCACCCTGAGCCGAAGCCCTGAACGGAGTGAAGGGGCGAGCGAAGGGTCTCTCGTCCGAAATACGAGACTCTTCGGTCGCACACTTGCCCTGCGCGCAAGTGCAGGGAAGTGCGCTCCCTCAGCGTGACATCCCTTAACTGACTTTTGTAAACATCAATAGTAATGCAGCCTGATCCATTTCACTTACAAGACACGATTCATGAAGAAAAGTTACCGCACCGACAGGCACAGATCCGGCGGCATGGTCCGCCTTCCATGCAGCCGCACAAACGAAACAGGTTGTGATAAGATAAAAAAATGGACCGCTTCCCAATCAACGCGCGCCGCGTGGCAATTTTCTTCGGCATCCTGGTGCTGATATTAATGGTCATAGATTTTAATTCCCGCGTCGAGGAACTCGACCGGTTGAAGAGACAGGAAGGCATTCTCAGCGTACAGGCGACTCAAGTCACGCAGACGCAAGCCGCGCTGCAGACCCAGGTCGCGTACACGGGTTCGGACGGCGCCGTCGAGGAGTGGGCGCGTGGAGAAGGACATGAAGTCCAGCCCGGCGACCAGCCCGTTGTCCCGATTGGGAAGCCGGGAGCCGCGCCAATCCAAAATCTGGATCCAACGCCGACGCCAACGCAGATGTCCAACTGGCAGGTCTGGTGGAATCTGTTTTTTGGACAATAGATTGATTCAACGCCAGGGGATGAAGAGAACATGCGTCAAAACATGAAACGACTTGATTTATTTCCTGATACGGCAAAGATCGCAAACGATTCGCTTTCCATTGCGGGACACAACGCCGCTTCGCTCGCGGACGATTACGGGACTCCGCTATATATTTATGACCGCGCCACGATGGACGCTTCCGTCACCGCGTATCGGACGGCGTCGAATGCAAATTATCCCGGATCGTCAGACATCACTTATGCGGGCAAGGCATTCTTCTGCAAAGCCATCGCCGAATGGGCCCGGCAAAATCAACTGTGGGCGGACTGCACGGGTGAAGGCGAAATTGTCATCGCAGCGGCGGGAAACATCCCGCGCGAACGAAGATTGGTTCACGGTGTCAACAAATCGGCGAACGACCTCGAATCCGCCATTCAACACGCAGGCACAATCGTCGTTGACAATCCCACCGAGCTTCGTCACATCGCAAAACTATTCCCTGCCCGCCAATCTCCGCGGCCTGATCTCTGGCTTCGCCTGCAGCCGGGACTGGCCGTCGAGACTCATCATGCCTACACCCAAACCGGCCAGCACGACAGCAAGTTTGGAATGACCGCCGATGAAATCATGCGGGCCGCCGCGTTTTGCAAGGATAATCATTTGCCACTGAATGGAATTCATTTTCATCAAGGTTCGAACTTTCGCGACCCATCTCCTCTTTTGCCAGCCATTTCCCTCGCGCTCGATTTGGTCCGGCAAATCGGCCTCGCAGGCAACTGGCATTTTTGTCCGGGGGGCGGATGGGGCGCGGCATATCACGAAGATGAATTGCCTCAGCCGAAAATCGAGGATTATGTCCGCGCCGTTTCAGAGAGCGTGATTCGCGGATGTAAACAACGCGGCCTGGCTCTTCCTCATCTGCACCTCGAACCGGGACGAAGCTTGATCGCGCGCGCCGGCGTGGCAATTTACCGCGTCGGCGCGGTAAAGCGGCGCGGCGACAAAACGTGGCTGCTGATTGACGGCGGCATGGCTGATAATCCGCGGCCCGCATTGTACGGTGCAAGATATTCCTGTTTACCGGCATCCGGTTTGGGCCGGGAAATGACCGAACGCGTCTCCATTGCGGGGCCGTATTGCGAATCGGGCGATGTTCTCATCGAGGGTTTGCTCATGCCGAAAATCGAGGAGGGTGAATTGATCGCGGTTCCCGCCAGCGGCGCGTACCAATTGAGCATGGCAGGCAACTACAACGGCGCGCGGCGTCCGGCGGTGATCTGGCTCGATGAAAGCCGCGCCCGCCTCATCGTCCAGAGAGAGGCGGCGGACGATTTGCTTCGAAGGGACTTATCCATTTCCTAGTCGTTTGGATTCCCGGGCGCGGTACAATTGAACCATCTTTGTTCCACGCCAATCACATTAGGAGTATCCATGTCTGCCACTGCCCGGCCGCGTTGGCCTGTTTCTTCCCTGAAAGCAAAAATCAGCTCATATTGGGCACTGACCAAATCCCTGCAAACCGGTTTATTGTTGATGACCGGCCTGGCAGGTTATTTGAGTGCACATGCCGCAATCCGCTGGAACGATTTCCTCCAGATGATCCCGAGTCTGTTCCTGGCGATCAGCGGCTCGACCATCTTGAATATGTGGTGGGATCGTGACATTGATGCGAAGATGAAGCGGACTCACAGGCGCCCGACTTCCGCAGGACAGGTCAAGTCAACAGAAGTTTTGTGGCTTGGCATCGTGGTTTCGGTCATCGGTGTGGGTTGGGCATTGTTCGCAAATCCTTTCTATGGCGTTGTCGTTTTTGCGGGATTGTTTTTCGACGTGGTTGTTTACAGCATGTGGTTGAAGCGGCGCACCTGCTGGTCCATCGTTTGGGGAGGAATTTCGGGCGCCATGCCGATCCTATCGGGGCGCGTTCTCGCGGTCGGGCGGATCGATCCGATCGGCATTTTGCTCGCCTCCGCGATTCTCTTTTGGATTCCGACTCACACGCTGACGTTCAGCCTGAAATTCTTCGATGATTACAGGGCCGCGGGCGTGCCGACCTTTCCTTCGACATACGGGACCGAATTCACGCGCCTGACGATTGCCGTTTCCAGCATCATCGCCGCGCTGGCAATGAGCGTCGCTTCGATCTGGATCGGAGTGGCGGAGGGCGTCCTGGCCCTGATCATCGTCCTGAGCGCGGTCCTGCTCTTCCTCGCGGCGACGGTCGTCTTTCGCCCCTCCGACAAAACCAATTTGCGATTGTACAAGTACGCGTCGCTTTATATGCTTTGCACGATGTTATTGATCATCCCCTACCGGTTATGATCTTTCGAACGTGCGCGCTCCAACACACTCCACACAAAAGAATTATTTCATGCGCGGCAGGCGTTCCCGACCATTCGCTTATGCCATGACAATTGACTTATTGACGTTCATCAAAATTGGTTAATAAAAACAAATGCTCAAGCCGCCTGCTCGATGTTTGGAAGTCCTGCGGGCTGATGCGCCGATCTTTGAGTATGAGCGGGCTTCCAAGAGACGAGGCAGGATTTCAGCCAGCGAAACAAAACGGCGCGCCCGATTGAAAACGAGACTTCGGAAGTTTTGGAAACTTCCGAAGTCTCGTTTTACTTTTTATTCGACCGATGCAGGCGTATCCAACGACAACTTGATGGACTGGCTCACATCCACGTAATCGCACCAGCTTTCATACTTCGCCACCCTGCCGCGGATCGCCTCGTGATAAACCTTTTGAATGGCGCGCGTCACGGGCCCGGTCTTGCCATCGCCGATCCTGCGGAAGTCAATCTCGCTCAAGCCGATGCACTCGGCGGCGGTCCCGCATACGAAGACTTCGTCCGCCACATAAAGCTGGTCGCGCGAAACCGGCTGTTCGGCAAATTCGTAACCCAAGTCCTTTGCAATCGTAAAGATCGCGTCGCGCGTGATGCCTTCCAGCACCGGCGCGGTGGACGGCGTGATCAACTTTCCATTCCGCACGAGGAAAAGATTCTCGCCCGTGCATTCAGCGACGTACCCCTGCGGGTCCAGCATGATGGCTTCTTCGAATCCAAGCCGCTGCGATTCCGTCTTGGCAAGAAAGCTGTTGGCGTAGTTGCCGGAGATCTTGGCTTTGGTCATCATCACGTTCGGATGATGGCGTGTGAACGATGAGATGTTGGCGCGGATGCCCTTCGCCAAGGCTTCTTCGCCGAGATAATTTGCCCATTCCCACGCAGCAATCGCCAGCGACGGCCTGCCATAATCCACGTTCAGGTTCCAGCCGCCCGCGTCCAAATAAAGAAGCGGACGAACATAGCAATCCTTGAAGTCATTGGCTTTCACAACCTGTTTGATCGCTTCGCAAACTTGATCCACCGTCCACGGGAATTCACGGAAGCCAAACACGCGCGCCGAATCAAACAGCCGCTCGACGTGTTCGCGCAAACGAAAGACGGCCGGTCCTTTCGGCGTGTTATAGGAGCGAATACCTTCGAACACCGCCGCGCCATAATGCAACGCGGGCGTCAGAAAATGCAGCGTCGCTTTTTCGAACGGCAGCATTTCGCCGTTCATCCAGATGTACTTCGATTCCATTGCCATAATTTTTCTCCTTCTTTATTTTGGTTGGGGCACAGCAGAACGATTATTAACTGAGTCACAAAAAGACTCGCTGTGCCCCTACTGTAAACGTTCGATAACTTCATCCGCCATTTGGCGGGTTGTTAACTTGCCGCCGATGTCCGCGGTGCGGCAGCCATCGGTGATGACTTCGTCCACGGCGTTTTCGACGGAAGCCGCCTCGTTGTCCAGTTCGAACGAATGGCGCAGCATCATTGCGGACGAAAGAATCGTCCCGATTGGATTAGCGATTCCTTTACCTGCAATATCCGGCGCGGATCCGTGGGTCGGCTCATACAGACCGGGACCGGACTCCGATAAACTGGCCGACGGCAGCATCCCCATGGATCCCGCCAACACGGACGCCTCGTCCGTGAGAATATCGCCAAACATGTTCTCGGTGACGATCACATCGAATGACGCAGGAGCCGTGACCAACTTCATCGACGCGGTATCCACCAAAACATGTTCGAGCTGGATATCCGAATTTTCTTTGCCAATTTGAGTCGCAATCTGCCGCCATAATCTCGATGATTCCAGAACGTTGGCTTTGTCAACGGACGTAACTTTTTTCTTTCTTCCTTTCGCCAACTTGAAAGCCAACTCCATCACGCGGCGGATTTCGTAATCGTAATATTCGAGCGTATCTACGGCGCGCTCGCGCCCGTCTTTGACGTCGCGTCCTTTCGGCCAGCCGAAGTACAAACCGCCGGTCAGTTCGCGCACCACGATGATGTCCACGTCTTTGAGTTTCTCCGGCCTCAGCGGCGACGAATCGATCAGCGCCGGATGCGCTTTCACCGGACGCAGATTCGCGAACACACCAAGTCCTTTTCGCAGCGCGAGCAGCCCGCGTTCGGGGCGATCCTTCGCAGATGGATCATCCCATTTCGGTCCGCCAACCGCGCCCAGCAACACCGCGTCCGCAGATTTGCAATCGGCCAATGTTTCATCCGCGAGCGATGAACCGAATGTATCAATGGAACAGCCGCCCATCAATCGTTCGGCGAAGTGGAATGTGTGATGATATTTGCTTGCAATAACTTCCAGCACGCGCACGGCTTCGCCGACCACTTCGGGTCCGATGCCGTCGCCAGGGAGGAGAGTGATTTTGTAATCCAAGTGCGTCTCCAATCAGACAATGGACGATAGACCGTAGACCGTTTTTATCGTCCACCGTCCATCATCCACGGTCAAATCAATGTGCCACCATCAATCCATATTCGACCGAATCCGCCAGCGCGCGCCACGAGGCCTCGATGATATTCGTACTCGCGCCCACGGTGCTCCAGCGGGCGGTGCTGTTGCGTGTGTCAATCAACACGCGCGTAATCGCCTCCGTGCCATGATCTGAATCCAAAATGCGGACCTTGTAATCTGACAAATGAAACTTTGCAAGCTGCGGATAATAGCTGACCAATGCTTTCCGTAATGCAAGATCAAGTGCGTTGACGGGACCATTGCCTTCGGCGGCGGTGTGCAGCACTTCGCCGTTCACGCGCACTTTGACTGTCGCCTCCGCAAAAATCCCGCGCCCCTGACGATGCTCGACGTTCACGAAAAAATCCACGAGATCGAACGGCGGCTTGTAGCCATATTCCTGCCGCTTCAACATCATCGTCACAGATGCCTCTGCCGCCTCAAATGAAAAGCCGCGCGATTCCAATTCCTTGATCTCGTTGAGAACCGGGATCACTTCTTCGCGCTCCACTTCCACGCCATTCTCTTCGGCCTTGCTCAGTAAATTCCCGCGGCCCGATAAATCCGAAACAACGACGCGCATCTGGTTGCCAACCAATTCGGGATCAACGTGCTGATAAGACTTTGCATTGCGTCTCATCGCGGCGACATGCACGCCGCCTTTATGTGCAAACGCCGATTTTCCAACGAACGGCAAATGTTCATCGGGCGTGATGTTGGCAACTTCCGCGACGAAGTGCGAAAGTTCATAAAGCTGCGAGACCTTTCCCTTGGGCAAACATTCATAACCCATCTTGAGTTCGAGGTCAGCCATGATAGAAATCAAATTGGCATTGCCGCAGCGTTCCCCGACGCCGTTGATGGTGCCCTGCACCTGCATTGCGCCCTCGCGGACCGCGGTCAGCGAATTGATCACGGCACATTCGGAGTCGTTGTGGGTATGGATTCCGAATGGGTGAGCGAGAGCAGGCTTCAATTCTCGAATGATGCGTTCAAGTTCCCACGGCAGAGTGCCGCCGTTGGTGTCGCATAAAACGACCGTCTCCGCCCCGCCGCGAATCGCGGCGTTTAAGGTTTCGAGCGCGTAGGACGAATCCGCTTTGTAGCCGTCGAAGAAATGTTCGGCGTCATAGATCACGCGCTTGCCGTTGGCTTTGAGGTACGCGACGGATTGCTCGATGATACGCAGGTTATCTTCGTTGGTGGTTTGCAAAACCTCCTTGACGTGCAGCGTCCAGGTTTTTCCAAAGAGGGTGCAGACCGGCGTGTGCGAATCGAGCAGCGCCTCGATGTTGGCATCATCTTCGGGACCGCCTTTGACGCGGCACGTCGCGCCGAATGCCGCAATCAGCGAATTTTTCCATTGCATATCTTTCGCGCGCTCGAAGAATTCGACATCCTTCGGATTCGATCCCGGCCAGCCGCCCTCGATGAACGCCGCGCCGAGATCATCGAGCCGCTGTGCGATGCGGACCTTGTCATTCGCCGAAAGCGTAAAGCCTTCGGATTGAGTTCCGTCACGGAGAGTGGTGTCGTAGATTTGGATTCGTCGCATGAATATTCCTGTATGTCGTTGCGAAGAGGGTGATCTTCCCGACGAAGCAATTCCCAACCGCACAGGAGATTGCTTCGCGGCGCGAGGCGCCACTCGCAACGACATGTTAGTGATTCGCCTCGAAGGCCGCAATCTCCTCTTCAAATCCCATGATGTAACCAAGTTCGTCCACGCCATTCAACAAACAAGTTTTGTTGAACAGGTCAATCGGAAATTTTACGGAGCCATTTGGAAATGAAAGTGTTTGCGAAGCAAGGTCAACAGCGAGCTCAGTGCTCGGAACTTCTTCAACCAAATCGAATAGCATTTTATGAGTTGCTCCATCCACGACGATCGGGACGAGGCCGTTCTTCAGTGCATTGTTGCGAAAGATGTCGGCAAAGGAGGTTGAGATCACCGCGCGGAATCCGAAACCGGTCAGCGCCCACGGCGCATGTTCGCGGCTCGACCCGCAGCCGAAGTTGTCTCCGGCCAATAAAATTTGCGCGCCCTGCGATTCCTTTTTATTCAAAACAAAATCTGGTTTGGGAGAATCATCGGGGTTGTAACGCCAGTCCGCGAAGAGATGATCGCCCATGCCCTTTTTATCGGTGGCTTTGAGAAAACGCGCCGGGATGATTTGATCCGTGTCAATATCGTTGATTGGCATGGCAACTATGCGGGAAGTAAGTTTTGTGAATTGAGCCATAGTATCCGTTTCAGGTTTAATGTTTAAGGTTGAAAGCGATATTCGATGATTCGATATTCGATTATCAAATATCGAGTATCGCGCGCGGGTCTGCAACTACCCCGGCTAAAGCGCTCGCCGCCGCAGTCAATGGACTCGCCAGGAAAGTCCGCCCGCCTTTGCCTTGGCGACCCTCAAAGTTTCGGTTACTTGTTGACACTGCATATTGACCAGGGAGTAATGAGTCACCATTCATGGAAATACACAGACTGCATCCGGCTTCGCGCCATTCGGCTCCAGCTTCTTTAAAAACTTTATCCAAGCCTTCGCTTTCGGCTTGTTTCTTGACATCTTGCGAACCGGGGACAACCATCAGGCGCAATCCATCTGCTACTTTCTTGCCTTTGAGCAAAGCCGCGGCCAGTCTCAAATCTGAAATACGTGAGTTGGTGCAGGAGCCAATAAAAACCACATCCACTTTTTGGCCGAGGAGTGGCTGACCAGGTTTGAGTCCCATGTAAGCCAGCGCTTTTTCCAATGCGGCTCTCTGCGAAGAGTCACTGAATGATTCAGGCGTCGGGACGCGGTCTGTGATCTTCATTCCCATGCCGGGATTCGTCCCATACGTGATCATCGGTTCTAATGTCGAAGCATCCAGCGAAACAGACTTGTCGTAAACCGCACCTTCATCGCTTGGCAATTGTTTCCAGCGTGCAACAGCTTGATTCCATTCTTTGCCCTTCGGAGAAAATTCGCGGCCCGCCAAATATTCGAACGTATTGTCGTCGGGCGCGACCATGCCGGCGCGCGCACCGCCCTCAATGGACATGTTGCAAATGGTCATGCGCTGTTCCATCGTCAGGCCGCGGATCGCAGAACCGGTATATTCAAAGACATGTCCCGTCCCACCGCCAATGCCAATTTTCGCGATCAAAGCCAGGATGATATCTTTGGCAGAAACACCTATGGGCAACGCCCCATCCACGCGGACCTCATAAGTCTTCGGTTTCCTTTGAAGCAGGCATTGTGTGGCCAGCACGTGTTCCACTTCACTCGTACCGATGCCGAAGGCCAGCGCGCCGAAGGCACCATGCGTAGCCGTGTGACTATCGCCGCAGACGATGGTCATGCCAGGCTGTGTGCGTCCGAGTTCGGGACCGATGACGTGGACGATGCCGCGATGCGGACTGTTCATTCCATGCAGCGCGATTCCAAACTCGGCGGCGTTGGTTTCCATTTGTTTGATCTGCGCGGCGGCCATCGCATCCGCTATCGGGACGTCGAGCGGCGTGGTCGGAATCGAATGGTCAATCGTGGCGAGCGTCTTATCGGGGCGGCGGACTTTCAGTCCACGCTGGCGCAGGCCGTCGAAGGCTTGCGGCGAAGTGACTTCGTGCACGAGGTGCAGGTCAATATAAAGGATGGCTGGCGACTCGGGTTGTTCGGTGACAACATGCGAATCCCAGATTTTTTGGAGTAAGGTTTTTGGCATGACGCAGAGAATAGATAATCAGATATTAGAGATTAGCTGCAGGCGAATGTTGGCGAGATTCGCTCTCAGCGCTTGAGTCTCTTTCGGTGACGGAATCCGTTGGCGGGGAGGGAAAGAGTCCGCTGAGGTCCCAGCCGGAGGGAATGGTATGCGGCTCGGGGAACGGCTCAAACCATTCGCTTCGAACAAAGTCTCGATCTTCATTTTGTGTGGTCATGTTTTCTCCTTTTGTTTGATGTCGTTGCGAGTCTTCGAGAAGCAATCTCCTGTTGCGATGAGATTGCTTCTCGAAGACTCGCAATGACATGCTACCCAAGCATCACGCCGTAATCATTTTGAACGATTTGCAGTCCCTCAGTCTGTGCGATGATGAGTTTGTTGAGGGCGTTGATATAGGCTTTGGCGCTGGCGACGATGATGTCCGTATCCGCGCCGTGACCGCCATAGACACGGGAAAATTCGACCTCGGTCTGCGCGTCCATCGTTTGGTGACCATCTTTGCTTTGAATGCGGACGGTGACCTCGCCGAGCGCGTCGATGCCTTCGGTGATGGCATGAATGTTGAACTCTAGCAGCGTGCTGGGCACATTGACGATTCCATCAATGGCTTTGTACGTGGCGTCAACGGGACCTGTGCCAATCGCGGCTTGAGTGTAGATTTTGCCGTCGGGTCCGCGCAGACGAACCGAGGCAGTCGGCATGCCCATCGTCCCACAGGAAACCTGCAAGCCGTTGAGCAGATAAACATCGCGCGGTTGATAGAACTCATCGGCGACCAGTGCTTCGAGATCGGCATCCGTGACCGTCTTTTTGCGATCCGCCAATTCCTTGAAACGCGTAAAGGCTTTATCGAGTTCAACGTCATCCAGCGAATGTCCCATTTCTGCGAGACGCGAACGCAGCGCGTGGCGACCCGAATGTTTTCCGAGCACCAACTTCGATTGATTTACGCCGACATCTTCGGGGCGCATGATCTCGTACGTGGTTTGATGTTTGAGCATTCCGTCCTGATGAATGCCGGCTTCGTGCGCAAACGCATTCGCGCCGACGATGGCTTTATTGGGTTGGACAACGATGCCGGTGTAATTGCTGACCAGCTTGCTGACGCGCGCGATTTGAGTCGTGTCAACCCCGGTTTCCAATCCATAGACGGGGCGACGGGTCTTCAACGTCATCACCACTTCTTCGAGCGATGTATTGCCGGCGCGTTCGCCGATGCCATTGATCGTAACTTCCGCCTGGCGCGCGCCGGCGCGGATTCCAGCCAGCGTATTCGCCGTTGCCATGCCGAGGTCATCATGGCAATGCACCGAAACGGTGATGCCCTCGCGCATTCCGGGCGTGTGCTTGAGGATGCCGTCAATGAGACTGAAGAATTCGTCCGGCGTGGTGTAGCCGACCGTATCGGGAATGTTGAGCGTGGTCGCGCCGGACTTGATGGCTTCGCCTAGGACAACATAAAGAAATTCCGGGTCCGAGCGGCCCGCGTCTTCAGGAGAAAATTCAACGTCCGCACACAGCGAACGCGCATAGGCGACCATTTCCGAAACGCGCTGAATCACTTCCTCGGGATCCATCTTCAATTTGTGCTTCATGTGAATCGCTGACGTTGCCAGGAATGTATGGATGCGCGGCTTCTGCGCGTCCTTGACGGCTTCCCAGGCTTTGTCAATATCGGACTTGTTTGCGCGCGCCAAGCCGGCGATGACGGGGACTCTCGCATCCGACTCGCCCGCGGGCGGATTGCCCACTTCGACCGCGATTCGTCTGACGGCTTCGAGGTCGTCGGGCGAGGCTGCGGGAAATCCTGCTTCGATAATGTCCACGCCCAGGCGAGCGAGGTTGTGCGCGACTTCCAATTTTTCGGCGGAGGTCATTGTCGCGCCGGGGGATTGCTCGCCATCGCGTAAAGTGGTGTCGAAAATTCTGACGTAATTGTTCATAGTTACCTCGTTTCGTAGTTCGATAGTTTCGTGGCTGCCTTATCTGCCAACGACTAAACTACTCAACCATCAAACCATCGAACTACTTCTTCCAATTCTCCGGTCTCAATGAACGGACCGCCGCGCCGGCCTGCCACATTTCCGATTCGCGCATCACCTTGAGCTCCGCATCCAGTTTTTCGCGATAATTCGGATCGCTGTTCTTATCCAAAACGATTCGAGTCTCCCTGCCGGAAACGACGCTCCGATACAAATCATCGAAGACTGGCACCACCGCGTCGCGGAATTTATTCTTCCAGTCCAACGCGCCGCGCTGGGCGGTGGTGGAACAATTGGCATACATCCAATCCATGCCGTTTTGTCCGACGAGACGAATCAGCGATTGCGTGAGTTCCTCCACGGTTTCGTTGAACGCCTCGGATGGTGAATGTCCGTGTTTGCGGAGTTCGTTATATTGCGCTTCCATCACGCCGGCCAGCGCGCCCATCAGAACTCCGCGCTCGCCGGTCAAGTCAGAATAGACTTCATTCTCGAAAGTTGTTGGAAATAGATAACCCGCGCCGATGGCGATACCGAGCGCAAGCGTTCGTTCGAGGGCGTGACCCGTTGCATCCTGCTGAACTGCGAAGCTGGCATTGATTCCAGAGCCATCCAAAAAATTGGCGCGCACACTGCGGCCCGAACCTTTTGGAGCCACAAGCGCGACATCCACATGCGGCGGAGGAATGACGCCGGTTTGATCTTTGTACGTGATCGAAAACCCATGTGAGAAATAAAGCATGTCGCCTTCATTCAAACATTCCACGATCTTCGGCCACTGTGAACGCTGGCCTGCATCGGACAAAAGATATTGAATGACGGTTCCCTTTTCTGCAGCTTCTTCAACGGAAAATAAATCTTTGCCGGGAACCCAGCCATCCGCGAGGGCTTTGTCCCAGTTGGGCGTGCCTTCGCGCTGTCCAACGATGACCTTGACGCCGTTATCGCGCATGTTCAATGCCTGCGCCGGTCCTTGCACGCCATAACCGAGCACCGCGACAACTTCATTCTTCAGAACTTCACACGCTTTATCAAGCGGGAATTCGCCGCGTGTGACGACTTCTTCTTCCACGCCGCCGAAATTGATTTTTGCCATAATAAATTCTCCTTATAGTTTTGTCGCCGGTGGTCGAGTAGACATGAGCGCCTTTTGCGAGTGTCGTATCGAGACCACCATATTTCCAAACTATTGTTTGATTCGTTCGTCTCGATGGTCTCGATACGGCGGAAGAGCACTGCCTACTCGACCATCGAGATTGTTACGGCGTCATCTCGACCGATTCAAAATCTTCCTGATAACGATTTGCATTCACGCCCGGGACGCGGCGCACGCCATCGTTGACTCCGCGCGTCATGGCGACCTGTCCGGTGCGGACCATCTCGACGATTCCAATCGGACGCAGAAGCTCGATCATGCCTTCGATTTTGTCCTCGGTGCCGGTGATCTCGATGATGACGGAATCCACTGCAACATCCACGATGCGGGCGCGGAAGATATCGGCCAGCCCGTTCACTTCGCCGCGGCGCTCGGGTCCGGCCTTGACTTTGATCAAAGCCAAGTCGCGGGTCACCGAAGGTTGGTGTGTCACATCCTGCACGTCAATCACGTTGACCAGCTTGTAAAGATTCGCTTCCAGTTTGTGCGCGTCCACTTCGCCGTTCGGACATCCCGCCACAACGGTCATGCGCGAAACTTCGGGATTCTCCGTGCGCCCGACCGCCAGCGACTCGATGTTGAAATTGCGGCGGCGGAACAACGATGCCACGCGGTTCAACACGCCGGGTTTATTTTCCACTAATGCGATAAAGGTGTATTGCATGATTATTGCTCCACGCGTAAAGGTCTTTGGATCATTTGATCCAGCGATGCGCCGGTCGGGACCATCGGATAAACGCCGTCTTCGCGTTCGACGCGGAATTCGATCACGACCGGGCCCTGAGTCTTGCGCGCCCATTCGATGGCTTCATCCACTTCCTCGCGTCGTGTTACAAGCCGGGCTGGGACTCGATGCGCTTCGGCAACTTTTACAAAATCCGGTGTCAGCATATTTACGGCGGAATAACGTTTCTCGAAGAAGAACTCCTGCCACTGGCGCACCATGCCCAGGAAATTATTGTTCATGATGGCGACTTTGACGTTCGCACCTTCCTGCACTGCAGTTGTGAGTTCAGCCTGAGTCATTTGGAATCCGCCGTCGCCCGCGATCGCCCAAATTTCCTGGTCCTTGTTCGCGAACCACGCGCCGATCGCGGACGGCAGGCCAAAGCCCATCGTCCCGGCGCCGCCCGAAGTGATCCAGCGATTCGGCTTGTCGAGCGCATAATATTGCGCCGTCCACATCTGGTGCTGGCCCACATCGGTTGTGATGATCGCACCGCCGCCCGTCGCTTTCCAAATGTCGCTGATCAGATGCGGCACATACAACTTGTCATCGCTGGGCCAATTCATGATGCTGCGCGCCTCGGCTTCGGTTTTCCATTCATTGATTTGCTCCAGCCATTCATCGTGGTCGCATTCATCCACCATCGGGATGAGGTCAGTGAGAACCATCATCAAGTCGCCGACCAGTGGGACATCCGCGGCGACATTTTTGTGGACTTCGGAAGGATCTATCTCGACGTGAATCTTTTTCGCTTTGGGCGCGTAGGTTTTCAAGTTGCCTGTCACGCGGTCATCGAAACGCATCCCGAAAGCCAGAATCAAATCCGAATTCTGAATCGCCAAATTGGTATGCACTTCACCGTGCATGCCCATCATGCCAAGGCTCAATGGATGCGATGCGGGGAACGCGCCGAGTCCCAGCAGCGTGCTCGCAACTGGTGTTTGAGTCTTGACCGCAAATTGCATCAACGCTTCTTCTGCGCCGGCGATGAGCACGCCGTGTCCGCACAGAACAATCGGGCGTTGTGCTTTCTCGATCAATTTCACCGCACATTCAAGCGACTCTTTTGGCGCATGTGATACCGGTTGATAACCGGGCAATTTCACTTCTTCGGGATACACAAACTCGGTCTGTTCGATCTGCGCATTCTTGCAAATGTCAATCAGCACCGGGCCGGGTCGTCCACTGCGCGCGATGTAAAAAGCTTCGGCCACAATTTCAGCGATCTCATCCGCGCGTGTCACGAGGTAGTTGTGTTTCGTGATGGGTATGGTAATTCCAGTCACGTCTGTTTCCTGGAACGCGTCGCCGCCGATCAAATGCGCCGCGACCTGTCCGGTGATGAAAACCACCGGCGACGAATCCATCATCGCTGTGGCAATGCCCGTGACCAAATTCGTCGCGCCGGGTCCCGAGGTGGCCATCGCCACGCCAACTTTTCCAGACGCGCGCGCGTAGCCGTCTGCCATGTGCGCCGCGCCTTGTTCGTGACGCACCAACACATGATGCACCGGATAATTCAACATCGCGTCGTAGATCGGCATGTTCGCGCCGCCCGGATAACCAAACACGACCTCCACACCCTCCCGCACCAAACATTCCCATAAAATTTCTGCGCCTGATTTTTTCATTCTCTTCTCCTTCTGGACGATAGGCCGTAGACCGTTGACGGTACCGTCCATCGTCTACCGTCCACCGTCCGTTGATAACACTGCGCCGGTGTCTGCGCTGGTGACAAAATGCGAATAACGCTTCAGCCATTTCGATGTAGCTTTGGATTTGAATGGAGGCAGCGCGGCGAGACGTTGATTGATTTCCGCTTCGCTCAACCGGACCTCGAGGCGGCGCGCCGTTAAATCAATGTCAATCACATCCCCGGCCTTGAGCGCGGCAATCGGCCCGCCCGCCGCGGCTTCCGGCGACACGTGACCAATGCACGCGCCGCGCGTCCCGCCGCTGAATCTTCCATCTGTTATCAAAGCAACTTTATCGCCGAGTCCTTGTCCCATAATTGCAGATGTCGGCGATAACATTTCCTGCATACCGGGTCCGCCTTTTGGACCTTCGTAACGAACAACGACCACATCACCGGGCTTCACTTCATTTGCTAGAATTCCAGCCAGTGCTTCATCCTGTGATTCATAAATCCGCGCGGGACCACTGAACTTCATCATGGCTTCGCTTACACCGCCAACTTTGACGACTGCACCATTCGGAGCGAGATTGCCAAACAAAATGGACAATCCGCCGCGTTTCGAATGCGCGTTTTCGTAACGACGAATGACTTGATCATCTTTGATATCAAGACCTTTGATCGATTCGCCCAACGTCCTGCCACTGACCGTGATGCGGTCAAAGTGCAACATGCCGGTTGACCATTGGATTTCGTTAAGAATTGCAGGAATACCGCCTGCGCGATGCACATCTTCCATGTGCCATTTGCCCGCCGGACTCACTTTGCAGATGTGAGGAACTTTATCCGCCACAGCGTTGATGCGACTCAGCGGGTAACCCACGCCCGCTTCGTTGGCTAATGCCAGCGTGTGAAGAACCGTATTCGTCGAGCCGCCCATTGCCATATCCAATGCGAACGCGTCATCAATGGCTTCGGGCGTGACCACATCGCGTGGTTTGATATCGCGCTCGAAGAGAGTCATGATCTGCGCCGCAGCTTTGCGCGCCAAGTCTTCGCGTTCTTTCGTCTTTGCCAATGCTGAACCATTGAACGGCAGAGCCAGGCCAATGGCTTCCATCAGACAGTTCATCGAATTCGCCGTGAACATGCCGGAGCACGAACCGCAGGATGGACATGCAAATTTTTCCAAAACAGATAAACGGCTCTCGTCAATCTTTCCGGCTGAATAGGCCCCCACGCCTTCGAACACCGAAATCAAATCAATCGCTTCGCCTTCGGGAGTTTTCCCCGCGGCCATCGGGCCGCCTGAAACAAAAATGGTCGGGATGTTGACGCGCATCGCGGCCAGCAGCATTCCAGGCACGATCTTGTCGCAGTTCGGGATACAGACCATGGCGTCGAATTGGTGGGCCTCGATCATCGTCTCGACGGAATCCGCGATCAGTTCCCGCGACGGAAGCGAGTACTTCATCCCCATGTGTCCCATCGCGATGCCATCGTCCACGCCGATGGTGTTGAATTCAAAAGGCACGCCGCCCGCGGCGCGCACCGCGTCTTTTACGAGTTTGCCAAACTCCTGCAAATGAACATGGCCGGGGACAACATCCACGTGGGAATTTACGATTGCAATAAATGGTTTCTCAAAGTCTTCGTCTTTCAACCCCGCCGCGCGGAACAAGGCCCGGTGTGGAGCTTTGTCGTACCCTTTCTTGACCGTATCAGATCGCATGGCTCTTTTCCTCGAATCGATAAAATAAAAGAGCCGCCTATTGGTTAGGCGGCTCTTTGCATTTGCTTACGATGAGTTACTTGGCTCTCACCGCTGCCATCCTAACCAAAAACAGATCCTTAATAATAAGGACCGCGAGGAGAATGACAATAAGGGAGAGGCTGAAGATTGGATTCATTTCGGCGTTAGATATTTCGCCCGATTATAGGCAGATTTGAAAATCCGTCAAGAGGTGAAAACAGAAGTTTGATCGTTTATTCCCCTCTCGACTAACATTACAGCGCAAGGTCGAGCAATCGTTCCCTGCCAATTCTCCCTCACCCTTTCCCTCTCCCAAAGGGAGAGGAGACTCCCTTCCCCATTCGGGGGAAGGGTTGGGGATGAGGGCGAAAACGGTAGAAAAGCCATGAGCAGAACCCTCAATGCTCTAACTTTGCGCTGTAATACTAATCCATCACTTACAAATAGAACACTATCCTATAAATACAGAGCAGTCTTTACTGCCACTTCGCATTCTATTTCAAAGGCGAGATATTACCAAACGCGCTTAACCTTGTACATGTCAAATACGGGATCAGCACTAACAAGAGCCATATCTTCTATCTTTGATTGAACAACCAGCAAGCGGTCAAATGGATCGCGGTGGTAAAAAGGAAGAGTTGCAATTTGCGGCAGCGTGTGCCATCGTAATATTCAAAACACCAATTCCATTCTGTGCCAATTGATGAGAAATAAAGGTTTCATAGGATTGTTTCAAAGTCAATTTCCCCAAGCTGATCTTTATCGCCATTTCCCATAGGCTTGCCACGCTTAGAAAAGGTTGCGAGTCTTCTGTTTCGATCAAATCTCGCGCAGGCTGGCTCAAGCGCGGACTACCATCCACAAACCATAGGAACGCATGCGTATCCAGCAGGATATTCATGGCGTATATTCAGAAAAGTCATCAAGAGGCGCGTCAAAATCATCCGCGATTTCTATCATGCCTTTTGCACTTCCTGCCTTGCGCGGATGCAACATTTGCTTAAGCGGTATCAACTGAATCAACGCCTTGTCATCACGTTCAATAAACACTGGCTCACCACGCAACGCAGCGTCGATCAGGTTCCACAGTTTCTTGGGAAGCTCGCTTTGCTTAATCTGATAAATCATGCTGGTCTTCTTTCTGTGCATTTCAAGTATAGCATGGATGAACACAAAAATTCGCCCCTTGACTCATCCTCATCTCGCGCATAGAATACCGCCCAACATGAAATCGGTTTGCTTCACCATGTCCATGACCACAACTACCTCCCGGTTTTCCGTGAGGAATTTGTGTTTGGACTGAAGTAACCGAAACATAGGTTATATCGAAACACATAACGCCTCACGGAATCGTGAGGCGTTTTTGTTTACCTCACCCCCGCCCCTCTCCGCAAAGAACAGCGGACTTTCCCAAAAGGAGAGGGGAGTCAAAGGAGAGATTGATGCCAAACCAAACGCTCGTTATGAAATTTGGAGGAACCTCTGTTGGTTCAACGGAGGCGCTGATCAATGCCATGCAAATCATTCGCGACGCCCGCGCCGAATGGCCGCGCCTCGTCGTGGTGACTTCAGCCATGGCGGGCGTGACCAATCTCCTGCTGGATAGCGCCTCGCAGGCTGCGCATGGAAATATCAATTCGCTTCCTGAGGCGGAAAAGACTTTGCGCGAAAAACATTTTGCTGCGGCGGATGAACTCGTTCAGGACGAAAACCCTTGCTTGGAAACCAAGCAAGAGATCAACGCACTGATCCTTTCCTTTGTGGATTTGTGCAAGGCCATTGCTGTGCTCGGTGAAGCCAGTCCGCGCGCGCTGGATGCGGTGGCATCACTTGGCGAGCGGATGAGCGTCCGCTTGCTGGGCGCGATTGTAGAGAATACGGGCATTAAGTCGGAAGTAATCGAAGCCACCGAGTTCATCATTACGAACGATCATTTTCAAAATGCTCATCCGGTCATCAAAGTGACGACTGAGAAAACGCGGCGTATTTTAAAACCGTTATTGGATGAGGGCATCATTCCAATCACGACTGGCTTCATCGGCGCGACGCCCGACGGCGTGATAACAACGTTGGGCCGCGGCGGAAGCGATTATTCCGCCGCGATCATCGGCGCGGTCCTGCCGGCGGACGATGTCTGGATCTGGACGGACGTTGACGGCGTGATGACCACCGATCCGCGCATTGTACCCTCGGCGCGTACGCTGCCTGAAATCACGTACAGCGAAATCGCCGAGCTTGCGTATTACGGAGCCAAAGTTCTCCATCCAAAAACGATTCGACCCGTGGTTGAAGCTGGGATCGGACTTCGCATCTGCAACACCTTCAATCCGTCGCACCCCGGCACGCGTTTGATCGCCAACGCAAAATCCAATGGCAAACCCGTGAACGGACGAGTCGTCAAAGCTGTGACAGCCATCCGCAAGCAAAGACTGATCACCGTGGAAGGACGCGGCATGTTGGGCGTTCCCGGCGTGGCCGCGCGTGCGTTTGGCGCGGTCGCATCTACCGGCACGAGCGTGCCGCTGATCACGCAAGCTTCATCGGAACAATCCATTTGTTTTGCTGTGCCGGATGAAACCGCCGCGCCTGTGGTCAATGCGCTTGAAAAAGCTTTCGCAGACGAGCTTGAAGAGCGCGACATTGATCGAATTTGGAAGACGGAGGATGTTTCGATCATCACTGTTGTCGGCGTGGGGATGATTCACACGCCCGGCGTCGCGGGACAAATCTTCTCGCAGCTTGGGAAGAATAACGTGAATGTTCTCGCCATCGCGCAGGGTTCATCGGAAGTTTCCATCAGCATGGTTGTCAGCGCGGAGGATACCGAGCTGGCCGTGAAAGCGCTGCATGAATTGATCGTGAAATAATTTGTAGGGGCACAGCGAAACAAGGCCCGTCCATGTCTTTTCCAGACGCGCTGTGCCCCTACTCAAAAGGAGTCCTTTATGTCATCCTCTCAAATTTCCGTTGCAGTTCTCGGCGCGACCGGCTCGGTCGGCCAGCGATTTATTTCACTGCTCGATCAACATCCGTGGTTCAAAGTCGTGGCGTTAGCCGCCTCGGACCGTTCCATCGGACAGCCTTACGCGCAGGCTTGCCGTTGGGTATTGAATGATCCCATGCCCGAGTACGCGCGTGATATGGTTGTTGTCCCCGCGACGCCAGACTCAATCCATGCAAAAATTGTTTTCTCCGCACTGCCCGCCGATCTCGCCAAAGACCTCGAACCGCAATTTGCCCAGGCAGGGTTTGCGGTTTGTTCGAATGCCTCATCGTATCGCCGCGCGGACGATGTGCCGCTCCTGCTGCCCGAAGTCAACGCCGATCATATTCAATTGGTCAAGCGGCAACGCCAGCAGCGCGGCTGGAGCGGGTGCATCACGACGAATCCAAATTGCACCAGCACGGGCCTCACGGTCGCGCTCAAGGCGCTCGACGATTCCTTCGGCGTGAGAAAAGTTTTTGCGGTTTCCATGCAGGCGCTTTCGGGCGCGGGCTACCCTGGCGTGCCGTCGCTCGACATCCACGACAATGTCATTCCGAACATCGGCGGCGAGGAAGACAAAGTCGAATGGGAGCCGCGCAAGATGCTCGGCAAATTGGATGGCAACAAAGTTGAATTGGCGGATATTGGATTCAGCGCGCATACGAATCGCGTCGCGGTGACGGATGGGCACACGGTATGCGTCAGCGTGGAACTCTCGCGTCCCGCGGACCCGGAAGCGGCGGCGCGTGCCATGCGCGATTACCACGCCCCGGCCTCCGCGCGCGAACTGCCCTCGACGCCGCGGCCCGTCATCGAGGTCCGCGGCGAAGCGGATCGCCCCCAGCCGCGACTCGACCGTTTAACGGGCAAAGGCATGACCACCGTCGTTGGCCGAATCCGCCGCGATCCGCTTTTGACTCTGAAGTTCGTTGTGCTGTCGCATAACACCATCCGCGGCGCAGCGGGCGGATCCATTTATAACGCTGAATTGTTGGTGAAGGAAAATCTATTGTGAAGCGCGCGGATACGAACCGAGCACGCGCAGCATCAATGCCAGTTCACTCAAGTGATCGAGGGCGCGGCGTACTTTCTCCTCATGCGCCGCGCCGATAAAATCAATGTAGAAAAGATAATCCCACGGCTGACCCTGCAAGGGCCGCGACTCGATTTTCGTCAGGTCAATATCGCGCAGGGCGAACACACTCAACGCTTTGAACAACGTGCCGGGTTGATTCTTCAATGTGAAGACAATGGATGTCTTGGCTTCGCCATCTGGTGTGACCGGCTCGCGCTGAACGACGAGAAAGCGCGTGTAATTTTCCATGTTGTCTTCGATGCCTTCTTCCAAAATCTGCATTCCGTACATGTCCGCGGCGCGGCGGGACGCAATCGCTGCGGTTGTCTGGTCGCTGCTCTCCTTCAACATCTTCACACTTCCCGCTGTGTCATAGACCGGCTCGATTTTGACATCCAACGCGCGCAGGTACGCGGCGCATTGTTCAAGCGCCTGCGGATGACTGATGACGCGTCGAATGTCTTTTTTCCCGATGCCTGGAAACGCAATCAAGCAGTGCCGCACGCGCAGGAAATATTCTCCGGCAATATGCAAGTCGCAGCGCAAAAGCAGGTCATAATTTCGATGAATGCTGCCGGCGAGCGAATTCTCGATTGGGATCAAAGCCGCATCACAATCCCTCGAAGCCACCGATTCGAACACAGCCTCGAATGATTCACACGGATGCGCCTTCACTTCTCCAAAATAATCGAAGATGGCTTGTTCGCTGTACGCGCCGGGTTCACCTTGAAATGCGACTCTCATAACACCTCCGATCATCGTTATTCGATGATTCGACATTCGAAAACATATCTCGAATTATCCATTCTCGAATGATCGTTTTAAATGTTCCGCCCATTCCAAAATCTTTCTAAAGCCAATCTCCACATTCTCGTCGGAAGCCGCAATCGTCATGCGGGCAAATCCTTCACCTTGAGCGCCGAACGCCGAGCCGGGTACAAGCGCCACGCCGGCTTCTTCCAGAATCCGTTCGCAGATCTCAGACGAAGTCATTTTCAACGGACGGAAATCCAGGAAGAAATAAAATGCTCCCATGGGCGGTGCAGCCAGCACTTTATCGCTTTCGAATTCGCGCGCAATCCGCGATACGAGTTCGCGGCGGCGGGCATACACAGTCCGCATCTGCGCGGCGACACGCTGGACTGCGGCATCGGTCAGCGCGAACGCCGCGGCTTTCTGGATAAAAGGCGCGACACACGTAATCGAGTTTTGTCCAGCCTTGAGGGCGTTCTCGATCACCTGCGGCGGCGCGGCCAAATAGCCGACGCGCCAGCCAGTCATGGCGTACGTCTTGGATAGACTGTTGACGATCAATGTCCGCGGCCTGGCGCCGTCAATCGCCGCGGCAGATGTTGGCTTTTCGGCATAATACAAACTTCCGTAAACTTCATCGCTCACAATCCAGAGATCATTCGCCGCGGCAAAATCTTGCAGCTTTTCCAAATATTCACGCGTGGGGTACGCGCCGGTTGGATTCGATGGATAGTTCAAGACGATAACTTTTGTTTTTGGCGTCAATGCTTTTTCCCATGATTCGAAAAACGGGATGAAATCATTTTCCGCGGGCGCGGGAACTCGAATGACATTTCCGCGCAGCATGATCGCCATATTTGCGTGCGTGGCCCAGGTTGGATCGGGGATCAACACGTCGTCGCCGGGATTAAGAATGGACTGCATCGCGGTGTAATAAGCGTGAATGCCGCCGTGCGTGATCAGGATTTCGGATTGCGGATCATAGGCCAGGCCCTCGTCGCGCGTCAGTTTGGTTGCCACCGCCCGCCTCAAGTCCGGAAAGCCGCGGGATGGGCTGTAATGGGTCAAGCCGTCTTTCATCACGTTCAAAGCAACGTCCATTACCGATTGCGGAGTCGCAAAATCCGGGTCGCCGACTTGCAGACTGATAATTTGGCGTCCGCTGGCTTTGAGTTCGAGAACACGGTCGTTCATCCCAACCGTCGCGGATTGACGAATCAAATCGAGCTGGTGATTTAGAGTCAACATTGCTCATCCTTCACGAGAAGAATGGGCGTGAGTGTATCAAGAGGTCCGAAGAAACGTCAACCCCGATTCAAAAGATATGGTTACCCATCACTTTATGCGGGAATCAAACCAGCCGCCGCGATAAAAATCGCCGGAGGCTGATTTTCGATTCAAAAAAGATTCGACGCGGAAAAGCTATTGAGATTTCGGCTTCAGATAATCGTCGAGGTTGAGGCGCTTGAAGAGGCGTTCGCGCACCTCGTCGGGCACGGGGACCGCCTCCGCTGGCGATTGAACGAGATCAATCGTCCGCCTGGTGGTGTTCAAGACGACGCGGCAGTTATCGCATCCGGCAAGATGCTTTTCGATCTCGCGGCAAAGTTCGGGACTTAATTCGCCGTCAATATATTCGGATAAAGAGCCGAGCAACGTTTCGCAATTCACATGATTATGATCCATCATTTTTGTCCTCACGAATAAGGTGCTGGCTGCGTTCGGCATAATAGGCAGACAGTCTCTCCCGCAGATGCAAACGGGCGCGCAGCAGCCGGGTTTTGACGTTGGTCCCGGTCAATCCAAGGGCATCTGCAGTTTCCTTGATTGACAACCCTTCGACATCGCGCATGACGAAAACCATTCGCAGATTCTCCGGCAAAGTCTGAATTGCCGCATCGAGGGCCTTCTTTCCTTCCTCAGAAAGCAATTCGTTCTCGGGCAGGCCGCTCCAATCTACAAATTGAGTGGGCATCAGCCCGGCATCGGGGTCATCGGCCTGCAAATCTTCGATGTTCACTTCGGGCTTCCTGCGCCGGATCAACATCAGCGCTTCGTTGGCCGCGATGCGATACAGCCAGGTTGCGATGCTCGAACGTCCCTCGAATTCGGACAAATGCGTGAGCGCATTCATGAACGTGTTCTGAAGAACATCCTCGGCGTCTTGTGGGCTGCCAAGCATCCGCAAACCCAAACGGTAGACCGGGGCGGAAAACACGTCCACCATGCGGGCCATTTCAGCGCGGTCGCCGGCGCGGAGTTTTTCGAGCGATAGTTCCTGCGGTGTCGGATTAATCATTAGATGAATTTATTCCTTAAAAGTTGCACTCGCGCCATGCGACGCATCAGTTTTTTGGACAAAGCCATTTAAACAATACCCTCGCCATTTGTGGGACAATTTGCCAAATTGTCCCTACGTTCGCCGCTCCCGATACCGCATTGGCGAAGGTATTGATTTAAGCGGAATCGGATTTCACTTGGAGTCTTCCCGTCAAAAAATGGTGCGAAGCATTGGATTCAACTCATAAAAGCTGCAGGGAGAAAGTATACATCATCCAGAGAAAAGTCATCTGCAACTTTTTCAATTCATGTGCATCCAAAAGGCATGAAACGAAATTATAAAACTCGAAAAGGAGTATCAATTAGAAATGGAAATGATCGTTGACTTCCCCGGCGGCTCGCGCGTGGACGCGCACTTCGGCGGGTTTACCGTCCCGACCGACCAGCCGCCTGCCGCCAGCGCGCCCACGCCCTTCGCCGTTTTCCTTTCCTCCATCGGAACCTGCGCCGGGATTTACGTGCTGGGCTTTTGCCGCCAGCGCGGCTTGCCCGCCGATGACATTCGGATCGTTCAGCGCGTTCACGCCAACCCGTTTACCGGCATGGTCGAGAAAATTGATCTCGAAATCCAGGTCCCGCCCAGCTTTCCGGAAAAGTATCGCGACTCGCTCATCCGCTCAGCAGATCTGTGCGCGGTGAAGAAACATCTCGAAAACCCGCCGCAGTTCGACATCACGACCCAGGTGGCCGCGCCTGCAACAAGCGCCGATTAGGAAAACCACATGGAAAAACTTCTCGACAAACAGATCGTTGATCAGATCCGCGAAGCCTTCGCCCAATTGAAAGAGCCGGTTCAGATTCTCTTTTTTGGTTCCGCCCAGAACTGCGAATATTGTGCGGAGATTCAACAGCTTCTGGATGAAGTTGTTGTCATCAACGATAAAGTCAGCTTGAAAGTTTATGATTTTCAAGCCGATAAAAACGTGGCCGACCGATATCATGTTGACAAATATCCGGCTCTCGTGGTTGCCGCCAAAGACGGAGAACAGATTTCGAATCTTGGAATCCAATTTTCGGGCGTCCCGTCGGGACACGAGTTCGCCACTCTTGTCAACGACATTCTAATGGTGTCCAACCGCGACTCCGGTCTCAGCCCGGCAGTTCGCGATTTCCTGAAGAACCTGAACGAACCATTACTGCTCCAGGTTTTTGTCACACCTACCTGACCATACTGCCCGCGAGCCGTGCTGCTCGCGCATCAAATGGCAATGGAAAACCCGGCAATGATTCGCGCCGAAGGCATCGAGGCCACGGAGTTCCCCGAACTGGCGCAGGAATATTACGTCAGCGGCGTGCCGCAGACCGTGATCAATTCGGGAGCCAAGATGGTTGTCGGCGCAGTACCGGAACAGGGCCTGCTGACAGAGATCAAACGCGCCCTCGAGAAATAACGCTCACCGAATCGGCAGGTTCCTCATGACCCAAAAGGGCAAATATCGAAAAAGAAAAAGGGATAACAGCGGGCTGGTCGCGATGGGCATCGGCTTGATCCTGATCGGCATCGCGCTGTTCATCTTCTGGCCCAGATCCAGCACCGCATCAGGCTCCGCACCGTCCGCGGATGAGATGTCGGTCGTGCCGGCCGCGGTCAACTACCCGGCTCCGCAGCTCGTTCTGCAAAACGTGAATGGGACCAGCGAATCGCTTTCCGATTTCCGGCAGGACATATTGCTGGTGAACAATTGGGCGACGTGGTGTCCGCCATGCAAAGCGGAAATGCCAACGCTCGAAGCTTATTACGAATCACACGCAGCGGAAGGTTTTATGATCGTCGCCATCGAAGCCGGAGAGCCGAAGGATTCCGTGTCGCAATTTGCTCAAAGTTATGGATTGAAATTTCACGTTTGGGTTGATCCGCAAAACGCATCCCTGTCTGTTTTCAGAAATCAAAATCTTCCCAACTCGTATGTGATTGATCGAACGGGGACAGTCCGTTACGCGTGGACCGGTGCGATCAGCCGCGCCATGCTCGAAAAATATGTGACACCGCTGCTGACGCAAAGCAACTGAACAAATTGTCGCGCTCCCGAAGGACACACCTGCACTTGCGTCAGGTGCAAGTGTCGGGACGATGTGAGCGGAGTGGTGCGATGGTTGAGTAGCGAGCAAAGGAGCGTATCGAAACCAGCGCCACGAAGTCGAAGCGAAATTGCTGGCTTGGTCTGCCCTTCGACTTCACTGCGCTCCGCTCAGGGCGATGGTCGACTTACAAAAAAGTGCTGATGATTTTTTTCATCAGCACTTTTTTGTTCAATTCATCGCCGGGCTTCGATCAAATACGCGTCGCCATCCTGCCAGGTTTTCTCGACGGATTGGAAACCTGCCTGATGCAGGAATCCAATGACTTGCTCGATTGATAAACGATGATGGCGCGGCGGGCCGCCTTCACCGGCCGCGTCGGGACGCCAATCGAGAACGGCCACAACACCTTCGGCCTTCGCCACTCTGAACATTTCGTCTGCCAGCTTTTGCGGCGGCATGACTTCGTGAAAGACAAATGCCATCCAAATCAAATCGAAATTCGAATCAGGCAAATCAATTTTCGGAAGTTCGCTTCGCAAGGTATGTACTTGTTTTGGCGGATTGCGCTGGGAAAGCTCGTCGAGCATTTCCTGGCTGATGTCCAACGCCCAAACCGCGCCTTGCGCGCCGACCTTGTCAGCGAGGGGAAATGTCCAGAAACCGGGGCCCGATCCCAGGTCCAGAACCGAGGCGCCCGGACGAATATCGAAGCGGCTGATAAATGCTGATGGATTCCATCTCGCCTGACGATCCGCGCCCATCAACATATCCATCTTGCGATGGTCAAAACGGCGATCATCCAAGTTCATAGACCATTCCTCCTGCTATGCTTTGCTGGTCAATTCTCTAAATTTGGAAGTGATCGCCCGCCAGATCGGACAGCGATCATACACCGCGCTGAACATCAGCGCGCCGCCAAGAATGAACAACAGCCAATTTGAGTTCATGATCCAGCCGATCCAGGCGAGGACCAATCCAGCGCCAACGCGGAGGATGCGATCTTTGACGGCAAGCGCGGCAGGGCCGGGATCGCCGCCGGTCGAAAGTGTCTCGAACAAATTCTTCAGCGCGTTTGCGGGTTTTGCGCCGACGTACCGCGAAATCTCCCTGCCGCCGCGGAAGACAACCAGCGTCGGGATTCCGTACACGCCCAGCTTTCGCAAAAGTTCAGGCGAGTCATCGGCGTTGATCTCCCACAAGTCGACGCGCCCGGCATATTCTTTCGATAGTTTTTCCAAAGTCGGTTTGACCATTTTACAGGGTCCGCACCACGGTGCCCACAAATCAACCACCACGGGGCGAGGGTTCTTCTGAATCTTCTGGAAGAAAGTATTTGTATCCATGTTGAATTGGAAATGTCCAGACTCCTTTTCGGATAATATACCAGGCACGGTCACAAATTGCGGTTTTCTACCGCTTGATTCGCGGGGCTGAAGCCACCTGCTCAGTACGTGAAAGTTGTCGCCATGGCGCCACGGCGACGCCTTCGGACTGGCGCAACGAGTGGCGCCAAGGCGCCACTTTCATGCGCTGAGGCGGGGATTTATCCCTTGCCGAATCCCGTTGAACAAAAGCGCAATTTATGCCCGTGTTCAGTATATCAATATACAGATGCCGGAAAAAGCCGAAAGTTGCATGCAACTTTTTTGTCCCTTGCGCATCTATTCTTCGTAGAAGTTTTGCATAGAGGTGAACAATGGATCAAACCCAACCCCAACCGCGCGTCATCGTTTTCAGCACCCCCACTTGTTCGTTCTGCAACATGACGAAGAAATACTTCCGTGAGAAAGGAATCAAGTTCAGAGACGTGGACGTCAGCCGCGACATGGCTGCCGCCCGCGATATGGTGCGCCGCTCCGGTCAACAAGGCGTGCCGGTGATCGACATCGGTGGAAAGATCGTGGTCGGCTTCGACCGCGTGAAAATAGACAAATATCTTGGACTCTAATTGGAGGTAGGAATGGCAAAAATCAATCTTCAACCGATGGGCACGCGCGTGCTCATCAAACCCATCGAACAGGAAAGCAAGACATCGTCCGGTTTATTGCTTCCCGAAACCGCAAAGGAAAAACCGCAGACCGGCCTGGTCGTGGCTATCGGCGACGATGAAGAGATCAAACTGAAAGTCAATGACAAGGTGCTCTTCGCCAAATACACCGGCACGGAATTCAAAATGGACGGGACGGAATACCTGCTGCTCGAAGCCAACGACGTGCTGGCGAAGGTTCTCAACTAGGGTCTGTATGTAAATACTTTATCACGTCGCTGCGAGGGTGTTCCACCCGAAGCAATCCCCGCGTTGAAGGGGGAGATTGCTTCGTCGCAACGACGTCCAAATTTTGAATTTGCATACACACCGTAGAATTTTTTAAACGATGTCCGATACAAAACAGAGATGCTGTTGCATCTCTGTTCTATTTATATTTCTTTTAGCATCAACATAAAAGTCTTGACTTAAATCAAATCATTGTGATATAAACCGCCGCTAACAATCGAATACTCGCTCTTATCCAGAGAGGCTGAGGGAACGGCCCCGTGACGCCTCGGCAACCTGGCTGCAAAGTCAAGGTGCCAATTCCGACAGAGAATAGTCAATGCTATTCGAAAACTGGAAGATGAGAGGATGGTATGTATACTTTGTTACCTCTTCTTGTGCTTTCAGGAGAGGTAATTTTTTCTCTCCTGATGAGCGGGTAAATCCAATTCGAGGAGAGTCTTATGCTCACAACAGAACGTCAATTTGGTTTCACCACCCGCCAGCTGCACGCGGGATACGAACCCGAGGAAACCACGGGCAGCCGCGCTGTGCCGCTTTATCAGACGGCGGCGTACAATCTGCAAAGCACGGAACGCGCCGCGCGTTTGTTTGCGCTGCAGGAAGCCGGAAATATCTACACGCGCATCGGAAACCCGACCTCCAATGTGTTGGAAAAAAGGATGGCGGATTTGGAAGGCGGCGTCGGCGCGCTGGAGGTCAGTTCCGGCCATGCCGCGCAGGCAACGGCCATCCTGGCGATTTGCGAAGCGGGCGACCATATTGTTTCCGCTTCGACGTTATACGGCGGGACCATCAGCCAGTTCACCTATACTTTTCCGCGCCTCGGCATTCACGTAACGCTGGTTGACCCATCCGACCCGGAAAATTTCCGCCGCGCGATCCAGCCAAATACAAAAATCCTGTACGGCGAGACGATCAGCAATCCGCTCGTGAACATCTTTCCGTTCGAAGAAGTTGCGAAGATTGCGCAGGAATTCCACATTCCGCTGATGATTGATAACACGTTTGCCACGCCATATCTCTGCCGTCCCTTCGAATGGGGAGCGGATATCGTTACCCATTCGACAACAAAGTTCATCGGCGGCCACGGCACTTCCATCGGCGGCGTGGTCGTGGACAGCGGAAAATTCGACTGGGCGAAGAGTACGCGTCACAAAAACTTCAACACGCCCGACCCTGCTTATCACGATGTCGTTTACGCGGAGGATTTCGGCCCGCTGGCTTTTATCTCAAAAGCGCGCGCCGGCATCTTAAGAGATTTGGGAACGTGCCAATCGCCGTTCAATTCATGGCTGTTTATTCAGGGACTGGAGACTCTGTCATTACGGATGGAACGTCACGTCGAGAACGCGCAAGCGGTGGCAGAATTTCTCGAAGATCATTCAAAGGTCAGTTGGGTGACCTATGCGGGTTTGAGCAGTCATCCCGACCACGAACGCGCCAAAAAATATTTGCCGAAAGGCCCGGGCGCGGTGCTCGGCTTCGGCGTCAAAGGCGGCCGCGAAGCCGGCGCAAAATTCATTGACGGTCTCAAACTCTTCAGTCACGTTGCCAATGTCGGCGACACAAAGTCGCTCGCCATTCACCCCGCCAGCACAACACACTCCCAGCTTTCGGACGAGGAACAAAAAGCCGCCGGCGTCAGCCCCGATTTCATCCGCTTGAGCATCGGGCTGGAAGACGTTGACGATCTCCTGTGGGATTTGGATCAGGCACTCCAATAGAAAGGAGAAGGGATGAATTATGAAGCATGAAGAAGTTTTTATCTGCCCTCCTTCTGCCTTCATCCTTCCACCATGCCCGTAAAAATTCCATCCACACTTCCGGCGCGCGCGACCCTCGAAAACGAAAACATCTTTGTCATGGGCGAAGAGCGCGCTTCGCATCAGGATATTCGCCCGCTGCGTGTGGCGATCCTGAATCTCATGCCCACCAAGATCGCGACCGAAACGCAGTTGCTGCGCTTATTGAGCAACTCCGCACTGCAAATCGAAATCACACTCGTCCACACCGCGACACACGATTCCAAAAACACGGACGCGGAACATCTGCTCAAGCATTATGTCACCTTCGATGCGATCCGCCCCGAAAAATTCGACGGCCTCATCATCACCGGCGCGCCTGTCGAACAGATGCCGTTCGAGGAAGTTGATTATTGGCACGAACTGACTCGCATCATGGATTGGGCTGAGACGAGCGCTGAGTCGACTCTGTATATCTGCTGGGGAGCGCAGGCCGGACTCCATCATCGTTACGGGATTCCAAAATACGATCTCCCCGGAAAAATGTTCGGCGTCTTCGAGCACCGCGTCCTTTCCCGAACCGAGAGCCTGCTGCGCGGCTTCGATGACGTTTTCTACGCCCCGCATTCGCGCCACACCGAGATTCGCCGCGCCGACCTTGAGAAAGTCGGCGATATACAAATCCTGGCCGAATCAAATCAGGCCGGCATTTACATCGTCGCATCGAAGGATGGCCGCCACATCTTCGTGACCGGCCATTCGGAATACGATCCGCTCACGCTCAAGTCCGAATATGACCGCGATGTCAGCAAAGGTTTGCCGATTCACGTGCCGCACAATTATTATCCCAACAATGACCCGGCGCAGTCACCGCAGGTGCGCTGGCGCGGACATGCCAATCTGTTATTCTCAAACTGGTTGAACTATTATGTCTATCAGGTAACGCCCTTCGATCCAGACGAAATCCCGCGCGGTTCGATCCACTCGAATTTTTAGCGGGTCAACTTTTCCAGTGCTTCACGCAAAACATCCGCTGCTTTCGAATACTCTTCCAGCTCGATATGCTCATTCGGCGTGTGATCGAGAGTCGAATCACCGGGACCATAGACCAGCGCGGGACATTTCCAAATCGGTGCGACGATGTTCAAATCAGCCGTTCCCGTTTTATAGACGAAGCGCGGCTCGCCGCCCTGTGAGCGGATTCCATTCAAGAAAGCACGCACCAGCGGAGTGTTTTTCTCACACTCCCACGCCGGGACAGCGAATCCCGTTGGCTCGATGATTGCTCCATCCGCAATTTCATTTAACTTTGCATACCATTCCTTCGGTGAAACATTCATCGGCAATCGCGCACCAACTCTCAACCGCGCCCATTGTTCGAAATCATTCGATTCTGAATTTATGCCGCGCAAAATAAGTAACAGTTTATCAAAGGTCTTTTGTTTATCAGCGTTGAACGAATCCGCGTAAGCCTTTATCTTCAGCCACAACTCAATCGCAGATTCGCACGCCGTCTCTTCGCCACTGGCGGTGTGCATCTGTTCACGCTTGATTGTTATAGCTGCCCACGCGCTGCCTTTGTATCCCAACGCGATCCGATCCCAGTGATTCGGCTCACCGATGATCGCAAAGTCTGGCTTATATTGATTGACTATGAATCGCGCGCCACCCGAATCGCGCTCCTCTTCCACCGCGCCGATGACAACGAATTGCCATCCTTCTACATTGCCAACTTGAGCGATCGCATCCACAAAACACGATAACGGCCCTTTTGCATCCACAGACCCGCGTCCATATAATGATTCCCCTCTCTGCCCCCCTCTTTCTCTCCCCCCATTTTTTGTGAAAATGGGGGGAGACGGTGGGGGGCTAGGGGTGAGGTGAACAAGGATCTCGCCGGGAACGGTATCAATGTGTCCCAACAACACAATCTGTTTTGATCCATTTCCCATGATGCCAATTGCATTGCCTGCCCCGTCAACGAATGCGCGGCTATAGCCAAGCGACTTCATGCGCGCTACCAGCCATTCCACTGCGCCGCGTTCTCGTCCCGATGGGCTGTATCGCGAGACGAGTCCAATTAGCGTTTCAGTCATAAACATTTTCTAAATGAAACATGGTCAATGGATCATGGATAACGTTCAACCATGAACTATTCTCCATCATCCATCTTCTGAGTCAATACTTCCGCCAACACATCCACAAGGTGATCGAGTTGTTTATAAGTAATGACCAGCGGCGGCAGCAAACGGATGACGGTCATGCCCGCGTTCAAAGCAATGATATGCAAATCCTGTAATTCTCGGATATATGGCACAACTTTCTGTTTCATTTCAATGCCGACCATCAAGCCCATTCCGCGCACTTCGCGAATGTACGGCGATTGGATTTGTTTCAACTTATCCATCAAGTATTTGCCTTTCGCCGCGGCTTGACCAGGCAAATCTTCTTCCTCAATCGCAGTCAATGCCGCGACCGCCGCGGCGCACGCCAACGGATTGCCTCCAAACGTCGAGCCGTGAACACCGGGTGTTAAATTTTTTATTTTCTTTCCAATCAACACCGCTCCCATGGGAAGTCCACCTGCCAACGATTTGGCGCATGTTAATAAATCAGGCATGACGCCGAAATGTTGAATCGCAAACATCTTCCCGGTGCGGCCAAAGCCGGTTTGAATTTCATCCACAATCAACAACGCGCCGCGCTCATCGCAGGTTCGACGCGCGGCTTGAATGTATTCCGCATTGGCGGGATACACACCACCTTCGCCTTGAACAACTTCTAAAATCACAGCGGCACTTTCATCAGTCACGGCTTTATCTAATGCTTCGATGTTGTTATAAGCAACGTGACTAAATCCGGGAACCAACGGTTCGAATCCATCGCGATATTTTTTGTTGAACGTCGCGGAGAGTGAACCAAACGTCCGGCCGTGAAAGGCTCGCATGGCGGCGACCACGTTCTTGCGTCCGGTTGAGATGCGGGAGAACTTCAATGCGGCTTCAACGGCTTCCGTCCCCGAGTTGCAAAGAAAGACTCGATCCAATCCGTCCACCAGCGAAGTAATTTTTTGCATCAACTCCGCGCGCTTGTCGTTTGGAAACGTTTCGAATAAAGTAATCAGCGTGGAGGCTTGCTTATAAATTGCCTCCGCCACTTTCGGATGCGCGTGACCGAGATTGGCAACGCCGTGTCCCGACGAGCAATCGAGATACTCGACGCCATCCGCATCGAACAACGACGCGCCTTGTCCGCGCACGATGACCAGCGGCTGCTTGGCATACGCGCCCGAAGTGTGTTTGCATTCGATGTCAATAATTTCTTGTGCGTTCATTGAATGATTGTTCCTTTTCCTGCCAAAGCATTTGAGATTGGATTTTCGATTCGACCGTCCGCGATGATGACCCGCTTCACGCCGCCCTTGAGGGCTTCTTCCGCGCCCAAAACTTTTTTCTTCATCCGATCTTGCGCGGCTTCGAGCGCGTCGGACAATTGACTCTGATTCAATTGTTTGATGAGCGATGATTCATCTGGAAAGTTTTTCATCAACCCTGGAACTGCCGTGAGTAACACAAGTGTTTCCGCTTTCAATGCAGATGCGACCATCGCCGCGGCGCGATCTGCATCCACGTTCAACGCTTCGCCTTTTTCACTGACTGCCATCGGCGCGATGACTGGAAGATATTTGCTCGCCAACAAAGTTTGAAGCAATTCGGCGTTGACGCATTCGATCTTTCCTGTGTAATCATCGCGGATAATTTTGCGCTTGCCGTTTTCGATGGATTGAATCGAATCTTTGCGCGTGGCTTGCAAAAGTTTTCCATCTATACCGCTCAAGCCAAGCGCATTAACGCCGAGTACTTGCAATTGTTCAACGAGCAACGTATTGATCTTTCCATTGACTGCCATTGCAAAAATCTCCAGCGTCTTTCGATCTGTGTAGCGCGAAGTATATCCTGATGGCGATGTAATGAATTTCGGCGGCGCGCCCAATGCCTCGCCAAGCGAGTTCGCCTCCGACGATCCGCCATGCACAAGAACAAGCTGCATGTCCTGCTTCAATAATCCTGCGACATCTTCGCAGATCGCGGAGAAGTCCACGCCTTCCGTGCCGCCGAGTTTAACAACTGTAATTGATTGAGCCATCTAATTCTCCAAAGATATGTCGTTGCGAGTCTTCGAGAAGGAATCTCGGCTTACCTACAAACATTCCATTGCATGAAAACATGAGATTGCCACGTCGTGGCGCTGATAGCGCCACTCCTCGCAATGACATCTTAAATTGGGTGCAGACCCGCGAACTCCAAGCCCAATGTTTCATCCCAGCCCATCATCAGATTCATGCACTGTATTGCCGAGCCTGCCGCGCCTTTCATAAGATTGTCAATGGCGCACATCGAAACGATATGACCATTGCTTTCATCGAGATCGAAGCCGAGGTCAGCATAATTCGATCCAGCGAGAATCTTGGGTTCGGGCACGCGGTAGATTCCGCGCTGTTCCTTCACGATGCGAATGAATGGGTTTTCATTTGCTGCGCTTCGATACGCTTTCCACAAATCCTTTGTCATCACGCCCGCTTTAACTTTGGCGTGTACCGTCGCCAAAACGCCGCGCACCAAATCAACAGATGTCATCGTCAGCGAAACATTCGTCACGCTCATTTCTTGAATCACTTCAGCAGTGTGACGATGACCAAAGGGAGAGAAGGTCCGAATAACGGAAGCCCGCTCGGGATGGTGTGAAGCGGAGTTTCCCTCCGCGCCTCCTTCCGATGATCCAACTTTGATCTCGATGATGATCGGCGCGTCCTTGTCAATCAAATCCGCTTTGACGAGCGGAAGCAAAGCGAGGTTGCTAGCCGTCGCATTGCATCCCACACCGCTGACATAATTCGCGGCGGCAAGTTCGGCGCGATGAAGTTCGGGCAAGCCATAAACAAATTTGTTTAGCCATTCGGGCGCGGCGTGTTGCTCGCCATACCATTTTTCATAGACAGTTGCATCGTGCAGGCGGAAGTCCGCGGCGAGATCAACGATCTTTGGCGCGAGTTTTGCATATTCATTGATATGATGTTGCGCCTCACCGTGCGGTTGTGCGAGGAAAAGAATATCAACGGGTTCGAGTTGCAACGGATCGCTGAACTTCAATTGGGTGCGCTTCCGCAAATTGGGATGCACCTGATAAACGAATTCGCCCATGTGCGAACGCGAGGTGACTTGCTTGACTTCCACATTCGGATGATCCAGCAAGAGGCGCAAGGCTTCGCCGCCGCCGTAACCCGAACCGCCAACGATAGATACAGTTGTCACTGCACCGGCTCCTTGCTTGCGATAGCGGCTGTGTAATCCACGATCTCACCGGCGATGTCGACTCCGCTTAATGGCTGAAGCGTGTGAAATTCCATCGTGTGATTGACCTCGTTGATTAGGAATCCGCGTTGAGGATGTTCGATCAAGTCAATTGCCAGCACACCGCCATCGACCGCTTGCGCGGCTTTCGAACACAAGTCTTCAATCTCAGGCGTGATCGGGCATAACTGACCTTCGCCGCCGCGCGCCGTATTCGTGATCCAGTGCGGTGACGTGCGATACATCGCAGTCAACACGCGGTCGCCGATCACCACCACTCGGATGTCGCGTCCAGGCTTCTCGATGTATTCCTGAATGTAAAAGACTTGATGCTGTGTCGAGCCAAGCGTGGCTTTATGCTCGAAGATCGCTTCCGCCGCGTCGCGATCATTGATCTTTGCCAGCAATCGTCCCCATGATCCGACCACAGGCTTGACCACCGCCGGATAGCCAAGTTTCTCCAGCGCATCCAAAGCGGACTCCGGCGTGAACGCCACCACATTGCGCGGTTGTGGCAATCCCGCTTTCATCAACAACGTACTGGTTGTCAACTTATCGCCGCACGCTTCTGCCACACCAACTGTGTTCACAGTCGGCACACCGAACGCGTTCAGGATTCGCAATGCATAGAGTCCACTTGTGTAACTGATGCTGCGCTCCAAGACCGCGTCGTATTGTTTCCACTGCGCCGAATCATCGAGATCAAAACTTATCAAGCGGTCATCGAGGCGATCAAAATCAATGCCGCGTTTTTCGAGCGAAGCAAAAATCCATTTTTCTTCGACGCGCACGCGCGAACACAAAACGCCAATCTTCAATCGTTGTTGCATGGCACCTCCGTTCGATGACCGTGGACCGTAGACGGTAGACCGCTCAACCGTCCATGGTCCACCGTCCACCGTCTATTCACCCCAATCTTCCTGCTCCATCGGCGCAAGCTGGATCGTCGCAGGTGAGAGCGCGGTCACTTCCAAATCCACGCCGCAATCGGGACAGACGATGATTTCGCCGACTTCGGTTCCGGCTTCGAGCTTTACATCCGCAGCGCATTCGGGACAACTAACAGTAGACATTTTTATTCTCCTTTTGATTTACTCCCCTCTCCTAAAGGCGAGGGGATGAGGGTGAGGTTTGATTTTGCCAATTCAATTTGTTTCTTTACCGATTGGGGACTTGTTCCGCCAATCGCGTTTTTCTTGACGATGGATTTCACCGGATCGAACACTTGATACACATCCGCTTCGAACGCGGGGCTGAGAGTCTGATACGCTTCGAGTGGAAGTTCATCAAGCTGAATCTTTTTCTCCGTCGCGGCGCGGACAGCTTTTCCTGTGATCGCATGTGCTTCGCGAAATGGAATCCTTTTACTCACAAGATAATCCGCTAAATCAGTCGCCATCATGAATGAATCAATCGCGGCGCGCATTCGCTCAGGCTTGACAGTGATTGTTCGTAACGCTCCAGCAATGACAGGCAATACACCAAGCAATATATCGGTCGCTTGAAATACCGATTGCTTATCTTCCTGCAAATCTTTATCGTACGTGGATGGCAGTCCTTTCAGCGCGGCAAGCAATCCAGTCAGCAGACCGATCAATGTGCCAGCCTTGCCGCGCGTCAGTTCGAACACATCGGGATTCTTTTTCTGCGGCATGAGACTTGAGCCAATGGAAAACGAATCCGATAACTCGAAAAATCCAAACTCGGCGCTGGTGTATAAAACGATTTGCTCGGCAAGTTTACTTAGATGAATTCCAATCATCGTTGAACAAAACAAAAACTCCGCGGCAAAATCCCTGTCGGAAACAGCATCCATGCTGTTTTGCGAAACATCTGCAAAGCCAAGTGACTTTGCCAATTCAATTCGATTTATGGAAAGTGGAGTTCCAGCAAGTGCACCGGAACCCAGTGGCAAAACTGAAACGCGTTTTGTTAAATCAACAAGGCGTTCGCGGTCGCGTTGAAGAGACCAGAAATGACTCAGCCACCAGTGCGCGAGCAGAATTGGTTGTGCACGTTGAAGATGAGTGTATCCAGGCATGAGAGTCTGATCTGCGAGTTCGGCTCGCTCAATCAATGCGGATTGCAAATCTTTCAACGCGTTGTTCAATAAAGGAATCGTTTGAAGCATCCACAATCTGAAATCAGTGGCGACTTGATCGTTGCGCGAGCGACCCGTATGAAGTTTGCCAGCGGTTGCACCAATGAGTTCTGTTAAGCGACGCTCGACCGCGGTGTGAATGTCTTCGTCAGACGCGGCGAAGGAAAATTTTCCGCTGGCGAATTCCTCTTTAACGGAAGCCAGCCCGAGGGCGATCTGACCGTGTTCTTCATCCGAAAGAATTTTGGCTTTATGCAAAGCATTCGCCCACGCGAGACTTCCATCCACATCTTGGATGGCCATGCGTCTATCAACAGACAAGGATAAATTCAAGTCCCATGCGAGGGAGTCTAATGATTGAGTAAATCTTCCGCTCCAAAGGGTCATGTTCATCTCCATTCATCAGTAGGGGCATAGCGAGACTTGAGAATATCAAAGCCTTAATGGACTCGCTATGCCCCTACACAATCAATCTCTTTTGAACCTCGAGTAATCCGGCTTGGGCATGTCGAGTCCCGAAACAGGCAAACCATTCAGCGCGCGGACTTTCAACGACAAACCAAACAACCGAATGAAGCCTTCGGCGTGACTCTGATCGTAAACATCTTCTTCGCCGAACGTAGCGAAATCTTCGCGATACAGACTGAACGGCGACTTGCGACCCGCAGAGATGATGTTGCCTTTATAAAGTTTGAGCCGCACCGTGCCAGTGACCGGACCTTGCGTAGCATTGACAAACGCATCCATCGCTTCGCGCAAAGGCGTGAACCACAAACCGTTGTAGGCGAGTTCAGCATATTTGACCGCGACCATTTCTTTGAAGTGCATCGTCTCGCGGTCGAGGATGAGAGATTCAAGTTCACGATGAGCGAAAAGCAAGATGGTTCCGCCGGGTGTTTCATACACGCCATGCGACTTCATGCCGACGAGTCGATTCTCGACGAGGTCAACGCGACCGATGCCGTGCGCGCCGCCGATGGCATTGAGCCGCTCGACGATTTTTGCGGGCGAAAGTTTTTCGCCGTTCACCGCGACCGGTGTGCCGCTTTCAAATTCAATCTCAACATATTCCGGTTCGTCCGGCGCGCTCTCCGGCGAGGCGCTAATTTGATACATCGACTCTTCCGATTCGTTCCACGGATCTTCGAGCAGACCGCCTTCGTGCGATAGATGCCACAGATTCGAATCGCGGCTGTAAATGGATTTGATGGTCGCGGTCACCGGCACTTTATGTTTCGCGGCGTACGCAATCGCATCTTCGCGCGAGCGGATTTCCCATTCGCGCCACGGAGCGATGATCTTGAGTCGCGGATCAAGTGCCATAACGGTCAATTCGAATCGAACTTGATCGTTGCCTTTGCCGGTCGCGCCGTGCGCCACCGCGTCCGCGCCGACTTGATGCGCCACATCCACGAGATGTTTGGCAATCAACGGGCGCGCAACGGATGTGCCGAGCAAATATTTATGCTCATATACCGCGCCCGCTTTCAACATCGGGAATAGGTATTCAGCGGCGAATTCTTCTTTCATGTCATGGATGATGCACTGGCTCGCCCCGCTGTTGATGGCTTTCTGTTCGAGACCGCGCAAGTCTTCATCGCCCTGACCAATATCCGCGCAGAAACAGACGACTTCACAGCCATAGTTTTCTTTCAGCCACGGCACGATGACCGACGTATCGAGTCCGCCCGAATATGCGAGAACAACTTTTTTGACTTGTGGTTTTGGTTTGTCTTTCATAACTTCTCCTTGTTTATCCCTCATCCCCAACCCTTCCCCCAAAAGGGGAAGGGAGTCCCCTCTCCCAGTGGGAGAGGGAAGGGTGAGGGAAAAATAAAAACAGCCCTCCGAGAAGGAGGGCTGTTTTGGTTGACTTATACGATGTACGTCAGCGCACGATGCGTTTACTGTTCCATCATCCAAACAAAACGATCCCGGCCTTCTCGAAGAGAAGCGGGCTTCGGACGACGGGAACGCGGCAACGCGAACAGGCTGAACATATTGGGCGGTATTCTACTACCAATCCAACATGTGTCAATACCAAATCGTCCGATGCAAACCTTTCAGTCTGTTTTCATTTATTCATCTCCAGTTATTCTGTTGCAATGTCATTGCGAGACCCCGAAGGGGTCGTGGCAATCTCAACTAACATGCGAACAGGAGATTGCCGCGCTTCGCTCGCAATGACATAATTGCAATCAAGCACGCGCTTGCGATAAAACGTAGTCCACCATCAATGATGGGATATTGACTCCCGTTGTGGTGATGCTGTTGCGAAATTCCATCGTGTGATTGACTTCGTTCACGACCAAGCCGTCAGCGGTTTCAAAAACATCAATCGCCAGCATCCCGCATCCGATAGTGCGCGCGGTGCGTTGACAAATTTCAATCAGTTCCGGTGTCAATGGGCAATTCGATGCGATGCCGCCGCGCGCGGTGTTGGTGATCCAGCTGTCGGACGTTCGATAGATGGCGCAAATCGGTTCCTCGCCGATCACAAACGCGCGGATGTCGCGTCCGGGTTTGTTGACATATTCCTGAATGTAAAAAACCTGATGATTGATTCCAAGCGCGGCTTTATGCTCGGTGAACGCTTCAGCATCAGAACGATTCTCGACGCGCGCCAGCAAACGCCCCCATGAACCGATGACAGGTTTCAGCACACACGGATAACCAACCGCTTCAATCGCCCTCAAAGCGGACTCCTCGTCAAAAGCCATCACCACTCTGGGCGTTGGGATTCCATTCTGCACGAGCAGTTGACTCGTGACATATTTGTCGCCGCACCGTTCCGCTAGCACTGATGGATTAATCACTGGCACATGGTTCGCCTCGAAAATGCGCGAGATATAAAGCCCACGTGAATAAGAGATCGAACGCTCAAAGACGAGATCAACTTCTTGCGGCAATTGAGAAATATCGAAGAAATGTTCGCCATCCAAAATGCGAACGACTTCCACCTTCGGACGTTTCTCCAATTCTTCGAGCAACAATTTTTCTTCGGGACGCAAACGCGTCATCAAAAATCCAAGACGAGTCATGATTTATTCCTTTCGAGATTATTAGATGTAATGTCATTCTGAACGACCGAAGGGAGTGAAGAATCCCGCCGCGAAGCGGCGAGACTCTTACTATTCGAGTACGATGTCACTTCGTTCAGGGTGACATTGTCATTTGTTTGAAGAGTCGCAATGGCTTCATTGGTCATCTGACTTGTTGTTAAATTCCCGCCTAAATCTGGCGTTGACTTTCCCGATGCAATACAAGTTTCAATTGACTGCCTAAGATGATTTGCGTGATTCGATTCGTTGAGATAATCCAACATCATCGCCGCCGCGAATAAAGTTGCGGATGGATTTGCTTTTCCTGTTCCAGCCAGATTCGGCGCGCTGCCATGCACCGGCTCGAACACTGCCGCGTCCGAGCCGATGTTGCCCGAAGCCGCAACACCGAGTCCACCGACGAACATACAGGCTTCATCGCTCAAGATGTCGCCGAATAAGTTTGTTGTCACGATGATTTCAAACTGTCCTGGCGCGCGGACGAGTTCCATCGCGCAAGTATCCACCAGCATCTCATTCATTGTGATTTCGGGATAATCTCTCGCAACTTCAATCGCAACCGCGCGAAACAACCCGTCAGTTTGACGAAGCACATTCGCCTTATGAATGACATGAACCGATTTGCGTCCAGTTTGACGCGCAAGATCGAATGCTTTGCGAATGATGCGTTCCGAACCTTTGCGTGTGATAACGCGTTCCGTGATCGCGCGATTGCCATCTTCTTCAAGTCGTTCGATACCTGAATACAATCCCTCAGTGTTTTCGCGGACGATAATGAAGTCAATGCCAGACGGCGCAGACGAATGCGGGATGGATCGAATAGGGCGCAAGTTCGCGTAAAGGTCAAGCGATTGACGCATCCGCACAACGGGCGAAAAATAATTCGGAATGTTCGGCGGTGTAGTGACCGCGCCGAATAACGCTGCATCAGCGCCGCGAATCTTTAGCAAAGTTTCATCGGGCAACGGCGAACCGGAACGCTGATATTCCGCGTAGCCAATTCCACCTTCGATGAAATTCCATCCAAGTGGAAGCGCGCACAAGACTCGAACCGCGCAATCAATCACTTCGGGCCCGATGCCATCACCGGGCAAGAGACAAATTCTATAAGTCATAAATACCTTTTACATGTCGTTGCGAGCGATGGTTGAGTAGTGGCGCATCGCGCCACGTATCGAGACCAAGCGAAGCAATCTCCCATTTGCGAGGGGATTGCTTCGTCGCAAAGAACGCTCCTCGCAATGACATCAGCTCATCAATTCCTGAATATCATGCTCTTTCAAAAAACTCACGATGCCGCCCGCTGAAGCGATCTTCAAAACAAAATCCGGCAATGGATGCGCTTGATAGGTTTTGTTTTTCGTGGCATTGATGATCTGTCCCGAAGTCAAATCCACATCTACTTCATCTCCTTCTTCAACGTCATTTGCTGCCTCGGGACATTCTAGAATCGGCAAGCCGATATTGATGGCGTTGCGGAAAAAGATGCGCGCATACGATGAGGCAATCACGCATTTGGCTTGCGAGCCTTTGATAGCAATCGGTGCATGCTCACGCGAAGAACCGCAGCCAAAATTTCCCCCGCCAACGATCACATCGCCGGGCCTGACACCCTTCGCATATTCCGGTTTGATCTCGCAGAAAACATTCTTCGCCAATTCAAGCGGATCAATCGTAATGTTGAAACGTCCCGGAATAATCTCGTCCGTGTTCAAGTTATCTCCAAACTTCCAAGCTTTTCCCATAAGCTCTCCTTTTGTGTTCGTGTCATTGCGAGAGGCGCTTTAGCACCTCGAAGCAATCTCCGATTTGCAAGGAGATTGCTTCTCGAAGACTCGCAACGACATTTTATAAGTATTCTCTCGGATCCGTGATCCGGCCGGTCAACGCGGTTGCCGCGGCAGTCGCTGGGCTCGCCAAATAAACTTCCGATAACGGACTCCCCATGCGTCCAATGAAGTTGCGGTTCATCGTCGTCAGCGCGCGCTCGCCCGGTGCGAGGATTCCGCCATGGCGTCCGATGCACGCGCCGCATCCGGTGGCGGTGACGGTGCAGCCCGCGTCCATCAAGATTTCGATCAATCCATTCTTCAATGCTTTTCGATAAATCCGTTCGCTGGCTGGCGTGACGATCACGCGCACAAACGGATTGACCTTTTTGCCTTTCAACATATTTGCGACGATCTCGATATCTTCGAAGCGCGCATTGGTGCATGTTCCGATATAAACTTCATGCACTTCCAAGCCTTTGACTTCTTCGAGCGGCTTGACATTATCCACATCGGGATGACATGCGACTTGTGGCGCAATGATCGAGACATCAATCTCGATGACGCGTTCATATTGTGGATTGACTGGAACGATTCGTTCAAACGGACCCCGAGCCGGGGTTTCGCTTTCGAGATAATTGATCGTCACCTCATCTGCCGCGATGAGTCCGCACTTCGCGCCGATTTCGGTTGACATATTCGGAAAGACGATGCGCTCATGCACAGGCAGGTTATCAATGTATTCGCCGCCGAATTCAACGGAGCGATATGTTGCGCCATCCATGCCAAGCAAGCCCGCGATACAAATCATCACGTCTTTTGAATAGACTCCGTTCTGCGCTTCACCGTGAAGTTCGATTCGAATCGTTTCCGGTACCTTGAACCAACATTTGCCAGTGACCCATGCCACAGCAATTTCCGTCGAGCCAAAGCCCGAACCGAACGCGCCCATCGCGCCGTAAGTGTTCGAATGCGAGTCCGCGCCGATGACAATGGAGCCGGGCGTGACATAACCTTCCTCGATCATCACTTGATGACACACGCCTTGCTTATACAGATGCGGAAGTTCTTGTTCTTTTGCAAAATCCAAAATCTTTCGATGGTTTTCAGCCGCCAACACATTCGGCGCGGGATAAGCGTGATCGAAATGAATCACGATGCGATCCTTATCGCGAATCGGTTTGCCAATTTCGCGGAAGGCTTTGATTGCCAACGGAGTCGTGTTATCGTGACTCATGATGTAATCCACATCGAGCAATACAATCTCTCCGGCCTTGACTCGCCGACCGGCTTTTCGTGAAAAAATTTCTTCAACGAGTGTACCCATAAGTTTTCCTTTCAAGTGACAGTCACTTCCGAAGTGATTGTCACTTATTTCCATTAGCAGGATATTTTTTCAGCACCATGCGCGTCTCGGTGCGCTTGACGCCCGGCACCGTGCGAATCTCTTCGATGAGGTTATTTAATGCCATCACATTTTCAACGTTGACGAATGCGCTCACATCGTAATCGCCAGTCATTTCATAGACATTGTTCACGTTGGTAAAGCCGCGCACGCGCCGCACCACCGACGAAGTGTACACATGCGATTCAACTTCCACCATCACCATGGCGCTGATGTCGTGCGGGATCACGTCCATCTCGCGTCCAGTCACGAGTTCGGCAATCTCAATGATGTCAGTATCGAAAAGCTGCTTGCGTTGATCGCCGAGATTCTTGATGCGCGAAACGATCACATCCAACTCGGAGGCACTGACTTCGATTCCATATTCAGCCAAGCGGGCAGAGACCGCGCTTTTGCCGGTATATTTATCAATGACAATTTTGCGTTCGCGTCCAAGCAGAGACGGATCGAACGGTTCATAGGTGCGCGGATCTTTTAAGATTCCGTTCGTATGCACGCCGCTTTTATGGCTGAATGCGTTTTGCCCGGTGATGGGTTTATTGGGCGCGAGAAAAAAGCCTGAGACCTTTTCAAGATAACTGGACAGTTCCATCAATGGTCGAAGATTGAATTTTGCTTCGCCCTCCAAATTATGAAATGCAAGGATGGTCTCTGCTAAATCAGGAACGCCAGTTCGTTCCCCCATTCCATTGACGGTGGTGTGAATGCAGTCTGCGCCGGCGCGGATGCCCGCCATGGCGTTCGCCAGCGCCAGCCCATAATCATCGTGGCAGTGCAAATCCATTTTGCATGGAAGCAGATGTTGATGCAGTTCGCAAACGCGTTCGTAAAAAATGTGCGGCTGCATGATGCCGAGCGTATCGGCAAAACTGATTCGGTCGGCGCCAGCTTCGATGGCGGCATTGCAAACCTGAACGAGAAAATCGAAATCGGTGCGCGTCGCATCTTCGGGCGTGTAACGGACTTTCAATCCGAGACCGCGCGCGTAAGCAACGTGTTCACGGATGATTGCAACTGCTTCATCGGGCGTCTTATGAAGCTTCGCGTCCAGATGGATTTTGGAGGTGGCATAAAAGATCGCGACGCGCTTCGCGCCGCAGGCTTTCGCGCGGTCAATGCCCGAGCGTGAGGCAACCGAATGGGCAACGATCTCCGCTCGAAGTCCGAGAGAAACGATGCGCTCGATGGCTTTCGCGACGTTCGGCGAAACGGACGGATCGCCCGCTTCGATCATATCGACTCCGACTTGATCCAACAAACGCGCGATCTCGACCTTTTCGTCCACCGTGAAGTTGACGTAAGGAGTCTGCTCGCCTTCGCGTAAAGTTGTATCCAAAATTTCCATAATCGAATCTCCAATGTAAACTTAAATAAAAACGCTCCCGCGTCGGGGAGCGTTTCGTTGCACGCAAATAGATAGAATCAACGAAGGAGGCTTATCTATCTATTTTTTGTTTAACCGAAACATGCCCAAACCCGACAACCGAAGTTGCAAGATTGGGCATGCGCTTAGACCGAGCCTCCATTAAGATACTTGCTTTATCTCGATACATATTGGGCGGTATTCTACTCGAAAAACGGAATGTGTCAATACTTTGCAGTGGAGAAGTAGAGAGGGCGCACTATTGATGTTCACATTAATTGTTTAATGCTCCATGCTCTCGGCGGTGTCGCATGGCGCGCCATGGAAGAAGCGCCACGTCCTCGCCGCCGCTCCACAGGGTGTTGCCGCATGGCGACACTTCGCGAAGGACAAAGTGCAAGCGGCGGCTTGAGCATTTGTTTTATATAACCAATTTTTATGAACGTCAGTAAAAAGCTGTTAGTAACAGAGTCCGAAGCGTCGCTGTGGCGCCGTGGCGACATCTCGAGACTTCGGACTCCGTTGAATTATCCAAATTGTTCGGTGGTGATGTCGCCGGTGACTTCGAGGAACGGTTCTCCTTCCGTGCCGGGTTCGGCCTGCAAGGATACCTCGACTCGCTTCTTCAGCTTCTTGAGTCTGAAAGCTTCTTCACGTTCGCGTTCTTCGAGCGCGCTTTTGATGAACGCAACCGTCTCTTCGTAATCGGGAATGAAGATGTATTGCAAGGCATTCACGCGGCGTTTGGTCTTGCGCAGTTCGCGCGCCAATCTCCAGACTGCGGTGACCAATCGTGAGAGTTCCGGGATTTGACTCAACACTTCGCGGAAAGCGGTTGTGGATTCATCGAGGGAAGCGGACACATCGCCGAGGCCATACAGCATTTCGGGCGGTTCGCCGCGCGCTTCGATAACCGGAATGGTCACGCCCATCACGCCGCGGAATTTAGTCGTGACTTCGACGGTTTTGTTCGCCGCCAGCGCGGCCCATTCGACGCCCTCGCGCCCCATCAACAGTTGAGCCTTTTCCATCGCGGCATACGCGGACGCAAGCTGTGCCCATACTTTCTGCTGGAGTTGCTCCGCCTCGTGCGCCACCTGAATCAATTCCGCGGTCAAAGCCTCGCGTTTGCGGTCGAGGATTTCGTGTCCTTCACGCGCGAATTGCAACTCCTGCTTGATGCGGATCAGATTGCTGCGGGTCGGGGCAATGTCAATTCGTATCATGCGGCTCTTTGTAGTAGCGTTTGATCTCGTCCGGCGAGACGCGCGTCAGCTCTTCCTTCGGGAGCATCGAGAGAAGCTTCCAGCCGAGATCGAGCGTCTGCTCGATGGTGCGATTTTCGGTCGGGGACTGGCCGACGAACTCGCGTTCGAAGGCGCGTCCGAATTTCAGGAATTGCTGGTCCACCGCGCCAAGTTCCTCTTCGCCGATCACGGATGCCAGCGAGCGGACATCCTGCATGTGCGCGTACGCCGCGTAAAGCTGCGCCGAAAGATGCGAGTGATCGCCGCGCGTGTGTCCCGCGCCGATGCCGTCTTTCATCAAACGCGAAAGGCTGGGCAGCACCGAAATGGGCGGATAAATATTTTGGTGATTCAAGTTGCGTCCGAGTACGATCTGGCCTTCGGTGATGTATCCGGTCAAATCCGGGACCGGATGCGTGATGTCGTCGCTCGGCATGGTGAGAATCGGAATCTGCGTGATCGAGCCTTCGCTGGTTTTCACGCGTCCGGTGCGTTCGTAGAGCGAGGCGAGGTCGCTGTAAAGATAACCGGGATAGCCTTTGCGGCTGGGCACTTCGCCGCGCACGTTGGAAATTTGCCGCAGGGCTTCGCAGTAATTGGTCATGTCGGTGAGAACGACCAGCACGTGCATTTGGCGGTCAAACGCGAGATATTCTGCGAGCGTCAGCGCGGCGCGGGGCGTGACCAAACGTTCCACCGGCGGATCATCCGCGAGGTTGAGGAACATTGCCACACGCGTCAGCGCGCCGCTTTCGGCAAACGCGTTGCGGAAATATTCCGCCACATCATGCTTGACTCCCATCGCCGCGAAGACGATCGCGAACTGCTGCGCCTGCTTTGGACTTTCGCCCGCGGGTGAACCCAGCGTGGCCTGACGCACGATTTGCGCGGCCAGTTGGTCGTGCGGCAAACCTGCGCCGGAGAAGAGCGGAAGTTTTTGCCCCATGACCAGCGTATTCATGCCGTCAATGGCCGAAATGCCGGTCTGGATGTAATCGCGTGGATACACGCGTGAAGTTGGATTAATGGGTTGTCCGTTGATATCGGCGAACGTGCTTGCCAAAGGTTGCGGCCCGCCGTCAATCGGGTTGCCCGTGCCATCGAAGATGCGCCCCAACATTTCTTCCGCGACCGGAATGTGCAGCGATTGTCCGAGGAAGCGGATGTGCGTGCCGTCAATGGTCAGGCCGCTCGTGCCGGAGAAGACCTCGACAACCGCCATCTTCTCGCCGACTTCGAGGACGCGGCCGCGTCGCATTCGTCCCTGCGAATCGATCACCTCGACGACTTCATCGTAGCCGACGTTGCCGGCGCGTTCCACAACCACGATGGGACCTTCGACGCGTCCCACACCGCTGACTTCCTGAATACCCCAATCGGTTAATTGATTCGTTGATTGATTCATCTGTATTCCGCCTCCAGTTGATCCATCTGCTCATCGAGCGTCTTGCGGATGTCATCCAATTTCTCCAGTTCGTTATTTGGGATCTGTTCCTTCATGCGGATGAGCACGTTCACGATGGGCAGCGCATGGATGGTGCCAATATTTGCACCGCGTTTGATGATGCGTTCTGCGCGCTCGTGAAAATGCAGCATGAGATTCATCATCGCGATTTGCTTGTGGATGTCGGAGTACGCATCTATGTTATCCATCGCGTTTTGCTGGAGAAAACCTTCGCGGATGATTCGGGAGGTTTCCAAAACCAGGCGCTGTTCATCGGGCAGCGCGTCCGGACCGACCAGCTTTACGATTTGCGACAGGCGGCTTTCCTCGCTCAACAACTCGACGGCATGGTTGCGCATCTTGAGCCAATCCTGCCCGACTTTTTCGCGCCACCAGCCGGCGACATCTTCCGTGTATTCGCTGTAACTTTCCAGCCAGTTGATGGACGGGAAGTGCCGCGCCGATGCGAGTGATTTATCCAACGCCCAGAAGCAGCGGATGTAACGTTTGGTGTGCTGCGTGACCGGTTCGGAGAAGTCACCGCCGGGAGGCGAGACCGCGCCGATAACGCTGATCGAGCCTTGCTTGCCGTTGAGCGTTTCCACGTAACCGGCGCGTTCGTAGAACTCTGCCAGACGCGCCGCGAGATACGCCGGATAACCTTCCTCGGCTGGCATCTCTTCGAGACGGCCTGAAACTTCGCGCAATGCTTCTGCCCAGCGCGAGGTTGAATCCGCCATCAGCGCCACGTGATAACCCATGTCGCGAAAATATTCCGCGATCGTGATGCCCGTATAAATGCTGGCCTCGCGCGCGGCCACCGGCATGTTGGACGTGTTCGCAATCAGCACGGTGCGTTCCATTAAAGGGCGCCCGTTCCGAGGGTCAATCAGATGCGGAAATTCCTGCAGCACTTCGGTCATCTCGTTGCCGCGTTCGCCGCATCCAATGTAAACCACGATGTCCGCGTCAGCCCATTTGGCGATGCTGTGCTGTGTGACGGTCTTGCCCGCGCCGAACGCGCCGGGGATGGCCGCCGTCCCGCCTTTGGAAACCGGGAAGAGCATATCGAGCACGCGCTGGCCTGTGATCAGCGGGATGTTTTGTCCAAGGCGCGCCTTGTATGGGCGCAGGCGGCGAACCGGCCAGCGCTGGATCATCGTCAACTCGCGCTCGCCGCGTTCCGTTTTGACGCGGGCGATCACTTCATCAATCGTGTATTTCTTTGCGGGCGCAACCCACGTGAGCGTTCCCGAAACATTTGGCGGGACCATGATGCGATGTTCGAAGTTTTCGGTTTCCTGGACAGTCCCCAGAATTTCACCGCCCTTTACCTGCTCGCCTTCTTTGAGAATCGGGTTGTAGCTCCAATGCTCGATGCGGTCGAGCGGATTCATGTGGACGCCGCGGTCAATGAACGAACCGGTTTCGCGTTCGATGATCGGAAGCGGGCGCTGGATGCCGTCATAGATGCTTCGCAGCAAACCGGGTCCCAACTCGACGGAAAGCGGCAGGCCCGTCCCGAAAACGGGCGCGCCGGGACGCATCCCCGTCGTCTCTTCGTAAACTTGAATCGTGATGGAGTCGCCGTTCAAGCCGATGATCTCGCCCACCAATCGTTCATCACCAACTTCCACCTGTTCCAACATGCTGACGTCACGCGAACCACGTGCGCGGATGACTGGCCCGTTGACCCACGTGATGTTTCCAAATTGCTGGCTCATAACGTTTCTCCCATCAAGAGGTGATAAACCGCGGAACGAGCCGAGTTCTGCATGCGGTTTAGACGCGTTTCCAACGTGTTGTCGTAGTTGAGATGACCATCGGCCGTTTCAACGATCACACCAACGCCATGTTCCAGCGACTCGCCAGCCTTGATTTTTATGTTGAATTCCTTGGCCGCTTTTTGGATGGCTTCATCGTTCAACAATTTCATGGTTGTTTTGTCGGCGCGCACGATTACGTCCGTGCCTTTGAGCTGCACCAATGCTTCACGCAGGAGGTTCAATGCAATGTCTTTATATTCGCTCCACTGCTGAATGGCCGGAAGTTCTTCGCGCGCGGCTTTGAAGACATCATTCAGTACCTTTTCGCGATTCTCCAGAATTTGTGTGCGCGCTTTGAGCTGTGTGGTCGCGATGACCTGGCCGCGCAGACGCTCGGACTCACGCGTCGCATCTTCGAGAATTTGGGCACGTTCGGCCCTGGCTTGTTCCTCGGCGCGGCGCTTGACGGACTCTGCCTTGGCTTTGGCTTCCTCCAAAATCTTATCGGCCTCCGCCTGCGCGTCGGTCAGGATCGAACGGGAAAGCATCTTGATATTTTCTTCTACAGTTCTCATAGGCTACCTAAGAGTATCTTATTCACCAGAGATGAACGGAGATAAACAACGATTCTTTGAGGCATTCTCGCAATCCTGCCTTTCGATATTATCTCTGTTGATCTCCGGTTAAATCTTGACGCCGATGGCGCGCAGCACGATGTCGCTCAGCGATGGCTGGCTCGAATCGACGCCCGCCGAACTCGGAATCTCGACCACCAGCGGAACCGTGCTTCGCAATGAAAGTTGTTCCATGCGCGGCCCGATGGACTTTGCGGCGTCCTGCGTGATGAGGATGATGCCGATGTCTTTCGCCGAAAGCGCGTTATCGAGCGCTTGATTCACTTCCGCGGCAGAGGCCGCCGCCTCGCCGTCCACGCCGACGAGGGAGAATCCAAGCACGGCTTTCGGGTCGCCGATCACCAACATCTTCATGGTTGACTACCGGTTCAATACGATGAACGCAATCAGCAGACCGTAGATCGCGATGCCTTCCGCCAGGCCGACGAAGATCAGCGAGCGGCCAAACGATTCCGGTTTTTCGGCGATGCTACCAACTGCCGCCGCGCCGGTTCCGCTCACGCCGATGCCTGCGCCGATGCAGGCCAGGCCGGTCGCAACCGCGGCCGCCAGCGACGCGTACGGATCAGATGTCGCGCCCGCTGCCAGTCCCGCGGCCATTGCGGTTGTCGGCGAGGCCAGCCAGACTGCGCCCGCGCCCGCGGCCATCAATCCAACGATGAAGTTGAATCCCTTCAATCCCAAAATCAAACCTTCGGTCGCGGCCTTCGGACCGTACTTCTTTTCGCGCAGGAAATAGATCACGGCTGGAATCAATGGAACCATACCCGCTAGAATTGCAGCAAACAGAAACATGGAACGCTCCTCCTTGAGTGTAGTGATTCAGAAATCTTTTTAAATCTGCTGATCGCAAGCGATCAGTTGACTCCTTTATCCGAGGCGGATAACGTGAGCGGCTCGAAGCGCGAGCCTCCGCCGTTGTAGAACTTGCTGAAGAATTCGTAATATTCGAGACGCATGGTTTGGATGCCGACGATCAATCCTTCGAACAGGACGAGGCCAATGTTGCCAAGCACCACAATGATCCAATAAACAACGCCCTGGCCGGGATTGATCAAACTGCCGACGATAAAAATCACGGAACTCAAACCGGCATGCGCCACGGCGAACGCGCCCAGGCGCACATAGGAAAGCGTGTTGCTCAACATACCGATGAGCGCCTCGAACAACTCGAAGAAAGCCTGGATCGCGTAGGTGCCGACTCCATCCTCGATCAAGGGGCGATGGCCCTCAACCAGATGCTTGAAGATTTCCGCAAACATGATGAAGAAAGCCGAAATCACGGCAGTGACAAGCAATGCAGTTTTGGGAATCGGGAAATTGCTGATGAAGGATCCCGCGGCGTAGCCAAGTAACGACCAGTAAAAGGCCAGGCCAACCAGGCCGTTCTTATCGAAGATGAGCCGTCCCCAATTGCGACTCATGGCGGCATTGAAAATATTGATGATGAAACCCACAGTGAGCAGGAAAATGCCCGCGCCGACCGCAGTTCCGAGAATCGTCAGGATGTTTTCCATCGGATGAATCCAGAGGGCGGGCAAAATGGTCTCGATGCCGAAGATGCTTCCGTAAACGAAACCGAACGCAGTCGCAACCAACCCGCAGATGGTCACGAGTCCGCCGAGGCTGGCGAGGCTTCGCAAGGCTTTCACTTTTTTGCTGAGCAGCAAAACACCGAGCAGGGCCAGCATCAATCCATGCGCGACATCGCCAAACATCGCGCCGAACAAGAGCGGGAAGGTGATGGCGATCAAAAATGTCGGATCGAGTTCATTGTAGAGCGGACGCGCGTATGTTGTGACGAGGTCCTGGAAGGGGAGGAAGCCTTTCGGATTCCGCAGCGCCACCGGCACATTCTGTTTGACCTCGCTGCGTTTGATCGGGAACGTTTCGATCAGGATTTCGTTTGAAACCTTCCTGAGTTTTTCCTGCAATTGCGGAAGCTTTGATGCGATGGCCCAGCCGACGATGAGATACGTATATTTGAGCCGTCCATAACGAACGATGGCATCCGTCAACATGCGGCTCGAGCGGACTTCCCACAGCAGGCGCTGCAGTCGCTGTGTATGCGCCTCGCGCAAACTGACCAATGTGTTTTTCAAATCCCGGATCTTGTTTTTGGAATTTGCGATTTGACTGTTGAGGGAAGCGATGATTTCCGAAGGCTTGCCTTTGACATTTTCCGGCAGCGTCAACGGATTCAAATAGGAGCTCGAAACGGCGCGCTTTAAAATGTCGCTGTTGGCATTCGATCCGGCCAGCCAGACGACCGCTTCTTTGCCTTCCTGATGAAGCGGCAAAAACACGAACGGGATTCGCGAGAGGCTGGTTTGCAGTCGTTCCATGTTCTCGACCGGCATTACGCCAAGCACAGAGAAGAGCGAATGCGAGCCTTGCAGTTTACTCAGATCAATATCAACGTCAGCCACCGGCTGCAACTGGCGCAGCATGCCTTCCAAATATTCCACCTGTCTGGTTTCGTTGGTCAATTGCTCGCTCGTTTTGCGGGCTTCGCCTTCCAGTTGGCCCACGACCGCCTGCACCGAATTGACATCCACCGGCGCATCGAATCCTTTTTTGGATGGTTCACCTTCGGCAAGTTCGAGCGCCTGCATCGTGGTTTGGATTCGACGTTCGAGCGCGGCATACGCGCTGGCTTTATCCTGCCATTCTTTTGGCTGTGCCAGCTCCGACTCTCCGGTCAGGTAGCTGCTGTCGCTCTGCTGGAAGATGGCCTGTTCTCCCAATGCCTTTGTGACTGCCAGCAAATCCTTGGCGGGTACGACCAATTCGATCTCTGTCATCTCTTCCGGATAGAACATGCTCTCTCTCCAAAGAATGTAGTATCTATCTCTTTCTCGCTCTATTACTCTGTTATAAGGATGTCGTTGCGAGACCCCGCAGGGGTTGCGGCAAGCTCAACGAAGCATCAAACGGGAGATTGCCATGTCGTGGCGCTGATAGCGCCACTCCTCGCAATGACAATCTATGAATCAATTCTTCATAATCATATATTGCTTGAATTTTTCTGCCGGGATGTTCGACGATTTGGCTTCGATCAGCACGACCAGATCCTGGATTTCAAGATCGCTCAAAAGCAGATACGCCAGCGGAATTCCAACATGGAATGGATCGCCGACGAACGCCGCCTGACATTGATCGAAGACGCGTCTTTGTAATTGCAATTCCAACTGAGAAAGGCCATCGCCTGATTTGGCGGTCAAATTTTCGACTTGGGTCAAACCCGGATAAACGCGCTGGACGATTTGCGCCGCATCTGCTCCCGCTGCGATCCCGCGAATGTCTTCATCGTGGACGTGATAACCGAAGGGAAGTGTGTAGTTGATCACTTCCTCCTCGGACAAACGATAATACGTCCGGTAGCGGATCGCCCACATCAAATTGGTGATGTCCAGCATCGTCCCGAGGATGCGGCTGGCCTGTGTTCGGTCCAGGCTCGAAAGCTGTTTGACGTTCTTCCACAAATCCCGCCAATAATTGAGATCGAGCGTCACTTCCAGCGGAAATAAACTTTGTTCCGCGTTATAGCGCTTCATCGCATACGAAAGCGTTTCGTAATAAGGAGTGCTGCGCAATAATTCGACAGCCGGGGCGATGTTGCCCGCCGTCATCATTTCTTCTGCGGGGATCACCGTTCTGGTACCAAAAGGAAAAAGCAGGTATCTAACGACGTCCCAATGTTCCCCTTTGACGATGCCGCGTAACACGGCCTTCAAATTGCTGACTTCAAAAAACCGGTAGAGCTGGACGAGCAGCGGGCGGGTTTGATCTGGAACGATGCCGATGATGGATGAATACGCGTTGGCGAGTCTTTCCCGGAGTTGGAACGCCGCCCGCCTCGGCGTCAGGTCTCGATCCCGCACCTGTTCCAGATACGGGCCGTACGCTGTGTGCTTCAACTGTTCCATCAAACTGTTGAAGTCTGGAGTCTCGGATAGCCTGCCCATTTCCTGCGGCGTGAGCAGTGCGGAGTACATCACTCGCACGCGGGCGTTGACGGCTGCGTATCCGGAAATGCCGCTGGAAGCCATTTCAGGATTCCCTGCCGCTGACTCTATTCAATACATACGCGACGGCTTTGTTGAAGTTTGTCTTCGCGACAGCTTCGGTGCGTTGGACGGTTTTCTCCGCGTCTGCAAGGATGCGCTGGCGTTCTTCCTCCGCCTGGGCCTTGGCGGCCATTTTGCGGGCTTCTTCCTCCGCCTCGGCGCGCGCTTTTTCGATCAGCGCCTGCGCCTCCTGCTCGGCCTGAAGCGGAAGTTTTTCAGCCTCGCGCAAAGCCTCCGCGTGGACCGCGTCTGCCTGCTGCTCGATCTCGAGTACTTGTTGGATGGTTTTCTCGTTCAAGCGAAATCTCCTGATTGACGGCTTGTAACTTCGAACGGTTCGCGCCGGATAACCACAAAATACTCACCGTGCAAGTATGCCTGCATGTTCTTGAAGTCGAACCCGAATTAATTTGTATTCAACTCAGCAAATAAACCTTTGCCGGCCGACTGCGAGCCTGTCCCCGCCAGGGGAAACACTGAACTGACAGACTTCGACTTGCAGGCCATTTGAAATTTGCGCTTTCGATCCTACTTGCATCCGGTTGCGGATATTCCATACTGGAATTGTCATAATTTTACACTGGAGCATACAGGAGAACAAGAGGAATTGTTCATTCTCGAACAAGGAATTTTTGGAAACTGCCGCGAAGATTCAAAACAGCCGTGACAAAATTGTCATGGCTGTTCGAAGGGTGGATTGGTCGTCCTTCAGGGAAATTTAAATCGAAGAACTTTCCAGGTGGTTCTTCCTCAATATTGGTTTTCCACGGCTTCGACGATTTTGCTCGGGGCGGTTTCGGTTCTATAAATCGCGTTTCTCGAAAACGCGGATGGCCAACATCATTGTAACCAACAGATATGCCGCTGTATATCCAACCATCAACGGACTCGGCACGGATATCGTCCCAAACGGCGACATGTTCAATGCTCCCGCCAATGGAGTCTGCATCTCGAAGGCGGCCCTTCGCCATAAAGATTCGCTTGGCATGACCAGGCTGGCGACGATTCCCACTTTCACCGCTGTGGAGTTTTGTATCATTGCACCGAATTGTTCGATCCAGCCGCCGATGAATGCCAGGCCGTATAAACCAAAGACCACGCCGCCGGTTGCCAATGCGGAGAGGAAACTGGAACATGCCATGGAAATGGACATGACCAGCAAGTCTTCGAAATAGATCAACGCCATTCCGGCCAGCAAATTGCGAGGCGCGTATCCCGATTGGAAGAACACGCTCAACACCGTGCCGCCAGCCATCAGCAGGAAATACAACAGGAGCAGGAACGCAAATCCCAGCCACTTGCCGATGACAACGTCCGAGCGGCGGATGGGCTTGGTCACGATGGTTTGGATCGTGCCGGAGTTAATTTCCCCGGCTAGCGTATCTGCAGCTAATAAAGCTGCCATCGCAATCGAAAGAAAGGTGACTGCATAAAGCCCTGCTAACAATAGCGCGTTTATTCCTTCAGTATCTGCGATGTGCGCCAGCGCCTGCTGTGATGGAGCGTTTTGCATTGTGCTCTCTACGCCCCTGAACGAAATGTATATGAAGTGAAAGCCGATGGCGTAAATGATGATGAAGCACAAGCCGAGAATCAATCCGGTCAAAACAATGCGACGGCGGATCGCTTCGCGGAACGTCATGCGCGTGATCGTCCAGATGCTGTTCACAGGCTGCCGTCCTTTCCAACGGTTTCGATGAAGATATCCTCGAGCGAGACGCGCTGCGGAGTGATGGCATACACCTCAACGCCTTTCGCAACCAGATAGCGCGTGATCTCAGGCAAGGCTGATTCAGCAGAAATTGTCAGGTTTACTGTTTCGCCATTGGCTTGAATATTCTTTCCCCATTTTGCTAAACCTGACGTTACTTCTTCCGTCAGGCCGCCGGCGCGGATCAGGACATCCGATTGGTTGGTATCGAGCGAGGCAAGCTCGAGGACGCGCGCCACTTCCCCATGCCGGATGAAAGCCACGCGGTCGCACGTGACTTCGATCTCGCTCAACAAATGGGAGTTGAGAAAAACGCTCGTGCCTTCATCCCGCAATTCATGGATGATGTCGCGCACCAAACGCCGGCCCACCGGATCCAGGCCGGAGGTTGGCTCGTCGAGAAAGACCAGCTTCGGGTGGTTGAGCAAAGCCTGGGCCAGTCCGATGCGCTGCAGCATCCCTTTCGAAAAGGTCCGCAGGAGTTTGTCGCGAAAATCCGTCAGCCCAACGCGTTCGAGTAATTCGCTGATGCGCGCTTTGAGCTCATTGGAATCCATGCCGTATAAATGGCCGTGCAGTTCAAGAAACTCGTTTGCAGTCAACCATTCCTGAAAGCGAAAATGCTCTGGCAGAAAGCCGATGTGTTTGAGCGCGGCGCGATCCCCGATCGGGGAACCGAGCATCGAGGCAGAACCGGATGTCGGCGCGATCAATCCCAGCAGCATCTTCATCGAGGTGGTTTTGCCCGCGCCGTTTGGGCCGAGAAATCCAAACGCTTCGCCCTGCTCGACTTGCAGCGTGAGTCCTTTTACCGCGGCGCGCTCGCCGAAGACCTTGCGTAATTCATGTGTTTCGATGGCAGGAATATTATCCATTTTGGTTGTGACCAGATTGTACAGGTTTCCAGTTTGATCCTGATTACATGGAAGAATGTGGTTGGGAATAGTATTACAGCGCAAGGTCAAGCAATCGTTCCCTGCCAATTCTCCCTCACCCTTTCCCTCTCCCAAAGGGAGAGGAGACTCCCTTCCCCATTTGGGGGAAGGGTTGGGGATGAGGGCGAAAACGGTAGAAAAGCCATGAGCAGAACCCTCAATGCTCTAACTTTGCGCTGTAATGATAGTTTACTACTTTATTCAAAGCAGAAAAATATCGTTAAACCCAGGAGGTCCAAGGAAACGAAGATGTTTATCGCTGACCCCAATGCGCTTAGCGGATTGGTAAACACTGCATAGGAATTTATATGTTCAAATCTCCCCAAAACGACGCCGAAAGCAACGGCGAAATTAAAAAGTATCAACCATGCGACTTTTCTCTTTTTGAAAACATTTACCCGATCTGTAACTTTCTCAAACGGATAAAATGAAAAAAGGAATGTCATCACTCCGAACAATTCCAGTAGTAGATACTGGGCGAGCAACATCGCGTGCCCGGATAGAGACACGGTATTATTCCACTGATAAATGATGTGTCCCAGATCGGTGAATAGATAGGCGGTATTTGGCAAAAGGAGCAGCCACAGTAAACCAAAGATAAATTTTGCGGCTCTTGATCTGACCTGCAAGAAAAGGTACGCAGACACTATCGCAAGAAGTGCGACATTGCAATTAGCAACGTTAATTCTATTCACGAGGTAGAACAGCACGATAAAGAAAACTGCGATTAGAGTCCCTCGCCAAGTCTCATACCAGGCTGGTTTTTCCTCTACATCTTTTTTACCTTCATTCCTTGGTCCGTTGACAAAATTCCAAGGTTGTGCTTGCAATTGTTTCTTCTGTTCTTCGGACATTGCTGCTCTTTATGATCTAAAGCCGGTCGCGCTCATTTGGTATTCGTTTATTATCATTACAGCGCAAGGTCGAGCAATCGTTCCTTGCCAATTCTTCCTCACCCTTTCCCTCTCCCAAAGGGAGAGGGGACTCCCTTCCCCATTCGGGGGAAGGGTTGGGGATGAGGGCGAAAACGGTAGAAAAGCCATGAGCAGAACCCTCAAAACTCTAACTTTGCGCTGTAATATTATTGATGTTTACAAAAGTCAGTTAAGGGATGTCACTCTGAGGGAGCGCACTTCCCTGCACTTGCACGCAGGGCAAGTGTGCGACCGAAGAGTCTCGTATTTCGGACTAGAGACCCTTCGCTCAGGGTGACATAAACCAATTTATATGAATGTCAATAGTTCTCATGAACCGCGCCGGAGATGTCGACTCCGGCGCTCATAACAGAAATAGAACCGTGGGGGCACAGCGGACATCAACCGCCAAGTCTTTTTGCAATTTCGCTGCGCCCCTGCATTGATTTGTTTTTATTGAAGCGAGTCCGCCATCTGAATGGCTTGCTGTGAATTGGTTCCGAGCGATCCAATCGTGTAAACGATGCCGTTCTTCACCCACAGCAAAACGTATTGCGGCGCATCATCCGCCGGGCGCTGAATGAGCGTTCCCGTCACGCCGTCCACCTGCACTTGCTGATACGTCGCGGCATTCTTTGGGATTGGGACAACGAGAGTCGAAGTCCAATCAACGCTTTGGGCGAAAGCCGCGGCCTGATCGCTGGACATGCCGGTGAACTCAAGTCCGATCTGGGCAAGCTGCGCGACGTTTACGTTTGCGGGTGCGCTGACAGTTGGACTCGGAATTTGGGCCATGATGACGCAGTCGGGATACTGCCGGCTCATGGATCCGTTCCGGGTCAGGTCAGCCGCAGCCGGGTCCGGGCAGGAGCCGTAATCGGCGCGGACCGAAGCGGGCACCGTCACCGAGATGACTGCGCCGTCAATGGATTGCGGCAGAACCAGATCACTGCGTCCAGCCTCATTCAACAAGGCCTGCGCCTTCGTGCGGTCAATCGTAAAGTTGTACGCGGAATTTCCAAGCACGGTAACGCGGGAGGGCGTCATGCCTTGCGGAAGCCGCACGGTGAATCCAGCTTTCTGGCTTGCATCCGCTGCGCTGGTCACAGCCACCGGCGCGCCGGGTTTTTGTAACTCTTTCGTTGAACTTGAGATCAATTGGCTGATCTGTTTTCCGAGAGCGTTGTTGCCGGTCAATTGCTGCAAGCCGCTGGCGTCAATCGGAAGCACTGTCACTTGCTGGACTCTGAACAGGTCGAGCAGCTGGCCTGCAAAGGCGCGCGTGCTTGGGACTGAAAGCACCACTGCGAGGATCAGCACGACGACCGCGCCGGCCTGCAAAACAGGTGAAGCGAATATCTTTTTTAGCATGGGTCTCTCCTTTTGAATTTGTTTTTGTTGGAAGCGGTGCAAAGCGGTCCTTTCTGGAAGAACCTGCTCATTGCCTGAAGAAAGGAAGGATAGTTTGCGGGCAGTCTGTTTGACTTGAAGCTGCAGGGCGTCTTTTCGCGTGCGGCACGCGGCACAGGATTCAAGATGCCGGAGTTCGCCTGCATTCAATTCGCCGTCGAGGGCGGCGCGCAATTGACCGTCGTTCAGATGTTCGTTCATAGCTCCTCCTGATTCAAAGCGCGATAGCGTTTTTCGAATTCGCGTTCTGCGCGCAATAGTAACGGGCCGATGGACGCTGGCGAAAGTTTCATGGCCCCGGCGATTTCCTTATAAGACATTCCTGAATAACGCATGACAAGCAATTGCGAGTGTTTGGAATTCATGCGTGAAAGAACAACGCGGGCGAGCTGCTTCTCTTCCTCGTTGGCCTGAATTTTTGCAGGCTGGTCATTGGGCGTTTCATCGAGCGCACCTTTGCCTGCGGTCAATTCGTAATGTTCGCGGCGCTTGAAACTGCGGATGGATTGCAGTCCAAGATTGGTCGCCACGCGGTGGAGCCAGCCGCCGAAGTTGAATTCGCTTTCCGCATTGGGCTTTCTTTGATAGAGCCGCAGGAATGTTTCGAGCGCCAGATCTTCAGCCTCGGCCGGATCGCCGACCAGACGCACAAGATGGCGATAGACGGATGCCCAATGATCCCTGAAAATCGCGTCGAAAGCGCCCAGACTTGGTTCGGCGCGGGCAGGCTGGGAGAGTTCGCGCGGCGGCTTGCGGATCTTCATGGGTTGAAGTGCGCCTTCGCGCAGCACAGATTTGTCCATCGGGTTTCTATCATGTCCTTAATAGGATAATCCCGTTCGAGCCAAAAATGAGACACCATTTTCGATGTCATTGCGAGTGGCGCTGGTTGAGTAGCCGTATTCTTCGGCATAACGCCCTGCGCTCTTTCAGGGTCGAAACCAGCGCCACGCTTGCACTGCGTTTTTACAGTGTGGCGATCTCCGTATAACTTGAAAACGTGAGATTGCTACAGCGGAAGAATGCCGCTTCGCAATGACATGAATATTGTTAGGCATTACAATACGAATGACTTTGTTCAAAGGGCTTCTTCGATGACCATTCAAGATCACATCACAAAAATCTTTCGCGAAAAATTTGGGACGACTCCTGCTTTCATCGCTCGCGCGCCGGGACGCGTGAATCTGCTCGGCGAGCACGTGGATTACAACGACGGTTTTGTCCTGCCCGCCGCGATTGACCGCGCCACATACATCGCTTTTTCTCCGTCTGGCTCGGATCGTTCAACCATTGTCGCGGCTGATTTCAATAACGAAAAAATTTCATTTACATCGCAGAGCATTTCTTCAAAATCTTCCTTTGATGGTTCACCGCTTGTAGACTGGGCAAAATATCCGGCGGGCGTTTCGTGGTCATTGATGGAAAAAGGGTTGGTGGTAAACGGCATGAACGCGGTCTTCGCCTCGGACGTGCCGCGCGGCGCGGGTTTGAGTTCCTCGGCTTCGGTTGAATTGGCTTTCGGCGCGGCGTGGATGAATCTCGGCGGCTGGAAAATCAGCCCGATGGAATTGGCTTTGCTTTGCCAGCGCGCGGAAAATCAATATGTGGGCGTGAATTGCGGCATCATGGATCAATTCGCGTCCGCGTGCGGCGAAGCGGATCGCTTGATGCTGTTGGATTGCAGGTCGCTGGAATATCGTTCGCTGCCTTTGCCGCAGGATGTTGCCATCGTCATTGCGGATACGTCCGTGAGGCGCTCGCTGGTGAGCAGCGCATACAACGACCGGCGCGCGGCGTGCGAAGAAGCGGTGCGCGTTCTTCGCGAAGATTTGCCGGGGATCAAAGCTCTGCGCGACGTCAACGTGGACGATTTCAACCGGTTATGCTCGAGGCTGGGAAAAGACGTCGAAAAGCGCGCCCGCCACATCGTCGAGGAAATCGAGCGGACAAGGTGGGCAATTGAATTGCTCGAAAGTGGAAACGTCTGCGAGTTCGGGCGGCTGATGAATGAATGCCATGCGAGCCTGCGCGATTTGTATGAAGTGTCCTGTCCCGAACTGGACGCGATGGCGCGCATCGCGCAACCGCTCGAAGGCTGCCATGGCGCGCGTTTAACGGGAGCCGGCTTCGGCGGATGCACGGTCAATTTAGTGGCGCGGGAAAAGGTCAATGATTTCGTAAAAGCTCTTACCGCAGGTTATGAATCAGAAACGAAGCTTCATCCGGAGATTTACATTTGCAAGGCTTCGGCTGGCGCAAGCCTGATCTGATAAGTAAGATTGAAACCGTTTCTTCTCGTCTAATTTGTTGTTATATAATGTAAATGGCACGACATCAAACACCGGAGGTGGATTATGTCGGGTGACGTGCTTTATAAAATCTTAAAGGCTTTGTTGGATGTTTCCATTTGGGGTGGCGAAATGGTTGGCGATGAAAATTTTCCCAAGGATGGTCCGGCGGTTTTTGTAGGAAATCATGCGCTGGCATTGGGACCGATCGCGGTATGTTGTTCTTTGCCGGTCCGATTGTATCCGTGGGCGGTGGGTGACATGATGGATTGGTCGAAAGCTGCCGCTTATTTGAACAAGGATTTCGTCGAACCGCAATTGCATATTCCTCCGCCGTTGAGCGTGCCTTTTTCACGAATGCTCTCTCAAATATCGGTTCGACTTTTATCGAGCATCGAATGTATTCCGGTCTGGCAGGGCGAAGAACTTTTGGAGACCTATCGCATCAGCGTGAACTATTTGCAGGAAGGCAGGAGCCTGCTGATCTTCCCGGAAGACCCGGCTTTGCCTCGCGATGAACAATGCAATATGAGTCCGTTCAAGAAAGGTTTTGCGCGGCTGGGCGAAATGTATTACGAACGTACCCAAAACGTTTTGCGCTTTTGTCCGATGGCGGTGCATCCAGGGTTGCGTCAGGTCAAACTTGGAAAATCAATTGCGTTCAACCCGAACAATAATTCGGCAAACGAGCGCGTCCGCATCAAGAGTGTGTTGGAGTCCGCGATCCGCAACATGTATCTCGAGATGACATTACAAAGTTACGCAGGTATTCCGCTTCCGCATTAGGAGACCATGAATCGAAGAACGAAATCCTTTTTGGCGGGAGTTCGAGCCGAATTCCCGCTCCTGGTTGGAGTCTTCCCATTTGGATTGATCTACGGCGCGCTGGCGCTCGAATCCGGACTTTCAGCGGCTCCCGCGCAAATGATGTCGTCCATCGTCTTTGCCGGATCATCCCAATTCGTGGCCGCGCAGATGATTCACCAGTCCGCGCCGGGACTCATCATTGTGCTGACCATTGCAGTTGTCAACATGCGGCATTTGTTATACAGTGCGTCCATTGCGCCGTATATTGAACACCTGCCGACGCGCTGGAAGACACTTCTGGCTTATCTTTTGGTGGACGAGGTCTATGCCACCACCATCATTCATTATGAAGAAGATGGATTCACGCCGACGAGCCATTGGTTCTTTCTGGGCGCGGGATTGGCGTTGTGGACAACCTGGCAGGTCGGCACTGCGCTTGGAATATTTCTTGGCACGGCCATTCCAGCGAGCTGGCCGCTTGACTTTGCATTGCCGCTGACGTTCATCGCCATGGTCACACCGGTATTGAAGGATTATCCGGTCGTGGCCGCGGCGGTATCGGCGGGAGCTGTTGCGTTGATTGCATATAGCCTGCCGTTCAAACTTGGATTGATTCTCGCCGCGTTGATTGGAATCTTTGTTGGTACGTATTTGGAGAATCGTAAATCTGCAAAGGAGACGCTGTGAATATCTGGCTGACGATGATATTGGGCGGTTTGTTGACCTACGGAATGCGGCTTTCGTTCATCTATTTGTTTGGCCGCTTTGAAATCCCGGAAGTGATACGACGCGCTTTGCGATTTGTCCCGCCTGCGGTGCTATCTGCCATTGTGATTCCAGAATTGCTGATGCCTTCCGGGACATTGGATTTCAGCCTGGGAAATCACCGTTTGCTGGCGGGTGCGGTCGCGATCCTAGTCGCCGCATGGACGAAGAATACGCTGCTGACGATATTAGTGGGAATGGCGGCGTTAACGATATTTCAGTTCGTTTTTTGAGTCGTTGATGATGGAGGTGCTATAATTTGAATGCTTATGCCGACAATCTGGGAACACGGGCCTATCGCTTCTTTTTCTATTCCGGTGACCGCGATGAACCGCCTCATGTACATGTGGAGCGTGAAAAGAACAAAGCAAAATTCTGGCTTGATCCTGTGCGGTTACAAAACAGCGGCGGATACAGCCGGAGCGAACTAAATCGTATTCAAGGATTGGTCGAGGATAATCAGAAGATGCTCTTGGAGGGATGGTATGACTACTTTAGCGACTGAACTTCGCATGGCTTCAGCGCAAAATGTCACAGTGACCGATGACACGTTGATCGTAGACTTAAGCGATGGGCGTACAGTTTCCGTTCCACTTGCGTGGTTTCCGCGCCTCCTGCATGGAACAGCAAAGGAACGCAAAAATTGGCGTTTGATAGGTGACGGTGAGGGGATTCACTGGCCTGATTTGGATGAAGATGTCAGTATAGAGAATCTTGTCTTGGGCAAGCCTTCAGGTGAGAGTCAGAAATCCTTCAAGAAGTGGCTGGAGAAACGAAAGAAATGATTCTCGTTTTTTTTAAGTGCGCGTTAGCCTGAGCAAGCCCAGAAGAATCCACTCTGCACAAAAATTATTAATGTATAGCTGACGTTAGAGAACTTCGGCTTGTGCAATATGCCAAATGAAAACCTCCGCATGTGCGGAGGCGTTTGTTTAGTGGTTATGTTCGCCGCTGTGAACATGCCCGTGCGAGATTTCCTCGTCGGTGGCCTGGCGGATGTCCGCGATCTTCACATCGAAATGAAGTTCCTTACCAGCCAGCGGATGATTCATATTTAAACGAACATTTGTGTCGCTGACGGCTTCGATGCGCGCGTAAACCGGATGGTCTGCCTGGTCGCGCAATTCCAATTCAGTTCCGGCCTTCAGCGGCACATTCGGAGGAAACGAACCGCGCGGCACATCCATGAAGGCCTCGGCATTCGTTTCGCCGTATCCATCCTTCGGCGCGACGACGACTTTTTTGCTGTCACCGATATTCATATCGTAAAGCTCGTGCTCCAGGCCGGGAATGATGTGTCCCATGCCCTGGATGAATTGCAAAGGCTCGCCGCCTTCCGATGAATCTACAACCTGTCCATCCACGTGCAGTGTGTAATGCATGGAAATGACCTGACCGTCATCCACTTTCATTGGGCCTCCTTGCTCTGCTGAATTTTATGTCCAGAAAGCGGGCTGATTTTACCACCCCAAAATTGTTCGAAGGATTTTCTAACGTTACAGCGCAAAGTTGCTTGCTGCGCCGAGGACGGCGGCCTGAGCTTGACCTTGCGCTGTAATACTAATCCAACATGAAGAAAAAACGCTCAAGAGAGCGGGGCGATGGATCATAAGTAAATGAGATTGACTTGATCTCCGCCCGCTTCCTTGGCGCGGGTCATGGCCTGCCGCGCCTGCTCGATCAGCGGTTCAATTTCAGTCGAGGCACTGATATAGGATGCGGAGGCGACACCCGCACTGACGCTTACATTGACGATGTTGTCCTTGTACGTGACCCGCGTGGATTGAACGCCGCTGAGGATCCGCGTGGCAATCTTTTCAGCATCCGTGCCGATCACGCCTGCAAGCGCAATGATGAATTCGTCGCCGCTCCAGCGCCCGATGCAGTCGTACGGGCGGCTCTTCTCACGGATGGTTTGCGATACGACCCTCAGGATTTCATCGCCCATTTGGACCCCGTATTTTTCATTGAGGAATTTGAAGCTGTCGATGTCCAGTGCGATCAGGCTCACCGGCGAACCGGCGCGGCGGGCGCGCTCCAGTTCGCCCTGCGCGGTTCGATGAAAAGCGCTGCGATTCATCAGACTCGTCAGATTGTCGTAGATTGCCAGGTTCTCGATCTGGTCGCGCGCCTGGGATAGGCTGTCACCCAGCGAAAGAAAGCGCTGGCCAATCATGATGCGGGCCTTGAGCTCGGCTGCATTCAACGGTTTGTGTAATGTGTCGTCGGCTTCGACCGAGTCGCTTTCACTGGAGGTCAGCATCAGGAAATAAACGGGCGGAAGTTTCAGGGCGCGCACGCGTCGGATGAGATCATAGTTTTGAACCTCGGGCAGGTCGAAATCCGCGATGACGAAGCGGGATTCTCCGGCTTCGATCAGCCGTTTGGCCTGCTCCGCGCTGCCCGCGTGAATCATCTGATGCCCGGATTTCTCCAGCGCGCTCTGGATGAAAGAGCGGTCTTTTGTTCCACCTGTCAGCACCAAGACTTTCATGCGCTCTCCTTTGCATCATTATACCTTGCGCGCGGCCTTCTGTTGACAAAGGCTTTGTCTCATAGTAATATTTGCGCCGCTCGAAGCCACGCCGAGGTAGCTCAGTGGCAGAGCAGGGGACTCATAAGCCCTTGGTCGTGAGTTCAAATCTCACCCTCGGCACCATCCAGTAACCATGATGAGGTTTTTAGCAGCAAAGTGGTTATATCAAAACCCGCCGGGTGATGGCGGGTTTTGATTTCAAGAAGGCGAACATCCCTTTACGACATGCTCATGTATAAGAGAAGATTTGATTTGTGTCCCCAACGGAGGTTCCATTGTCTTTATGGTATTACCCTTGAGAATCCATCATGACATCGATAGAACACAGTGCTTAGGCACAAAGGGCACAGAGAAATTCCTTTATGGATGCGAAGAAAAAACCTTTGTGGTGATCTCTTTGGTTGCGGCTGGAAGCCGCGCTAACGAACTTCTTCCCCTTTTGCCGCCAGCCGCCTCACGGCTGCGAAAATTTTATTGCCGTGAGGTTTCTGGCTTGTAAAACTTCGCTTTTTGTCGGGGCGCCGAGATTTGAACTCGGGACCTCACGGACCCGAACCGTGCGCTCTACCGGGCTGAGCCACGCCCCGAAACACATGGGTGTTTCCAAAAGCAGGACGCATTATACCTGCCGCCTATCCTTTTGACAAGTAAAGCGATTCTGACAGTTTTGGCTCGCGCTATTTTGTCCGCCCGGCGTGCGGTTATAATCCTGCTGCCACGTCTAATTTGCTCCATAGATTATGAATAGAAATATTTCATCCGCTGGTACGCCTTCAATTTTCAATAAAGAGGGTTTTCTTTTGGTGATCGCCATTGCTGCGGTTATTATTACCTATGTGGGGCTTATATCTGGCGGTCACTGGATATATTGGCCAAAGACCAGCAATTATTACGATCAACTCGCAGCAGCTTTTCAGCGCGGCCAGCTCGCGCTGCTGGCTAAACCGGATCCATCGCTTTTGGCGCTGCAAAATCCCTATGACCCGCAACAGCGCGCCAACATTCCTTTTGTCATGGATGCCTCTCTATATAAAGGCCGGTATTATCTTTACTTTGGTCCGACGCCCGCGCTGCTTTTGGCAATCATCAAATATCTCGTGCCGTTGGAGATTGGCGACCAATATCTGGTGTTTGTTTTTGTCGCCGGGATCTTCGTTCTTCAAAGTTTCCTCCTGATAAAAATTCGGCGTCGTTTCTTCGGTAATTTACCAGACTGGATGGATGCTCTCGCGATCCTCGCGGCAGGTTTGATCGGACCATTCACAAGGATGTTGGTTCATCCGTGGATTTATGAAGCCGCCTTGTCCGGCGGACAATTCTTCTTCCTGGCGGGATTGACTTGTGTCTTTCCTGCTTTTGAGCAGGGAAAGATCAAAGCTCGGTGGCTGTTGGCGGCCGGCATTTTGTGGGCCGGTTCAGCCGCCGCACGGATCACGGAATCGTTCCCAATCGCATTCATGGTTTTTGTGATTCTTGCGCTTCTGGCATGGGAGGCCCTCCGCTCAAAATCGTATTCCAGGCTGATCCTGCCAGCCGGAACATTGCTCACTCCACTGGCAATCGGCGGAGCCGTCCTGGCGTGGTACAACTACGCCCGCTTCGGCTCGATCTTCGAATTCGGACTTTATTACCAGCTTGCTTACAATCTCCAAAGTTTCTACCACACCATGTTCCTGCGCGGATACATCCCACAGAATTTGTACAATTATTTTCTCAATCCCTTTTCGATCAGCAACTCTTTTCCATTCCTGGTTCCGCAAAATGGGAACAAAACGCCCCTCTTCCCGTTTTATGGGCTGCCCAAACCTTATGTGATTGACGGAGTGATCACCGGGCTGATATGCGCCAGCCCGTTTATCGTCTTTGCGGCTGTTCCAATACTTTCCCTTATCGCAAGCCGGATCAAAAGGGGAGCGAAATCCAGCGAAGAAGGCCTTTTCAATTGGATCAATATAAGCCTGATCGGTTCTTTTCTGGCAGCATTCATTCCATTGATGATGTTCTTCTACGCCGCAACGCGTTATGAGGCCGACTTTGCCCCGTCTCTGACAATGCTTGCCGTGATTGGGCTTTGGGAAATAAGTTCATGGGCCGGGAACAGAACGAATTTGCAGAAATGGCTGCCGGCTTTCGGGACGATGATCGCGATTCTCTCCATCATCCTGAACACCCTTATCGCGTTCGCAAGCCACCTGACCTGGTTTGGAATTTCCTGAAAGTCATCCGGGCAATCTTGCCAAAGCCACAGGCATCCAATTGGAATCGAGATAAAAGCATCCGAATGAAAAAGCGTTCGATACTGACCATTGCAGTGATCTTTGGTGTTGTGCCTGCGGCAATTGCAATTTTCGCGAATCGCATCGGGCTCGATCGAAACGTTCATTGGGGCATGAGCCGGATTGCGCTTCTGATGGCCGGCATTCTGATCGTCACTTGTTCGGTATTCTTTTCACCGGTTTCATCGAAACTCAAACGCGTTTATTTCCTCGCGGGTTTGACCGGTGTTTTGATTGCCACAATTTACGTTTGGTTCGTCAGCGCCGGATTCTGGACAAAGTGGCCCGCCGCAACGAATTACTATGACATGCTTGCGACTTCTTTCCAGCATGGACGGCTTTCGCTGGAGATCGAACCAAATGCGACGCTCTTATCCTTGCCCGATCCTTATGACGTTCAGGCGCGCAAGTCCCAGCCGGATGCGTTCTATATTTTCGACAGCTCGCTCTACAAAGGAAAGTTTTATCTTTATTGGGGACCGGCGCCGGCGCTGTTTCTGGCCGCAGCAAAATTTTGGATTCCCGGAGAAGTTGGCGACCAGTATATTGTCTTCGCTTCCGTGCTTGGACTCTTCGGCGTCGAATCAGTCTTTGCGCTCGAACTCTGGCGGCGCTTCTTTCCGGACCTCCCGGTGTGGACGGCGTTACTGGGAATTTTCCTCTGCGGATTGATCAGCCCGATGACCTGGATGTTGAGCCAGCCCGAGATCTACGAAGCATCCATCATAAGCGGGCAATTTTTCCTGATTGGCGGATTGTTCTTCGCGTTCATGGCGCTGGATGACGGGCCGTCGCCTTCCGCCTGGAAATTGGCCCTGGCTGGCGTTGTGCTGAGTCTTGCAATTGCGTCGCGCCTGACATTGGTTTTGCCGGCGTTATTCATCATTGCGATGATCGTCATATGGATCGTGCGAGACTATTTCCGAACACGTGACATTGCGAAAGCATGGAAGCCATTAACAGCACTGGCCGTACCTTTGATCGCAGGCGCGCTTTTGCTCGGATGGTATAACTGGGCGCGGTTTGGTTCCATCTTCGAATCGGGCCTGCGCTATCAGCTGAGCGGAATAGATTATCGCAACCACTTCAAAGATATCTTTTCACTCTCTTATATCCCGGCCAATCTTTACAACTACTTATTGACACCATTCAAAACTCTGCGCCAATTTCCATTTCTCAAGCCGTATTCGGGGGATCAATCATTTGCCCTTTTTCACAGCGTGCCGGATTTTTACTATTCAAGGGAAAAGATCACCGGCTTGCTGTATATTGCCCCGTTCTTATTGTTTGCCCTGATTCCCGCTTTTACCATCATGAAAAAGGTTTTTAGCAGGCGCTCCAAAGATTCTTCGCGTACGGACACGAATCAAGAATCGTTGGCGTGGATTTCGATTGTTTTGGCCGGGGCGGCATCGGTGTCCTTTGTTACGATCATGATCTATTTCTATTGCACGATGCGTTTCATCGCCGACTTCATGCCGGCCCTGATCCTATTGGCGCTCACCGGATTCTGGGCCGGTCATCAATTTCTCTCCCGCTGGCGAATGGCCCGGATGCCTTACTCGATTTTAGCCATCGGCCTGGCAGGCGCAACGATTATCATAAGTACATTGCTGGCAGTCTCCGGTTACAAAGAACGGTTTTTAGAACTGAATCCGGCTTTGTTCCACAGTCTTGTTGTATTCTTCAGGCAATAAGCCTTCTTTGGGCGCGCTAGAAGGTTGTTGGTCACGGAGTCCGAAGTCTTCGCAAAGCACTCCAGCGCAGCCAGGCTTCGGAACAAAATCAGGCCTACAGGGTGTCTGCTCTTCGAGTGCACTAAAAAGCAGTGCAATGCGATGTCGCGAAGATTCTGCAGTCTGCCTGCATACTTTGATACTGTTGGCGAAATCGAGAAATTGCGCTTGTATAACTGTTTCCAGCCGCACATTTACAGGCGAAAAATGAATTCGCCAACAGTATCATACTTTGAGTGTTCCCCCTTCCTTCGTTTCCATGACCACTGCGATTTTCGCCTCTGTTATAATCTCACCCGTTATCTTCATGAACGGGAGAATTCTTCATGGCTTACAAAATCAAATTTGGCACAGACGGTTGGCGCGGCGAGATCGCCGAGGATTATACGTTCGACAATGTGCGCCGCGCGGCGCAGGGTTTCGCTTCATACATGCTTTCGCAGGGCAAAAAAGGTGAAGCGATCGTTGTCGGACACGACAAGCGATTCAGCAGTGAAAACTTTGCGGCGGCGGTTGCCGAAGTTTTAGCGGGCAACGGCTTTCGAGTCTATTTGACGGATGGCGCGACGCCAACGCCTGTGATCGCGTACTCGGTGCTGGATAAAAAAGCCGCGGGCGCGGTCAACATCACCGCGTCGCACAATCCGCCAACGGATAACGGATTCAAAGTTCGGAATGAGACGGGCGGCGCGATTGATCCTGAGGGTTTGAAACAGATCGAAAACGGGATCCCGGATTCAGTCGAGGCCGTGAAGCGGACGAATTACGCCGAGGCGGAAAGCGCGGGCAGGATCGCCAAGTTCGACGCGGCGACTCCGTATATCAATCATCTGACGCGCGATGGTTTGATTGACCTGCGGCCCATCCAAGACGCGGGACTGATCGTCATGGCCGACACCATGTGGGGCAACGGCGCGGGATGGTTCACGCGTTTGCTGGCAGGCGGCAGGACGAAAGTGATCGAAATTCACAACACGCGCAATCCATCGTTCCCGGAGATGAAGCGCCCCGAGCCGATCCCGCCCAACATCAACGTTGGTTTGCAGGCTGCGCTCGATAACAAGGCAAATGTTCTGCTCATCACCGATGGCGATGCCGACCGCGTCGGCGTGGGCGATGAACGCGGACAATTCGTCAATCAGCTGCGCGTTTACGGTTTGCTCGCTTATTATCTGCTCGAGATTCGCAAACAGCGCGGAGCAATTGTCAAAACGCTTTCGACTACAACGATGCTCAACAAGCTTGGCAGGCTTTATGATGTGCCGGTTTACGAAACGGGCGTGGGATTCAAATACGTTGCGCCGAAGATGACGGAGACGGATGCGTTGATCGGCGGCGAGGAAAGCGGCGGTTACGCCTTCCGCGGCAACGTGCCGGAACGCGATGGAATTCTGGCCGGACTTTACATGCTGGATTTCATGGTCAAGACCGGCAGGACTCCGACTCAATTGCTCGACGATCTTTTTGCAAAAGTTGGCGCGCATTATTACGACCGCATAGACACGCCTTTCAGCGGCGACCGCAAAACGCGCGAAGAAATGATCCTGAAAGCGAATCCAAAAACGATTGGCGGATTGAAGGTCACCGAACTGGTCACGGTTGACGGATTCCAGTTCAAACTCGAAGACGGCGGCTGGATGCTGATCCGCTTCAGCGGCACCGAGCCGATCATGCGCGTCTACTGCGAGACAACCCACCAGGACAAAGTTCAGGCAATTCTTCAAGACGGTTTGAAAGTCGCAGGACTTAAATAACGTGTCAGGTGTCAAGTATCAGGTGCCAGGTCAACTTGACACGTGACGCCTGATACTTGACACGTTAACACATGGCACTCACAGACACCCACTGCCATCTGGATTTTCATAAATTCAATGACGACCGCGCGGCGGTGATTCAACGCGCCAGGGACGCCGGGCTGGTCCGGATTCTCGTCCCAGGACTCGATCACAAATCCAGCGCCGACGCGGTGAGGCTGGCTGAATCTGATTCGATAATTTACGCGGCAGTTGGATTTCATCCGACGGATATTGATAAATTGAACGAGGATACATTCAAAAAAATCAGCGAACTTGCCGCGCATAAAAAAGTTGTCGCCATCGGTGAGATCGGACTCGATTATTACTGGGTCAAAGAAAAAGAAAAGCGCGCGGCTCAACGCGAGGAATTGAAGCGGCAGCTTGAATTAGCGGAATCGGTTCATAAGCCGGCGATCATTCATCTCCGCGAGGAAAACGACGCGGCGCAGGGCGAATGCGCCGAGGACTTGATGAAAATTTTGGAGGAATGGGCAGCCCGTTTGAAATCCAGGAATGAGGGGCTGGCTGAAACCCCCGGCGTGCTGCATTCCTTTTCGGGCTCGCTCGAAACCGCCATGCGCGCGGTCCGTCTCGGTTTTTACATCGGGGTCACCGGCCCGGTCACGTACAAAAACGCGGAACAGAGGCGTCAGCTCATTGCGGCCTTGCCGCTGGAACGATTGCTCATCGAAACGGACGCGCCCTTCCTGTCGCCGCATCCCCATCGAGGGAAACGAAACGAACCTGCCTTTGTTGTCCATATTGCTGATAAAATTGCGGAAATCAAATCCAATACCCCACAGGAGATCGCCGCGATCACAACCGCAAACGCGGCGCGGCTTTTTTCCTGGGGAGAATTCGTTTGAATAACGTTACTTTTCTTTCGCCCGTTCAGGAACAACTTAAACTCGTAGAGACTCGACTCCATGCCCAGGCGGATGACCGCCATCCGGATTTGCGCGCGGCGCTCGAACAGATTCTCGCCGCCGGGGGCAAGCGCATCAGGCCGACCCTGGCGCTGCTCGTTGGAAATATGCTTGGCGCGCCCGAAGATAAAATCGTCACGCTGGGGGCGTCGGTGGAGCTGCTTCATACCGCCACACTGGTCCACGACGATTTGATTGACGGATCGCTCCTGCGCCGCGGGATGCCCACGCTGAACGCGCGCTGGTCGCCCGCCGCCACCGTTCTGACCGGCGACTTTTTGTTTGCGCGCGCCGCCAAACTCGCCGCCGAGACCGATCACCTGCCGCTGATGAAATTGTTCGCGGAGACGCTGGCGATTATCGTCAACGGCGAACTGACCCAGATGTTTTCTGCGCGCGGCGTCACCAGCCGCGAAAATTACATGCAGCGCATTTACGCCAAAACCGCGTCGCTCTTCGAGATGACCAGCCGTTCGGCGGCAATGATCAGCCCCGTGGGAGAGTCAACGGTCGAAGCGATGCGGCAGTTCGGCTACGAAACGGGAATCGCATTTCAAATCGTGGACGACGTTCTTGATTTTACCGGGGAGCAGTCAACTGTCGGCAAACCGGTCGGCTCGGACCTGCTCAACGGACTGGTCACGCTCCCGGCAATCTATTACGCGGAATCTCATCCGGCAGATGATGACGTAAAATCGCTTCCTGACGGCGGATGGGCCAACGAGGAACGCATGACGCGGCTGATCGAAAACATCCGCCGCACGGATGCGATCAGCAAAGCCATGAATGAGGCCAGCCAGCACGTGGAGCGCGCGCTGCAAGTTCTGCAAAGATTCGAGCCGGCCATCGAACGCGATGGGTTGGAAAACCTGGCGAAGTTCATCGTAGACAGAAAGATATAATCGCAAAGCTCTTCGCGTCCGAAAGAAGTTCAGAGGTACCAATGTCCAATCCCCGCCGCCCTTTCCGTTTGAACGTCGGCTTCATTATCCACGAGGAAGTTGGCTACACACACGAATTTCCATTTGAATTTGACAAGGTCAAACTGGGAGACGATCTCGAACTGCGCGGATTTTCCGGCGCAGTTCAGGTGGGCCGCACGCCGCAGGGCTTATTATTCACCGGAAAATTCTCAGCCGGAACCACACTCGAATGCGTCCGCTGCCTGAAAGAATTCGATCACGCGCTCGTCTGGGATATGACCGAGTTGTACGCGTTCAATGAAAAATCCGTGAGCGACTCGGGACTCCTGGTTCCCGAAAACGCGCAGATTGATCTCGAGCCGCTGATCCGCGAGTACGCGCTGCTCGAGGTTCCCATCAGCCCAATCTGCAAGCCGGACTGCAAAGGGCTATGTCCCGTCTGCGGGCAGGATTTGAACCTCGCGGATTGCGGCCACCGTCCCGAGGAAGATGAGTCGCCGTTCGCAGTTTTGAAGAAGTTGAAATAACATCAGTTCGGGATAAGAAAGAAACATTATCATCGCGCTGAGCGGAGTGGCGCCCCGCGCCACGAAGTCGAAGGGTGAGAACTTGCTTATGAAGCCTACACGACAACGCATTCTAAAGATTCTTGGCATCGCCCTGGTTTTGATTTTTCTAGGCGTTCTCTTCTATTGGAAGGCCATACAAAACTACCAGCGTCAAGATTACACTAATTCAAATTTTTTCTTCTTCTGGCTTTCCGGCCGCATGGTTTGGACGGGCGAGAATCCATATAACGCAACACAGTGGCTGGCCGGGCATGATGCATTCGGCGCAACGTGGAAGCCAAACCGGATTTTTCCCTATCCCCTGCCATTGATGTTCTTCATGGCCCCGCTTGGGTTGCTGACATTGGGACAAGCGTACATTGCGTGGCAAATCATTTCGCAAATCGTCCTGGCAATTACGGTTTACATATTGCTGAATCATTGGAAGGGACAGGCCCAGAGATGGCTCTTCCTTCCGCTTACCATATTTCTTTTATTTTTTGGACCCGTCTATTTAAGCCTGCAAATTGGCTCCGTGGGCACGCTGGCTTCGGCCGCGATTCTGGCCGCCATCCTGCTCCTGGAAAAAGACAAACCTTTGCCGGCCGGCATCGCCTTGTCTTTGACGATGCTGAAACCGCCGCAGGGACTCACGCTCCTCGCTCTTGCTGGATTCTGGTTTTTGGTGCGGCGCAACTGGAAAGCCATCCTCGGAATCATCGTCGGCGGACTGGCTTTGCTGGTCATCGGCCTCCTCCGCGACCCGCTTTGGCTGATCAAATTTCGCGGCGCAAGCCAGGTCGTGCTCGACCGGACGCTTGGCATCCAATCCAACATTTACAGCTTCGCATATTTGTCCTGCAATCAGAACATGACATGTATGTGGATTGCCGGCACGCTTGGAACGCTTCTCGCGCTCGGGCTTGGAGCGTATTATCTCTGGCGAAATCGGGATCAACTCGCCGCGTGGGAAGCGTTTAATTTCATCATCCCAGTAGGTTTTGTGGCTGCGTTATATCTTTGGTCGTATGACCAGCTTCCTTACGTGATACCGATTGTCTGGATCGTGGGCAAGCTGGTGGAGAAGACAAAATCGCATCTGTATGTTTTCCTGTTTCTGATTGTGTTGGACGTGCTTTCGTTCGTCTCGCTCCTGGTACAGGCTTATACCAAAAAGGATTTGCTCAGCATTATCAATACCATTTTGATTCTTGGAATGTTTCTTTGGTTGATGCGATGGAAGCGGCAGCCCATTGACAAACCTCCACTGCCGGCTTAAACTATCGCCCATGATTTCCCGCTCTTCCCTAATGGTGACAAAAACCATGTCCATGCAAATGCGAATGGAGATGCTTTGCCGCGTCTGGGATGAGCGTTAGTTCTGCCTTTGTCGAAATAAGAGGCTGTCCCAGTTTCGCGGACAGCTTTTTTGTTTGCATTGAGCATGTCATTGCGAGCGACCTCTGGTCGAGTAGCGGCGCCAAAGGCGCCGCATATCGAGACCGAGGGAGCGAAGCAATCTCATGTAACCGCCAAAGTAATATTTCACTATTGCGAGGAGATTGCCGCGTCGTGGCGCCAAGGCGCCACTCCTCGCAATGACATAAGATACTGGAGACACGAATGCCCGAAAACATTTTGATCGCCATCGCCTGGCCCTACGCCAACGCCGAAATCCACGTTGGAAATATCACCGGCTCGCACCTGCCCGGCGACATCGTGGCGCGCTATCATCGACTCAAAGGGAACAACGTGCTGATGGTCAGCGGCACGGACTCACACGGTACACCGGTCACGATTCGCGCGGATCAGGAAGGAAAGCCGGTCGAGGAGGTTTATAAGCGGTTTCATGAGTCATTCCTTGAAGTGTTCCAAGGCTATGGCATCACGTACGATCTGTTCACGTCCACGCATACCGAGAATCATTTCAAGGTTTCGCAGGATATGTTCCTCGCCCTCCAGAAGAATGGATTCATGTTTACACAAAAATCCATGCAGTGGTTCTCGCCTTCAACAAATAAGTTCCTGCCAGATAGATATGTTGAAGGAACATGTTACATCTGCGGCTATGAAGGCGCGCGTTCCGATCAATGCGATAACTGCGGCAACGTGCTGGAGCCGGAGAAGCTGATCAATCCGCGCTCCAAAACCGGCGGCGCGCTCGAACTGCGCGAGACCGAACATTTCTATCTCGATCTCTCAAAGCTCGAACCGGACGTCAAAAAGTTTTTGAATGAGCGCATGGAACACATGCGCGACACGGTCATCGGAGAATCGCTGAAAAAGATCGAGTCGGAGGGATTGAAGCCTCGCTCTGTCACGCGCGACCTCGATTGGGGCATCCCGGTTCCGGTCGCGGGTTGGACCGAGGCGGGCAAACGCATCTACGTTTGGTTCGAAGCGGTCATCGGCTACCTCTCCGCTCCGATTGAGTGGAGTCAGTTGCAAGACATTGCCCAGAGCGGAGTGGCGCCCCGCGCCACGAAGTCGAAAGGAGATGCGTGGCGCAAGTGGTGGGTCAATCCCAAAGCGAAACAATTCTATTTCATCGGCAAGGACAACATCTTCTTCCACACGTCGCTGTGGCCCGCGCAACTCATGGGCGCAGGAAGTCAGTTCATGGAAATCTTTGACCCCTCACCCCGTTCCTCTCCCGCTGGGAGAGGGGGTAAGGGTGAGGGAGATAAGTTGACATTGCCTTACGATGTGCCAGCCAATCAATTCATGAATCTCGAAGGACAGAAGATCAGCGGCTCGCGCAATTGGGCGGTGTGGGGACTCGACGCGCTGGCGCGTTACGATGCCGATGCGCTGCGCTATTATCTGACGGTCAACATGCCGGAGATGAAAGACAGCGATTGGGATTGGAAGGAGTTCGTGGCGCGCAACAACAACGAGCTGGTCGCGACGTGGGGCAACCTTGCGAACCGCGTGCTGTCGTTCTGTTATAAGAATTGGGATGGACGCGTGCCATCGTTTGGTGGTAGGGACGGGATTTCCCCATCCGATGGCAAGGCGACCTTGCCCCTACGTGCCTCGGACTTGGATCTGCTCGCCTTTATCGAAAACGGATTTAACACGGTCGGCGCGGAACTCGAAGCCGTGCGACTGCGTTCCGCATTAGGCGAAGCGATGAAGCTCGCCACCATTGTCAATCAATATCTTGATCAAACCGCGCCGTGGACAACGATCAAGCAAAACAAAGACGAAGCCGCGCTGACGATTTACACTGCGCTCAAAGCTATCGACTCGTTGAAGGTTTTGTTCGCGCCGTTCCTGCCGTTCACGTCACAACGATTGCATGAATTTTTCGGCTACACAACTCCGCTCTTCGGTAAGCAATACACCGAAGATGTGACCGACTCGCTTGGCACGCATAAAGTGTTGAGATATAAAGCAGTTGAAGGTTTGAAGGTTGAAAGTTTAAAGTGGAAACCCAGCGATTTGAAGCCGGGCGCGAAATTGAATCAACCGGGTCCGTTGTTCAAGAAGTTGGAAGAAGGTATCGTTGAGGAAGAAAGAGCAAGATTGGGAAAGTAAATAGAAAAAAATCGGATGCTACAATTGCGTCCGATTTTTATTAATTACATTGCGAAGCGTAGCAGAGAAAGACGCGGAGTTTGCAATTGGTAAAAGACATAAGCGTATGCTCAATAAAGTTCACCGTAAAAACAATGATATAAGAATAACGATTAGAAAAATGCCAATTATTACTCGACTTTTGCAGCACTTTAACGGTTGAATAATCAAACGAGCGCCGAGCGGTAGAATCCAGAGGCATGAACATGATCATCCTGCAGGAGGCCTGTTATGTATCCTCTGGTGGAATTTCCGGAACT
>JAJYLQ010000025.1 GCA_021787595.1 Chloroflexota bacterium | reverse complement strand
CATTTTCTCAAAGTCGGCGTGCAGGTCTTGTATAATTGCTTGCGAGTTGGAAGTCATGGTATTCTCCAAAGTGGTTTTGCGACCTACTTTATTGATACCAGACTTTCAACTCATTTGAAACACACCCATATCATTTGGCAGATGGCGCATGTATAATCCCCACAAGGAGAATGCCATGAAAAAATTTCCTGGTTTCGTTTTTGCTGTTTGTCTTGTGACGCTTGCCTGTGGCTCATGCACGACAACGGCCCTGCCGCCCGCAAACAGTCCGACGAATGCCGTTGTAACGGCTGAGCCGGCAGCCGCGATTCCCGCGCTGACGGAAATTCCAATGCAGGTCGGCTACGGAGTCAACGGCTCGTGGTTCGAACTGTATTTTACCGACCCCACCAATCCCGCTGCCAGACAAAAGACCGGCGGCCCGGATGGCCCGCTGGCGGCTGCGATTGATTCCGCGCGGCTCTCCGTGGACATGGCAATATACAGCCTCAGTTTGAAGAGCGTTCGCGACGCGTTGCTGCGCGCCCATCGGCGCGGTGTGCAAGTCCGCATTGTGATGGAAAGTGACAACATGGACCGAACGGTTCCGCAGGCGTTGAAGGATGCGGGCATCCCGATGTTGGGTGACCGGAGAGAGGGATTGATGCACAATAAATTCGTCGTGATTGACCGATCCGAAGTTTGGACCGGCTCGATGAACTTCACTGATACCGGCGCGTACAGCGACAACAACAATCTGATGCTCATCCGCTCGACGAAGGCAGCCGAGGATTACACGACCGAATTCAACGAAATGTTTGTGGACGATAAATTTGGCAGGGATGTCGTCGCTGCCACTCCGAATCCGCGCGTGACGGTTGGCGGCACCCGCCTCGATATCTATTTCTCGCCCGACGATCACATCCAGACCAAGCTGGTGGATTTGCTGAACCATGCGCAATCAAGCATCTACTTCCTGGCTTATTCGTTCACAGCGGATCCGCTGGGCGAAGTGATTCGTCAGAAAGCCGCGGCGGGAGTCAAAGTTGCAGGCGTGATGGAAAACGATCAGGTGAAATCCAATGTCGGGACGGAGTTCGATCCGTTCCGCGCCGCAGGCTTGAATGTCAAACGGGACGGCAATTCCGGATTGATGCACCACAAAGTCATGATCATTGACGGTCAGATCGTGGTAATGGGTACTTACAATTTCACGGCCAGCGCCGAGACAACCAACGATGAGAACCTTGTCGTGATCTACAACCCCGATATCGCCGCGCAATACTTGCAGGAATTCCAGCGTGTGTACGCGGTCGCACAGGAATAATTCAGTCACTCACGTTACGCAAAACGTCCCGAAAGCTCCCATAATTCGGGCTCGCTTTTGCCCCAAAACTTCAGAGAGTGCGTAACATCATTCAGTCAATCTTCAGCCAACGAATTGCTCCCTTTTGGTTTTATCGAGAAGCCGGAAGGGAGTTTCTTGTAGCCATATCTGAACGTAACTTTTCATTGACTGCTTCGACTTTAATGATGAAAAGGAAGTTGCAACTTTGGATGCAAAAAGATGACAAAACCAAATTCTCTCTATTTGCTTGCGGCGTTTGTATTGAGTGCCATGGCTCTCAGTGCCTGCGGAGGCGCACTCAACGCACATGCGGTCGGTCCAAATGATGCAAGTCAGAATGAGGCTGGCACGGCTCTTCCCTCACAGCCGCCGGCGACCAGACGGCCCGAAGTCAGCTCTGCCCCGGAGGGGCGGGAAACACCGGAAGCCGATAATTCTCACGAGGTTCTTGGTGTGGTCAGCGCGATGGATGCCAGGAGCATCACTATCAATGGCGTCAGTTACAATTTTACGAGTCTAAGTGCGATACGCGGGACCATCAATGTTGGCGATACCGTCAAATTGACCTTCGGCAATTCCAACGGTACATTGATCGTGTATGATGTTGAGCCTGCTGTTGACGTAAATAGCGGCAGCGGGGACCAGGTTAATAATGGTGATACTCAGGAAATCGGGGTTCAGGCAGTTGGTGACCCTCCTCCCGTGGAGGATGGGTTTGTGGTTGGCGGCGGAAGATCTAATTCCTCTGGCGGCGCTGCTCCTGGAAACAGCAATGGACATGGCGTTGAGTCAGGACACTGATCTTGGCCCAACAGGCGTCTCGCTGATGCCTTTTGGGAGGATGGTATACTGGGTGTGAATACACAGCCAATGGCTTGCTATTACAGCCAGGGGATTGCCATACCCATGCAAAACTTCGACGAACAACAGGCACTGGATGGCTTGCGAGAGTTGAACTCGCACGTTATCGGTGTGATCTACGACAGGTATTTTCCAGAAGTCTACCGCTATGTGCGCTATCGGCTCACTGATGAGCAGGTTGCCGAAGACGTTGCCAGCGATGTTTTCGTGCGCTTATTGGAGGCGTCACAGAAAGGCCGCGGGCCGCAATCCAACTTGAAGGCTTGGCTGCTTTCGACGACTTCTCACATTGTTGCTGATCATCTGCGGCGTTCCTATCGCAGACCCACCGAAACCCTCCCCGAGAATCTGCTCGACATGGCTTCGATCCCGCATGACGAATTTGAACGCCGCGAGCAGACTCGTGAGTTTCGAAAGGCATACGCTGAATTGACGCCAGAGCAGCAGGATGTTCTGGCTTTGAGATTCGGCCAGGGATATTCCCTTGAAGAAACGGCATCTGTATTGAAGAAGAAAATCAATGCAGTGAAGGCTCTCCAATTCCGTGCGTTGGCCGCCCTGCAGCGCAATATTGGGGAGGTGGCGAATGAAAATGAATGAGTATGACATTCTGGAAGAATGCTTGAAGGCTCTTGATAACGGCCAGACGGTGGAATCCGTATTGGCGCGTTATCCCGACCGGGCGCGCGAACTCCGTCCATTGTTGAATACTGCGATTCGGGCCGGGACGTTGGGCGGTGTGCCTGTCCCGGAACAATTCCAGAAACGCGACCGCAACCGCTTGATCCGCCGCGCCGCTGAAATGCGCGAATCGAAGCGCCCTGCGCGGCGGATGATCCTGCTTTTCCCGCGTCTGGCGGTCCTCCTCGGCGTTATAGGTGCGCTGATTTTGAGTAGCACCGGGCTGGTGAGCGCATCGGGAAGTTCGATCCCGGGCGATCAACTTTATCCTGTCAAACGGACGTGGGAAGGCGTACGACTTTTGTTCGTTTTCACTTCCCAGGAGCGGGAAATTCTTCAGAGCCAATATGAGCAGGAACGCCTGAACGAAGCGGATGAGTTGTTGAACATGGGCCGCAGTTCGACACGGGTCACTTTTTCCGGGGTTGTAACGCAGCAACAGGATGGATCGTGGAAAGTTTCCGGCATCCCGGTCTCTGTCAGCAATTCGACAACTTTGCCAAAAGGGACGATAACAGACAGCGCACCAGTTGTGGTAACCGGCATTACACGCAGCAATGGCGTCGTTGAAGCACAGGAGATACAACTGTTGCAACCGGGCGCCCCCTTGCCGCCGTTTGAACCGGAGGGGAGCGGCGAACGTGACAGTTCCAATCCCGCATCCATGTCCACTCCGATAACTCCGGCGATGCCGACCGGGTCACCCATGCCTCAACCGTCGGCGCCGCAGGATCAGCATTCTTCCTATGAGTTTAGCGGCATTGTGGAGTCAATGCAGAATAATGTTTGGACGATCAATGGGCAATCCGTTCGCATGGATCAGGCCCGGGTGAACGGCGACGCGCAGATCGGTTCGTCCGTAAAATTCCAAGGCTATTACGATACCAATGGCGAGTTTATTGTGTATGAGCTGGATGTAACCTCAAGCGGAGACTCATCCAGTTCGCGCCGCAACGACAACGGCGGAAGTCTTGTTTCGCCTACCCGCGCGGGGGATAAGGGCGGCGGCGAGACCCCGAAGCCGGGCGATGGAATGCCCACTCCTGAAAGCGGCGACTGACTCGCCTGACCATTAATCACATGTTATACACCGTCCCGTCGCGAAGCACCCTGAGGCAAAAGCGATCCCAAATTCCAAGAGCCGTCGGGACGTTTTGCGTGAAGTGAGTTGATCAGCCGAAAAATCCAGGTGTGGTCAAACCGAAGGGATGAAGTTCAAGCGAATCTCACGAACGCTCTTCGAGTACGATGTTGGCAGATGCGGGGAATAATAGGCGAATTCCGCGAATTTCAAAAGATTGATTCGCGTCATTTGCTCATTCGCGTAATTCGCGTTGGGGAGTTCCCGACCTTGCGAAGACTATGAATTGCTGGTTTCCGATACTTGACGCTTTGGCGAAAGTTGTGTATATTGTCGCAAATGTTTGTCTATTTCGGAAATAATAAGACCTTCCTATGTATGAATTCGACAAAATAGACATCAGAATTGTCAATCTTCTTCTCGAAGATGGGCGCATGTCTGCTTCGGAGGTTGCACGCCGTATCGGCGATATCTCGGAGCGGGCTGTTCGTTATCGCATTGACCGCATGGTGGAGGAAGGGGTCATCCAAATCACGGCGGTCGTCAAACCTGAAGCTTTTGGATTAACAATCAAAGCGGATATCTGGCTCGAGGTCGAATCCGATCGGATCATGGAAGTTGCCAAAAAACTTGCAACGTTCGACAGCGTGACCTATGTGGCTTGCGGCATTGGGCAGAATGATATCAGCATTCAGCTGGTATCGAAAGATACGGCGGAGGTCTATCACTTTGTCACGGAAGTGGTCCGCAAAATTCCCGGCGTTCGCAAGACAACCACTTCCATTGTGCCGATTATCCTGAAGGATGTGTATCAGTGGCGGGTTCCGGAAAGCGCCACAAAAGAGTCGAAAACGGAACCATTGACTTCTTCTGATTGAATCCAGAGGCTGCATGAGTCTTGCCGGCCCGAAAAGCCAGGCGCTGCAAAAGCGCGCACAAAACGTTTTGCCCCTGGGCGTGAATTCGAATTTCCGCTATTGGGGCGATGGCACCACGCCGTATGTTGAGAAAGCGAAGGGCGCCTATCTTTGGGACGTGGATGGCCGCCGATTCATTGACTATCGAATGGCGTTTGGTCCGATCATTCTTGGACATGCGTACGATGAAGTGGATGCGAAAGTCGCTGAAGAAATCAGGAACGGCGTGCTGTTCGCGATGACGGGCGAGCTCGAAGTGGAAGTTGCAGAGATGATCGCAGCGGTGGCGCCCGCCGTCGAAATGGTGCGCTTCGCCTGTTCCGGCGCCGAAGCGACGATGCACGCGATCCGTGTGGCGCGCGCATATACGGGCCGGGACATCATTCTGAAATTCGAAGGCAACTATCATGGGATGCACGATCACGCTTTGTGGTCCACATACGCGCCGGTGGAGGCGTATGGCAACCGCCGCAGTCCGATCCCTGTGCCGGCCTCATCGGGGATTCCCATGTCCATGCGCGAGCTTGTCATCACGCTGCCCTTCAACGATTTCGAAGGATTCGAACGCGTGATGCGTTCCCATGGCGAACAGATCGCAGCGGTGATCACCGAGCCGTGCCAGGACAACTGCGGCGCGATCGAGCCGCAGCCCGGCTTTCTGGAATTGATTCGCAAGAAGACGGAGGAATATGGAATCGTTTTTATTTTGGACGAAGTAAAAACCGGGTTCCGCATTGCGAATGGCGGCGCGCAGGAATATTATCGCATCCAGCCGGACCTGGCAACGTACGCCAAAGCTTTGGGCAACGGCTACCCGATCGCTGCGTTCGGCGGCAAGCGCGAGATCATGTCCATTATCGGACACGGCGTCGCGCAGGGCGGGACGTACACGAACAACAAGCCCGGCGTTGCCGCGGCTTATGCGACTTTGAAACTGCTAAGAACAAAACCCATTTTGGAATCGATCCAAAAACGCGGACAGCGACTCATGGACGGACTCAAAGATATTTTCGAGGATAACGATATTTTGGTAACGATGAGCGGACATCCAGCCATGTTCTCGTTCGCGCTCGGCGTGGACAAAGTGACTTGCCAGCGCGATTGGGCAAAAAGCGATCACGAGGCTTATATCCGGCTGGTCGAGATGGCGGTGGAACGCGGCGTGATGCCTGACCACGACGCGCGTGAGCCGTGGTTCCTGTGTTATCAGCACAGCGACGCGGATATTGATGAAACCTTGAATGTGTTCGCGGATATTGTAAAGAAAATCAAATCTTGAATCTTAACGTCGGATGCCTGCGCGCGTCCGGCGTTTTATTTTTCGTTTTGGAGGAAGAATGGCAAAAGTTGTAGAAGAAACAAGGAAGGGCTTGACTGCCAGCGAGATCGTGGACATGAACAAGGAATACACGTTCTTCTCCTGGTCTGTGCAGGGGCAAACGAATCCGATTCCTGTTACCAAAGCCGATGGCGTTTATTTCTGGGATGCCGATGGCAAACGCTATCTCGATTTCGCGTCGCAGTTGGTGAATACGAATGTCGGTCATCAGAATCCGAAAGTGGTGAAAGCCATTCAAGATCAGGCCGCGCAGTTGACTTTTGTCGCACCGGGGATGGCGACCGAACCGCGCGGCTTGCTCGGCAAGAAACTGGCGGAAATCACGCCCGGCGATTTGAAGAAGACGTTCTTTGCGTTGGGCGGCGCGGAAGCGAACGAGAACGCGGTCAAGCTGGCGCGCTTCTATACAGGCCGCCACAAAATTTTGGCGCGCTATCGCTCGTATCACGGCGCGACTCACGGCGCGCTGGCGTTGACCGGCGATTATCGCCGCATTCCCGTTGAGCACACGATGACGGGCGTCGTTCATTTTCTGGATCCATATTGCTATCGCTGTCCGTTCGGTTGGACGCGCGAGACCTGCCATCGCGAGTGCATCAGCCACGTCGAAGAGGTGATTCAATATGAAGGTCCAGACCAGATCGCCGCGATCATCCTCGAGGGTGTGACAGGCACGAATGGACTCATCATCCCGCCCGATGATTATTGGCCGCGCATCCGCGAGATTTGCGATAAATATGGAATCCTGTTGATTTCCGACGAAGTCATGTCGGGCTGGGGACGCACCGGCGAATGGTTCGCGGTGGACAATTGGAATGTCGTGCCAGATATCATCACAACCGCCAAAGGCATCACGTCGGGCTACGTACCGCTCGGCGCGGTGATCGTCCGCGAGAAGATTGCGAAATTTTTCGATGATAAATATTTATTCGCCGGCCTGACCTATAACGGTCACGCGCTGGCTTGCGCCGCCGCGCTGGCAACAATCGAGGTCTACGAAGAAGAAAAGATTTTTGAAAATTCCAAGAAGATTGGTAAATATCTTGGCAAGCGGCTTGAAGAATTGAAAACAAAACATCCGTCTGTCGGTGATGTGCGTTACATCGGGTTGTTCTCTGGAATCGAATTCGTCAAGAATCGCCAAACGAAAGAACCGCTCGATTTGACGCCGCTCAAGAATTTCCTCGTCTCAAATGGCGTGTATGTTTTCAACTTCAAAAATATTCTATTTGTCGTGCCGCCGCTCATTATCAACGAGCAGCAGCTCGACGAAGGTTTGAATCTGATTGATGAGGGTTTATCCGAGTTCATGGACAAGATGGTGAATTAATTCGTAGGGGCACAGCGGAATGATGAACGGCCCGAATCGTTCAGAACCCGCTGTGCCCCTACCGGAGACATTATGCAAAAGATTTTGAATTATAGCAACGGCGAATGGATCGAACCATCCGTTAAAAATTATTTTGATGTCATCAATCCGGCGATGGGCAAGTTGATGGCGAAGTGGCGCGTATTGTGCTGATCTTCCGTGACAGGTAAATAATAATGAAATTGGTCATCACAGATACGATCTTCGATGAATTCCCCGACGTGATTTTGGGCGTTGTCATTTTGCACGACATTGACAACTCGCAGAACAAACCTGAGATTGCTGAAATGTTGCGACAGGCCGAAGCAGCACTTTCAGGTAAATTTGGCGGCGTTCCAGTTATCGAACATCCTTATATCGCAACCTGGCGGGAAGCCTATCGAAAATTTGGCGCAAAGCCGAAGGATTATCCTTCATCCGTCGAGAACCTGACCAGAAGGGTATTAAACGGCGCGAATATTGGACATATCAATAACCTTGTATCCTTATACAACACGATTTCATTACAGCATATCTTGCCTGTCGGCGGTGAAGATTTGGACAAGATTGTTGGCGACGTTTTATTAACGCGGGCTGGTCATGATGAACCTGCTATTTTTCTTTTAGGCGAGAAAGAAGCGCGCCCTCCGCGTGCAGGTGAAATCATTTACAAGGATGAAGTCGGTGCGATTTGCAGACGCTGGAATTGGAAAGAAGCGGACAGAACGAAATTGACCCAGGAAACGAAAAACGCCTTTTTGGTCATTGAAACTTTGCCGCCTGTCCCGCGCGATACGGTTGAGACTGCAATCCGTGAATTAGCAGATTTGGTTCAACAATATTGCGGCGGCACGGTCTCAACCGCATTGTTGGACAAAGACAATCGAGAAATCAAACTCAAATAAGGTGCAACTGTGTACATTCCAAAATATTATCGCGAAGAAGATCGTCAAGAAATCCTGGCCTTTCTCAAACACAATAATTTTCCCGCAATGGTGTCATTTGACGGCGAAAAGCCAATCGCCACACATGCTGTCGTTGAAGTAACAGAAGATGAAAATGGCAAAATAACAATCTACGCACATATTTCACGGGCAAATCCTCAATGGAAGACTTTCGATAAGCAGGAGGAAATACTCTTGATTTTTCAAGGTGCACATACCTATATTTCACCGCGTTGGTACAACCATGTAAATGTACCCACATGGAATTACATGGTGGTTCACGTATATGGAAAAGTACGCCTTTTGCAGGGAGATGCACTATTTGAAATGCTCAGCCGATTGGTGCGTAACCATGAAGCAAATTCTCAGTACCGCTTAGAGAGTCTTCCGCAGGATTTTGTGCAGAAAGAAATCAAAGGCGTTGTTGGTTTTGCAATAGATGTCACACGCATAGAGGCAGGTTATAAATTGAGCCAGAACAGAAACGATGAAGACCATGAAAATATCGTTCGTGAATTGGAAAAACGTGGAGATGAAAATTCCAAAGAAATCGCAGAAGCAATGCACAAGCGAAACAATGCTTGAAAACAAAATGGAGCGCTCATGGAAATCCTGAATTACATCAATGGTGAGTGGGTCAAGCCAATCATCAAAGAATATTTTGAAGTGATCAATCCCGCGACGGGCGAGTTGATGGCACGCACACCGCTTTGCGGATTCAATGAAGTGGACTCTGCCGCCAAAGCCGCCGCCGCTTCATTCCCCGACTGGCGGCGGACTCCCGTTCAAGACCGCGTTCAATATCTCTTCAAACTGCGTGACCTGCTCAAAGCCAACATGGATGAGCTTGCCCGCACGATCACGAACGAAGCAGGTAAGACCTTCGAAGAATCCAAGGCGGAAATGGTGCGCGCCATCGAAAACGTGGAAGTCGCCTGTGGAATGCCGATGATGGGGAAGGGCGAAATCGTCGAAGATATCGCGCCCGGCATTGATGAGATCCTGCTTCGACAGCCTCTCGGTGTGTGCGCCACGGTTGCGCCGTTCAACTTTCCCGGCATGATTGTGTTTTGGTATTTGCCATACGCGCTTGCGGCCGGCAACACGTATGTGATCAAGCCATCTGAAAAAGTTCCGATGACGATGCAATTGATCTTCAAGCTCATCGAGCAGGTTGGGTTTCCGAAAGGCGTGGTCAATATGGTCAACGGCGCAAAGGATGCGGTGGATGCAATTCTCGACCACCCCGTTATTCGCGCAGTGACGTTCGTTGGCTCGACGGCAACGGCGAAATATCTTTATGCCAAGGCTTCTGCCAATGGCAAACGCGTCCAGGCACAGGGCGGGGCGAAGAATCCCGTCATTGTTTTGCCGGATGCCGACATGGACATGGCAACAAAGATCATTGCTGATTCCGCGTTCGGCTGCGCGGGCCAGCGATGTTTGGCGGTCTCGCTTGCGGTGACCGTTGCAGATGCGCGCAATTCGTTCACCGAGATGATTTGCGACGCGGCCTCGACGCGCGTCGTCGGTTATGGACTCGACTCCGGTGTTCAAATGGGACCGGTGATCAATGCGATAAGCAAGCAGCGCATCGAGCAGTTGATCGGCGTTGGCGCAGGCGAAGGCGCGTCGGTCCCGGTGGACGGGCGCGGGGCAGTGGTGAAAGGCTACGAGGGCGGATCCTTCGTCAGGCCGACGATCCTCTCCGATGTCCCGCGCGGAGGCGAAATTGCGCGCACAGAAATCTTCGGGCCGGTGCTGAGTCTGATGCACGTCAATACCGTCGAAGATGCAATCGAATTGGTCAATAGCGGACAGTATGGGAATCAAGCCAGCCTGTTCACATCATCCGGTTCCGCGGCGCGCAAATTCCGTTACGAAGCGGAAGCCGGCAATATTGGGATCAATATCGGCGTGGCCGCCCCGATGGCCTTCTTCCCGTTCAGCGGCTGGAAGGAATCTTTCTTCGGCGATATGCACGGACAGGCAATGGACGCGGTGGAATTCTTCACGCAGAAAAAGGTCGTGGTCGAACGCTGGCCGAAAGAGTGGAGCAGGAAATTTTAATTGGAACGTAGGGGCATAGCGAGACGGTCAAATACTTTGTTGAAGAATTGTCCCGCTATGCCCCTACCAAAGGAAATCATGGCGATTGATTACGAAGACGCATTGGATTATTCTGCCCGCTGGATGGATCTGATTCATCGCGCTGAGTTTCCGTCGCAAGAGGAAGCCTATCAGATCATCAATGAATCGAAGGAAAATTTCGCCGAGCATTACAACCGCAACTGGCTGGAGTATCGCAAGTCGGTGACCGAAGCGGGCGATTGGGCCGCGGTGGAATGGTCCGGTTCGGGTGCGGTGTTCAAGGATGTGCTCGGGCGCGAATATCTTGATTTCCTCGGCGGCTACGGCATGATGGATCTGGGATGGAGTCATCCCGATGTAGTCGAAACGGTGAGAGCGCAGTTGAATCGTTCGCCGATGCCGTCGCAGGAGTTGATCGATCCACTGCGCGGCGTGCTTGCAAAATTGCTTGCCGGCATCACGCCCGGCAATTTGAAATATAGCTGGTTCGCGGCCAGCGGCACGGAGGCCAATGAAGCCGCGATCAAAATCGCAAAACTTTACAGCGGCAAATCCGCGTTCATCGTTGCGGTCAAAGCGTTTCACGGAAAAACACTCGGTTCGCTTTCGATGATGGGCAAGGCGGATTATCGCGCCGCGATGGGGCCGATGTATGCCGGGCAGGTTTATCACGTCCCGTTCGGCGATGCGGCAGCGGTCGAACAGCAGCTTGAGATTTGCGAAAAAGTCGGCATCGGCGTTGCGGCGGTGATCTTCGAACCGATCCAGGGTGAAGCCGGCGCGATCGTCCCGCCGGATGATTTCTGGCCGCGCGTCCGCGCCGCGACGAAGAAGCATGATGTCTTATTGGTTGCGGACGAAGTGCAAACGGGTCTGGGCCGGACCGGGAGGCTGTGGGGCGTTGACCATTGGGATGTCGCACCTGACATCATGACCGTTGCCAAGTCCCTCGGCGGCGGCGTGATGCCGATCAGCGCGGTGTGCGCAACAGAAGAGATTTATCGTCCGATGATGTATCCGAATCCGTTCATGCACACCACGACCACAGGCGGCGGCGCGCTGGCTTGTTCCGCGGCGATTGCCGCGATCCACGTTACGCTGCGCGAGCGATTGTGGGAGCAGGCCGCGCAAAAGGGCGATTATTTGATGACGAGATTACAGAAATTCGCCGCGCAGTATCCGCAAATCTATGAGAAAATAACAGGGAGGGGACTCTTGATCGGTATGCACTTTAGAAATCCTGAGATTGGCTACAAAGTAGCGGCGGGTCTCTTCAAGCGCAACGTGCTTGTGGCTGGGACCTTGACCAATGCACAAACCATTCGCATCGAACCGCCATTGATTGTTTCTTACGAGCAATTGGACAGCCTCCTCGATCGCCTGGAGGAAACACTAAATTCTGTGAGCAGGAGTCTGTGATGAGTGAGTTTGCAATCGAGTTGCGGGACGTTGTTAAGAAGTTCATCACGCCAGAGGGGAATGAACTGGCCGCGGTCAATCATGTCACGATGCAAATCAAGAACGGCGAATTCTTTTCGATGCTTGGTTCATCGGGATGTGGAAAAACCACATCGCTTCGCATGATCGCCGGCTTTGAATGGCCAACCGAAGGCGAAGTGTACATTGACGGCGAACTGCAGGGACGTAAGCCGCCTTTCCTTCGTCCTGTAAACACTGTGTTTCAAAGCTATGCCTTATTCCAGCACCTGACTGTCTTTCAGAATGTGGCATTCGGCCTTGAAATGGAACACACTTCGAAGAATGACAGCAGGAGACGTGTGGGCGAAGCGCTCGAGATGGTGCGATTGACCGGCATGGACAAACGTTATCCAAAACAACTTTCCGGCGGGCAGCAGCAGCGCGTGGCGCTGGCGCGCGCGCTGGTCAAACGTCCGAAGGTCCTTCTTCTCGATGAGCCGCTCGGCGCGCTGGATTTGAAACTTCGCAAAGAGATGCAGCTTGAGCTCAAGTCATTACAGAAGGAGGTGGGAATTACGTTCATTTATGTGACGCATGATCAGGGCGAAGCGTTGACCATGTCTGACCGCATTGCTGTGATGAGCTTCGGAAAAGTCCTGCAGATGGGGCCGGCCGTTGAAATTTATGAGCGTCCTGCAAATCGTTTCGTCGCAGATTTCATTGGAGAATCCAATTTTCTGGATGGCAGCGTTAAATCAGTCAAGGATGGTCAGGCTGTCGTTTATATTTCGGCCTGGGGCCAGGAGTTAACGGGAATCGTAACCAGCAAGGTAAATGTCGGGGATGAAGTAGCCATTTCCATTCGTCCCGAAAAGATCCGCCTTTCCGATCAATCAACACCTAATGCAATCAGTCTGGATGGCACGGTCGTCAACAGCACTTATATTGGTTCCGATACGCACATTTATCTGGATGTGCGCGGTCAGCGGCTGAAAGTTTGGGAACAGAACCGCGTCTCAACCCTCGACCCGCGTGCGTATTATCAAAATGGACAAAAGATTCAACTGAGTTTGGTGCCTGAAAATACCCTGGTTCTGCCAAAGGAGTAGCCATGTTCAAGCGATTGCGTGAGAGCAAATCCGCACAAGGCACCCTGCTGATCATCCCGACGCTGATCTTCATGGTTGGGATGTTGATCATTCCACTTTTGCTGACGACGGTCGTGAGCTTTGGTCATCCTAACGCCAACGGCGGCGTGACTTACACCTTTTCACTGGACAATTACATTCGACTGTTGGGCTTTACGAACGACTGCCCGCCCGGCATCAAAACTTGTTTTACCACGCTGTATCTTGGAATTCTATGGCGGTCGCTGACTCTGGGATTCAATACAACCGTGCTGGATATTCTGCTGGCGTTCCCGCTGGCCTATTTCATAGCCCGCATTCACCCGAAGTGGCGCGATACACTTCTGTTCCTGGTGCTGGTGCCAATGTGGACCAATTTCGTCATCCGCGTGTACGCGTGGATGATGATCCTTCGCGAGCAGGGCGTGATCAATTCGCTGCTGGGATGGACGGCCGGCTTGCTCCATGTTCCGTTCAAGCCTCTGGGTATGATCTACACTCCCGGTGCAGTGCTGGTAGGGATGGTTTATGAGTTCCTGCCTTTCATGATTCTGCCTATTTATACGTCGCTGGAAAAGATAGATAATTCGCTTTACGAGGCCGCCGCCGACCTGGGCGCTTCTCCGTTTCGCACATTTTTGCGCGTGACCCTGCCTCTTGCCATGCCCGGCATAGTGGCTGGCACCATCCTGGTTTTCGTGCCGGTCATGGGAACGTTCATTGTATCTGATCTTCTGGGCGGGGCGCAGGTCATTTTGATCGGCAACTTGATCCAGCGCCAATTCCTGGACGCGCGCGATCCAACTTTTGGCTCCGCGGTTTCCCTGGCAATGATGGCGATGACCATCGTTGCCACATATTTCTATACCCGAAAGTTCGGCTTTGGTGAGGAGATCGTGGTATGAACCCCCATCGCCGCTCTCCATGGATTATCGCCGCCACCCTACTGACGCTTTTCTTTTTGTACGCGCCGATTGTGGTGTTGATCGTCTTTTCGTTCAACGCATCGAGGATCAGCCCATTGTTTACCGGCGTCATTACGAAATTTGGTCCATTCCAATTGGTGAGCGGCAATGTGGTGCAAAGCCCGTGCGGGCCGTTCCATTGGTTCTGCGATCTTTCCCAGAATACGGAAGTTTTGAGCGCCGCTCGTAATACGCTGTTCGTGGCTGTCACCGCCACCATCGTTTCTACGATCATTGGAACGATGGCGGCTCTTGCATTGCAGAGATACAACTTTCGGCTTCGCACATTTTCGCAGATCTCACTGTATATTCCCATCGTCATCCCCGAAATCGTCATGGGCATAACGATTTTGGTGATGTTCAGCCAGTTGTTCACCTTTATCAATGACTCCCTGCATCTGACCGGCGACTCGCAGCTTGGGCTGGGATTGTGGACGGTCATCCTTGCGCATATCTCATTTATGATTCCCTTTGTAACCTTGGTGGTGCAGGCGCGTTTGCAAGGCTTGGACAAATCATACGAAGAAGCGGCTATGGATCTCGGGGCGAACGAATGGACGACTTTCCGCCGCGTTACGTTCCCGATGATTCTCCCTGGCGTGCTTTCCGGTGCGCTATTGGCTTTTACGCTTTCCATTGATGACTTTATCATTACCTTCTTTACCAACGGCCCCGGCTCGCCTACTCTCCCGATCTATGTGTATGGACTATTGCGTCGTGTGATTACTCCCCAATTGAATGCGCTTTCCACTGTTTGGATTCTCCTTGTATTGATTGCAGTTTTCTTGACGCAGCGGGTGGAAAGCCGCCAACGATAATGGGTGCTTTGTTCCAAATCCAATTGGAGCATAAAACCAAAATCTTTCCTAAAGGAGGAAGAGATCAAAATGAACAGAACAATTCTTTTTAAACTGTCAGCTGCATTGATGGCATTGAGCATCCTGTTGACAGCCTGCGGCGGAGGCCAGGCTGCCACACCGCCGCCTGCGACTCAGCCGCCCGCCGCAACGGTGCCTGCGACTCAACCGCCGCCCGCCGCCACTCAACCGCCCGCTGCAACCCAGCCCCCGGCGGCTCAGGCCACCGTCGCTGCTACAGCCGCACCTTATGTTCCACCTGCTTTTACATCCAAACCGAGCGGCAAGAGCACGGCAGATGGCTTCAACTGTCCCGAACCGAATCCGCGCCTTCCTGTCACCTCCAAGGAATTGAACTTGTTCGTGTGGACTCAATATATTCCACAGGATTTCTACGAGTGCTTCGAGAAGGTTTACGGGATCAACATCAACTACACTGAATATTCCAGTAACGAAGAGATGGACGCCAAGGTTTTGAATGGCGCCACCAATTATGACCTCGTCCAGCCAACCGATTACACCGTGACGTTAATGATCCATCAGGGATTGCTTCAGAAATTGGATCACAGCCAATTGCCGGTCCTTGCAAATTTCGATCCCACGTATTTGAACTTGGCGTATGATCCGGGCAACCAGTATACGATCCCATACGAGAACGGCACCGACGCGATCGTGGTTAACACAGCCGCGGTGAAGGATGTCCCAAAGTCATGGGCCGATCTTTGGAAGCCCGAATATAAGGGCCAGATGGTTTTTGCTGACGACTCTCGCGCGGTGATTGGCTTGACTTTGCTGACGCTTGGCTTTGATGTCAATACAACGGATAAGAACCAACTCGATCAGGCCAAGCAAAAACTCGCCCAGTTGACTCCGGGCATCAAGAAATATGACAGCGACAGCCCTCACAGCGACCTGCTTTCGGGCGATGTCAGCCTTGGCGAGACATGGACGGGCGAGGCCTTCATGGCTCAACAGGCCATGTCTTCCATCCAATTTATCTATCCAACCGAAGGCTCGATCCTTTGGCAGGATAACTGGGCGATGCTGAAGACGGCGCCCCATCCAGATGCGGCTTATGCCTGGTTGAATTACACCATGCAGCCTGACATGTTCTGGATGATGCTGACCAACTTCCCATACACGAATCCGAACACCGCGGCTTTGGCCTATGCCAAGGGCAACCCGATGCAGGTGACCGACGTCAATGGCAATTCCACTACGCTGGGTGATGTTTACAATACTTACATCAACTCGCCCATCACGAACCCGCCTGCCGACGCGATCAAGAACGGTCATCGTATTGACGATGTGGGAGCAGCTACAGCGTTGTATGATCAAATCTGGACTGAAGTGAAGAGCGGCCAGTAAAAGCGCTGCCTCACACAAAATCGAATCGTCCGGCTGAAGCAAGCCGGACGATTTTTTACCAATGAATGCAGGTGAGTGGAAAATCATCATAAATTATTTGACTTTAGTGCAAAATCGTCATAGAATAAGGTTGTGGAAAGCGAAATCGGCATTGGACAAAATCCGTCTCTGGATGCCATTGACCAGCAGATCATCGAGTCTCTCCGGCAGGATGGCCGCATGGCGTTCGCCCAAATTGCCGAGCAGCTGAAGGTTTCGCCCGGCATGATCCGCCAGCGGTACAACCGTCTCGTCGAGCAGGGCTATCTGAAAGTGGTGGCCGTCACCGATCCGATCCGACGCGGCGTCAAGACGATGGCGCTGGTCGCCATTCATACCGACGGCACGCACATGCTCGAAGTCGCGGACAAAGTCTCGAAGCTCGAAGAAGTCGTTTATCTGGTTGTGGTCAGCGGACGTTACGACATCATTGCCGAAGTGTTCTGCCGCGACCATTCTGATCTGCTGAAGTTCATTACCGAAAAGCTTTACACCATCGAAGGCATCCGCGATACGGAAACCTTCATGCACTTGAAGATCGTCAAGGAAATCTATTTTTAGGATTACCGCCTCGGCCCGGACCTCGAGCCGGCCGCGGCTGAATCAATCTTGTCTGCCCCCGCACATGGATGGGGCGCGGAGCCAATCGAAAGGATTTATGAAAGTCCTGTTAGCAGGCGTTGGGGGCGTAGGCGAGGCAATCGCCGCGATCGCGAAGGAACGTTCCTGGGTGGAACGAATCGTGCTGGCCGATTACAACCTTGAGCGCGCCAAAGAAGTGCAGAAAAAACTTGGAGATCCAAATCGCTTCCCGGCGGAGTTCATTGATGCCAGCAAGCAGGAGATGATCGAATCGCTTGCGAGGAAATACCAGGTGGATCTGATCATGAACGCGGTGGATCCTGTCTTCGACCAGCCGATCTTCGACGCGGCGTATGACGCGGGCGTCGAATACATGGATATGGCAATGACGCTGTCGAAGCCGCATCCCACCGATCCATTCCACAAGCCGGGAATCAAATTGGGCGATTACCAATTCGAGAAAGCAAAGGACTGGGAGAAGAAAGGTTTGCTCGCCATCCTCGGCTTGGGCGTGGAACCTGGCATGGCGGATGTTTTTGCCCGCTACGCGCAGGATCATCTCTTCGATGAAATTGACGAGATCGGAATTCGTGATGGCGCGAACATTTCGATTGACGATTATGAATTTGCCCCCAACTTTTCGATCTGGACGACCATCGAGGAATGTTTGAATCCGCCCGTGATCTGGGAGAAAAACAAAGGCTGGTTTACAACGGAGCCTTTCTCGGAACACGAAACCTTCGAGTTCCCGGAAGGCATTGGCAGGATTGATGTCGTCAACGTGGAGCATGAGGAAGTTTTGCTTGTGCCGCGCTGGGTCAATGCCAAACGTGTCACATTCAAATATGGATTGGGCGATCAATTTATTGACGTATTGAAAACTTTGCACATGCTCGGCCTGGACAACAAAGACAAGATCAACGTCAAGGGCGCGAAGGTTGCGCCGCGTGATGTTGTCGCATCCTGCCTGCCGGACCCGGCTCATCTCGGCAATAAGATGCACGGCAAAACCTGCGCTGGAACGTGGATCAAAGGCACGAAGGATGGCCGTCCGCGTGAAGTTTATCTGTATCAGGTTGCTGACAACGAGCAGTGCATGAAGCGCTGGGGCTGCCAGGCAGTCGTCGCGCAGACGGCTTTCAGCGCGGTCATCGGCTGGGATTTGCTGGAGCACGGCCAATGGAAAGGCGTGGGCGTGCTTGGCCCGGAAGCATTTGATCCAATGCCGTTCATGAATAAGATGGCTGAATATGAATTCCCGTACGGGATAAAGGAAATGTCTCCTGAGCCGGTTGCGTGATTAGCCGTCGGCGAAATGCCAAATCAATCGAAGCCGCGCCCGTTTCAAGTCCGAGACAGACGCGGCTTTTGTCTCTCGTGTCGCTTTCGGAAAATCATGTTTGCCCATTGCGATGTCCGTCCGTATAATTGGATGTTGACAACGAAGGTGCGCCGCATCACATGGACGGGCAAATTCGTCAGCGACAAAATGCCAACGGGCGGAACCATCCCGTTAAGCATGGTGCGACGCACTCGCGACATCTCAAGCAGGAGGATGCGATGCCCTTTGGATATAACGGAAAAATTCTGCACATTGACTTGACGCGCGGCACGATGGAAGTGGAAACGCCGCCCGAGTCATTCTATCGAAAATACATGGGCGGGTCAGCGATGGGTGTGTATTACATCCTTAAGGAAATGCCAAAAGGCGTTGACCCGCTTTCGCCTGAAAATGTTTTGACGCTGATGTGCAGCGTGACGACCGGCGCGGCGATTTCGGGACAAAGCCGCATCAATGCCAATGCCAAATCGCCGATCAGCGGTGCGATCGGCGACTCGCAAGCTGGCGGCTATTTCCCGGCAGAATTCAAGTTTGCTGGTTTTGACGGTTTAGTCATCAAAGGGAAATCGCCAAAGCCGGTCTATCTTTCGATCATGGATGGCAAGCCGGAACTCCATGATGCCGCGCATTTGATGGGCAGGGTCACGGGGGAGGTGGACGACATTCTCAGAAAAGAAATGGGTGACGATAAGATAGAAATTCTGCAGCACGGTCCGGCGGCGGAACGCGGCGTGTTGTTTTCCAGCATGGTCAACATGTCCAATCGCAACAACGGGCGCACCGGCATGGGACTGGTAATGGCTTCGAAGAATTTGAAAGCTGTCGTCGTACGCGGCAGGCAAAGAGTCCGGCTCGCGGATGCGAAAGGCGTCACCGCGTTGAATCGCGTTGGCCCAAAAGAAGTCCCGAATAACCCCGATATGGACGGCCTCGCGAAATATGGTACGGCGTCCGTGGTCATGCCGCAGAACTCGATGGGCACGCTTCCCACACACAACTATAACGAAAGTCAATTCGAATCGTGCGAACCGATCAGCGGCGAGAAGATGGCTGAGACCATCCTGAAAGATCGCGAAACTTGTTATGCGTGTGTGGTTCGATGCAAGCGCGTCGTCGAGATCAAGGAAGGCGCGTATAAAGTGGATCCGTACTACGGCGGCCCGGAATATGAAACGCTTGGCACGTTCGGTTCGTATTGCGGCATTGGCGACCTCGCGGCCATCGCGTACGCGAATCAAATCTGCAACCAGAACGGCGTGGACACGATTGCCTGCGGTGCGACGATTGCCTTTGCGATGGAATGTTACGAAAAGGGCATCATCACCAAAGAACAAACCGGCGGGCTTGAATTGAAATTTGGCAGCGTCGAGGCGATGCTCGAAGCGTTGAATCAAATCGTCGCGAACAGCGGGCCGCTTGGCAGGGTCCTTTCACAGGGTTCGGAGCGCGCCGCCAGTGTTTGGGGCAACGGCGCGGACGAATGTCTCATCACGGTCAAAGGCGCGGAAGCGCCCGCGCACATGCCGCAAGCCAAGCGTTCGCTGGGCTTGATCTACGCGGTCAACCCGTTCGGCGCGGATCATCAATCCAGCGAACACGACTGGATGATCGAAGAAGGTATGGCATCCGATCTTTACATGGGTCGTCTCGCGATGCTCGGCATGCCCGATAAGCTTGCGCCGCTTTCGCTCGACAAGGCCAAAGTCAAATTTGCATGGCTCACCGAAGTCTTTTATTCGATGCTCGACACCGTCGAACTTTGTCAATTCGTCTGGGGCCCGGGCTGGACGCTTTACGGGCCACAGGAAACAGTTGACTTTGTCAAAGCCGCGACGGGCTGGGACGTCACGCTCGATGAATTGATGGCGGTCGGTATGCGGCGTTTGAATCTCATGCGGACGTTCAATGCCCGCGAGGGAGTTGACCGCAAAGCGGACCAACTGCCCAGGAAGTTTTTCAAAGCTTTGGGCGGATCTGGCCCGACCGCGGGCATCGCTCTGACTCACGAGGAAATTGATTCCGCCATAGACGAATATTACCGGCTGGCAGGCTGGACCGCGGACGGCATCCCGACGCGTGATTCGTTGAAGCAGCTCGACATCGAGTGGGCGGCGGAGTATCTCTAAAGTTGCCCGGTGCCACGATGCCAAGTGTCAAGTAATTGGGTGTCAAGTCGTGATGTGGAGGGATTAACGATGCCCTTGATAAAAAAGTTTGAAGATATTCTTGCATGGCAGGAAGCACGCAAGTTGGTTTCGAGCGTTTACAGATTAGCCAGTTCGGGAGCTCTCGCGAAAGATTTTGGTCTGCGTGATCAAATACAGCGCGCGGCAGTCTCTTCGATGACGAACATTGCTGAAGGCTTTGACTGCGAGTCGCAAGTTGAATTTGCACGTTTTCTGGGAATTGCGCGGCGTTCTGCGGTAGAAGTTCAATCCCTGCTTTATGCCGCGCTCGATGTTGGCTACATTGATGAAACAACTTTCAAGGTTGAATATCAACAAGCCGAGAAAACAAAAGCGTTGATCGGCGGCCTCAAGCATTCGCTTAATAGGTCTCGTCAAACTTGACACGTGACACTGGAACACATGACATACGAATTTTGACATTGCCAGATAGATCATAGGATCAAAGAATGGATAACCTCTATACCGATAATTTCTCCCACATGTCTCCCGTCTGGTCGCGCATCTTCAACTTCGTTGCCGAGCGCGCCGAGGGTTCGTATATTTACACGACCGATGGCAGGAAACTGCTCGACTTCACCTGCGGCATCGGCGTGACCAATACCGGTCATTGTCATCCGAAAGTGGTCGAAGCGATCCGCGAACAGGCTGGGAATTTCCTCCACGCGCAAGCCAACATCGTCATCCATAAACCGATGCTGCAATTGATCGAGGAAGTCCGCCAAATCGTCCCGCCTTCGATTGACGGATTCTTCTTCAGCAACTCCGGCGCGGAAGCGGTCGAGGGCGCGGTCAAATTAGCGCGCGCTGTGACCGGCAGACAGAACATCATCGTCTTCAACGGCTCGTTCCACGGACGCACGGCGGGCACGATGGCGCTCACAACCTCCAAAACGATCTATCGCGCCGGGTTTGGCCCGCTGCCTTCCGGCGTGTTTGTCTCGCCATATCCGTATGCGTTCCGGCTGGGCATGAGCGAAGAACAGGCCAGCCAATATGCGCTCAACGCGCTGGAAGAACTTCTGCTTTCGCAGACCGCGCCAAAGGAAACTGCCGCGATTTTGATCGAACCCGTTTTGGGCGAGGGCGGATACGTTGTCCCGCCGGCTTCATTCATGAAAGGTCTGCGCGAAATTGCAGATAAAAATGGAATCCTGCTGATCTTCGATGAAGTCCAATCGGGCTTTGGGCGCACGGGCAAATGGTTTGCGTCCGAACACTTTGGTGTCGTGCCGGATATCATGACGGTTGCCAAAGGCATTGCATCGGGTATGCCGCTTTCCGGCGTATTCAGCCGTCTCGACCTGATGAAAAAATGGGATGCCGGCTCGCACGGCGGAACCTATGGCGGAAACGCGGTCGCGTGCGCGGCGGGCGTGGCGACGATCCGCGCCATGCGCGAGGAAAAGATGATCGAAAATGCGGCCGCTCGCGGCGTCCAGTTGATGACCGGGCTTCGCAAATTCCAGGAAGAATATCCGCAAATCGGCGATGTGCGCGGGCTGGGTCTGATGATCGGCACGGAACTGGTTGATAAAAAAGGCAGGCCCGATAAAAATTTATCGAAGGCGCTGGCTCATGCTTCGGAAGAACACGATTTGCTTCTGCTGACCTGCGGAACGTACGACAACACGATTCGCTGGATCCCGCCGTTGAACGTCACGAGCGAACAGATCAATGACGGACTCAAGGCGTTCGGCGAGGCGTTGAGTTCAACGATGTAATCGTGTCTTTGTTTGGAAATTACCGGCTGGCAGCGGCCATAAGTTTTGCCAACAATTTGCAAGTGGCCGTTGTTACGATCCGGCTTACAGGAGTACGAAATGGCTGACTACAATCCCCAAATTTGGCGCGTCAACGTTCGTTCCCGGACTTTGAAGCGGGAGCCGGTTCCCAAAGCCTGGCGGCGCCTCGGCGGCCGCGGACTTACGGCGCGCATCCTGCTGGATGAAGTGGACGCGAAATGCGATCCGCTTGGCCCGCAGAATAAATTGATCTTCGCTCCGGGCCTGCTCGTCGGACACATGCTTTCATCCACGGACCGCATTTCGGTTGGCGGCAAGTCTCCATTGACGGGCGGCATCAAGGAATCCAACGCCGGCGGGCGCACAGGCTTGCACATGACCTATATGGGCATCCATGCTTTGATCATCGAAGACCAGCCGTCTGAATCGGGATGCTGGGTGCTGCATCTTTCGCTCGAGGGCGCAAAATGGGAAAAAGCCGATGACCTGGCCGGACTTGGAGTCTATGAAACCGCGCCAAAGCTGATCCAAAACTACGGCGATAAAGTCGCGATTGCCTTGATCGGCCCCGGCGGCGAAATGCGAATGAAAGCCGCCGGCATCCAGAATCTCGATAAAGACAAAGTGCCGGCGCGCATGGCGGCGCGCGGCGGCCTCGGCGCGGTCATGGGTTCAAAAGGACTCAAGGCGATTGTCTTCGATCACACTGGCGGAAAAAGACCGCCGATTGTAGATATGGAATTATTCAAAGCCGCGCAGAAGGATTACACCCAGGCCGTGCTGGAACACCCGCAGTCCATTACGTATCGCGATTATGGCACTGCCGCGATGGCTCACATGTGCGATGGATTTGGCGGCCTGCCAACCCGCAACTTTTCATCGGGACATTTCGAAAACGTTGACGATATCAGCGGCGAAACGATGCGCGAGTTCTTGCTGGAGCGCGGCGAGCCGTCCGATCCATCTCATGCGTGCATGGCGGGATGCACGATCAAATGCTCGAACGTCTTCGGCGGCGAGGACGGCAGGATGATCGTCTCGCCGCTCGAATACGAGACGATTGGTTTGATGGGTTCCAACCTTGGCATTGCCTCGCTCGATACGATCGCGCGGATGAATTGGGAAGTGAACGACCTCGGCCTGGACTCCATCGAAATCGGCGCGGCGCTGGGCGTTGCCTGCGACGCGAAACTGATGCAATGGGGCGATGGCGATAAGGCGATGGAATTGCTGCATGAAATCCGCAAAGGCACCGAACTCGGACGCGTGCTGGGCGACGGCGCGGCGGCGACCGGCGAGAAATTTGACATTGAACGTGTGCCGGTTGTCAAACGCCAGGCGATGTCGGCGTACGAGCCGCGCGCCATCAAAGGCACGGGCGTGACGTATGCCACGTCGCCGCAGGGCGCGGACCACACCGCGGGTCTGACCATCCGCGCCAAAGTCAATCACCTCGACCCGAATGTGCAGCTCGATCCGTCACGAACCGCGCAATACAACATGGCCGGTTACGACTCGGTCGGCGCGTGCATCTTCGCCGCGTTCGGATATGCCGCCGCGCCCAGCGCGGTCATCGCGCGCTTGCTGCGCGCCAGATATGGCTGGGATGTTTCAGATAATATCCTTCAGGAAATTGGAAAGGAAACGATCAAGGTGGAACGCGAATTCAATCGCCGTGCGGGATTTACAAAGAAAGATGATCGCATTCCCGAATGGATGACGAAAGAGCCGCTCGCGCCCCACAACGCGGTGTTCGATGTGAGCGCGGAAGCGTTGGACCATATTTTTGACGAAATAGAATAAAGCAGTTTAAAAGTTTACAGGTTGGAAGGCCTTTGCAGCCTCCAACCTGTAAACTCGATGACATTCCAACAGCGTTGAGCCACCAAAGGGATTCGGACCCTTGACCTGACGTTTACGAAACGCCTGCTCTACCGGCTGAGCTATGGTGGCATATATATTTTAGTGTCACCCTGAGCGGAGCCAAAGGCGCCCCGAAGTCGAAGGGTCTCGAAGGCAGGATGCTTCGCCACGCTCAATATGACATTGTCGAAACAGCGGCGGGGATTATAAAGGAGAAAGAACAATCCCGCAAGTTTCTGTGTTCATGTCATTGCGAGGAGTGGCGCTAAAAGCGCCACGACGAAGCACTGCGTTCTCTCAGTGTGGCAATCTCCTGTTTGAATGGGAAGATGAGATTGCTTCGTGGCGCGAGGCGCCACTCGCAACGACATGAAGTTGGCAAGTTTTTACAGGCACACAGCGTCTATCATGGTTGGAGAACTTATGCTTCGCATTGCAATGCTGTCTTATCATACTTGTCCGCTTGCCACGCTCGGCGGCAAAGACACCGGCGGGATGAATGTTTATGTCCGCGATCTGACGCGCGAGCTGGGGCGGATGGGAATCCATGTGGATGTGTTCACGCGTTCGCAGGATGAGCATGTGCCGCACGTGGTGCATGAATTGGGTTATGGCAACCGAGTCGTCCACGTGCCGGCCGGCCCCGAAGTCCCGGTGGAGAAGCATACCCTTGCGAGATACATCCCGGAGTTTGTCGAAGGAATCGAATCCTTCGCCGCGGAAAAGGGAATCCATTACGACCTCATCCACAGCCATTATTGGATGTCAGGTCTGGCTGCCGAATCATTATCGGATGCCTGGGGCGGGACGCCGATTGTCCACATGTTCCACACGCTGGGCGAGATGAAGAACCGCATCGCGCAGACGGATAGCGAGCGCGAAAGCCCGGAGCGGATCGCTGGCGAACAGCGCATCTTGCGCCGCGCGGACCGCGTGATCGTCGCCACACTGGCCGAGTTGACTCAACTGCGATTTCTTTATAAAGCAGATGATCGCAAGCTGACAATTATTCCTCCAGGCGTGGATACGTGTCATTTTTATCAAATCCCTTCGGATGAAGCGAAGCAATTCATCGGCTTGAAACCGGATGACCGCATGGTCCTGTTTGTGGGACGCATCGAGCCGCTCAAGGGCGTGGACACGTTGATCCGCGCCATGTCTTGTTTCAAGTTAAAGGATCAAAGCCCGGTTCACCTTGCGATCATCGGCGGCGAACCGGATGCGAGTCCGGAAGATATGTCGGCGGAGATGACACGCCTGCAAAAATTGTGTGATGATTTGTGTATGGGAAAGATGGTCGTGTTCCTCGGCAAGCGCGGACAGGATACCTTGCCGTATTATTATTCCGCGGCGGACGTGCTGGTCATGCCGTCGCATTACGAATCGTTTGGCATGGTCGCGCTCGAAGCGATGGCGTGCGGCACGCCGGTCATTGCCTCGGACGTGGGCGGGCTTGGCTTCCTCGTACGCGACGGCGAGACGGGCTTTACCATCCCGGACGGCGAGCCGGATAAATTGTGCGAGAAACTTGCGTTGTTGCTTGACGATCACGACCTGCGCGCGGAAATGGGACGCTGCGCCGAGGAAGTGGCGCAATCGTACGATTGGGAGAAGATTGCGAAACAAATCGTGGATGTGTATGAGGGATTGATAAAGGTAAAAGCAGAATAACCAGTTGCTGGCAGGGCGGTTGAGCTAAGTGCCTGGTTTCAACACATACAAAGCCCAGCCAAAATACTCGCGACCGTATTGCAAATATTCTTCCTGGCTTTCATGCAAATGTTGTATTACTTCATCGCGCGATGGATGCATCGGATTCTCATCCAGCCAATCCGACAGCCCGCGCAGATTCTCAGATTCGTAATGATCCCAGTCGTCGTGGTTGGAGTGCAGGACGTAGATCAACTCGAGTCCTTCTGCGCGCGCCATGCGTAATAATTCGCGCTCCGCTGTGATGGATGGTTGGCGTTGTGCAAACTCAGCAGGTACATCAGAATGTGACCAATATGCTTCTCCGACGACGAGACGCCCACCAGGTTTGATCGCTCGTTGCATTTCACGGACTGCTTCTCGAAATCCGTCTTTCCAACAAAAAGTTGCTCCAATGCAAGTGGCGATGTCAAAGCTTTGCGGTTGAAATTCATATTCTGCCGCGTTGCCGCACGCGATTTCAATTCGATTTTCCAGGCCTTGTGACTTTATCTTCTCGCGCGCTCGTTCGCACGCGGCAGGGCGGATGTCAATCCCAAAGCCGGTGATGCCAAACTCTTTTGCCCAGAGAATTAGTTCCTCGCCATAGCCGCATCCAAAGTCAATGACGCGGGAATCTTTTTTCATTCCCGCTACGCGGCCTGCGGTCAGAATTTTTTCGGGATGGGTGGGATTCACCAAATCCAAATAGCGCTCGGAGATGTTTTTTAGTTCCAGGAAATTCATTGAAGCCCTCCAATATCTTTTGTCGAGTCGCTCTATCATTACAGCGCAAAGTTGCTTGCTGCGCCGTCCTCGGCGCAGCCTGACCTTGCGCGGTAATACTATTCATCAACGGACTTCGAGTCGTATGGTTACTTTGTCGCCGACATTGAGATTTTCTGCCTCCCGGACACTTGCCTTGATGGGGACAATGTAGCGGCCGTCTTTGGGAAACAAGGAAGTCGTCCACTCGGTTTTGCCGATCCGAACGTGGACCGGAATCACGCCCCAGCCATACGTTACCAATCTTGATATCTCTTTTATGTCGCGGCTCTGCTTTGCCGGAATGGTAACGAAGAACCATGGAGCCGGACCGCGCCAGAACCAAATCTTACCGGTAAACTCGATGAGCATTGATAAAGTATATCAAATGCACACTTTTTCCAATGCCCGCTTTTAGAAGGCCAATGGACTCTGCAAGAATTTCTTAATTGGCTAGCTTCATCGTTTTTGTTCTGACTAACGAATCTTCGAGCGGCGATATCATACCCTTCAGCATGACCGGAACGGCTTGGTCGCTGTAATCAAACTGACGGCCGCGCTGTTTCTCTCCAGTGTACCTCCAGCTCTTTTCAAAGCCGCCCGACATCCAAAACGTGATCAAGCTACGCTCCACCCATGCTTTGTTGTATCCCGGCCAATTCTTGACACGGTATAATGGCTTCGGGCGTGAGGGTGTGGTTGTGTGTTTAGGCATAAACCCAAACTTACACGCTTACGCCCCTTTTGTTTGGCCTTTCATGCACCAAAGCCTCTTCGAGATGCCGCTGCTGGGCTACGGAGGCTGTCTCCCGTTCACGCTGGAGACATACGCGATCTGTCATTTGGTTGTTGGAATGCTCGGAGATAAAACCACAACCTATGTTCGATCTGATTCGTATATGGACAATCTTCAATAAGAAGGAGCTTTCAATATATGCTTCCAGTCTTTGCAAATAATCATGTTGACGCGTACATTCTGGACGCGGCGTTTATTGTCTGGCTGCTGCCGGAAGTCGTCCTGGCTTTTACAAAGAGGATTGCATCGAATGCAAAAGTGAATGACCGCGCTTCAGGCTGGGTTCTTCGCTTGTGCATTTATCTTGGAATTCTTGCCGCGATTAATATTGCTTTTGCCGTTCGATCATTCGCCATCCCTTGGCAGCGGACTTTGCTATTTTACATCGGAGTCTTTCTAATGTTGGCAGGCACAGCATTTCGTCAATACGCCATTCGGGTTTTGGGAAAATACTTTACCCTTCGAGTCGCCACCCAGCCGGGACAAACCGTCGTGCAGGAAGGACCGTACCATTGGATTCGTCATCCGTCTTATAGCGGTGCGCTGCTGACGATCTTTGGTTTGGGACTGGCTTTCACCAACTGGCTGAGTCTGATTGCTGTCATAGCTTTCGCGTTTATCGGTTACAGTTATCGCGCTGACGTGGAAGAGAAGACTCTGGCCGCCGCCTTGGGCGAACCCTATCGTCAATATATGAAGCACACCAAACGCTTTATTCCATTTGTGTATTAGCCGGCCCGTCATGCCAACCGATCTCGAGTTGATAAAATCGAGCCGAGGAGTTATTGAGATATGCCCCTTTCGTGATGAAGATGCCGCGCAGTTCAGGCAGCCTGTTTTCTTGCTGCTTTTTCGGAATGTAACCCAACACGTTCTCCAGTTTATGCTTCGCACAGTGTTGGCGTTTGGAGTCGCCAAACTTACTTTCAATCGCATGGATCATGGGATCATGGCCCTGCCTCCACTCTGATAATCCTGTCGTTCAGCCGTCCGCGGATAGCGCGAAACTTTCACAAACGCTTCCACTTCTTCTTCCGAGACCCGGATCAAAACGAACTTGATCATCAGTAGGAGTCAAAGTGGTTTCGTTCTTCGAACCATGGTTTTCTCCTTGTTTTGGCATCGTGCCTGCAAGGATACCAGGACTCCCCTCAATTTGCACAACTTCCGTTATGCCGCCACTATCGGGAAATCAACGCTATAATATTTTCTGTATGGACAGAAAACGCATTTCCATCCCCAGGCTTTTTCGCCCTTTGTGGGAGCGAATCATCTCCGCGCCTGTCGCCATAAAGATCGTAGGCCTGGCGATCTTGCCGGTGGCGATGATTATTTTGGCGGCCTGGTTGTATTCGGAATTTTACATGTTCGGGCCCCTGCGCGCGAGTCCCGATACCGTTTTGCGCGTTCATGCCTTGTACAGTCTTACATTGCGAGCATTTTTCGTCCTCGGCGCGGGAGCGTTGATCGGCATCGGCGCGTCTGTCTTTCTAACCTGGGTCTTGATCCGCCAAATGAGCGGATTGGTCGAAACAATGGGGCGCGTTGAAGCGGGCGACCTGACAGTGCGCTCACCCGTCTGGGCGCAGGATGAAATCGGCAAGGTACAGGCCGCCTTCAACACGATGGTCAACAGCCTGCAACAATCGCGAGATGCTCTGGTGAAAAATCAGAAGGAACTGGAGCGGCTCGATGCGGAGAACAATCACCTGATCACAGACATGAGGCAAAAAGAAGACGAATTGCGCCTCGCGCTCAGACGCGCTGTGGACTATCAGGAGGAAGAACGAAAACGCATCTCCCGCGAATTGCATGATGAGATCGGACAAGCCCTCACTTCCATATTGATCCGTCTGAAAAGTCTTCAGGATGCGACCGACCTTGAGGTCATCGCTGACCGCATCAACGGGATTCGTTCCCTCGCCTCCCAGACGATCGAAGAGATGCGCCGTCTCTCCATGGACCTTCGGCCTGCCGCGCTGGATAACCTGGGCATTATCCCCGCCCTGCGCTGGTACATCGGCCAAAGCATGGAGCAGAACGAAATCGAGATTCAATTCATCGCGCCGGAACGCATGGAGCGCCTGCCGCCCGAAGTGGAAATTGTGCTGTACCGCGTCGCGCAGGAGGGATTGAACAACGCCATCCGTCACAGTCAGGCGAAGCACATCGAGGTGAAATTGGACCATACGCCCCGCTTCGTCTGGTTGAGCATCCGCGACAACGGGCATGGCTTTGATCCGGACACATTGCATCGCGGCCTGGGCCTGGTGGGGGTCCGCGAACGCGTGGAACTGCTCAAGGGCAATTGCAGGATTGACACGCAGCGCGGCAACGGCACCCGCCTGTGGGTTGAAATCCCGCTTGCGGGGAGGGCAGAGTCTCATGCTTGAAAATGTCCGCATCCTGCTCGTAGACGATCACGCCGTAATGCGCAGCAGTCTGGGAATGTTGCTCGAATCCTACGGTGCGCGCATCGTTGGGGAGGCCGCGACCGGAGACGAAGCCATCACCCAGGCGTTGAAGCTCAAACCCGATGTGATCCTGATGGATATTACCCTGCCCGGCACGGATGGGATTGAAGCCACGCGCCGCATCGTCACGGCCTGGCCCGAAGCGCGCATTCTGGCCTTGACCATGCATGCCGAGGAGGTATACCTGTCTCCTTTTCTCGAGGCGGGCGGGGCCGGCTACATCCGCAAATCTGCCGCAGACCGTGATGTGTTGGATGCCATCCAAAAAGTTCTTCAAGGCCAAACGGTTCTCGGTACGCAGAGCGTGCAAGAATTGTTAAAACGTGGAAAGAAGCCGGCGGAATCGAGAGATTTGGATGCCGCCCTCTCGGAGCGTGAGCGGGAAGTGCTGGTTCGCGTCGCGCATGGTTACACAAGCTTTGAGATTGGCGAACAATTGAACATCAGCCCGCGTACGGTGGATACGTATCGCTCTCGAATTATGCAAAAATTGGGACTGGAACACCGCCATCAACTGGTGGAGTATGCGGTGAAAAACCACCTGCTGGAGTGATATTAGTATTACAGCGCAAGGTCGAGCAATCGCTCCCTGCCAATTCTCCCTCACCCTTTCCCTCTCCCAAAGGGAGAGGGGACTCCCTTCCCCATTTGGGGGAAGGGTTGGGGATGAGGGCGAAAACGGTAGAAAAGCCATGAGCAGAACCCTCAATGCTCTAACTTTGCGCTGTAATGTTAGTTTCCCTTCATTTTTGCCCTCTCTGTCGAGAGGGCTTTTTTGTAGTGAAAACCTTTACGTATTCACGCGTCTTTCTTGACAGACAAATTAAGTTCTTCGGGATATTATAGTGAAAAAATACACGATCACAGCTTCTTTACCGTTTGGAAAAACGGATTATGGCAGCATCCACCATGCAGCAACAATCACCGATTCAAATTCTCTTCATCGTGCACCAGCCTGGCCTTCGAGATTCGCTGGCACAGGTGTTGGGCGGATTCGGTTCACCACTGCGCTGGACGAGCGCCAATACACCCGCGGACGTTTCACAGGTGCTGGAGGCGCAACTGGACTTGATCCTGGCTGACCCGTTTGCGCTGGATCAGGGCGATTCCATGGCCTATTACAAGGCCCTGCGCTACCGCGCAGGAGCCACTCCTCTCATCGCTCTCCTGCCCGCCGATACACCTGATTACCGCGACGCTGCGGTGCAGATGGGAGCCAACTACACCCTGGCCTGGAGCGAAATCGCCACCGAGTTGCTGCCTGCCATGGAACGCCTGTTGGGGAGAAAACGCCTGATCAATGGCATGTCAAAACACATTGAGAATGCCGCCGACCTCGGTGCTCCCGTGGGCGCGTCCGCTTTCAATGCGGCGAACTTGAGCCTGGCAGAGCGGAGTCGACGTGAGATCGAGCGCCTGTCAGAACATCTGTCTCCCCCTTCCCGCGCGGCGGACATGCAGCCAGCCAACGATCTTTCCTCATCGCACACCGCGCCTGTGTCACAGGCTGTTTTCCTGCGCGGCTTGGCTCTTTCCGCCGCCGCGAGCATTTCCTCTGACACCGCGCGCATCATCCGCACCGCCTGCAACCTGAACTGCGGCTCCCATTTCTGCGGCCTGAACGTGACCGTGCGGGGCGGGGAGGTCGTCAAGATCGAAGCAGCGGATTTCCCCGACCCGCGTTACCGCCGCCTGTGTATGAAAGGCATCAGCCACGTGCAGATGCAGGCGCATCCAGACCGTTTGCTCACTCCGCTCAAGCGCAAAGGAAAACGCGGAGAGGGCGAATGGGAGCCGATATCCTGGGAGCGGGCGCTGGATGAAATTGCGGAGAAAATGCGCGCCCTGCGCGCCGAGTTCGGTGCGGAAAGTCTCGTCTTTTTGCCGTATTCCGGTCAATTGAGCGCTTTGAATGGGATGAACGGCGTCTATCTGAGGCTGGCGGCCGCGCTGGGCGCCTCCGGCACCAGCCTGCGGGAATACGGGATTGACAGCGCCATTCCAAGCGGGATCGAAGATACGCTCGGGGCTGGGTCGGGTTACCAATCCAACCATTTCACGGATTTGCCCAATTCGCGCCTGTTATTGATTTGGGGCGGCAACCCCGCCCAGAGTCACATGAACTGGTGGAATTTCTTCCTTGAAGCCAAACGAGCGGGCGCGCGCATGGTCACGATTGATCCGCTCTTCAGCCTGACCGCCAGCAAGAGCGACGAGTGGCTTCCCATCCGCCCTGGCACGGATCTGTTCCTGGCGCTCGCCATGCTGAGATTGATCATCGAGAACAACTGGATGGATCGGGATTTCGTCCTGCGACACACCGTCGCGCCGCTGTTGGTGCGCGAGGATAACGGGGAATTCCTGAAGGTGCGAGATGCGTATCGAAACGCCTGGATCGGGCGAAGTCAAAATGGCGACCAGGCCCGGTGCCTCGTGTGGGATGCAGAGCGCGAAAAAGCGTTATCGTCCCAGGAGGCAAAGTCGCCTGTCTTGAGTGGGCAATATGTCGTCGCCGGCATCTCCTGCCGCACGGCGTTCGATTTGCTGTGCGATATGCTGAAACCTTATACCCCTGAGCTTGCCTCCACGAAAACGGGGCTGGAAACCGGGCAGATCCTGCGCTTGGCGCGGGAGTACGCCGCAACCAAACCCGCCCGCATTGTCACCCTGTACGGCATTGATCGCTGGAATCACGGCGCGACCTTTGGGCGGCTGGCTGCGATGTTGGCCGCGTTTACCGGCAACCTGGGCGTTCGCGGCGGCGGCGTGGGCGTGGGCGCCTCGCCGGGGTCGACTCTGTCTGCCAGCGAGTTCCCCACCCCTAACGGACGCCGCCATCGCCCGATAAACCCGCTGTTGCTCCCCGAGCAGATTATTTCTGAGAAGCCATATCCGATCAAGTCCGTCTTCGTAGCGTTCGGCAACTGGATCAACCAACTGCCCGACCAGAATCGCCTGTTGCGCGAGGCCCTGCCAGAACTGGATTTACTGGTGGTGGCAGACCACTTTATGACCGAGACCGCGCGCTACGCCGATTATGTCCTGCCGGCAGCCACCTTCTTCGAACGCGAGGATATGGTCAAGGGGCCTGGGCCGTATGTGCAGTACCAGCCCGCCCTTGTCGCTCCGCGCGGGGAATGCCGTTCCGATTTCGAGATTGCGGCGGAACTGGCGAAGCGCCTGGGTTGCGGCGATGTCTTCGAGAAGAACCCGCGCGAATACCTGGCTGAAATCCTGGCCTCTGGCGCAGATACGCGCCACATTGCGCTGGATGACCTGCGCGCGCAGGGCGTGATGGAGCGCCGCCTGCCGCCGGAATGGGAAGTGGCGCACCGCGATCTGCAATTCAACACCCCCAGCGGGCGAGTGGAATTTTACGTGGAGCGCCTGTTGCCTTTTGGACGCGCCCTGCCCGGCTACGAAGCTCCGCTGGAGGCCTTCGCCGAAAACGAACTGGCGGCGCGCTACCCGCTGGTCTGCCTGATGGAACACAGCCGCTACCGCGTCCACTCCACCTTCAGCAACGCCCCCTGGCTGCGGGAGCTCGAAACTGAGCCTCGCGCCGCCATCCATCCTTCTGAGGCAGAGCGGCGCGGCATCGCAGAGGGCGACCTGGTGCGCGTCTATAACGAGCGCGGACAGGTTGTCCTGCGCGCCCATTTGAACCAGGCCGTGCCGCCCGGTGCGGTCTATCTCAGCCAGGGCTGGCAATCCGTGGACTTCCAGGACGGACACACCCAGTCCCTAACGCACGCACGCGGCAATCCCGCCAATGCGTTGGGGCCCAACAGTTCCTTTTCCGACGTGCTGGTCGAGATCGAGAAGGCAGAGGGGAGGCTGCCGTGACGAAACGTTATGTGATGGTTATTGACCTGCAAGTCTGCACTGGCTGTAACACCTGCTCGGTGGCCTGCAAACAGGAGAACAACCTGCCCGAAGGGGTATGGTGGACGCAGGTGGTCACGCTGGGCGTCAATGGCAACGATTCGCCCGCTGGCGAATATCCGAATCTTTTCATGGATTACCTGCCGTTGGGATGCCAGCACTGCGCCAACGCGCCCTGTGTGGAGGTCTGCCCCTCCTCAGCCACCACGCGCACCGAGGATGGGCTGGTGATCCAGGACCCCACGCTGTGCGGCGGCTGTCGTTATTGTATGCTGGTCTGTCCATTCACGGGCGTGCGCGTATTCGCTGGCGAAACCTTGCGCTATTCTCTTCCCTTCCCCACAGGCGATAATCCCATCGTTCATCGTCCCTCCACCGTGGAGAAGTGCAATTTTTGTGCCCACCGCCTGGCGCGCGGATTGCTCCCCGCTTGCGTGGAAGCCTGCCCGATGGTGGCGCGCACTTTCGGCGATTTGAACGATCCAAACAGTGAGGTCTCTGAACTGCTGCGCACCCGTCCGCATTTTCAACTTCTGGTGGAAAAAGGCGCCGACCCGTCCACCTTTTACCTGACCTGAGAGCCACGATGAATCCCTCTGTCGTTTCCGACCCGCTCCAGAATGCCTTTGGCATCCTCGCGCAGGTGGCCGAAGATCGCGGCCGCGTGTACCGCTGGCTGTCGCTTGGCTTTTACGCCCCTGATGAAGTGCTGGTCGAGGCGCTTCGCCAGGGAGCAGTGAAGCAGGAGTTGATCCAGGCGACTGCCTGGCTGGGTATGGATCAGCGCCGCCTGCTGGATTGTCTGGACGGACTGGGGGCGCGCGCGGATACAAGCCTGCCTCAATTGCAGGACGCGTATGAGTCGCTTTTCGGCAAAAGCGTGGCCCGCATCCCGGCCCGCGAAGCGGCCTACTTGTGGCGCTCGGTCACCCACCCGGTAGAGGTTTCGAGTGAGTTGAATCGCGCGCTCATCAACATCTACGGACAATACGGCCTCAAACCCCGGCCCGACGCGGAAGACAGTTTGCCGGTAGAGCTGGAGTTTCTGGCGTATCTCTGCCAGTTGGAGAGGCAGACGTGGCAGGCGGGGACTTCCAAAACCGCCAGGGAACTGCGCCGCCAGGAACGCGCTTTCCTGACCGACCATCTGGGGCGCTGGCTTCCGGAATTTTGCCAGCGCGTGGAAGAGGGAGCCAGGCCATCCTTCTATTCGGTTTTATCTGCGCTTGCCTTACGCTGGCTTAAACTGGAATACGGCCCCGGGTATCCCTCGCCTTTGAGTTGATATGCTTGCCATTTATTTCGTCCACGGTTTGGCTTTCTTCAGTCTTGGCATTGTGATCTGGGTAGAAAAGCGGCGTGCCAGCGACTTGCCGCTCGCGCATCAACTTCCGTGGCTGGCGGCCTTTGCATTCATTCACAGTCTGGTTGAGTGGCTGGGAATGTTCGGCCTGCTTCAGCATGCGCCCTCGGACCAGGCTGCGCTGGGAATTTCCCGTGCCATCCTTCTGTCTCTCTCGTGTCTGTTCCTGATTCGCTTTGGGATCGGCTTGATCGAAGAGGCGGGGCCGTTGCCAGACTGGATGAAGTTTGCCCCTGTCGTATTGATCGTGCCGCTGGGATTGCTGATCGGGTTCGCCTTGATTGTCATCCTCACATCGAGTCCCACTTTGGTCGCGGCAGAGATTTGGTCGCGGTATCTCTTATATCTCCCCGGCAACCTGCTGGCTGGGGCCGGCTTCATCAGGCAATCGAATCGTTTGAAACTTTCGTATCCGGCCCAGGCTCCTCGTTTTCTCAAGCTTGTCTCTGCCGCATTCTTTGTTAATGCAATCGCCGCCGGGCTGATCGTCCCGCCAGGGTTCGGCGGATTGCCGGCCTTATTAAACGAAGGACGCCTTCTGGCGCTCACGGGACTGCCGGTGCAAATCTGGCGAGCCGCCTCGGCGATCGGGATCGCTCTGTTTTTTGTCGGCGCCCTAAGAATTTTCGAGTTCGAGCGCAGCCGCAAACTGGCGGAACTCGAGGGGCAGAAGCAGGAAGCCCAGCGCGCTGCCCTCTTCGCCAAAGCGCAGGCGCTTCAGGTTTCGGAGTCCTGGACGGAGGCGCTGGTGGACATCAGCCGCCGCATCGCCAACCTGGAGGATGTGGACCAGATTCTCCGAACCCTCGCGCATAGCGCCCGCCGCCTGCTCCGTGCCGACATCGCTGCGCTGGCGTTGTGGAACGAAGACGAGACCCGCCTGGAAATTCGGTGCGCCGCCCTTCCCGATGGAGTCTCCTTCGAGAACTCCGGGAGGATTGAAACGCCCCATCTGCTGAGCGCCGCTCGAAAAACAGAGCCGAGTCTGTTTCCCCAAAACGCCGCTTCCTCTCCAGACCCATGGATCTGTCCGGCGCTCAGGCGGGAAATCCAGAGCGCGGCTATCGTCCCTCTGTGCCTGGACGCCCAGCCCATCGGTATCTTCTGGGTCGGAAGAGAGGCGTACGCTGCTTTTTCCGCTGGCGATCTCAGTGGGCTCGAACGGCTCGCCGCCCAGGCCGTCATCGCCCTTGAACATGCCTTGATGGCCTCCCGCCTGCAATCCCTGGCGATGATGGAGGAACGCGGCCGCATCGCCCGCGAAATGCATGACGGGCTGGCGCAGGTATTGGGTTACGTTGGCATCGAGCTGCAAACCATCGAAGCGCTGACGCGGCTCGGAGAACACGAAGCGGTTTTGCGCGAGCTTCAACAAGCGCGCCACAACATCCAAATTGCCCAGGCGGACGTGCGCGAAAACATTCTCAGCCTGCGCACGACGCTGTCCAACGAAAAAGGATTGATTCCCGCTTTGCAGGAATACGTCGAAGAATTTGGCATTCAAACAGGCATTCAAATGCAATTCCTGTGCAGCCTGCCCAACGACCCTGCACTCTCGCCTCTGGCGGAAGCGCAGCTGATTCGCATCATTCAGGAAGCCCTGGCCAACGTTCGCAAGCATGCGCGGGCAGAACATGCCCAGGTGCGCCTCACCCAGCGCAACGGTTCTCTGCGCGTGATCATCAGCGATGACGGTATTGGGTTTGAATGCGCTGGCAAGCGCGGGCATTATGGTTTGCTCACCATGCGTGAACGCGCTGAAGCTGCTGGCGGCGGGCTGACCGTCACTTCCCAACAAGGAAAGGGAACCCAGGTGGAAACATGGATGCCTGTGCTAAAGTGATGAAAAGCAGGATGATGGGTCCCCTCAAAACCCTCGTTGTGGATGACCATGCCCTCTTTCGGCAGGGGTTGATCAGCCTGATGAACACCCGCCCCGATTTGGTGCAGGTGATTGGGGAGGCTTCCAGCGGGGCGCTGGCAGTCCGCCTGTCGGAGCAGATGCACCCTGATTTGGTGCTCCTCGACATTTATATGCCCGAGGGCGACGGGTTTCAAGCGGCGCGCGAGATTCGCAAAATTTCACCTGAAACTGCCATCGTCATTCTGACCTCCTCCGAACAGGATGAGCACCTGCGCGAAGCCTTTCGATTGGGTGTATCGGGTTACCTGCTAAAAAACCTCGATGCCAGCGAGTTGTTCGATTTGTTGGCCGGCGTCACGCGCGGCGAGGCGGTCATTACCCGCGCCATGGCTGCCCGCCTGCTCAAGCAGGCCTTCCACTCGCCCACTGCGCCGCATCCCCGTTTCGAGGCTTTGACCGAACGCGAGGTCGAAGTGCTGAGGCTGGTGGCGCAGGGTGAAAGCAACCCACAAATTGCCGAAATGCTGTGTATCACGGTCAACACTGTCAAGACCCATTTGAAAAACATCCTGTACAAATTGCAATTGGAAAATCGCACACAGGTGGCAGCCTACGCCGTGCAAAGCGGATTGGTATCCAGTGCAACGGAGCCGATAGAATGAACTCACCATCACGTCCGTCTCTATCTATCCAGGGACAGGAACGCGAGGACAACGAAAAAGGAGAAACTGCGTGACAGAAACATTCACCCCAACCAAAACTGACTGGGTCGAGACCCTGACCGGCGAAATCCTGCTGTTCGGACTGCTAAGTCGCGCCTTTTACACTTACCCCGACCAGGGGGAAAAGACCTGGCTGCAAAGCCTGATCGAAGAGCAGGTTTTCGACGAAGCGCCTTTCGCCGAAGGGCAGCGAGACGTTGCCGAGGGCCTGCGTATGCTGCGAGCCTGGAGCGAGGACGGCCTCGACGAACGCGCTTTCGAAGACTTACAGGGAGACTACACGCGGCTGTTCATCGGTCCTGGTAAGGTCATCGTCCCTCCCTGGGAATCGGTTTACTTTAACGAAGAACGCTTGACCTTTCAGGAGCAAACACTGGATGTGCGCGGCTGGTATCGCTGCTTCGGGCTTGAGGTCGAGCGTCTGCGCCACGAGCCGGACGATCACATCGGATTGGAACTGGCCTTCCTGGTTCACCTGGCACAACTGGGGATGGGCTATTTAGAAAATGGCAATCAAGCCGACCTGGAGCAATTGCTCCAATCCCAAAAGGACTTTCTATCCAAACATCTGTTGCAGTGGGGGCCGGCCTTCTGCGACCAGCTATGTGACAAAGCCCATACCGGCTTCTATCATGGCCTCGCCTTATTGGCACGCGGCGCCCTGACCGAACTGGCCCAACTGTTCCAGATTGATCCATCCCTGAGGGCGCACTGATGGAATTTTTTTCGGTGGTTGAACGCCTAACTGCACCGGGTCATTCAGCGGTTACGTATGACCCGGAGCGCTGCCTGTATTCGCATGACAAGTTCACCAGCTGTGAAGCGTGCCTGGACGCCTGTCCGCTGGAGGCCATCCAGCCCGGCCAGCCGCCCCGTTTCGACGCAAAGGCTTGCGCTGGCTGCCTGGCCTGTCTGCCGCTGTGCCCGACCGGGGCATACAGCGCCGAGGATGCCGTACATGATCTGCTCAATTGTGCGAGCCTTGTGGAGAGCGCCCGGTTGGAACTCGTCTGTCAGGCCCACCCCAAGGCGCAGGGCGGCGCCTCCGAGGATACGGTGGGCATTCGCGTACGCGGCTGCCTATCCGGATTGGGTAGCGGCACCTATCTTGCGCTCGCCGCTTTGGGCACAGAAAAAATCTCTGTCCGGCTGGATGCTTGCTCCGAGTGTCCTTGGGGAAAGCTGCGGAAGCAAGTCGAAGCACAGGTGGAAGACGCCCGCCATCTGCTAGCCGCCTGGGACAAAGCCGACCTAGTGCAGGCTGTCACCGCGCTGGAGAGGGATTGCCTGCGCCCACTGAGGGAGGCGCAAAATCCGCCTCTCTCGCGGCGGGACTTGTTCGTCATGCTCTCGCGCCAGGGCCAAGCCACGTTGGCGCGCGCCATCGAAAGCAAGGACGCGCTAGCCGGCAAACAGGCTGGGCGCGGGCACCGGCGTCTGGCAAACGCCGTGGCACACCTGCCGCAACCCAAGACGGACGCGAATCCCTCGCTGGCAGGACTGGGCTTTGGGACGCTGGAAGTAAGCGAAACCTGCACTGCTTGCGGCAGTTGCGCCCGCATCTGCCCGACTGGCGCTTTGACCTTTCAAGTGGACCGCAACGGCTCCAATTATTTGCTGTGCTTCAGTCCCCAACAGTGCATTGGCTGCCAGGCTTGCCTGCATGTATGCGCCGAATCGTCCACCCGCCTTGACCGGGCCCCCTCCTTCGATCAAGTATTCGGGTCGAAGGAGCCCATCCCATTGCGCAGTGGAGAGCTGTCTCGCTGCGAACGCTGTCATGCACTCTTTGCCGCCCGCCCTGGCGTCCTCCTGTGCCCGGTGTGCGAATCCCGGAAGCAGAACCCATTCGGTTCGCGCCTGCCCGCAGGATTCGACTTGCCTAAAGCGAGACGACCATGATCACCGAAATTAATCACGCGTCCTTGAGCCAGATCAAGAATCCCGAGCTGCGCGCCTACGCCCGCCGCTACGTGGAAATCTACGAAGATTTCCTGGCCCAGATCGCCCGCTTCGGCGTTGAGCTGGAAGCCCGCGACAGCCGCCCTCGGGTCGCGGAACAACTGGAACGTCTGCGGCAGAAGGGCGCCCACTTCCGCAACGATGGCAAAAGCATTTATATCAACAACATCTCGCCAGCCTGCCTGACTTGCCGGACCGGGGTGGGCAGCGCAACCTATTTCGTCTCGCTGCGCTGCCATCGGGATTGTTTCTACTGCTTCAACCCTAATCAGGAAGGCTACCAACGCTACACTACAGAGTTGCGAGACGTCTCGGCGGAATTGGAAGAGCTGGCCGCCCAACACGCTCGTGTGCAACATCTGGCTCTGACTGGCGGCGAGCCGCTGCTGTACAAAGATCAAGCCCTGAACTTTTTCCAGACCGCGAGACGGAAATTCCCGCGTGCGTATACACGACTGTATACCAGCGGCGATCAGGCAGACACAACCACGCTTGCCGCCTTGAAAGAGGCGGGCTTGCAAGAAATCCGTTTCAGCATTCGCATGCACGATACCGAAAAGGCTCGCCGGCTCACGCTGGATCGCATCGCCCTGGCCAGGGAATACATTCCCTACGTTATGGTCGAGATGCCGGTGCTGCCGGACAAGCGGGAGGAGATGAAAAACCTGCTGGTCGAACTGAACCGCATCGGTATCTTCAGCATCAACTTGCTGGAACTATGCTTCCCACTTAACAACGCGGCCGAATTCCAACGGCGCGGCTATCACATCAAGACCCCGCCCCATCGCGTGCTCTACAACTACTGGTACGCCGGCGGTTTGCCAATAGCTGGCAGCGAAGAACTTTGCCTGGACCTGCTGGAATTCGCCCTCGATTCTGGTTTCAAGATGGGGGTACATTACTGCTCTCTGGAGAACAAACACACCGGGCAAGTCTACCAGCAGAACCGCGCAGGGGCGCGATCAACCATAACCTGCGCCTCAGGCAAGGACTTCTTCTTGAAGACAGCCAAGGTTTTTGGAAAGGACATCCCTCAAGTAAAGGAGGCATTACAAAGAAAGCGCAAAGCTGCCTATCAAGAACAAACGGATTATGGCTACCTTGAATTCAACCTCAGGCACATACGTGACTTGACCAACCTGGAGATCGAAGTCGGCATCTCAACCAACGTATTGGAGCAGCGCGCAGGTGAGCAAGTCATGCGCGAACTCAAGGTAGACCTGACCACCCCGCAGGTCTTCGACCTGTCCAGCGACTTGTAAATCTATACTGAAAGCGGGCACAAGTGCTTTTCCCGAAACGGGGTCCGGGCGGACTCACGTCCTGCCTCTAACTTGGGGCGGTCAATCGCATCGTAACGATCCAAACCCCGGAAATATTTATGTCAATCGAGCAGCCTGGCTCGCCTGAAGGGCCAGGCTGCCGCTTTTAAGTTGGCAGAGAGCATCCCCCTTCGCGCCAAACAGGCAGCAGAGCAAAATCACCCACCTGGGTGAGGCAAGACTCTTCCGCCGGGGGATGCAGCGAAAAGGGGATGCGGGTATTCTAAAAGTGTAAAAAAACACAAAAGGCTACGAGCCTCAATCTATCAAGTAAGGAGAGCGCCTATTGAAACACAAATCGTTCGATCCAATCGAGCCTGTGGCTCGGCTCCTGATGGGGCAGATCGTTATTTCCGCAGATAAATTTCTGGAGGAAAAAGTATGAGTGAGAAAAATTTCATCAAGAAAGCCCTGACCGACACCGTCCTGACCCGGCGATCGTTCCTGAAATGGAGCGCGGCGCTGGGTGGCACGGCTGCTCTGGCCGGGGGATTAAAGTTCGGCCTAAAAGCCGCACAAGCCGCCGCTCAGGCCCCTGATTCAGGTCAATGGATCCCGGTGGCCTGTTGGCACAACTGTGGGGGGCGCTGCCTGAACGTGGCTCTGGTGAAAGACGGCGTGGTCGTGCGTCAGAAGACGGACGATACCCATCCCGACAGCCCGGACTTCCACCAGCAGCGCGGCTGCGCCCGCGGACGCTCTCAGCGTCACCATGTCTTTGGCGCCGACCGCATCAAATACCCCATGAAACGCAAGAACTGGGCGCCAGGCGGCGGCAATAAGGAACTGCGTGGCGTTGACGAGTGGGTACGTATCTCATGGGACGAGGCTTTGAATGATATTGCCTCCGAGTTGAAACGTATCAAAGAAACCTACGGCAACAAATCGCTTTTCCTGCCTCAGTTCGCCAGCAGCAGACTGCTCAGCGCCTACGGCGGCGCGACTGCCTCTTACGGCGTGACCTCAGATGGAAGCTGGCTCCAGGTTCAAAGCCAGATGGCCAGCAATCTGTATACTCCTAACGACCGTCTGGATTATCGCAAATCCAAACTGGTCGTGCTGTGGGCATCCAACCCAATATGGAGCAGCGGCGGCAGCCCGACTTATAACTACCTGCAAGCCAAGAAGGCCGGCGCTAAATTCATCTTCGTTGACCCATTCCTGAATGATTCAACACAGGTATTGGCAGACGAATGGATCCCGGTACGCCCCTCCACCGATACAGCTCTCCTGCTCGGCATGGCCTACCACATGATCGCCAACAACCTGCATGACCAGGCCTTCCTCGATCAATATACGCTTGGTTTCGATGCAGCACACATGCCCAGTGGCGCCGACCCCAAAGAGAATTTCAAGGACTACGTGCTGGGCACTTACGACAACACGCCCAAGACGCCCGAATGGGCCTCCGAAATTTGCGGCACACCGCCAGACGTAATCCGCAGCTTTGCCCAGGAAATCGCTACCACCAAGCCGATGGTCTTCCAGTCTTCCTCATCGGTCGCTCGCATCTCGTTTGGCCAGCAATTCTGCCAGGCCTTCCTGACAGTAGGTTGGATGACGGGCAACGTGGGCATTCCCGGCGGCGCAGTGACCCACAGCTATCACAGCGGGGCAAGTTATGGGGGCGCGCCCCTGGTTACCCCCGGCGGCAACGGCCTCCCTGCCGTGATCAACCCGCTCTTCCCGGGCGGCGGTGCTTATGGCGGATACGGATTTGCCGCACCTGAGAAGCCAGGCAGTTATGCCATGGCCTTCGAAGAAATGTGGGATGCCGTCCTGAATGGCGAATACACTGCCATGCAGGGTCTGAAGAGCGAAGCCAAAGCCAATGGCAAGATCCCGTGCGATCTGCGTTTAATGTACTTCATCCGCGCCAGCAGCGGGGCCAATGCGCTGAACCAGAGCGCCGGCATTCCCAAGGGCATTAAAGCCTTCCGCAAGGTAGACTTCGTTGTGACCAGCGACATTGTGCTTTCCACGGTATCCAAATACGCCGACATCGTGTTGCCGGCCACCACGCCGTGGGAGCAGGACTTGGGCGGTTTCTTGACTGGAAATCCCGAGATGATCCTGTGGTACAACCAAGTCACCGAGCCGCTGTACGAGGCCCGCACCGGTCAGTGGATCGAAACCGAACTGGCTAAGCGCCTCGGCATAGACCCGAACACGATCTATCCCATCTCCATGGAGCAGCAGGCGTTCAACTCATTAGTTGGCGCCAAAGTCATCAAAGAAGACGGCTCCGGCTACGAGCCGCTGGTGACCATTACTACCGATGACATCAAAGCCTTGGGGGTGAATGGAAAGCCTCAGCAGGGCCGCATCTCCTTCCAGGACCTGAAGACCAAAGGCGTCTACCAGGTAAAGCGTTACCCGGGCGACCCCTACGGTTTTATCTCCGGCCAGGCTTTCCGAAACGACCCGGTTGCAAATCCGCTCAAGACAGCCTCTGGCAAACTGGAAATCCACTGCCAGGCCCTATCCGACAAGATCGCGGCCTACGGCCTCAGCACAGTTCCACCCGTTGCTCAGTACCGCAAGCCGGTGGAGGGCTACGAAGACACCTTCGCCGATTGGGACAAGAAGATCAAAGGCGACTATCCCTTCCAACTGGTCACGATCCATTATGGACGTCGCAGCCATTCGGTATTCGACAACATCGGCCAGTTGCGGCGCGCTTTTCCCCAGGAACTGATGATGAATGCCCTGGATGCTAAGGCACTCGGCATTCAAAGCGACGACACCGTGCTGGTGTCCAGCCGCTGGGGCAAGGTAGTGCGCCACGTCTATGTGAGCGACCGTGTCGTCCCCGGCGTCGTCTTGTTAGGTGAGGGCGCCTGGGCAGAAATGGATGAGTCGCTCGGCATAGATAAAGCCGGCGCCACCAACACTTTGAACGGCACCCACCCCACTGGTCAAGGGGAGGAGCCGTGGAATTCCTGCAATGTTCAGGTGGTCAAATGGACGGGCGCGCCCTTGGAATACGACTACAAGTGGCCCCATCGGGTGCCGATCCACGACTCGACCGATGTACGCTCCGACGAGTGGCATCTCGAGCCGGACATCATCACCCCTTTGAAGGGAGCGTAAACCATGGCTAAACAATTAGCTTTCCATTTCGACTCGAGCGCCTGCGGCGACTGCAAAGCCTGCCAGGTCGCCTGCCAGGACAAAAACAGCCTGCCTCCGCAAATGATGTGGCGGCGAGTCTTCCAATACGGCGGCGGCAATTGGTCACCTGAGAACGATATCCCCGGCCTGTTCCGGGCCAGCGGTGTTTTTTCCTACTCCGTTTCGACCGCCTGCATGCACTGTCAGGATCCCATCTGCCTCAAGGTTTGCCCGGCGGAAGCGATCAGCAAGCGCGATGACGGCGTTGTGCTGATTGACCAATCCAAATGCGTCGGCTGCCGCTACTGCGAGTGGGCCTGCCCCTACGGCGCGCCTGTCTTCGACGAGACACGCGGCGTCATGACCAAGTGCACCTTCTGTGAGGACTTGCTGGCCCAAGGCCAGAACCCGGCCTGCGTGGATGCCTGCCCTGTGCGGGCGCTGGCATTCGGCGAACTGGATAAGTTGCGCAAGCAGTACGGAAACGTGGATGCCGTTGAGCCGCTCCCATCGGACGAATATACTCACCCGTCCATCGTGATTACCCCCAACAGGCACTCACAATTGAGCGGCACAGGTACCGGTACGATACAGAATTTGCCGGAGGAGGTGTGAAATGAACATACGTGAATGGGCCCTGATCGCCTTCACCATCCTGACCCAGATGTCAGTAGGATCTCTCCTCGTATTGTGGCTGGCGCACTATTACGTCAACCGGAAGGTTGGGATGAAAGAAGCCGACCGCTTGAGCGACTATGCACTACTGTCCCTGGTGGTTATGTTTGGGTTGGCGATGGTGGCTTCCTTATTCCACTTGGGAAATCCCTTGAACGCGCCTCGCGCTGTCACCCATCTGGCCACCTCCTGGCTCAGCCGTGAGATCTTGGGCAGTGTGATCTTCGGCTTTCTAGTGCTGGTCCTTGGCGTGATGCAATGGCGCAAGATCGGATCATTTAGCCTGCGCAACGTGATTGCCTGGATCGCAATCATCGCAGGCCTGGCGCTCGTCTTCATCGAGTCCCGCGTTTACATGCTGCCTACCGAGCCCTCCTGGAACACTCTGGCGACGCCAGTCACCTTCTATACCACCGCCTTGCTGCTGGGTTCGCTGGCGATGGGCGTGGCCTTTGTAGCCAATTATGCCTACCTTCAGAAAAAGGATCCCCAAAGTTCCAAGGTTCAGGCTGAACTAGTGCGCGACTCCCTGCGCGGCATCGCGGTCGCTTCGGTGGTCCTGCTCGGCATCGAGTTCGTGGCTATCCCGATCTATGTGGCCTATCTGTCAGTGGGAAATGCGGCCTCTTTGACCAGCGCCACTCTGATGATTGGCCCGTTTGGCGTGGTATTTGCGCTGCGGCTGATCTTGGCCTTCATCGGCGCTGGCATCTTTGGACTGTTCCTGTATCAAAGCGCCCGTTCAGTTGGCGAAGAGAAAACTCTTGGTTACCTGGCTTACAGCGCCTTCGTGCTGGTATTGGTGGCCGAAATCCTGGGCCGTTTCTTGTTCTACGCCACTCAGGTGCGCGTGGGCATCTAGACGACAAACTCGAATGGGCGCCGCGCAGTGAGAAAAGCGGGGCGCCCAACATCACCGGCCCCTCCCGGCAGACTGCCAGGAGGGGCCGGAAAGCCGGTAAGGTCTATCACTGCCATGAACGGTGAGAAAAAAGCGCTGGTTGCAGTATTCGTCATTATCTTGATGTTATTTGCTACAGATTCGTCTGTCGCCGGCCTTTCCAATAGTGTCCTGCCTGCTGTTCCGCCTGCCCAGAAGACCGCCGGGCCGGGTTTTTCTTTTTCCAGCCAGGACGGCGCTCCTTCAATCCACAACTCGACGCAAGCAGGCGTTCAGATCATCCATTTGGTCAACTGGGATGGCGAACGAGCGAATCAGGTAGCCTTCTCGCCGGATGGGAAACTGCTGGCAGCGGCCTCCTCAGTTGGAGTCCATCTGTACGACGCGCAATCCCTGAACCTGGTGCGTTTTATCCCCTCCGAGACTTGGGTGCGCAGCCTGGCTTTTTCGCCCGACGGCAGCCTGATGGCAGGCGGTTCTTATGATCACAATGTGCGTCTGTGGCGCACGACAGACGGCTCGCTCGTACGCACCCTGCAGGGAGCTGCGGACCAAGTGCACAGCGTTGCCTTCTCACCAGACGGGCAGTTGTTGGCGGCCGCTGCCGATGACGATGCCTTGCGAATATGGCGCATCGCGGATGGGGCTTTGTTAAAGACCATCCGTCAAGGCGCTCAAGGCGCACGTACGGTGGCTTTCTCCCCTGACGGGACGATGCTGGCCTCCGGCGGCAGTGACGGGATCGTGCGTCTGTGGCGCGTCTCCGATGGCGCACTATTGCGCGAATTCAAGGGGCACACCGCCTGGGTGCGAACGGTTGCCTTCTCCCCCGATGGCAGCCTGCTGGCCTCCGGCTCGTTCGACCATACTGCCCGCCTGTGGCGAGTCTCGGACGGAACCTCGCTATTCACGCTGAAAGGCCATTCCACCAGCATACTCAGCGTGGCCTTTTCCCCTGATGGGAAGACCCTGGCCACCGGCTCGGAGGATAATACCATCGGCTTATGGCGGGTCGCAGATGGCGCCCTGTTAGACGTATTGGCGGGGCATACGAGCTTCGTGTTTTCGGCGGCTTTCTCGCCAGACGGGAAACGATTGGCTTCCGGCTCGAATGACGGCACGATACGAGTGTGGGACCTGACAACGGGCCAGCCATTCTCTCCGGGTGTAACGACCACGAACTGGGTGGGACAACCAGCCCCGCAAGACTGCGTCGTCTGTCACCACCCGCGCGGCGATTACCGCCCTGCACCCGTTAGCGACATCCGCTGTACGGTCTGCCATGCCGAAGGCGCCAGCCTGTTTTGGGACCCGGCCATCCCGCGTGATCCCGACCCGTTGACTGGCAAACTCTCGAACGGTTTACCCTGATCCGGCGATGGTTGGACTGGTAAAGGCACAAGTGTGAAAACCTGGAAGAAATGGCTTTTATCCGCAGGGCTGGGCGGGGCGCTGTTCGCCGCTACCTTTGCAGGCGCCTCTTACCAGGGCACCATCCCGCCAGAGCCATTGAGCATCATCATTGTGCGGCCCGGCGATGGCGAAACCATCTATGCCGGCCCGCAGACCATGCTATACAGCATCTTCGTCACCGGATTGGTGCATACAGGCTCCGTAGACCCGGCCCAATCTGCGCTGAAGCTGGAGATATTTTCCGAAGGTAAACGCGTGGGGCTGTACACGGGACACCCCGACGCCAACGGCGACTTCTCAGTGCCGGTCACGGTCAACCCTGACAAAGACAGTGGAGAGTTGACCAGCAACCTGTCTGTAGATCGCAATTCGAGCTGCCAGTCTGCCTGCCACTTCGCCGCAACAACGAGCCTGGTGCCGGGACCGGTGCTGATTCGTGCCACCGTCATCACGCCGGATGGACAGCAGGCTTACATCGAACGCCGGGTGGTAGTGGATCGCGCCGGCTACGCCTCCATCCCCGTCCGAGTGCTGGCACAGGATGGGACGACTCCCCTGGCCGGCATACCCGTCACAGGCGGGGCCAGATTATATATGTGGAGGACACGTTACGCGACTGCCCTCACCGACGCCGAGGGGAATGCCACGTTAAGAGTGGAAGCGCTGGCCGAAGCGCCAACCCATTACATCCTGCGCGTCGAGCCGTCCGTGGTGAACGGCGTGCTCTACCAAAGCGTGGATACGGCTGGAGTTACCCTTCCGCCGGGCGCCACGAGCACCTCACCGGTGACGCTTAACGTAAAAGGGCAGCAGGGTCAGGTCACCGGCCAGGTTTCAGGGCAGCCAGGAATGCTCCAACTGTGGGCCATCCACCTCCCGGATGGATCAGCGCGGCAGACGCAGACCACCCCACAAGGCGGCTTCTCTTTCACGGGCCTACCCATTGGGCAATATTTGTTTGCTTCCGATCCACAGCCTCTGGTGGCGCAAGGTCTGGCCCTCAAGCCTCAAGAATTGGATTTGACCCAATCCCCTGATGCCGATCTGAACCTATCAATAAGCCCGCTGGAAGGTCGGGTCTTGCGCGGAAACGTGAGCGATGCCAACGGCGCAGTGTTGCCGTTTGCTTGGGTAAGCACCGAAACGCGGAACGTTAGCATTGATCCGGCCTCCGGCGCCTATTTCATGGACGGCTTGCCGGAGAACAAAGTCGCCGTAACCGCCAACGCCCCAGGCTATTACAGCCAGATCCAAACATTCCCGTCTTCCCCAACAGGGGCCGACAATAATCTGGATTTCCATCTCGTACGGCGACCGCAAGCGCGTCTGCTCCCGTGGGGGCAAGGCGCGCTGGTCCTGCCCCCCGAGACCTCCGCCAGCGTGGACGGTGATCATATCGTCTTTGAGAACGGCTGGCTGTGGGGCGCCGGAGGAGCCGTCCAACCCCTAATGGTTCAGGTGGGCAAAGCTCAAATCAGCATTCACAGTGGAAGCTTTGCGCTGTCAGGCACCGCTTCACAAAGCGCATGGCTGTACCAATTTACGGGCCGGGCATCTGTGCAATGGGCGGGAGAATCCAACCCGGTGACGGTTGGCGCCGGCCAGATGATCCTGCTGAACAGCCAGGCGCACCTGCAGCCGGTCGCTTACGATCCAGTGGTGATCCAGGCGCTGCGGCCAGCAGGAGAAGTTCCCCTCTCGCCCAACTGGCAGCCGGCGCTGGACGCCCAAATCCAGGCCCGCCTGGCGCAAGTTGGCATCGGAACGGCCCAGGCAGTTACTTTTGTCACGTACGCTTTAATGCTTTTGTTGGTAGTCGGCTTGCCCCTGGTTGGAATATATTTGCTTGCGAAACGCAAAGGAAACCAGAAGGTGAAACACAACCTGGATTGATGCCAATAACCATCTCTCCGATTCGCTCCGTCTACCGCCGCAAGGTCATGATTGGGCGGACGGCCTCTCAGCAAGAGGCGAGGGTCACCGCGGAAACGCGCTGGCCTCCCGAAATCCTGCTAAACCGGGATTGACTTGGAAAGGAGATTGAAACTCTTTGCATTCGATGAGACTGCCTCCTTCCAAGCGGCAGTCTCATTTATTACGGAGCGTATATGAAAGACCTAAAGACCTTGTTGGAAATTTCATCCCGCGATCACGACCATCTCTGCCCGCGCCAGATCCTCGGCGTGCGCATGGGACTGCTGGGCATGAAGATGTTTGGCTTCGATTCGCCTCCGCCCCAAAAACGCCTGCTGGTCATCGTCGAAAGCGACGGCTGTTTTGCGGATGGCATCATCGCCGCCACCGATTGCACCGTCGGTCACCGCACCTTGCGCGTGGAAGATTACGGCAAGACCGCCGCCACGTTTGTGGATACACAAACGGACCACGCTGTGCGCGTCGCACCCGCGTTGGACATCCGCTCCAAAGCATACGCGTACGCACCTGATGAGCCGCGTCACTACTTCGCGCAAATGCGAGCCTATCAAATCATGCCTGATGAGGAGATGTTCACCCTGGCTGAAGTGACCTTGAACACTTCCATCGAAGCCATCCTCTCTCATCCCGGCGTGCGCGTGGACTGTGACGTGTGCGGCGAGGAGATCATCAACGAGCGCGAAGTGATCCGCGGCGGGCTGACGCTTTGCCGCGCTTGCGCCGAGGATGGCTACTGTCACACCGCGGGTCGGGATATTCTCTTGCTCGATCAAATCCAGCCTGAAGCCGCGCGTTGAATTTCACCATGTTCATTGACCCATTCGGACGCGCCATCACTTATCTTCGCATCTCGGTCACCGACCGCTGCAATCTGCGCTGTGTTTACTGTATGCCGAAGGAAGGCTTGTCGAAGATCCCGCCACAGGCGGGGCAATGGCAGGTGCGCTCGGATCAACTATCAGCGGAGGAAATTGTTCGGGTGGTGGAAGCCGCTTCAAAGGGCGGAGTGAATCGCATCCGTCTCACGGGCGGCGAGCCGCTCGTTCATCCCCATATCATTGAAATCGTGCGCCGCATTGCGTCCATCAATGGCATCGAAGAAGTGAGTCTCACGATGAATGCGATGTTATTGGAACGACTGGCACAGCCGCTTGCCGGCGCCGGACTCAAACGCGTCAACATCAGCAAGGAGCACCAGGAAGACCCAAAAACTTTGCGCGCTTTGCGCGCATGGCGGTTCTCGATCAAGGCTTGTTGGTAAGGCTCCGCGATCAGGCGCATTTGCCTCGCGTGGTCATATTGAAACATCTACAAGCCGATTTCCATCACAGGCAAATGGCGCTGATCATCTACGTCCGATGGACGCTCGCTGACTTTATGCATTCCCATTTTTTCATAAAAGCCCTGCGCGTGTGGGTCGGCCTCAGCTTCGAGAATCTTCACGCTGAGAGAACGACAGCGCGCCAGGGCATGCTCGAACAATGCGCGTCCAACTCCTTTTCCAATGAAATCCGGCCTGACCCACAAATCTTCCAGCGTGGCGCGCGGCTGGCGAAGAAAGAGCCGATAAAACCCGGCAAGCTCATCCTCCACGACCGCGGCGAAAACGTCCGCCTCTTCGATCTTTTGCGGCGTGAGCGTCAGCAAAGGAGTCCACTTTCGAATCCATGCCGGGGGATACTCCCAGTGACGCTTGGCAGCAAGGGCGATTTCGGTCAATTTGCCTGCTTCTTCAGGTCTGGCGCGGCGAATTTCAATCATTGGCGTTGTTTGCGCTGGATTCTGTTAGAACTTTTCTCCCGCCGAAATGATGCCGGTCAAAGAATCCGCGGATTTCCTTCGACAGCCAATTGGGCAGCGTTGCAAAAAATAAGTAGAGCAGCCCCGCAAATAGAGTCCAATTAGCCAGTTCATCAAGAGCAAAAGCCAGGTTCGTTGACATGAAACGCAGCAGGAGCGCGCCCCAGCACGAGGCAATTAATGCCGCCAATGTGATCCTGGAGCCAGCATGGATAGGCGTATTCAGCCGCGCCCAAAAGACAATTTGTGGGACGCAAAATAGGAGAAAGATGAGGCGATAGTTGAAAGAGTTCCCCTCGATAAATGTTGCAATGTAGATCGCGGCTCCGAGGCGGAAACTGTCAATAAAGCGCGCCTCATCCCCAGCTGCTCGATCCGGGACTGCGTAGCTCCAGTAAAGTACCACCAGGATCAGCAGATACAGCATCAGAAAGGATGATGCTGTAACCACGTCCGCCAAACTTCGTGAGCCGCCGGCCTCAAAGACATGAAATCCAATGACTTCCGTTCCATAGTCAAAGAGTGCCCCACGGGGAATATAACCCACGATGCCTCTTATTGAACTTGCAATGCTGACAGCATAAATAACAAAGATCGTCAGCCCTATGCCTGCTAAAAGAATAAATCTATTGCGAGATTCCTTCAAGAGATATGACAGGCCAACAATCGGGTATATCTTGAGCATGGCCGATGCAGTAATCAATGCCATCGCCGGGATGCGCGAATAGGAATCAAGCGCAAGGGCAAGCGCCAAAAGGCTGAATATCAACAAGTCAAGATTACCGCGTTCGTAGCCCAGCATGGCCGCTGGTGAAAAGACGACCATGCTTAGGCAAACGGCGGTACGCACATCATAATCGCGCGCAAAAATAAACAGGCTAATCCAGTAAATACCCAGAACCGCAGAGGCAATCCATAAGAGGCTGCCCATGTTAATCCCTAACACTCCAAGTGCTGCCCAAATCGCGGGATATCCGCCGATCAGACCAAAGGGACTCGTTGAGCTGCCGGATGCGCCGCGCGCCGCATCAATGCCATGCAACACATCCCGTAAATCTGCAAAAGGGGATAAAGTTGGCACGCCCCAGATATGCCAGGTATTGTCCGCACCAAGGAAATACATCAGGATACCAATCGCAATAGAAACAGCAACTGCAATCAAAAATAGAGCCTTACGACCGGTCATGGTTCAATCTCAATAGATTTCACATTTGCCTTTTCTGGCTTCGGATTTTATCCATTGCTTGATTTCCTGCATAGGGGACACGCCCGCATGTTTTACACAAGTCTGATTCCCAGACCTTTCTTGCAGCACAACTGACACTAGTTCTGTAGACCATATCATTGTCAATGGCTAATGGACAATCAAGAATCCAGAACATATTTATCTCCTCATAGAAGAATGTTTAGGGGTACCAGAAGTACTGTCCATATTTGCCATCAATATAATTTGCAAATTCCAGCACACCGAATTAATTTGGTGGTGTGTTGGCGTTGGTACGCTTAAGCATACCAGTCTCGAATTCCTGATGAATTCGGATGTGAAGAATTGGAATACATACAGGTTGATCCGTCTTGAATGCCATATCTTATCTATACCTCAAACACCTTCAACACCTCATCCCCATAGTGATTGATGACCTTGACCGCGATCTTTCCTTTGGACGGTTTATCGAAGGGGATGGAAGTTGTGGTGTGCAACGGGATTCATTCGAGTTGGGAGAACGGTAAGTTTGCCATAGCGTTTGGCTTCTTCGCTGACGTGCGGATCAAATGCAAAGCCGCAGACGATGAGCAGGTCAAAACCAACACCGAGCACGGACTCTTTCGCCGCCTCCTTCACTTGTTCAGGGCTGACCGTTCTGAGTTCAGGACCAATTGATATGGCGGCGCGACGCGGTTTCCCATCCTTTTCAGTGTATTCGCCGACGGCGTGAATCCAAGTTCCAGCAAACGGTTCGAGGCTGTCGAATTTCAGTCGCTGGTTCTTGATGGTGTTTTGCACGCCCGATGTTTTCAGATTCTCGATGATCATCTGCGTGAAGTCTTGCGTGTTGAGCGCATCTTCGCGGAAGGATGTGGCGGGATCGTCGGTGGCGAGGACGCGATGCGGGGAAAGGCTTTCGACAGTGAACGGTCCAGAGACGCGCACGCGCTTGTTGTCTTGATACGGTTTGTCGTAAAGGAATTCGGTATCGGCGCGGCGCGCGATGGAAGCGTCTATTTCTTTTTGACGCGCGCGGCGAAGTTCCCAATATTTGGCGAATAAGCCTTCCGAAGGTTTTAAACCTTCGGAAGGCTGGCGCGGGATTTCCCATTCTTCCCATTTTTGTTTGGCGGTGGTGTTGAGATGATTTCATCCGTGATGCCATCTTCCGTAAAGCTGAAATGCCGCTTCGGCTCTTCAAATGGAGAATTCAGAACTGGATTTTCGATGACGACTTGTTTCATAAAGCTCACCCACTGGATGGCGGCGCGTCCAGCCACTTTCTAAATGTACAGTTCCCCCTATTTTATACGAATATATTATTTCCAGCTATTGCAGATTTGTACGAAAGATGAGGGCCATTTTTCGTATCTCCGCGTAAAGTGGGTATTACTGCACCAACCGCCACTCCAGAGCCGTGAAGCGGTGAGCAACTTTGTTATTTTTCACCGCCATGCCAATCGCGCGGCGGCTGGAGCATACATGATTTCTGGAAGCTGTATATGCAATACACACAGGCGCGGCATGGGGTGTGCAACTCGCATCTGCTTGCGCGAACTGATCTTTGTGGCCGAGCCATATCATCAACCCTGGGCGACGGAAATGCACGCCTTGCTCTTGCATATCAAACACATGATGGAAACGACCAAAGCCCAGGAACAAACCGCCTTGTCCAAATCCCAGGAGCAGGCATTCCAGAGCGAGTATGACCCTCTCGTCCGGCAGGAATTGGAAATCAATCCCACGCCTCCCCGCGTAGAAGGCCGACGCGGGCAGATCAAACAAAGTGCGCCCAAGAACCTACTGGATCGCTTGCAAGACCATCCTGAGAAAGTGCTGGCCTTCTGTATGACTTCGATGTGCCGTTTGACAACAATCTGGCCGAATGGGATATTCGCATGGCGAAGGTCAAACAAAAAGTGTCGGGCGGGCTTCGCTCCTCCGAGGGCGCAAAGGTCTTTTGCCAGGTGCGCAACTACGTTTCAACCGCCAGAAAAAACAACCAGCGTATCTTGGATGTCCTTCGCCTGGCGCCGTCGGGTTCACCTTATGTGCCAGCGTTTGTCACCACTCTGGCTGAATAGTTACCATCTGAGTTTTAAGGTTCAGAAGCGCATTTCCGACGCGAACTATCTAGTACTGTGTCAAGCATGCTTTGATAAGTGCGATTCGGATTATCCTGTCTCCATACAAAGGAGACAGGCATGGTGAAGAAATATATGGTGGACTTGAGTGAAGAGGAACAGACATTGCTGAA
>JAJYLQ010000024.1 GCA_021787595.1 Chloroflexota bacterium | reverse complement strand
CGTTTGCTTCAGCGTCTCTTCGTAATGGGCAGTCCTAAATTTTCGGTTCATAATGGAAGTTTACCAGTACTTGCGCGGGTACAAGTATCATCGGCCCCAGCGTCATTCACTCCGACAACCTGCTAGCTGACCTGAATGGAGGTCGCGCCGCCTTCGATGGTCACTTCGGCATGATACGGAGCCGAGTCATAATCTGCCGATTGATAGAAACCATCCCGGCGGGGGAAGCGGCCTTCGTCAATGTTCAGTGAGCCAAAGCTTTTTGCCCGAAGGCGCATGGCGACTCCCTGCGGCACATGCAATTCAATGTGAGCGGCACCGGCTTCCACATCCACCACCGCATTTTCGACACGCGCCGGCAGAGTTAGGTCCACGCGGCTCGCTCCGCCTTCGAACGAAAAATAGTTCACGCGCAGGTCGGTCAGGTCAAGGTCGAGGCGGCTGGCTCCGGCTTCGATCTTGAGAGAAAACGGGACGTCCGGCGCGAGGCGAAACTGCCAGACGCCGCCTTCCGGTCCAATGAACGGGATAAAGCTCGGCCCCGCGTCGATCCGGACTTCGAGTTTGTCGCCGTTTAATCGAGCGGAATGATTCATCCCGGAGCCAACGATGCCCGTCAGGAAGTCGCCCGCATTGGCCCCCGCGCTCAGGTCAATGTGTCCCGCACCGTGATCAATCGTCAGGCTCGCCTCTTTCGCGCCCTGCAGCGGCACGGAAAACTTTTCAGCCTTGTCATAGTTGGCGCGGGACATAAAACCGCCAAGCAAAATCCAAACGCCGACAGCGATGATGAAGATCGGCCAAAACCATCCGAACACATCGCCAACAAGAATCCCGGCGGCTTTGAGATAGAACAGCACGCCGAGTAAAACCAGCAGGCCTCCCCAGAAGATTTCCCCGCGACGCATGTCAGCCTCCGTTCGAAGATCTGCGCCAGCCGACCAGCCCACGGCCAAGGACATAGAGACCGAGAAAAATCAACACGGCTGCCGGGCCATAATTTCCCAGGAAGTTGAGCCGGTTGAAAATCGCCGCGAAGACGAGCAACAATACTGCGCTGATAATCAGCAGGTTGATGCCGCGCGCCAGGCTGCGACGCGTATCATCGCCGAGCAAACCGGCCAGGATATTTCCGGCGCCGACGAAGCCGGGAACCAGCGTCCACAAGAATGACCAGGACTGGTAATCGTTGAATTTATTTTGGTAATACAAAATTCCGCCAATGCCAGCCACGATGCAAGCCGGGATAGCCATGCGCGGTTCGCCGGTCGCCAGGCCAATGACGAGGATAACGGCACCTGCGCCGATCACATAGAACGGCCACGAAAATTCAAGATTGGTCCAGACTTTCAATGACGGCACTTGCTGTGCGGCGACAAACCACACGCCCGCAAGGATTAACAGGATACCGAGTATAAGCTGCGCTCGATTGCCTTTGCTCATAACACTCTCCTTCGATGAAGTTCAAAATCAGTGTACAACAAATGATGACTTTGTCCAAGCCTGAATTGATTTACGCAGAATGCTCGCCCAAAGTTGCGCTATTTCATTATAGAGCCGGTCGAAACTTTTGGAAGAATGATTCGCGTGGTGCTGCAACGCCTCGAAGCGTGGTTGCTGAAATATTCTTCGACTGCGCTCCGCTCAGAACGAAAAGTTTCCATTACGTCCTGCACAATTCTGCCAGCGCCAGCCACTCCCCTTTTTGCTTTGGATGCTCCGCGAGTTTCAACTTTCCACTTTCTACCAGCTTTGCGATGGCGCGCGAACACAAGTCACCACCCCAGCCGAATAATTTATTCGCGTCCCGCGCCTGCGCCGCGCCAACTGAGTCGAAATACAACCCCAGCAATTTTTGCCGCGCCTGCGACTCGCCGATCACGCGCGCCTTCTCTGGCAGCTCAGGATAATAACGCGCAACAATTTGATAAATAAACGCGTACTTCCACGCCCCGGCTTCCGCGATTCCAACCGGCAGAATCTTGAAATCCTTTTGCAGATCTTCGAGGGCGCGGTTCCACTCGGATTCTTTGGCGCTGGTCAGACGGGAAGCTTTGCGAAGCGAGATCGAATCCAACGCACCTTCTTTCAGCAATGCTTCATAGATATTCTTCGCAGCCTGCGTGAGACGGCCATCCTCATATTCGATCAAGTAATCTTCTTCGGGCGAGCCATAATTTTCCGACAACGCGTAAAAATACGGAGCGACTTCCAGCGAAACCATCGTCGCTTTGCGCCGAAGGATTTTGGCATAATACCAAATGCGTTTGGGGAGCGCGTTATCTTTCCAACCCCAGGTGACGTGGCCGGGATCGTCATGTTCGTTGGGAACCGGCCGGTCGCCCGCGACCGCGGCCCACAGGCTTGGCAGGTCAATTCCATTGATCGGCCAAAAGTACACGAAGCCGCGCGCGTTGACGAATTTCAGGGCCTGGGACGGAGATGAAATCGGTTTGGGAGAAAAGTGAAAAGTCCGGGCGCGATGCGTTTCGAGCCGTTCGATGTCAATGCTGGTCATGATTAATGCGCCGCACCATTTTACATCGGACGCGTCAACTCGATAAGATTCAAACACCTGGCAGGTTTTGAAAGCCTGTCAGGTCCGGCAAACAGACGTATAATTTTCGAGAGGCGATATGTCCGTCGAAGTTTCAATGCTCACACGATCGATCGAGAATGAGATTATTCAGGCAATGGGCCTGCCGATTGACAGTTGGATCGGCGAACCCTGCGCCCATTGCTTGACCGCGCCAACTGTAAGAATGAATGTTTTGAAACCATCATAAGAACGGCAGCAGCGGAAACAAGGAGTCAGATATGCCGCGCGACGTACCGTTGGGAAATGGCAGTTTATTGGTAGCCTTCGATGACCGGTATCAAATCCGCGATTTGTACTGGCCGCACGTGGGCCAGGAAAATCACGCGATGGGACATCCCTTCCGCGTGGGCGTTTGGGCGGAGAATCAATTCCGATGGCTGGACGATGACAAATGGCAGCGACAGCTTCGTTATGGCCGCGACACGCTCGTCACGGATGTCAAGCTTCACCATCCCGATCTGAACATCACGCTCGAATTCCATGACGCGGCGGACTTTCACGAAGATTTGCTGGTCAGGCGATTGAATGTCACCAACGATTCGAACAATGGGCGGACGATCCGTTTGTTCTTCCACCAGGATTTTCACATTCTCGGCAACGAATTCGGCGACACGGCTTATTACGAGCCGGATCGCCGCGCAGTCATTCATTATAAAGACGACAATTGGTTCCTCATCAATGGCGGAATCGTTTTGGCGGATGGCGATGCGGGTCCGGGCTGGGCGCCAACCGTTGACACAAAAGCAGGCTTGATCGTCGGTGTCCACCAATGGGCGTGCGGACTAAAAGAAATCCGCAATCTCGAAGGGACGTGGCGCGACGCGGAAGACGGACAACTTTCAGGAAACGCGGTCGCACACGGCTCCGTTGATTCGACCGTCGGCTTCGAGCTGAAGATTCCCGCGCGCAGCTCGCGCGCACTGTATTACTGGATGGCTGTCGGCCCGGATTTCGAATCGGTGGCGCGCCTCAATCGCAGCGTTCGCGAACGCGGGCCGCAGAGGTATCTGGATCGCACTGCCGCGTACTGGAATCTGTGGCTCAAAAAACATATCTTCGACGAAACCGATATTCCGCACGAAGTTTTGCGCCAGTACGCCATCAGCCTGCTGGTCGTCCGCACGCAGATTGATGACGGCGGTGCGGTCATCGCTGCCAACGATTCGGACGTTTCGTCCGACGTGCGCGACACGTACAGTTACATGTGGCCGCGCGATGGCTCGCTGGTGACGAACGCCATGATCTTATCGAACGGCATGGATCTCTCACGCAAGTTCTTCGATTTTTGTGCGAAGGTTCTTACGCGCGAAGGTTATCTCCTGCATAAGTACAATCCCGATGGCACGCTGGCATCTTCGTGGCATCCGTGGTACCGCGGCGGCAAAAAAGAAATCCCTATCCAGGAAGACGAAACCGCGCTCGTGCTTTGGGTTCTGTGGAAACACTTCGAGCGGTTCGGCGACGTTGAATTCATCAAGCCGTTGTACCGGACTCTGATTCGTTCGATGGGCGATTTTCTATTTCTGCACCGCGATGCGCAAACGGGCCTGCCGATTCCAAGCTATGATTTGTGGGAGGAGCGGCACGGCATTTTGAGTTGGACAGTCGCCGCGACGTGGGCCGGACTGGATGCGGCCGCGCGTTTCACCGAATCGTTCGGCGACGACGAGCTTGCGCGGCGCTACCGCCAGGCTGCAGAGGAGATCAAAGCCGGGGCCGACGCGCAGCTTTGGCGTCCCGATTTGAAGCGCTTCGTCCGCATGATCAATCCAACCGCGGACGGAAAATATGAATTCGATCCGGTCATCGATTCGTCTCTCGCCGGTCTGTGGCAATTTGGCATGTACGCGCCGGACGACCCGAGGATCGTTCAAACGATGGAAGCCATCCGCGGCCGCTTGTGGGTCAGGACGAATGTCGGCGGCGTGGCGCGTTACGAGAATGACCAGTATCATCAGGTCAGCCAGGATATTCAAAACGTTCCCGGCAATCCCTGGTTCATCTGCACGCTCTGGCTTTCGGAATGGTACGCGGCCACGGCGCGCACAAAAGACGATTTGCAAAAATCATTGGATTTGATTCACTGGGTCGTTGATCACGCGCTGCCGAGCGGAATTCTCGCGGAACAAGTCAACCCGTTCACTGACGAACCGCTTTCGGTCAGCCCGCTGACGTGGAGCCACGCCGCATTCGTCGCGACCGTCCGCGCATATTTGAACGCAAGGAGCCGCCTGCAGGAATCCGGCGCGCTGGAAGGAGATTGAAATGCTGAAAAAATCTTATTTGAAAAACGGCAACTGCCGCGTGACGTTCTCGCTGCCCGCAAAAGTGGACGCGGAGTCCGCCAGCCTTTGCGGCGCATTCAACAAATGGGACAAGAACGCGCATCCCATGAAACGGTTGAAGAACGGCATGTTTTCCATCACGATCACGCTTCCGCCCGGCGAATATCGCTTCCGTTATTATCTCGACGACCACCATTGGGAAAACGATTGGGAAGCCGACGAATACCGCGCCAATCCGTTCGGCACGGAAGATTCGATTGTTAAGGTTTAGTAGGCGTTTGCGGCAGTAAAATAAAAATCATTGTGAACAACCCGGTCCTGAAAACATTTGCCGACATCGAACCGCTGAGTCAATGGGCTGCTCGAAAAATCGTCGAGGCATCCCGCGCTTCGATTTCAACGCGCGGCCGTTTTCTGCTGGCGCTCAACGGCGGCGGCACCCCGAGACGACTCTTCGAATTGCTCGGCTCGGATTTCCGCGGCCAAATGGATTGGAGCAGGACTCACGTCTTTTGGGGCGACGAACGCTGCGTGCCGCCTGACGACGAAGAATCAAATTATGGGCAGGCGCGCGAGATGTTTTTGAATCGCGTTGGCATTCCAGAGCCGAACGTCCACCGCGTCAAAACGGAACTGGAGCCGGCGGAGGCCGCGAGGGAGTATTCCCTCGTCCTGAAGCGCTTCGCCTCCCCTCCGCAGAGTGCGGCGGACCTTCCGATCGAATGGCCGCGCTTCGACATTGTGCTGCTCGGCATGGGCGAAGACGGGCACACCGCATCGTTGTTTCCCGGCTCGTCCGTGGACTCGACCGAACCCGTTACCGCCGTCACCGGACATTACCAGGGCCGCCCCGCAAACCGCGTCACATTGACTCCGCTGGCGTTGAACTCCGCAAGAACGATTCTCTTCATGGTCACCGGAGAAAGTAAAGCCGAAACATTGAGCCGCGTGCTTGGTGAAGCACGCGATCCAAAACTACTGCCCGCGCAGCGCATCGAGCCGAAAGATGGCGAAGTGATCTGGCTCGTTGATAGAGCCGCGGCGGGCAAATTGTAAGTCGAATTGGCAATTCGACTTACGCTGTTGTGCAACAAAGTGACATCAAAAAATCCTGGAGGTAGAGAGTCATGGAACTTGCAATGATCGGTTTGGGCAAGATGGGATTGAACATGGCCACGCGTTTGGTGCGCGGCGGCCATCGCGTTGTTGGATTCGCACGCAGCAGGGAATCGATCCATGCAGCCGAAGAAGCCGGGGCGGAAGGCGCATATTCGCTCGAGGAAGTTGTCAAAACGCTGAAAGCGCCGCGCGTCGTTTGGGTGATGGTTCCCGCCGGCAAAGCCACGGACGAAACGATCGAGAAATTATCCAGCCTGCTCGAAAAAGGCGATACCGTGATTGACGGCGGGAATTCGAATTACAAAGATTCGATTCGCCACGCGGAGTTGTTGAAAGAAAAGGGAATCCACTTCCTCGACTGCGGCACGAGCGGAGGCGTGTGGGGTCTCAGCGAAGGCTACAGCCTGATGATCGGCGGCGAGGTTCACGTCGTGGATAAGATGCGCCCAATCTTCGAGACGCTCGCGCCGGGCAAGGATCAGGGCTGGGGACGCATCGGTCCGCACGGCGCGGGACATTACGTCAAAATGGTCCACAACGGAATCGAATATGGAATGATGGAGGCGCTGGCCGAAGGTTTCAGCATCATGCGGTCGAAGAAAGAGTTCGATCTCAACATGGATGAGATCGCCGAGATCTGGCGCTATGGCAGCGTTGTCCGCTCGTGGCTGTTGGATTTGACCGCCGACGCATTGAAAGACGATCCGACCCTTTCCGACATCGAACCGTGGGTCGCCGATTCCGGCGAGGGCCGCTGGACGGTGGCCGAGGCCATCGAGCATGATGTCCCCGCGCCGATCATTACGCTCGCTTTGCAGATGCGTTTCGTGAGCCGCGACAACGAGAATTTTACGGCGCGCCTGCTGGCCGCCATGCGGAATCAATTCGGCGGACACGCAGTCAAGAAGGCCGATTAGATCACCATCGAGAACGCCAAGCTCACAGAGATTCTTTTTATATTCTCTCTGTGTTCCCCGTGAACTCCGTAGCAAAAGGTTTTAGTATGAACAATCATTTACCGACTTCCATTGTTATCTTTGGCGCATCCGGCGATCTGACACAGCGCAAGTTGATCCCTTCGTTGTTCAACCTGTGCCGTAAAGGGCGTATGCCTGAACGTTTCCAAATTGTCGGCTATGGAGGCACAGCCTATGCAGACAATCAATTCAGACAACATTTGCTGGATGGCGTAAAGAAATTTGCGGGCTTCGAATTCACAACAGAGGAATGGGACGATTTCGCCTCGCGCCTGACGTACCTGACACGGCATTATGATCAAGTGGATGATTATAAGGAGCTGGATCACATCGTAAGTCAATGGGAAGGCCGGCGCGGAAATCGTCTTTTTTACATGGCTACTCCGCCTGGCGCCTATCCCTCCATCATTCAATTGCTGGGTCATACGGGCCACCTGCTCGAAAACGGCAGTCCCACCGAATCGGGATCTTCAGCCTGGCGGCGCGTCGTGATCGAAAAGCCTTTTGGCACGGATTGGTCTTCGGCGCATAGTTTGAACGAACAAATTCACAAGACGTTGAACGAAAATCAAATCTATCGTATTGACCACTACCTTGGCAAAGAGACGGTGCAAAATATTTTGGTAATGCGTTTTGCCAACACCATCTTCGAGCCGTTGTGGAACCGCAATTACATTGACCATGTGGAGATCACCGTTGCCGAACAGGTCGGCGTGGAACACCGCGCCGGATATTATGACAGCGTCGGCGTGGTGCGCGATATGTTCCAAAATCATCTGCTCCAGCTTGCCGCGCTGGTGGCGATGGAGCCGCCGGCTTCGTTCGACGCCACCGCGCTTCGCAATGAAAAGGTCAAAGTGTTGAGCGCTATCCCGCCGTTGAAAGACGAAGCGGTCGTGCGGAACACGGTCCGCGCTCAATACAAGGGTTACCGCAGCGAGGACGGCGTAAAGCCCGATTCGACGACTCCGACGTATGCGGCTCTGCGTCTTCAAATTGACAACTGGCGCTGGCAGGGAGTCCCGTTCTATCTCCGCTCTGGAAAGCGGCTCGCCCAAAAGATTTCACAAGTCACGATCCAATTCAAGGAACCGCCTCACCTGCTCTTCCCCGACGCGGACAGAAAGATCACGCCCAATATGCTGGTGCTTTTTCTGCAGCCCGACGAAGGCATCCACTGGCGTTTCGAAGCCAAAGTGCCGGATACCGCCGCGGACATGCGCTCGGTGGACATGGAATTCAAATATGCAGATTCATTCGGCCAAACCGCCATTCCAGAATCTTACGAACGCCTGCTGCTCGACGCTCTGACGGGCGACGCGTCCCTGTTCACGCGCGCGGACGAAGTCGAAACCGCGTGGAAGCTGATCGATCCCATCATCGAAACATGGGAATCAAGGAATCAAGCGCTGGCATTCTACGACCCCGGATCGTGGGGGCCGGCCGAAGCCGATGAATTGCTATCCCGCGAGGGCCGCTCCTGGTCCAAGTGGGATGCGAACTCGAAGTAAATCTCAGCCCGACTTTATAAAGCCGGGCTGAATGTTTAATCGGCCATAATCGAATTGAATTCGATGGCGGAGATTGAAATCCGCATGATAAAGGCGAAAAACTCACATCGCCGGAACCGGCTTCACGCAACCGCCGCAGCCCGAACACGTATTGAATTAGAGAATTCGCACAAGAGGAGAATTGCATCATGAAAATTTTTAAGCTCGTTGCCCTCGCCGCGCTGGCCCTGACGTTGAGCGCCTGCTCCGCTGCAGCCTCCGGCCAAGCCGAGCCGACATCCATCCCCACCGTAACGGCGCCTGACATCATCGTAGCCCAGGGACGGCTGGAACCAAATCGCTATGCCGACATCGCATTGAATGCAAGCGGACTGGTCAGTGAAGTCCTCGTTAAAGAAGGCGATCACGTCACTGCAGGCCAGGTCATTGCCACACTGAAAAGTGACCAGGCTCAAACGTTGGAAGAAGCGCAAGCCAGTGCGTCGAAAGAGTTGACAAGCGCTTTTCAGGATCTGCGCGACGCTCAATACAGCCTGGATAATTTTGACGTTCCCAACGACTTCGCAGATATGACTCCGCAGCAAGCGGTGGACATGACATTGCAAAATCTAAATGCCGCGCGTGATGCGTATGAACCGTATAAATATTTATCGCCCAATACGAATTCCACGGGGCGCAACTTCAAAAAGCAGTTGGATGATGCCTGGGCAAAATATCGCCGGGCCATTCAATGGATGCAGCTCCAGTCGAATGTTGACAATGCCCAGGCGCGCGTGGATCAGGCGCAGAAAGATTCCAACGCTCTGCAAGATCCAAACTTTGCGCTGGACACGGCCGGCATCCGCGCAGCTTTGGCGAACGCAGAAGTCCGCGCTCCGTTTGCGGGCATGGTCACGAAATTGGGACTCAAGGTCGGCGAATACGCCGCAGCGGGCCAGGCTGTTGTAACCATCGCGGATTTATCAAGCTGGGTCGTGAAAACCACGGACCTGACCGAGATTGACGTGGTCAACGTTAAAGAAGGCGAGCCGGCAACCGTCACGTTGGACGCCATCCCAGGCGTGAAATTCAAAGGGAATGTCCTTTCCGTTGGGCAAAATTATTCCAAGAACCAGGGCGACATTGTGTACGAGGTCACGGTTCTCCTGACGGATCAGAATCCCGCCATGCGCTGGGGTATGACCTCCGCGGTGACGTTTGTGAAGTAGCATGTCATTGCGAGTGGCGCATTGACGCCGCGAAGCAATCTCCTGTAAAGCTGGGGATTGCTTCGGGCTTGCGCCCTCGCAATGACAGGAGAATGACAAGGTCCTTATGTCCCTCTTTACCAAACAAAAAAATGGAAACGGCAGCGGCAATCACGCAATGATTGACCTGCGCGGCGTGCACAAGTATTACAAAACTGCCGTCGGCGATTACCACGCCCTCAATAGCATTGACCTGCAGATCAACGCCGGTGAATTCGTCAGCATCATCGGCAAATCGGGAAGCGGCAAATCCACATTATTGAACATGATCACCGGCATTGACCGCCCCACCTCCGGCGAGGTGTTCGTCAACGATGCAGCCGTGCATGAGTTGAACGAGAACCGCATGGCGCGCTGGCGCGGCAAGACCCTTGGCATCGTATTCCAGTTTTTTCAACTCCTGCCGACCATCTCGGTCATCGAGAACATCATGCTGCCGATGGATTTCTGCCGCACAGTTCCAATACGTGAACGCGAAAAGCGTGCGCTGGATTTGCTTGAGACGGTCGAATTGGCCGACCATGCTTACAAACTTCCCACCGCGCTCTCCGGCGGGCAGCAGCAGCGCGTGGCCATTGCACGCGCCCTCGCCAACGATCCGCCCATTATCATCGCAGACGAACCGACAGGCAATCTTGACTCCAAAACTGCCGAGGCTGTCTTTGCCCTGTTCAACGATCTGGCAGCCAAAGGCAAGACCATCATCATCGTCACGCATGACAGCGCGCTTGCCAAGCGCACCCAGCGCACCGCCTTGATCGCAGACGGCGAAATTGTCAATGAATACGTGGCGAAAGCCATGCCGACGCTTTCACGCGAGCAGATCCTGCAAGCCGCGCATCTTGCGAAAGCGCAAACCTACGAAGCCGGCGCGCTGATCCTCGATGAAGGCACGAACGCGGACACGTTCTACGTCGTGACCAAAGGCACGGTGGAAGTCATCCTGCCGCGCGCCAATCAATCGGATGTGATCGCGGTTCAACTCGGAGCTGGGAAAGTGTTCGGCGAAATGGAATTTTTCCACGAGAAGAAACATCGCGCTTCGGTGCGCGCCTCGGAGCACGGCGCGGTGGAAGTGCTGGCAATCAGCTACGATCAGCTTCAAGAACTGTTGAGCCAGTCCGAGGTCACGCGCGAAGCGTTGCATCAGATGGCAGACCAGCATGAGGCGGAGAACCTCCAAAAGCGAGGCTCCTCATGACCAGCCGCTGGAAAAAAATCTGGGCGGATTTCTGGGGCAACAAGTCGCGCACCCTGCTCACGATCATGACCATCATGATCGGCACCTTCGCCGTCGGGTTCACCAACAACATGGGCTTGTACATGAACGAGAGTATGGACCGGGATTATCTCTCAGCCAACCCAGCCGAGGCGACGATTTACACGTCGCCGATAGACGACCAAACGGTGAAGATGGCGCGCACGGTGCCCGGCGTGGATGCGGTGGAAGGCCGCTCCACTGCAAGCGCGCATTGGATCGTGCCCGGCAAGGAACCGATTGCCATTCAATTCACCGCGATCAAAAACGCAAACGATTTGACGCTCAACCTGCTCAAGCCGGTGATGGGCCAGGCCAGCATTCCAGCTTTCAGCGACAAGCAGGTGTTGATTGATCATGCCGCGGCTTCGCTCGGCTACAAGCCCGGCGATACGCTGGTCATCGAACTCGACGGCGGCAAACGCCGTGAGCTGACCCTGGCCGGATATATCCACGACGTAACCGGAATTCCCTATAACCTTGCGAACACCGTAGACGCGTACGTGACACCCAATACCATGGAGTGGCTCGGCGGATCGTTATCCTATAACGCGTTGGCTGTCAGCGTGACCGAAAAGCAAACGGATGCGGCGCACGTAACCGAAGTGGCACAGACCGTTGCTGACCGCTTGAAGCGCGCCGATGCAACGGTCTATTATGTTTATGTGTATCAACCCGGACATCACTTCGCGTGGAGCGTTACACAAGGCGTGTTCTTTGTCTTGGGCATCCTCGGCTACCTGACCGTCTTATTGAGCGCATTCCTGATCGTCAACACCGTCACGGCGCTGATGACTCAGCAAACGCGCCAGATTGGAATCATGAAGGCCATCGGCGGAGGCACGGGACAAATCTTCGGAATGTATCTGGTTTTGATCCTCGCATTTGGATTGGCCGCGCTGCTGATCGCCGTTCCGTTGGCGAATGCCGCGGCGCAGTGGATCGGCGGCGGCATGGCGGCCTGGCTGAACTTCGACCCGGCACCCTACAACGGATACACAGCCACGCTTATTCAACAAATCATCGTTTCGATGGTGATCCCATTGGCGGCGGCTGCCTGGCCGATATATAACAGCGTGCGCGTCACCGTGCGTGAAGCCGTCAGCGATTACGGCATTGGCAGCAATGCCAAAGCGAAGGATAAAAGCGTGAGCCGGAGCGCGCTGTGGATCCCGCGCCCGATGCGTCTATCCCTGCGAAATGCCTTTCGCCGCAAGGCGCGCATGACGTTGACCATGTTCACGCTCGTATTGGCAGGAGCCATCTTTATCGGTGTCTACAATCTGTGGGGTTCGTTCGACAAAACGATGCAGGACATTCAAGGTTACTTCCTGGCAGATATCAACGTCTCTTTTTCACGCTACTACCGCTACGAGCAGGTTGCCTCGCTGGCTCAGGCCGTTCCGGGCGTCGCAAGTGTGGAAGGCTGGGATGAGATTCCCGGAACACTCATCACAGACAAGAAGGAATCGGGCACGCAGATTTTGTTCGTCGCGCCGCCATCCACTTCCACATTGATCAAGCCGGTCATCACCGCCGGGCGCTGGTTGAAAACCGGGGATGAAAATGCGGTCGTGATCGGCAATCAACTATTGAGCATGTTTCCCAGCCTGAAAGTTGGCGACTGGCTGACAGTCAAGATCAACGACAAGGAAACGAAGTGGCTTATCGTCGGCCTTTATACCATCACCGGTAACGTGAACCCGCCATTGTTATATGTCAATTATGAATATCTGAGCCGCCTCGTGGTGCAGCCCGATCAGGTTTATTCATTGAGAGTGATCACCACGCAACACGATGAAGCCACACAGACGCGGGTCAACGACCAATTGAAGACGCTGTTCAAATCGAGTGGAATCCAGGTCGGCAGCACGCAACTGGGCGCGCAATTCATCCGCGATCAAAAATCACAGACCGATATCCTGGTTTATTTCATGCTGGTCATGGCGACCATGATCGCCATCGTCGGCGGACTGGGCTTGATGAGCGCGATGAGCATCAATGTGATCGAGCGCACGCGCGAGATCGGCGTGATGCGCGCCATCGGCGCATCCAACGGCGATATCCAAAGCATCGTCATCGTCGAAGGCCTGGTCGTCGGCTTGATCAGCTGGATCATCAGCATCGTGCTTTCGATCCCCATCACCGGCGTGCTGACCTTCGGCGTGGGCATGGCGATCATGCAATCACCCATGCCGCCGGTCTACGGAGTGAGCGGCGTCATCGCCTGGCTGATCTTCATCCTGGCGCTGGCAACCATCGCCAGCGCCCTGCCCGCCCACCGCGCGTCGAGTCTCACCGTGCGCGATACGTTAGCCTACGAGTAGGTCCCCGCTCACGAAGATCGAACACGCAGACGAATATTCGTCTGCGTGTTGTTTTGATGTCCACCTTCACCGAGCGGAGCCGCAGGCCGAGCAGCGGCATCGAGATGCCGCGTATCGAGACCCGGCGAAGTCGAGGGGTAATGAAGAAATGTACAGCGCTTCGACTGTGGTCTTCGTCCTTACTCGGACCTCCGCTCAGCGCGATTCGCCCAGAGCATTGTATACTTGGCGCATGAATGCGCTGAAACAATTCGAGTCCCATCTTCCATCTGGCTTGCGACAAACCATTGACCAAATCAAATCGCCATTCGATGTGCAGGAATTTTTGCTGACCATGCCGTACAAAGGCGAAGCACGCGACCGATCGCCGTTGAATGTGCTGCTGGACAAACAATGCCACTGTCTCGACGGCGGATTCCTCGCTGCGCTCTTGCTTTGGAAATTGGGCCACAAGCCGCTCGTCCTGGACCTCGTGCCGGCTCCCGGCCTGGACGACGATCACGTCCTCGCGCTTTATCGCGCCGACGGACTCTGGGGCGCGGTGGCGAAGTCCAATTACGTCAATCTCGGATTCCGTGAAGCCGTCCATAAGAATCTGCGCGAACTGGCGATGACGTATTTCGAGCATTACGGCTCGATCCATCAGATCAAAGCCCTGCGCGGCTACACGCGCCCGTTTGACCTGTCGAAGTTTCCGCTTACCGACTGGGCGTGGAATGAAGACAGCGCGAACAAGTTATACAAAAAGTTCTACAGCCGAAAGCCCGTGCCGCTCATCACGGAAAAAATCGCCAAGCGATTGAGCATGGTCACCGACCGCATGTACGCCGCTGAAATCATGTACACCGATTTGAATGAGTCATTTGGGAATCGCGCTTAGAGTCCTTCCATGAAAAAGCCGTTTGACATTGACCTCGCACTAGAGCTCATCAGCGCCGCGGTTCGTCCGTGGCCGAAGGCGGCGATGTTTGAGTTAGCAGAAGATGGTTTCAATTCTCCGTTTGAGCAACTCGTCGCGTGCATGATCTCGATCCGCACCTATGACGAAGTCACTCTTCCCACTGCCCGCAAATTTTTTGCGCGTTCACGCACCCCTGCCGAGGTCAGCCAATTGACAATCAAAGAGATTGACACCTTGATAAATGCAAGCACATTCCACGAGCGCAAAGCGGAGCAAATCCGGCAGATTGCGCGCCGGATCATAGATGAATACGAAGGCAACTTGCCATGTGATTCCGAAGTGCTGCAATCTTTTCCCGGTGTCGGTCCAAAATGTGCTAACCTCGTTCTGGGAATCGCTTGCAACCAACCTTTTATCAGCGTGGACATTCACGTTTACCGTATTACAAACCGCTGGGGCTATGTGCAAGCCTCCACACCTGAAAAGACAATGGCAGCTCTCGAAGCCAAATTGCCGCGCAAACATTGGATTGATATCAATCGTCTGCTCGTGCCGTTCGGCAAACATATCTGTACTGGCGAACGCCCGCATTGCTCAACCTGCCCGATTCTTGATATGTGTCAGCAAGTAGGAATTCGCGCACAGTAACAACCCTCGCCAAAACCTCGCGAAGCACTCCCGAAGGGAGCGGTATTGAGGGACACTAAAGTGTGCTTCGCGAGGGTGTCACGGTACCCGCTGTTCTATGCGGGAAGTGACGGATGGGGCTATAATCCTCTCAGGATAAACACCAGGAGCCGACTATGGGGGGCATCGAGAAAACCATCTTCATCAGAGAACGCGGGAAGGTATAATAACGAAAGCCAAAACGAATTTACATATTAAGGAATCAAAAGAAAGGCGGTGTGCAAGATGGAAGTTCCGATGACTGCCAAGATTGTGCAGTTGCCGCGAGTAGAATCGTGAATTGAGGTAAATCATGAGAACCAAGTTCGTTGAACGGCGCGGAAGGATCGAGCAGATGGACAGGTCATTCGACCTGAAATTCTGGCAGGCACAGCCGCCAAAAGCGCGATTCGACGCGTCGTGGGAACTGATCGTCCATTATATGAAGGTAAAAGGACTCGATGTTCGTCAACTCCGACTTCAGCGATCTGTTACGCATTTTCAACGATCATCACGTTAGGTACATGGTGATTGGCGGATATGCGGTCGTGCAGTATGCCGAACCGCGCTTCACCAAGGACCTGGACGTGTTGATCAGCACGGATGTCGCCAACGCAGAAGCAGTGTACAACGCTTTACGGGAGTTTGGCGCGCCGTTGACCGGACTCACGGCAAAAGATTTTTCAGAAGAAGGCTTTTTCTTTCAAATGGGCGTGCCGCCCGTGCGAGTGGATGTGCTGATGGGAATTCCTGAGATCAAATTTGAAGAGTGCTGGAACAGGCGCACGGAAGTTGATTTCGAGGGCTTGAAAGTCATCTTCATGTCGAAACAGGATCTGATTGTTTCCAAACGCGCGGCAGGCCGCCCGCAAGATTTGATCGACGCGGATTTGTTATCGAAAGATTGATGACAAGCAATCAAAGGAGCCGACTATGGGGCGCATCGAAAAGACCGTCTTCATCAAGCGGAAGTGCTATAATGTTTTCATCCTTCATCTGGAGTTCCCATGCCTGTCGTCCTTCGCGTAAAATGGCTACAAATTCTTTTTCTATGAAGCAGATGTAGCCAACGAACCTCCGCACGTTCATGTAACCAAAGAAGGAAACGAAGCAAAGTTTTGGCTCAAACCCATCAAGATTGAACGTGAAGGCGGATTTCGGAAAAACGATTTACACGACATTGAACACATCATCAAAGATAATCACGATTTTCTGCTGAACGCATGGGAAAAGGAGAAGAGCAAACATGTTAACGGTTAAAGCAAAAATTCCTGCACACGCAGATTACGAACCCATCCTTCCACTGGCTGTCCCTGATTTGAAGGAGGTAAAGTCATTTGCGAATCATCTTCATTCACTCGGCAAACATTGGCAGGGAGAAATCTTCGGCTGGCAAGCGAAATACACCCCTCAAAGCGATAAGAAGCCCATTGACTCAAACATGACCTTCACTCCTGCCGATTTCTGGATCGGCGAAAGCGGGATTTGGTTCTTCTCTTTGATGTGGGAACACGGCAAGGATAAAGACCCTGTTGAGTTTTGGATGATCGAGGAATCATAAAGTAATCGCACCCAAGGAGCCTCTATGGGGCGCATCGAAAAGACCGTCTTCATCAGTTACCGCCGCTAGGCATTTGGAGGAAGCCATGTCAAAATCGTCATCAGAAGAAACATTGAGATGCCCAGTTTGTGGAAAACCGCTTACTCGCACTGAATATGAGCAAGCATTAGGGCTATGGGAAGAAAAGCAAAAGCACATAAAACATCTTGAAGCTGAACGTAAAACATTGCAACAAGAACGTCTAAAGCTAAAGAGACAAGCGCAAGAATTCAAAAGGCAGCGCGCTAATTGGAATAAAGAACATCAAAAAGATTTAGCTCGAAAATTGAGTGCTCAGAAACTTCAAATGGAAAGGCAACAAAGGTTGAAGGAAAAGGAATCTGCGCGAAAAATGAAACTTGCGATAAAGGAGGGGGTTGAGAAAGGCACCGAACAACAAAATAAGGAACTCAAAAAGCAAGCTACAGAATTAAGCAAAACCAAAAACAAGATGTCGCAACTTCAGAAAAGCTTGGATAAATCTGCAAAGGATTATGAACAGGCTAACGAAGAAATCAAAAAACTGCGTAAGCAAATTGAAAAAGGAATTACCCCACAAATTGAGGGGCTGCTGGAGGAAGGTGTTCTTCTAGCAAAGCTTCAAGAACTTTTTCCACATGACCAATTCTCACACCCCGGCAAAGGCGGGGATATTATTCAAAATGTGATTGAAGAGGGAAAACAAATTGGGCGGATTGTTTATGAATGCAAAAAAGTTAAAACATTTAATAAAGATCATATCGTTCAAGCAAAGGAAGCACGCCGAATTCGCGAAGCCGATTTCGCGATTCTAGTTACAAATGCGTTTCCTTCAAAAAAGCAATATTACTTTGTGGAGAAAACCGTCTTTGTAATTAGTCCAATAAGCTTAGAGCCTATTACACAAACTTTACGTGACAGTCTGGTTAGAATTGCTATGCTCAGCATGACAAACGAAGCTAAGACTCTAGCAATTCAGAAAGTCTATAATTATCTTTCAAGCAACGAATACTCAAACAAGATAAACGATATGACGATGCAACTGATCGAACTTGGGAAAGATTTGAAAGGTGAAATTACTACTCACAGGCGGATTTGGGAAAAACGGTATAACACATATAAAACATTGCACTCAGACATTGGCATAATTGACAGAAGACTTAGGAAATTAATTCAAGGATTGCCCGGAGAAAAAGAAATGAAGTTGTTACCATCTCCAGAAAGAATCTTTCCACTAATAGAAGGTATTGAAAGCTAATAAAAATTGAGATGGACTTTGAATGTCCATCCCAGTTGCTTTTAATATCTTCCCCTCTGCAACATCACATTCGGATTCGGCAACTCATCTTCGCCCCTCCCTTCCCTCTCCAAATACGATGATTTAAAAATTGAATGCGCATCCAAAATTTTCCTCATCGGATTTGGGGAGGGTGACCGAAGGTCGGGTGGGGCTAACACTTATGCTATTTCTTCAAGCGGGTCTACTATTTGCAAAGAGTCGATCCAATCAAAATCAGATGTGTTATGTGTGGCAAGAGTCAAATTATGGAACAATGCTGTGGCGGCGATCAAGGCGCCGCTCACAGAGACCGCGCGTCGTTGTCTCAATTCAACTGCCATTCGAAATACTTCAGCAGATGGGTAGATGACGCCCAATTCTGCAAACAGATTTTCCAACACCGCCTTTTCATTCGCCTTGAGTTTGTGATAACCCAATACTTCCACCAGACTTATCGCTGAAGTAATAGGCTTATTTTCTGCAAACCATTCAACCAGTTTGGGGTATTTTCCTGATGCGGCGTAAATGATGAGGTTGCTGTCGGCAAGGATCATGCCACACGACCGGGTAAAGGTCTGTCTCTACGAATCTTTCTTTGCCAGTCCACGGGATCAACAATATCAGAAAAGATATTCATTGCCGCTAATCGAGTCAACAATTCTTTGATTCGCTTTCCCCTTTTCACATCCATTGTTGATACAGGCAATTTGAGTGAGTGCGATTGCAGGGATGCAATAAAATCAAGTACGGCGCGCTGTTTATCCGGCGACAACTTTAATAAATGTTTTTGAATTTGCTCGACTAAAGTCATGCCGGACTCCTTGTCAACGCGATACTTGGTTTTCGCTTCGCGCACCTTTCGAGGCTTGAAGGAATTTGCTTTCTTCATTTCCAAAGTATAGCATAATCAAAGACTTCCAAAGTTTCGGAAACTTCGGAAGTCTCATTTTCAGTATCTTCCTCTCTTCACCATCACATTTGGATTTGGCAACTCATCTTCCCTCGCGGGAAATACTTGCACCGCGCAGGCTTTGAATTCGGGAATCAAGGCTTGCGGATCGAGCGCATCGTTGGTCAATAAATTACCGGCGGCTTCGGCGAAGTGCCATGGGATGAAGATCACGCCCACCGATGTCTTTTCGGTCACGGTGGCGCGCATCACCACTTCGCCGCGCCGCGATTGCAGTCGCACCGGCATGTTATTTTCGATGCCATGTATCTCGGCATCGGCGGGATGAATCTCCACGCGCGCTTCGGGATAGATGTCATTCAACGACGAGTTGCGCGTCATCGTGCCGCCGTGCCAATGTTCGAGCAAGCGTCCTGTCGTCAGGATGAACGGATACTCGTCATCGGGTTCTTCCTTCACCGGCACAAAATCCAACGGGATGAATTTGCCACGTCCGCGCGGGAACGAATCTTTGAAGAGCGTCGGCGTGCCGGGATGATCCATGCTCGGCACCGGATATTGCAATCCAACTTTCTCGATGCGTTCATACGTGATGCCCGCGTAATCCGAATTGACGCTTGCCATCTCGCGCAGGATTTCTTCGGGATTGGCATAATCCCATTTGACAGTGATCCGCTTCAATCTCGACTCGAGGCGGAGTGCCAAATCGCAGATGATTTGCCAATCCGGTCGCGACTCGCCGCGCGGCTTCTGAGCTTGTCGCACGCGTTGAACGCGTCGATCCGTGTTCGAGAACGTGCCTTCTTTTTCCGCGAACGGAGTCGCAGGCAGGAACACATCCGCAAATGCACCGGACTCGTTGATGAAGATATCCTGCGCGACGAGAAACTCCAACTCCTTCATGTGCTCACGCGTGACGTTGAGATTTGGCTCGGACATCATCGGGTTCTCGCCCATGATGTATAACGCACGCACGCCGCCTTCATGTGCGTGACCTAAAATTTCAGTGGTGGTCAATCCGAGTTTGCGACTCAATCCACCGGGTTCCATGTGCCACGCGGATTCCCATTTGTTTGCGTTGTCTTCGTTATCGACGCGCATGTAACCGGGATAATGGAACGGCATGGCGCCCATATCGCTGGCGCCTTGCACGTTGTTCTGTCCGCGCAACGGATTGAGTCCCGTGCCATCGCGTCCAATGTGACCCGTGAGGAACGCCAGATGAATCAATGCCAACGCAGATGCCGTGCCATGCGATAACTGAGAAATGCCCATGCCCCAATAGATCGCGCCATTCTTAGCTTTGGCATACAAGCGCGCGGCTTTGCGAATATCTTCCGCAGGCACGCCGCAAATTTCTTCCGCATATTCAGGCGTGAACTTTTCCAGCGACTCGACGAACTCGTGATAACCTTCAGTCCGATCCGCAATGAACTCGTTGTTGACCAAGCCTTCCTTGACAATCACATACGCCATGGCGCTGAATAGCGGAACGTTCGTGCCGGGCTTGAGCGGAAGCCACAACTCGGCGAAGTCCACCAAATCAATTCGACGCGGATCAATCACAATCAGCTTCGCGCTATTTTGTTTGACAGCATCTTTCATCTGCAATGCGATGATCGGATGATTCTCGCTCGTGTTCGAGCCGGTCACGATGAACACATCGTTCATCATCACTTGCGAAGCAGTGTTGCTCATCGCTGATGAACCAACCGCTTGTTGAAGCGCGACCACTGAACCGGCATGGCACAGACGCGTGCAATGATCCACATTATTGGTGCGGAAGATGGCACGGAACATTTTTTGCAAAAGATAATTATCTTCGTTGGTGGCTTTGGCGCAGCAATAGACCGCCATCGCGTCCGAGCCATCGCGCTGATAGATTTCAACGAGTTTGTCGGCAGTAATATTGAGCGCGGTTTCCCAATCAGTTTCGACCCAGTCCCACGGAGAGCCGTTACTCGATAATTCGGCGTTCGATATTCGTAGCGGTGCATCCCCCGATTCTCGAATATCGAATATCGATTTTCCATCCAGAAAATACCTCCGCACTAATGGCGTGGTGACGCGCTTGGGATGATAGATGTAATCGTAACCGAAGCGTCCTTTGACGCATAAGTTTCCGTGATTGACAGGCGAGTCAAACGGCGAGGTGACTTTGTAAATGAAATCATCTTTGACGTGTAATTCAAGCGTGCATCCCACCCCGCAATATGGACACGTGGTCGAAACCACCTGATCTTCGATCACCCTTTTTGGGTCGAGCTTTAACTCGGCTACCATAAAGCTACCTCCAAGTTGATCCTAAAAGCAATCCACAGATTACACAGATGGAAAAAATCTGCGGACGACATGTTTACCTATAACGAAATAATTATACACTCTCCACTTGTCTGGTGTATGCCGCGTTAGGCAATTCATCATCAACCTATCTATCTTCGGCAATCTACCTGATAAATTACGTTGTAAGTTTTGAGAGGAAGCTAAGCACGGTTTCCCTGAAGATGTCTTCATCTGCACCTTCAGCGCCATGTCCGCTGTTCTCCAGCACAAGCAGACTTGAGTTTGGGATACTTTGATGAAGCGCAATGCTTTCTTCTACAGGTATGAGGGGATCATTTCGCCCACCTACAATCAATGTGGGAACTTGAATCCCCTTTAGTCGATCTTCCACATCAAAGAGTACACCTTCTTCGAAAGCGGCTTTTCGTCTGTCATGAATTCGATTGCCCGGCATCATGAAAAGTGGTATATCACCACGAAAGAATCCCCAAGCCTGTGGGCCGACTGGTGCCCAATAATGGTCAGGCGACGAAAGAACAGCGGGCGTACGATGGGGCTTTTGCTTATGCAGTGCTTCAAGATCAGTCTGATAATTCGGATGCAAAGGACTGCACAGACTATGTGGATTCGAGAGCAAACGGGAACCCTTAGCAAAACCGGCAATACTAATGAGCCCGGCAAGCGAATCAGGATACGTTAGAGCATATAACAGAGCCACCTGAGACCCTGCGGAAAATCCTTGTACCACCCATCGCTCAATGCCAAGTTTACGTCTGACGGCTTCCAAGTCGTGTGCGGCTTGAAGACAAGTCAAGTCCTGTGCATTACGGATCGGCGATGAATTTCCCAAACCGCGCACTACGACATAAATGAATTCAGTTTTATCTGCGTACCATCGAAATCTCTCAAGGGTAGAAGTATGTGGATGCTGGCAGCATATAATGGGATGACCTAAACCGCCGCGAAAGGTCTCAAGTGTGGCACCATTTACTTCAATGAATTGTTGCGCAAGTGAGTTCATATTAGCCAAGAGCGTTCACTCTACGAGTCAACTATACTCTTTCGATCTTCACCGCGGCAACTTTGTATTCAGGAATCTTTGCCACCGGATCAACCGCGTCGTTGGTCAACGCGTTCGTCGGCATTTCGGCAAAATGGAAGTTCATAAAGACCATGCCGCGCGGCAATTTATCGGTAAGACGCGCTTTGCCGATTGCTTCGCCGCGGCGAGATGAAACACGAATCGTATCGCCCGTTGCAATACCAAGTTCTACGCCATCATCGGCGTTGATTTGAATCTCGCCTTCCGGCACAACCCAGTTCAGTCCAGCAGAGCGACGGCTGATTGTGCCGCCATGCCAGTGTTGAAGCACGCGTCCGGTATTCAACACGAAGGGATATTCATCATCGGGATTCTCAACTGGTTCGCGAAAGATCAATGGCGTGAAGCGTCCGAGACCGCGCGTGAATTTTTCTTTATGTAAGATCGGCGTGCCGGGATGATTCGCTGTCGGACAGGGCCATTGGATTCCGGCGCGGTCAAGCCGCTCGTAACTGATTCCACTCATGGTCGGAGTCAGAGCCGCAATCTCATCCCACACCGCGGAGGCGTCAGTGTAATTCCAATCCATCACGGAATGAATCACATCGGCTTCATATATCCGTTTCCCAAATCCGTTTATCCGCTTCGCAATCCGTTCCCCCAAATCGCAGATGATATCAAGATCGCGGCGCGCCTCGCCTTTAATCGGTAGCGCGGCACGCACACGTTGAATGCGCCGCTCGGTGTTCGTGAACGTGCCTTCCTTTTCCGCGAAACTCGTGGCGGGCAAAACCACATCCGCAAGCTGCGCCGTTTCGTTCAGGAAAATATCCTGCACCACAAGGAACTCCAGCGCGTGAAGGGCTTCGCGCACGTGATTCATGTTCGGGTCGGAGAGGAACGGATTCTCGCCCATGATGTAAAGCGCCTTGATGCTTCCGTTCAACGCGCCATTCATCAATTCAGTCACCGTGAGTCCGGGCTTCGCTGGAATCTTCACCGATGATTTCCAAGCCGTTTCAAATTTTACGCGAATCGATTCATCAGTAACCGATTGATAACCGGTCAACACATTCGGCAGTCCGCCCATATCGCACGCGCCTTGAACATTGTTTTGTCCGCGCAACGGATTGACTCCTGAACCGGGCTTGCCAAAATTTCCGGTGAGCAAGGCGAGATTTGCCAACGCTTGAACATTGTCCGTGCCATGCGACGATTGCGTGATGCCCATCGCCCAAAAGATGGCAGCGCTTCTTGCCTGACCGTAAACGTGCGCGGCTTCGACGATCATCTCTGCCGGGATGCCGGTGATGTCTTCCGCCCATTGCGGCGTGCAATCTTTGACCGCGTCTGCCAGCGCATCGAAGTTTTCCGTGCGCGCTTCGATGAAATCTTTCTTCGCAAGTCCATCCGCGATGATGACATGTGTCATTGCATTGAGCAAGGCAATGTCCGTGCCCGAACGCGGACGCAAATGAATCGCCGCAAAGTTGGATAACTCGATTTCGCGCGGGTCAATCAAAATCAATTTCGCGCCGCGTTTACGAACCGCCTTCTTCATCTCGAGGCTGATGACTGGATGCGCTTCGGTGGTATTGCTTCCGGTAACGAGTAATACATCTGCCAGATGAATATCGCTGATGGAATTGGTCATTGCTCCAGAGCCTAATGTGGTCGCCAGACCGGCGACGGAACTGGAGTGTCAGAGCCGCGCGCAGTGATCCACGTTATTCGTGCCGATCAAGCCGCGCGCCACCTTTTGCATGAGATAGTTTTCTTCGTTCGTACATTTGGCTGAGACCAAAAAGCCAATCGAGTCGGGTCCATATTTCTCGCGGATTTCGAGTAATCGTTCCGCGACATGTCCCATTGCTTTATCCCATGATGCAGGAATAAGCTTGTCATCTTTGCGCATCGAAGGCTTGGTCAAACGATCCATTGAATGGATGAAGTCATAGCCAAACCGTCCCTTGACACACAGATTGCCGTGATTGGACGGCGAATCAAACGGCGAGGTGACTTTGTATACCAAGTCATCCTTGATGTGCAGATGTAAATTACATCCCACGCCGCAATAGGGACAAGTAGTGGTGACGATGCGATCAGGTTGGATCATTTTGGTTCTCCGGACCTATCCCCCCAGCCCCCCTTTCCTAGAAGGAAAGGGGGAGTCTCTCCTCTCTTCAATAGGAAGAGGTCGGGGGATAGGTTATCATTTCTTGCAAGCATTTACAATCTTCTGTAAAACGCCTTCCAAATCTTTTTGTATTTCTTCATTCGTAAAACGAATAATGCGAAAGCCAAGCGCGGTCAAATATTCTTCACGCTCGGCATCATATTCTTGTTGAAATTCATGGATACCTCCATCCACCTCTACAATCAACTCGCGTTGGTGACAATAAAAATCAGCAAAATAACCGTGAACAATTTGCTGTCTCCGAAAGTGAAGGCCGTTCAATTTATTGGTTCTTACCTCTTTCCATAGAATCCTTTCAGCGGGCGTCGCATCACGGCGCAACTGCTTCGCGCACTCACGCATTTCAAAAGAAACCTTTTGACCTCTTACAATATTCTTTATTGGCATGAACGCCTTTTCTCCCCTTCCCTTGAAGGGAAGGGGTTGGGGGTTAGGTCCTGCGTTTCCTTCTTCCAGTGTCCATTACACCAATCTCTTCCGGTTTCATCCCCTGCTCCAATAAATATTCGCGCTTCGGTTTTAGCGCGCCGGTCGGACAAACGCCGACGCATTGCCCACAGAGAACACAAGTTGTTTCGGGAATCGTTTTATCGAAGAACGTGCCGATCTGCGTTTCGAATCCGCGACCGTTGAAGTTGATGGCATTGACATATTGCGCGTCGTCGGCGCAGACTTGAACGCAGCGCCAGCACAACAAACATTTGGAATAATCACGGATGTACATCGGGTTGTCATCTTTGATTTCCGATTCGCGGCGTTCAGCATCCGGAAAACGTTCCGCGCTCGCGTTGTATTCTTTCATCATCATCAAAATCGCGGGCGCATCGGACAAGTCCATCGTGGATGCCAGCATCTCAAGAATTGTTTTGCGCGCACGCTTCACGCGCTCGCTTCGTGTTTGGACTTTCATATCTTGCGCAGCTTTGACAATGCACGCCGGTTGAAGCAATCTCTGTCCCTCGACTTCAACCACGCAAATCCTGCACAATGCGTTGGAGGTTGTCGCTTCGTGGAAACAAATCGTTGGAATATCCACGCCGATTTGTTGCGCGGCTTTCAATAATGTTGTACCTTGCTCAACAGCAAGCGGTTGTCCATCAATCGTTAAAGAAACTTCATTTGCCATAATGCCTCTAAACATATGTCGTTGCGAGGGTGTTCTTCCCGAAGCAATCTCCTCGCGAAATGGGGATTGCTTCGCTTCGCTCGCAATGACATTCTATTTTTTCTTTTTCTTCGCAATCGTTTTCTTCTTTACAGTTTGCGTTTTTCGTTTTGCGCTTCTCTTCTTGGCTTTTGCCTTCACAGCCTTCGCTTTCGCAACAACCTTCTTTCCTCCTACTTCTTTCTTCTTCCCTCTTACTTCATCCTTCATCTTTCCGCTTTCATCTTTGAAAAGCTCTGGCCACAACTTGATCGCGCTCAACACCGCGCTCGCCGCCGTCTGACCCAAGCCGCAGAGACTCGCATCCGTCATCGTCCAGCCGACATCTTGCAGGCGCGCCAGATCACCTTCCTGCATTTTGCCAGCCGCAATGCGATTCAAGATTTCCATTTGTCGCTGCGTGCCCATCTGGCATGGATAACATTTGCCACAGGATTCGTGCGCGAAGAAATGACCAAGCCGTGCAAAAGCATCACGCATATCACGAGTCTCGTCGAAGACCATTACCACACCAGAACCTAATGGCAGGCCCGCCGCGCGCAAATCTTCAAAGGTCATCTTCACATCGAGATGCGCGGACGTTGCAAATGCGCCCGCCGCTCCGCCGAATAAAACCGCTTGCAATTTCTTTTGATTGGCAATGCCACCAGCCATATCAAGAAGTTCGCGCAGAGTCACGCCGAATGGAACTTCGTAGACTCCGGGCTGGGTCACATCACCGGAGACGCAAAACAGTTTTGGTCCCGGAGATTTTTCAGTGCCGATTTTGCGATATTCCGCGGCGCCCATCGAAACGATCAACGGCACATTGCACAACGTCTCGACGTTATTGATGGCAGTCGGCTTGCCGAACACACCGAACGTCGTGGGGAAAGGCGGCTTGACGCGTGGGAAGCCGCGCTTTCCCTCAATCGACTCAAACAGCGCAGTCTCCTCGCCGCAAAAATAGGCGCCCGCGCCGACTCGGATTTCGATATCAAAATCTTCGTTCAAATAACCGGCGCCGCGCGCTTCATGTAACGCGTTCTCGAGCACCGGCACAATATACGGATATTCACCGCGAATATAGATATAACCTTTGCTTGCGCCGATAGCATACGCGGCAATCGTCATGCCTTCGATGATGCGATGCGGATCATCCAGCAGCAAGATGCGATCTTTGAACGTTCCCGGTTCGGACTCATCCGCATTGCAGATGATATATTTCGGTGAGCCGTCCGCCTTTGACGTTCCTTCCCATTTGACGCCGGTCGGAAATGCTGCGCCGCCGCGTCCAACTAAGCCGGAAGCTTTGACCTCGTTGATGATGTCTTCGCGTTTCATCCCGCGTGCTTTTATCAAGGCGACATATTCGCCATATCCTTCAAGCGATGTGGTTGATCCATTGCCGCAATTGGCGGTCAACAATCGTATCTGACCGTAGACGATGGACGGTGGACGGCCAAGATCATAAGTGTTTGTTTTCAGATCAACATTTGTTTCGGCTTCATCGCCATACAAAATTGCCGGAGCTTGTTCGCAAAGCCCAAGGCATGGACTCGCTTCAATTGTGGTCGCCCCATCCGGCGTGGTTTGACCCGGCTTGATTCCATGATGAGCGCAAAGATGATTCAGGAGTCCATCCGCATCTTTGAGCGCGCAGGCTTGATCCGTACACACGCGGATAAATTTCTTGCCCACCGGTTCGTTGTAAAACATCGAATAGAATTCGATGACGCCGTGCACATCCGCAAGCGGCACGCGCAGGGATTTGGCGATTTCGGTTGCGACGGGTTCGGAAATCCACCCATAAATTTTTTGAGCCGCATGCAAGGCTGGCATCAGCCCCGAGCGGCCCAAAGGAAGATACGGTTCGATTGCAGATTGAAGTGAGGCAAGTTCAGTGTCTGTCATGAAAACTCCAATACGCCGAGTATAGGACGATTTATTTTTTATGGCAAGCGAAAAATGTCATCATTACTTATCGCGTTGATGAACAAATTTCGCAACCACAGATCTGACGGAGAAATTAATCCTCAAATCCATGCAATATTTAATTCTTACGTACCGGATTTTCAATTAGGCGAATTCCAACATTTCCTATTGGCCCAATCAATCTTGAGCCTGCAAATTTTAATTGATCTTTGGGTGTGCCCTCAAAATAATACTCGAAGGGGACGCCAAAAGATTCGAGCTTGCGATAATTTCCATTTCCCATTTTTTGCAACAACATCAAATTAATTTTATATTGTCCAGTTCCAAATTCCTCTACGTCAGTAATATTCCTTTCGCCCTTATCAGTTGCGATAAACAGTCCTTTTTCATTAAGAGAAGAAATCTTTATCGTCCCCGTGCCGCCTCTAGAATCTATTTTCTTTCTACCAATATCGGTGCCTGATTTATCAAACCAAGATAGCCGAGAGGTATATTTTGTAATATGATTTTTTAATTGATGCGAATTCTTACCATTGTGAGCAATCGATTCGATAACACAAACACATTCAATACGACGTTTTGTGTGGTTCGTTATGACTGCCATCAAATATGGCTTTTCATTAAATGCTTTGTCAGAAAATTCTATCGTTACAGTCTTTATGAAAAAATATTGAAAGGTTTTTACAGTGAAATACAGAAGGGTTATAGTTCCGAGAATTATTAGAAAGTAAATTAAAATTGAAAACGGAACTCCAAACATTATTACTATATCTAAAAAATCAAAGTGCGAAAATATAAACCCGCCCACTGAGGCAAAGATCACAGACAAGAAAGGCCAAAGATTATAAGTAATTAAGTAAGTATAGACACCAGAAATAATTCCCTTCCAATCTGGTTTGATCACATTATCATCATATTTACTCATGGGTCTATTTTATCGCGCTAATTTGAAATTAAACTTACTATCAATATTTGTTGGCTTTAGAAATAAGTTTTACGTTCTACCCGTTCCCAGCATCTCCTCGCTGACTTCATCCAACTTCAAACTGATAATTTGACCTGCCGAGCAGAATGAACTTCAGGCTCGATCCAAACCCGATATACGGATTGCTTTCCCCGCTTTACCATTGACTGCGCGCCTCACGCCAATCCAACGCGCCTGATTTCTCAGGATGAACATCCAAGCGATGCAGGATTTCCTTGACCTTCTCTCGATCTTCCAACTCTTCAAAATAATCGAGTATCTTACGCCAGTCATCTATGCTGACTTGAACGGCGGCTTGTTTTCCGTTTGCATCCACTACGAAACTAATATTCTTCAGAGCATTAAGGGTAACCATATTTGCCTCTCTACAAGTATTAAGCATTAGGCTGTTCCTTGGTGACGGTCATTTTGAAGCGAGCCGCATCATCACGATGAACCAAACGCGGCGATAGAATTTGGATTTCTTTCTTTGCTGCTTTCCATGGGATTGTTTCTTCTTTGACGGTGCGCGCCTTCTTGATCTCTTCAGCGTCCTCGGTATCTTCCAAGAGAGTCACGATTTGTTCCCAGACGTCCCAATCCACTACAACTGCGGATTGTCGCCCATCGGGACCAACAACAAACTTAACTGAATTGAGGAGATCAGCAATTGTCATATTTCTCTCGCAAGCTGATTATAACAGTATTCCTTTATGCAACGCTCAACCATGACCCGCGAGATTTATCCTCCCATTCCCAACATCTCCTCGCTGACATCATCCAACTTCAAACTGATAATTTGACTCGCCGAGCCGCGTCCCACATCGGCTTATTTTATGCCGCTGTTAAATCTGCCGTTTGCAAAAATTGCGGCGGCTTGCGAATCTTCGCTGCCTGCTCGAATGCGTATGCCAATTTGATGAGCATTGGTTCCTGCCACGCGCCGGCGAAGAAAGAAATTCCCACAGGCAAACCAAAAATATAACCCGCCGGAACCGTGATGTGCGGATACCCCGCCACAGCGGCCGGCGACGTGCTTTCCATGTCCCAATTGATCGCGTCGCCGTTAACCAAATCAATCATCCACGACGGGCCGCCGGACGGAACCACGATCGCATCGAGCCGATGTTTCCTCATGGCCGCGTCAATGCCTTCCTTGCGTGTCAATCTATGATTCTTTGCAAGCGCGTCCCGATACTTTTTGCTCGACAAAGAATCCTTTTCCTGCGCGGCGATCATGTGTTCCTGACCAAAGTACGGCATCACCCGCGCTTTGTTTTCTTCATTGAACTTGATCACATCCGCAATGCTTCGCAGGCGCGACTTTTCCCCAAGCGACGCGAGATATTGATTGAGTCCAGCTTTGAACTCGAAATGCAGGACTTCAAGCTCCGTCTTTCCAAACTTATTGAAGTTCGGAACATCCGCCGGATCAACAATGACCGCGCCCAACTTCTTCATGACATCCATGCAGGATTCGAAAATCCTGAGGATGCGCGGATCCGTGCCGGCCATATTCCGCGCGACGCCGATGCGCGCGCCTTTGAGTCCGTTTGGATCGAGATATCGAGTGTAATCATGAAGCGCACGCTTCTTACTGGACCCTTCGACACGCTCAGGGCGGCGCTTTGTGGCGGGGTCGCGTTCATCAAGCCCCGTCAACGCCCCGAGCAAAATCGCCGCGTCTGCAACCGTGCGCGCCATCGGACCAGCCGTGTCCTGACTGTGCGCAATCGGGATGATCCCGCTTCGGCTCAATAAACCAAGAGTTGGTTTGATGCCAACAATGCCATTCGTCTGCGATGGGCAAATGATCGAACCGTCGGTCTCGGTGCCAATCGCTGCCGCACACAGATTCGCTGCCACCGCCGCTCCCGATCCGGACGATGAGCCGCACGCCGAACGGTCGAGAGCGTACGGGTTATGCGTCAATCCGCCGCGGCTCGACCATCCGCTCACGGAATGTTTCCCGCGGAAGTTCGCCCATTCGCTCAAGTTGGTCTTTCCCAAAATCAGCGCGCCAGCCGAACGCAATCGCTTCACGATGAACGCGTCGCGGGGTGCGAGGCTGCCTTCGAGCGCGAGCGAACCGGCGGTCGTTTGCATACGGTCGTGCGTATCCATATTATCCTTGATGAGTATGGGAATTCCATGCAGCGGGCCGCGCGTCTTCCCAGCGCGGCGCTCCACATCCAGAGCGTCGGCAATGGCGGGCGCGTCCGGGTTGAGTTCGATCACCGCGTTCAGGCGCGGCCCGTTTTTGTCCAGAGATTCGATTCGCTCCAGATACAATCCGGCGAGCTGACGCGCTGTCAACTCGCCGGATTCCATTTTGCTTTGCAATTCCGAAATGCTCCATTCCTGCAGCATCCTCAGCGGCTCCCGGCAATATAATGTTCCAGTTGAGAGATCATGAATTTCTGGTAATCCACAACTTCCTTCAGGGCATCGCGCACAGAGATGACGCCCAGCAGTATTCCATTTTCATAGACCGGCAGATGGCGGATGTTCTTGTCAATCATGACCGCCATACATTCTTCGACGGATTGACTCGCTTCCATGTAAAGAACCTTGCTGGTCATGATCTCACTGACTTTGGTACTCTTCGCGGATTTGCCAGCCAGTTCCACCTTGCGGACGCAGTCGCGTTCGGAAAGGATGCCGGCGACTTTACCGCCGTCCATCACCAGGACCGCGCCGATATTCTTATCCGCCATGAGTTTCATCGCGTCGAAGACGGTCGCTTCCGGGCCAAGGCTGAAGATCTGGCTGCCTTTCTTGCGGATCAAATCTCGAACGTTGATCATGCCTGCATCTCCTTTGGCTGAGGGTTTTGCGAAGTATAGACTCAAATGGGCAAGCTGGCAAGCGGCACGACGTCAAAGCATCAATCAATACCTTCGCCATTTGTGGGACAATTTGGCAAATTGTCCCTACGTTCGTTCGCCGCTCCCGACACCGCATTGGCGAAGGTATTGTCAATGCCATCCGAAAATAACCGCGCCGACCGTCAGGACCGACGCAATGAAGATAACAATCGAAGAAATGATCGTGAAATATTTCTGGAAACCATTATTTGCGTAAAGCCCCATCAACTCTCCGCTGCTTGTCAATTTGATCAGGTAGTAGAAGACCAGTGGCAGAATCATCGCGTTCAGCGTTTGGGATGCAATCGCGATGCCAAAAAGCGAAATTCCGGGGATCGTGACGATCAGCGCCGCCAGCAGCAATTGGACAATGAACAAAATATAGAAGGTTTTGCTCTTCTGGTAATCGCTGTCGAGGCTGCCGGATAAGCCGAAAAATTCAGAGAACGCGTACGCTGTCGAGAGCGGAACAATGACCAGTCCCATAAAAGCCGCGGCCAGAATTCCAACCGCAAAAAGGGTCCCGGCCAAATCTCCCGCGAAGGGGCGGATGGCTTCCGCCGCCTGCTCGCCCGAAGTCAGGAGGATGCCGCGCACGAAAAGCGTCGAGGCCGTTGCCACGATCATGAAGAACGAGAAAAAGTCGGTGAGAAAGGCGCCCCAGTATGTTTCAAACTGGGAATATCTGAGGGTGTCTTTATCCATCTTTTTGTCGAACGCAAAACTGCTGATAAAAAATTGTCCCCAGGGCGTGATGGTCGTTCCCAGCACGCCCATGCCGATAATGAGGTAGCTGCGAATGTACCCGCCCGTCCAGGCAACGCCGTGAGGATAAACAAGGCTGCTCAGAGCCGTTTCCCAATCCGGGTTGGCCTTGACCGCCGAGATGATGTAAGTCAAATAGAACAGCGACACAACCAGCATGATGGTTTGCGTCAGTTTGTAATTCCCTTTGGTAATGAACAGGAAGGCAACGAGCAAAATCCCGATTACGAAAGGCGCGGCCGGAATATGCAGCATCCCGCTGACCGTTTTGATGGCCGAGACTTCGGTCGTGATGGTTCCCAAATTTGCAATAAACAGTCCGAGGAAAATGAACAGCGAAATCTTAACGCCATATTTCTCACGAATTAAATCGGCCAGGCCGCGGCGCGTCACAAGGGTGAGGCGCATCCCCATTTCCTGCGTGATGCCAAGCAGAGGCGTGATGATGAAAAGCAAGAACAGGATGGGATAACCGAGCGTCGCGCCGGCGAGCGAATACGTTGCAACGCCGCCCGCGTCGTTATCTGCCATCGCGGCAATCGTCGCCGGGCCAAACACCGAAAGAAAAATGATGATCTGCCGCAGCCATGGATGGGTCATCCACTTCTCGCGAAGCATGGCAAGGATGCCGCTCATTGGAGCGCCCCGAAGAAATGCGGAAGGCGTTTCTTCCAGGCGGTTGGCAGGATCTTATCGAGCGCATCATCGGCTGTGACGATTCCATGCATGCGATTATCAGCGTCAACCACCGGCACAGCCATCAGGTTATATTTGGCAACGATCTGGGCAATTTCATTTTGCTCGGTCTCAAGTTCCACGCTGACCAGCCGCTTGTGCATAAAATCCGTGACCGGCGTATCCGGCTGCGCAACAATCAAATCGCTCAGCGAAAAGACTCCCAATAAATGTTCTTCGGGATCCGTCACATAAACATAATAGATCAATTCGGCATCTTCGCCGACTTTACGCAAGTGTTCGATGGCCTGCGCGGCGGTCATATCGGGCGAAACCGTGACATATTCAGTCGTCATCAAGCCGCCGGCTGAATCTTCGTCGTAGCGCAGCAACTCCCGGACTTCATCCGCCTCCTCAGTTTCCATGAGTTGGAGCAAACCCTGACGGCGCTCATCGGGAAGTTCAGCCAACAAGTCAGTGGCTTCATCTGGCGACATTTCTTCGAGCACATCGGCCACTTTTTCGTCTGGAAAATGCTCGATCAGATTCGCCTGGAAATCCGGTTCGACTTCTTCGAGCGTATCGGCCAGTTGCTTTATATCCAGTTGATGCAGCAGGTCGCTGTGTTCGGCGCGGCTGAGATCGGAAATGATCTCAGCCAGATCGGACGGATGCAAATCCTTTAGTTTTTCGACCGGCACTTTCAAGCGCATGGATTTGTCGCGCAAAAGGGGTTCGACGAAATCCCACGAAATGGAACCCGCTGAAAGGTCGGCGTTGAGGCGCCGGGCGGCCCAGCGCCCCGGCTTTTCGAGCCCAAGCCGGCGCAGGATCCCAAGCATGCCAATATCCACATTGCTGACGACCACGTTGCCATTGGCCCGCAAAATTTCGATGTCATTCACGCGCACAACACGCCCGCCATCCATATCGAGGATCTGCTGGTCGAGGACATCCTCCACAAGCCGGATATCATCGTCGCGAATCTCGTAACCTGGAATCTCATCCGCAGGGCGCTTCAAAGGAATCGCTGCGGATAACAACGCCGCCAAATCGGCATACGGGAAGGTGCGCTCCCCCTTCCCGGTTTTCACGACGATCGCGTCCACGATGGGATGCGAAAATTCCTTGTATTGCCGCGCCACCAGGTCTTTTACAACGCCAACCGGCGTGCCATCGTAATCTGTCACCGGGCGCCCAGCCAATTCGCTGACAAAAGCCATGTGAACCTCCATTAAGAAAATAAAACCACCTTCGACGATTCTCCGAAGGTGGCAATTGGCCGGGGACAGACGACGCGTTCGATCTATCTGCAAAACAGGGAACTGCGCAGGTGATCGCAGAAACGGACGCGTAACCCATCATCCAAAACCAATCGCGGCTCGGAGAATCCAAGTGGAATAGAATCATCGCTCGACTTACTTCCGTCGGCGTCCATAACGACCACCTCCTTTTCAGATTGCGCGGAATGCGCGCACATAATTATCATCGCGTTTATACTCCCGCCGATAGATGAAGTCAAGAGAGGTTCATTTCTTAACACAAAGGACACAACCCTCAAAGAACAAAGGGCAGGCAGACACGAAGGAAAAAAGCTCTCTGGGAATCGCCGTGATTAAGAACTTTCGTACACGGACGAACGCGGATTTTTTAAAAGCTTTTTTCGCCAAGCGTGATAAGGGCCAAAACGGGATCGGAAAAATCCTTTGGAAAAGAATATGTCATTTCAACCTTCCTTCGAACGCGGACCTCAACACGGACTGTCTCAGCCTCGCTTCGTACAAGCCCATGATTCTGCCGCCCGGCATTGATCCGGCGCTTAGTTTCCTGCGCGGGGGAATCGAATCAAACAGGATCAACCTTCGCTCGCTTGTTATTCCTAAAGTTTTCGTACAGTGTAACAGCCCTCCTGTCTCCACTGCCCACCGTTGTATGGCTTGCAAAAGGCTTTGGTCTCGTCCTACTTGTTTATGAGGCTTGAACCACTGCAGCAATTTCGACGACAATGTCCGAATATCATCTGGAATCCATTGCGGCACGGACGCGGCATATAAATAGGTCAATCCAGCGAACAGGGACCATTTGGCAGCCTGATCTACGAATGGATAAATCCATAAAAGAGGCGGATCCGCAGCGGCAGCAACCTGTCTTATCACCGTATACCATAGCGACACGAAAAGCGCCGCGAGGGTCGCGGGGACCGCCAGGACAAATCCGGGATTCCTATCCCGAATCCAAAAAGTGATTTGGGGAATTGCAAAGAGCAGGAAGATCATCCGGTAATCGAAATTGCTGCCAAGAAAAAAAGAACCTATATAAATGCCCGCGCCAAGCCAAAACGCCCTGAGATTCCGCAAACTGTCATAACGAAGAAACGAATGCTGCCTGATTCCCAGGCCGGCAAATACAATCAAGACCAAAAAAGCGGGAAGGTAGAATAACAGGGGAAATTGACCGAATACATTATTAAGATGGGATGCAAATGTATAGAAATACGGCATGCGGCTTTGCACAACGCTTTTGGTAACCAGGTAGGAGATGTAACCGGGGAATGCGGAGACGCCATACGACCAGTCGCCTGCTTTTTGTGTATTCTCATAGACGAGGAGCATTTGCTTCAGATCGATCAATAAATACAGCAGCGTAAATAATGCGCCTGCCAGTATATATTTATACGAACGCCGGTCATCCGGTTGAAGGAAATATCCAACGCCAAATACCGGGTATATCTTGAATAACATTCCCAACATGGAGACACCGAATGAGCCATATATCGAGTGGTCTAAAAGCACCAGTCCCACTGCGGCCAGGAAGAAAAAAAAGAGATCGATATTTCCCCTTTCGATTCCGAGCAGGGTGGCTGAGGAAAACAATCCAAGCATCAGGAGAAATACAGAGAGTTTATCGAGCCTTTCAGGAAATACAAGGATGCCGGCCAGGAACGAACCAACGATCGCGATGCCCAGCGGAAAAGTCCAACTTTGATTCATCCCGGCTGCAAGAATCAAATACCAAATTTTTGGATAATTAAAATTTCTTTGGAAGGGGTCGAAAGGATTCGCTATGGCAGGGTCATACCCGGCAGCATAGGATTCGGCTGCGCTTAGAATCGAACGCAAATCCAGGAAGGGCGAGGTATAGGCCGGGATATTCCATAAATGCCATGTATTAAGATAGCCGTAGAAGTGAAACAATAACCCCAAAATGCCGGCGCCAACGACCATGAAGAAAAGCAATGCCCATTTTTCCTTTGCAACTCCGGCCTTAAGAATGAAGCCGCCATTTGACTGTTTGGGTTCGGCCACTTCTTCCTCATTGTCCGATCATTTGCAACTCACGCGGCATATCGCTCAAAACCTCGACGCCGTCTTTCGTAACGACCACATTATCTTCGATCCGCACACCGCCGCGGCCTGGAAGATAAATTCCCGGTTCAACGGTGTAGGCCATTCCCGGCTCGAGCTTCTGCATGTTATCGCCGCGCATGTACGGCTCTTCATGCCCTTCCATGCCAATGCCGTGCCCCGTCCGGTGCGTGAAATATTTTCCATAACCAGCCTGCTCGATCACCGCGCGCGCGGCTTGGTCCACGTTCGCACACGGGACATCGGGTTTGCCCGCCGCGCGACCCGCTTCATTGGCCTTGAGAACGATCTCGGCAATCTTCCTGAACTCCGGCTCGACTTCGCCGGTCGCGAACGTGCGCGTCAAATCGGAAATATATCCATCCACCGTCGCGCCCCAATCCACGACGAGCAAATCGCCGCGCTGAAGTTTTCGGTCCGAGGGCGAGGCATGCGGATTCGCGGAATTTGGCCCGGAAGAAACGATCGGCGCGAACGGCAATTCGGACTCGGAGCCATGCTTCAACAATTGCAGCGTCAATTCCGATGCAATCTCTTTCTCGGTCATCCCGATTTTGACGGAGGGGATGGTCGCTTCGAGAGCGTCCTGTGCGGCTTTAACGGCCCGCTTCATCGCCTGGATTTCGGCCTGGTCTTTGCATAAGCGAAGCGACGCCAGCGCCTCGGACGCGTCCGGGAAATCCGCTTCGGGCGCGGCGGCGCGGACGTATTGAAATTCCAGCAGACGCAATTGCCGCGGCTCGACGCCGATTCGTTTTCCGTCGAGCCCAAGCGATTGAACAGCTTTTCGAAAAACCGCATCCCAATCCGACGGATTCTCGCCGTACGCAAACGCGTTTACTTTATAAGGAAAGAGATTCACTTTTGGAATCTCCAGTTCTGGCAGGACGATCACAGGTTCTTTTCCCTGTGCGACCAGGAACACGACTGGCCGCTCCATGAGATGGAATTTCAAACCCGTTAAATAGGTGAGAGTCGGCCCGGGGTTGAGCGTCACCGCATCCAGTCCAGATCGAGCGAGAGCAGTATGAAGCCTTTCGAGGCGAGTTGACATGGTATCTCCTTTATTTATTTAATCCATGTTCATCATCGCGCTGAGCGGAGTGACATCTTTGATGTCACGTAGTCGAAGCGTAATTGATATGTTTACTCGCCCTTCGACTGCGCCACGCTTCGCTCACCGTTCGTGCCGCGAGCAACGGCGGTGGCGCCATGGCGCCACGAGACGGCAGGGCGATAAATTCTACCCTATTATACATTCCACTTTGGATATAATGGCGTGCATGAAACCGAGGATAGCTCTCTCGTTTGTATTCATTCTTTGGATGGGATCATTGCTGGCGGCATTCTTCATCGTTCAAAAGCCAGATGCGATGATGGTTGCGAACGGCATTGCTTCGTTGATCGAAACGATTGGGTTGGTGTTTCTCTTTACGCTTGCCGGGACATCCATCGGATACCTTATCTTTGCCCAATCATCACTGCAAATCGAATCAACGCCGAGGCTCTTGATCTCCACCGGCATCGGCATGGGGATTCTTGGAGTGCTTGGTTTCGGATTCGCGGTCATCGGCCAAGCGCGCCCGATATTTCTCCTGATCTTATTGATTGCAGCACCGCTGTTCGCTCTTATCAATCGTTCGCTGTCTTCAGCGCGCAATGATTTTCGCCAGATGATTTTAGATTTGAAAGATTCCGCGAAGTCCGCGCCCGCATGGATCACGTGGTTCGCGCTCCTCGCCGGGATGTTGACTTTTTTTCTTGCGCTCGCGCCGCCGGTCGAGGCATTCGACGCGTTGTTTTATCATCTCGTCCTGCCAACGTGGTGGCTGAAAGATGGCGGTCTGCGGCTCGTCAACATGCCGCATTACTGGTTTCCGTCGCTCGCGGAAGGCATGTTCCTCTTTCCTTTGGCATTTGGAAAGGACTCCGTTCCGCAATTGATCCATTTTGTTTTTGCGTTACTCACGATGTTGATGGCATGGGATTGGACGCGAAAGCTTTGGAATCCAAAAGCATCCTGGTGGACGATGGCGATCTTCCTCAGCATGCCATCACTCACATGGTTGGCGGCGTGGGCCTACACCGATCTCGCGTTGACGTTCTATTCTCTCGCTGTGTTATACGCGTTATGGAAATGGAAAACGACTTCCGACCAACGCTGGCTGATCCTCTGCGGCGTGATGATCGGCTTCGCGATGGGCATCAAATACACAAGTTTCATTTTGCCAGTTGCAGTATTCGTTGTAATTGTTTGGTGGAATCGAAAAAAGATTCTCGATGCGATCAAACCGATTGGCATGGTTGGCGGAATTGGCATATTGGCTGCATCGCCCTGGTATTTGAGAAATTGGATTTGGACGGGCAATCCTTTTTATCCCTTTATCTTCGGCGGACCTTATTGGGATGCGTTCCGCGCAAACTGGTACGCGGGCGCAGGCACAGGGATTGGCTGGAATGTCCTCGGCATTCTTTCTCTTCCGTTTGTCACAACTCTCGGTTATCGCGACGCCAATTATTTCGATGGAAGATTCGGCCCATTGTTCTTGATTCTGTTTCCAGCAGTGTTGTGGATATTGTGGAAGTCACGGAACGATGAATCAAATCGACGCGAGGCGTTAACGACCATCCTGCTCTTTTCGATCATCAGCGTTCTTTTTTGGACTTATGGCGTGATCCAAACCGATCACCTTTTCCAAGCCCGATTACTTTGGCCCGGCCTTATTCCATTGATCCTGCCGATGTCGGCTGGGATTTTAGAATTGAAAAAGCTGGATACCAGACGCCTGCGCATCAGCTTCATCTTCTCGACGCTGACCGCCTTGATGATCTTCGTCTTTCTTTTGGATTTCGGTTTGCAAGTTATCAGCCGCAATCCATTGGCAGTCGCGGCTGGAATCGAATCGCGCCAGAGTTATTCCGCCCGCGAACAACCCGACTATACCGCCGCAGTGGAACTCGTCAACCAGACTGCGAACGACGCGTATATTTATTTGATTGATGAGCCGCGCAGTTATGGAATGAACCGCCGCGTCCAGCCGGACCCGATCAATGACAATCTGCCCCACGATTTTTATCTCTACCCAACCAATAACGATTTAATCGCGGCCTGGAAAAAAATCGGATATACACACATCCTGATCTCAGAAAAAGCCATCGAGGCGGCAGCCGCCTCGAACACATCCGATTTCATTTCCCGTTTCGACAATTTGAAAAGCCTGCTCGTTGAAGTTGGCCAAACCGGCAACGGATCGTATGTTTTATATATCATCCCCCATCAATGAAAGCGCAGCGATCACTGATCTTTTGGTTGGTGATAAGGTTTGCTGAAACCGGCCTTCAGGAACCAATCCACAACGCCGGGGAGGAATGCGTCGAATCCAATGAAGATGCGATACCACCATGGAACGACCACCATGCGGCGTGGATGTTTTGCCAGCTTGACCACTTGCTGCGCCACATATTCCGAAGACATGGTAAAGCGCCGCAGAGATCCAAGCCGCGGACGATTGCTGCTTGCGGGTCGGCTGTGTTGGCTGAATTCGGTCCGGGCAAAGGCTGGATAAATTCCCGAAACTTTAACTCCCAACGGTAAAAGCTCGCGGCGCAAAGCATCGGTGAATCCGCGCACGCCGAATTTGGTCGAGGCATAGATCGCATAGGTTGGCACGGCGATCAGACCCGCGACGGATGACATATTGATGATGTGCCCGCTGCGCTGTTTCAACATGTGCGGCAAAACAGCACGCGTGACTTGAATGACACCGAGCAAATTGACTTCGATTTGCGTTTCGATATCGCGCGCCGGATCGAGATTCTCCAGCCAATCGAGGCGGCCAAAGCCGGCGTTATTAAATAGAATATCAATTTGCCCGTAAACATCCAGCGCGGACTGAACCATGAGTTCGATTTCATCGCGCTCGGCTACATCTACAGGAACAGCAGTCGCCTCGCCGCCGTCCTGCTCGATCTTTTCAGCGAGCGCCTGCAAACGATCCAGGCGGCGCGCGGCGAGCACAACCTTGCATCCTTCTTTTGCAAACAGCCGCGCCGCGTCTTCGCCGAAGCCGGAAGAGGCGCCGGTGATGAGAACGACTTTATCTTTGAGTGATGTCATTGTTTTCCAAAGTAAGAAGTGAGAAGATATAACTGATGTTACGCAATCCAATAATTTTTTCATCTTATACACCCTCACCCCGGCCCTCTCCCGCGGGGAGAGGGGACTCCCTTCCCTTTTCGGGGGAAGGGTTGGGGGATGAGGGAGAAGTTTGCGTAACATCAGGATATAAGTGAGAAGCTGAAGCCTTTTACTTCTTACTTCTCACTCTTCGCTAACTCTGCTCTTCCTCTTGTTCTTCATGTTCTTCGCTCGGACGTTTTCTCGGCCGCGGCGGTTCGATGACCGGTTCCGGCGCGAGGGCCACATCAATCACCTGATCCATGTGCGTGACCGGGACGATCTTCAATTCAGAGCGGGCTGTCTTCGGCACGTCATGCAAATCCTTGAGATTCTTTTCGGGCAGCAGAACCACTTTCAGTCCCGCGCGATGCGCCGCCAAAACTTTTTCGCGCACGCCGCCAATCGGCAGGATTCGTCCGCGCAGCGTGATCTCGCCCGTCATCCCAACATAACGATAAACGGGCCGGCCCGTCAACGCGGAAATCATCGCGGTGGCAATCGTGATGCCAGCCGACGGGCCATCTTTCGGAATTGCGCCTTCCGGCATGTGAAGATGAATGTCCATGCGCTCGAAGACTTCCATATCCACGCCAAGCAGCGAGGCGCGCGATTTGATGTACGTCAGCGCGGCCTGCCCGGACTCTTGCATGATCTCGCCCAATTGGCCGGTCATCTGCAGCGAGCCTTTTCCTTCCAACACCGCAACTTCGACGGGCATGATCTCGCCGCCGTTTTCCGTCCACGCCAGCGACTGCACCACGCCGACTTCGTCTGCCTTTTCCATTTCGGGCGGGATGTATTGCGGCGGATCGAGGAACTTCTCGATCATCTCCGCGCTGATGGCGGTCGGATATTTCTTTTCCTCGGCCTTGAGCCGCGCCACCTTGCGCGCGATGCGGCCGATCTCGCGTTCGAGATTGCGGACGCCCGCTTCGAAGGTATATTCGCGGATGATGCGCTGGAGCGCGCCGGTTTCAAACGTCAAGCCGATATCGGCGACGCCGTTCTCTTCGATCTGGCGCGGGATGAGATACCGGTTCGCGATCTCGATTTTTTCTTCTTCGATGTAGCCGGGAAACTCGATGACTTCCATACGGTCGAGCAGCGGCGACGGAATCGAACCCAGATAATTCGCCGTGGTAATGAACATGACTTTCGAGAGATCAAACGGCATTTCAAGGTAGTGATCGCTGAATGAATTATTCTGTTCGGGATCGAGGACTTCGAGCATGGCCGAAGCCGGGTCGCCGCGGAAATCGGAATAGAGCTTGTCAATCTCGTCCAGCATGAAAAGCGGATTGGCCGTCCCGGCGCGCTTCATGGTTTGGAGAATCCGTCCCGGCAATGCGCCGATGTACGTCCGGCGATGCCCGCGGATTTCGGCTTCATCGCGCACGCCGCCTAGCGAGACGCGCACAAATTTTCGTCCAAGCGCCTCGGCAATCGAACGGCCCAACGACGTTTTACCGGTTCCGGGCGGACCGACGAAACACAAAATCGGCTGGCGTTCTTTTTTCGGCTTGAGCGAACGCACCGCGATATATTCAAGGATGCGTTCCTTGGCTTTCTTCAAACCATAATGATCGCGGTCCAAAATCTTCGCCGCGTGCTTGACATCCAAATTATCGGGCGTGGATTTCGTCCACGGCAGATCGAGAATCCAATCAATGTAGGTGCGGATGATTCCAACTTCGGGTGCCATCGGCGGCATCTGATTGAGCCGCTCGAGTTCTTTGAGCGCGACGTCTTTCGGCTCATCGGGCAAATTCGCGGCTTCGATCTTTTTCTTCAGTTCCGCCGCGTCGCGTGTGAAGATATCGCCTTCGCCGAGTTCATTTTGAATCTGGCGCATTTGCTCGCGCAGATAAAACTCGCGCTGACTCTTGTCCACTTCATCTTGAACACGCGAATGGATTTCATCTTCAAGTTCGAGCACATCCACTTCCTGCGCCAGGATTTTGTGGACGGCCTGCAAGCGTCCGCGCGGGTCGAGCAGGGTCAGAAGGCTTTGTTTGGCTTCATAATTCAACGCCAGCGACGTGGCGATCATATCCGCCAGCCAGCCCGGTTCCGCAATGTTCATCGCGAAGACATGCGCTTCTTCGGGGATCGAACGATCCAGCTGCACGCAGCGGTCGAACAGATCGAGCACCGAGCGCATGAGCGCCTGCGTTTGACGGTCCGCCGTTGTCGGCTCGAAGATGACACGGGCACGAACTTTCAGGTAAGGCCGCGTCCGCACAAAGTCCACGATCTCGACGCGCCGGCGTCCCTGCACCAGCGCGGACGAAGAACCGTCGGGCATCGAAAGCAAACGTCCCACCGCCATCTCGACACCGATCGTCAAAAAGTCAGGCGGCTTGGGATCGTCCATCTCCGGGTCCTTTTGCACGAGGCCGATCACGGTTTCATTTTTGGCTTGCGCTTCCTGCACCGCAAGCAGCGACGATTCGCGCCCGACAAAGATCGGCGAGACCATGCGCGGGAACACCACCAGATCGCGCAGCGGCATCACCGCCGCTTCGATCAAACCCTCCTCGTTCGGCTCTTGATTTTGCACCCGGTACAATTCTTCGGTGCGCTGCGATAATGCTAAATTGAAATTATCTTCTTCTTCGTTCCAATCGTTGTTCATGTTTCCTCCCCTCACCCCTTTCCCCTCTCCCGCTGGGAGAGGGGCTGGGGTGAGGGATGATTTTTATTCCACGCCGCCATCGCTTCTGCGGTGACGAACATCGAACCAGCGGATAGGACAATGCTACCATCTTTTTCGGACAAAGCCAGCGCGCGGCCAAACGCGGACTCCACTGACTCTGCCGCCTCATTCGGGATTTCGGCCTGCCGCGCCAACTCTTGAATTTTTTCCGGCTCCAACGCGCGCGGATGGTTTGCCTTTGTCACGAACATACCCTTGACCTTTGGCCTGATCTCCTCGAACATCCCCGGAATGTTTTTATCCTCCGACGCGCCGAAGATCAGATAAACGGATTTGCCCGGGAAATAGTCATCCAGCGCCTGGCGAAGCCGCGCAAACGAATCCTGATTGTGCGCCGAGTCGAAAATCACGGGCGGCTCGCGCCGGACGACTTCGAAGCGGGCAGGCCATTTTACTTCAGCAAATCCTTTTTGAATATCGCGGTCTGACATTTCAAAGCCGCCGGCTTTTAAGGCGGCGTAAGCGGTGGCAGCGTTATCCACCTGATGAATGCCCAGTAGAGGAAGTTTCAACTGCAAAGATGAAGGACGAAGGATGAAAGATGAATGCTGATCACTGATAACCGATAACTGGAGAGACTGACCATCCAACGAATGATTTAACGATTTGAATGTAACATCTCGTCCGACAAGCGTCATTGGCGCGTTGCGCTCCTTCACAATCTTTACCAGCACTTCGAGCGCTTCATCCTTTTGCGGCGCGGACACCAACGGCACGCCCGGCTTGATAATTCCAGCCTTCTCCCCCGCAATCAGTGTTAGTGTATTTCCCAACACTGCCATGTGATCATACGAGAGCGAGGTGATGACCGCAACTTTTGGCATGACTACATTGGTTGCATCCAATCGCCCGCCGAGACCAACTTCGATGACCGCCGCGTCCACTTTTTGCTGGGCAAAGTATAAAAAGCCAATCGCGGTCGTAATCTCGAACGTCGTGAGCTTTGGAATCTTCGCCACCGCCGGTTTGACTTGTTCGACCAGTTGGGCCAATTCGACATGTGAGACTGGCTGACCGTTTATCTGAATCCGTTCGGTGTAATCCAACAGATGCGGCGACGTATAAAGCCCGGTTTTGTATCCCGCGGCCTGCAGCGCTGAGGCGCATAACGCGCAGACCGAGCCTTTGCCCTTTGTCCCCGCCACGTGAATGATCGGATACTGATCCTGCGGATCGCCAAGTTCGACCAACAAGGCGTGCATCCGGTCAAGGTTGAAATCGGCTTTGGCAAGTTCGGATGAATGTTTGAGGCTATAATCTACGAAAGAGTAGAGGTAATCGAGGGCCGAGTTGTAGGCGGTTTCGAGGTCAATCATGCGAGGGATTGTAAAGCGGAATTGGCAAAACGTAAATCGCAAAACGCAATTCGCAAAACGCAATTCGTAAACGGTAATTTGCAATTGGAGGATTATGCCATGAAGAAACTTCTTTCAATCGTTTTCCTGTTTGTCTTTTTCCTTTTCTCTTGCGCGCCTAGCAAGACTCCCACGCCAACCATTTTTCCAACGAGTACTTTGTCACCCGCTGCAACAGCGACCGAGAGACCCAATGCAAAGCTGATTTCCGATTCGTTTCTATACAATGGTCCAAGCAATGTTGATTTTGATAGTATCGGCACGTTGAAAGCAGGAGATGAAGTATACCCACTTGGAACATATGGCGATTTTGTTCAAGTTGATGCAATTATCAATGAAAATAATGTAACCGGCTTTGTTTATAAAAATGCACTTAGTAATTTACTCGAGAACGTCCCTGCGCTGAGTTCCGATCAAGTTCCTTGGAAACCTTTGTACATTCCTTCCTGCACGCCGGGTTCATATGATCCCAAGACCAATACTACTACATTTACCAACAATGGAGATGGCTATTATGATCCAGAGACACAGGCTATTCCGCTGACTTCACCACTAAAATTAAAGATTGAAAAATTGTCCGCTATAGGAACATCTTATGTCATCGTAAAAATACTTGGGATTCCAGAAGCGCCAAATCCGTGGTGGCAGGGAATAACCAGAATGGATATTTCAAACAATGGAGGCTATTACCAACTCGGTGTTCGTGATGGCACAACGGAGAGCTACAATAAGCAGTGGAATTTATCGATCAGTTCTTCCCAACCTATTCAAATCATTTTTGATCAGGTAAACGGAAAAAGCTTTACTGTTTTCGATAAGGATGGCAACCAAGTACAACATATTGATCTAACCCAACAACCGCAATTGAAACTACCCAATGGATTATTTCCTCAAGGCAACCTTTATATTGGGACTAGCACAGCACCTCATTCTTCTTCATTAGTTACTGGTTTAAGTGTGGGAGCAACTTCAGATGGAAAATGGGTTGATCAGCGGGACAATGGTCTCGGTTTGGCTGACCTGACAAAGAAGAACAATATAACTATTGGGACAGTTTTTTCCAATGGGGACATGATGAATCTTAAGGGTTGCAGGATTATGAAAAAAGATTTCGATCTGGTTTCGATTGGCGACTTTTCCTATAAAGGCTACTGGCTCGGACCCGATCAATATGACTTTAGCGTATTGGATAATGAAATAGCTTACGCTAATCAGATGGGATGGCGGGTACGCGCTATGCATTTGGTTTGGGGCGCGGTGGAGTCAGATGCTATTCCTGATTGGCTTCTGAACGGTCATTTTACGCGCGATCAATATATACAGATTCTGCACCAGCACATTACAACGTTAGTGGAAAGATACAAAGGCCGTGTTCAAGAGTGGAGTATTGCCAATGAAGCTCCGGCGCGTTCGTTTACTCCCGGTGCAGATTTTTGGAATGATAAGATTGGTCCTGGCTATGTGGAGATGGCATTTCGCTGGGCGAGAGAAGCAGATCCCAATGGTGTTTTGATTTTCAATCAGGACAATAACGAGAGCCCACGCGATTATGATACGAGTCGCACCATCGATAAAATGTATGCAATGGTCAAGAAGCTAAAAGATGATGGCGCTCCTATTGATATAGTTGGGATGCAAATGCATTTGTTCCTGCCGTGGAACAGCAAGATTCCTCCCAAGAAGGAAGATGTAATAGCCACCATGCAAAAATTTGCCGCGCTGGGTGTGCGGATTGACATTACCGAGATGGATGTGGATCTCCAGAGAGAATCTGGTACAGAAACGCAAAAGCTGAACTTCCAAGCGCAGCTTTACAAAGATATGTTGAGTGCGTGTCTTGAATCAAAAGTATGCGATGGCTTCGAGACTTGGGGGGTTTCCGACGCGAACTCATGGATCACCTGCCAACAACAAGGTTGTGTTAAGGATGCCGATGGCGAGCCTTTGATGTTCGATAATAATTATGATCCGAAACCCGCATATTTTGCTGTGCAAGATGTACTGGCGAATTATCCGAACATTGAATCAACGCCAACGCCATAAAATGCTTGCTACCCTCACCATCCATCTTCCGGCATGTTCCTCGCTCAAAAAAAAGCGCGGACGAATAAAAAGTGCGTCGCACCTTCATTAACGAGACAGATCCAAAGAGTAGATTCGTCTACTCTTGCGGATCAGCCTGCCTGTATGGTGCGACGCACTGAGCAATGCGAGTCAAGAGATCGTTTATGCCTATCGTCGTTCATTCGCCGCTTTCCAAAATTGATCGCTCGATAATCCCTTGCCAGCCTTGAGACTCTCGCGCGAGCGTTCGAGCAAAGCCTGAGAACGCGGCGACCGCGATAGGATCAATCCCTCCAATCATTTTGTGGCGCAATGAGCACCGCCACGGCCTTTCCATTGCGTGTGATGATGACGGGACCTTCTCGGCTTGTTCCACTGCAAATCGGTGATTGACATCGCACCTGCTTTTCTGCTAAACTATACGCAAAGGCTACACGCCTTAATTTTGCACTCAAGGAGGCATCATGCCTTCAAAAGATTTGGCCCACATTACCGCCCAAACCGCGCTCACGCCTGCGCTCAAAGCCTGGGAATCATTCCTGTACGACCAGGGACGCTCACCCAACACGGTCAAAGCGTTCTTATCCGATGCGCGTTTGCTGACCCAATTCCTGCCTCCCGACCGCGTGATCGGCGCCATCACCACCAAAGACCTCAACCGCTTTTTCGAATGGATGGAAAAGGAGCGCGGCATCCCGTGCAGTCCGAAGACGCTGGCGCGGCGCATCACCGCCATCAAATCCTTCTTTCGCTGGCTCAGCCAATACGGCGTTCTCGTGACCGACCCGGCGGAAAAAGTTTTGCAGCGTTCTGCGATCAGCCCATTGCCGCAGGTGCTGACCGAGGACGAAGTCAACGACGCGCTGACCGCCGCTGACCGCCATCGCCGCGCGCAAAAACCGGACGCGCGTCCGTTTGCGCTTTTGCATCTTCTGCTGACCACCGGAATCAAGAAAAGCGAATGTCTCGGCATTCATCTGAATCACGTTGACCTCGACGCGCCCGAGGGCGCGTATGTTTTCATCCGTTACGCCAGCCCGGCCAATCGCTACAAGGAACGCAAACTTCTGTTAACCGAAGATTGGCTCCCGGCATATAAAGAGTATTTGGCGCAATACCAGCCCGCGGACCAGCTCTTTCCATGGTCGCCGCGCCGGTTGGAATATCTGCTCGAAGACATCGGCGAAGAAGCAGGCTTGAATAAGCATCTTTCATTCGACATGTGCCGCTGGACGTGCATCCTGCGCGATTTTCGAGCAGGCATGGAGACTGACAAGGTTCGACAAAAAATGGGCGTCTCGAAAATCCAGTGGCGCGAAATTCATTTCAAGCTGCGGCAGCTCAGCGAAGGTTAGCACGCGAACAAACTCAGACGAATATGTCGCTGCGAGGGTGCTTTGCCCGAAGCAGTCTCCTAATTTGAGCGAGGAGATTGCTTCGTCAGGAAGAACGCCTTCCTCGCAACGACATAGATATTTTTGCATTTGATTTAAACGAAACATCGCCTCGAAATTCGAGACGATGTTTTTGTTTATGCATTTTCCTGCGGCGGTGTCAGCGCAAAATAGACAATTCGCTTCGAAGTCTGATTCAACTTGAAGTCATCAGCCGGGCGGTAGCCGGGTATCCAAATCACCAGATCGCCCGAACACAATAACGGCCAGCGGTCACGCGCGCGCCTCGGCAATTTGGCATTGGTAAAGAAATCGGATAATTTCTGCGAGTGACCTTTCATGCCAAGCGGTTCAAAAAGATCGCCGGGCTGCTTCACGCGCAATTCCAATCGTTCGGGCAGGCCCTCCGCATCCAACCAGACCTGGAAGCGGTCATCGTTCCGGGCGGATTGTTCCCACGCCAAAGCCGGAAGCCGCCATTTCTCCGATGAGAAACGCCAGCCACCGGAAATATCCACATGACCGGGTAACGAAAGCTCAATCGAATCCTGCCGCGCGGGCATCTGCGGCCAGCGATCGAACGGGAGTTGGGCATCGGGTTTGGCGATATATAACGCGTCGCCTTCGCGGAAAAGTACCAGGCCGCCGGTCAAATCCATGCGCACGCGCGCGGTATCCGCGATAAAGGCCGCGGCGCGCTCGAGGACGGCGTACACCGTTTCCTGTCCGGGAATGAGGCGCTCCACCGCGCGGCGAATCAGATTCCGCTGAAGCCCGGATGAACGCGTCGAAAGAAAAGACAGATCCAGCATGATGTAATCGTCCGTCTCCTGAATGACACACTTCTTCCACCATGCTTCGAGCGTTTCGGTCAGCACGGCATGATCGGACGACAGCGATTGAACGGAACGCCAGACCGCCTCGCGGAAACGCGGATTGTAGGTCTCGATGGTTGGGATCAGCGCATGACGCAGACGGTTGCGGAGGAAGTTGAACGAATCGTTGCTTGGATCGTAATGCGGACTCAGGCCGTGGGACGCGCAATAAATGACGGTTTCTTCGCGCCAGACATCCAGCAGCGGACGAATAACCGGCACATCAGAATCAAATGTGGAGAGCAGCGTGCGATACGCCATGCCTTTGAGTCCGGTCAGGCCCGCGCCGCGGATAAAGTGCATCAACACCGTCTCGACCTGGTCGTCAGCGGTATGCGCGACTGCCACAGCTTGAGCGTCGAGCCGGTGCGCCTGATTGAACAGGAATCCATAGCGAAGATTGCGCGCGGCTTCCTCGATGGAAAGGCCGCCTGTATGGGCATGCGAGCGGACATCTTCGCTGCCAACCACACAAGGGATCATCAAACGCGAGGCCATCTTCTCGACCGCGTTGGCTTCAACGTCGGACTCCGCCCTTAATTTGTGATTGAAATGGGCAACGATGATGTGATAGTCTGCGGTACGCAGAACGTCCATGAGGCACAGGCTATCCGGCCCGCCCGAAACGCCGACGATGATCGGCTTCCTGGGATCAAGGCTGCATTGATTGCGAAGAATGGACGGAATTTTTTCGAGCATCGCTCAATTAAACCACAGAGAATTAACTTTCATTGCCCGATTATAGTCTTCACCACAACCCTGAAAGACCACAGGGCTTCGGGCACAAAGGAATACGAAGGGAATGCTCTTCAATTGGTCCTCGCGAAAATTAGCGGATAAAACACGACATCAAATTTGAACCAGCTCCACCAAAACGCCGCTTGTGGATTCGGGATGGACGAAGGCATATTTCCTGCCATCGGCGGTTGTGCGCGGCTCTTCATTGATAAGACGGATTCCCATTGATTTGAGCCGGGCAAGCATCGCCGAAATGTCATCCACTTCGAGACAGATGTGGTGCATGCCCGGTCCGCGTTTGGCAAGATATTTCGCAATGCCCGAATCCTCGCTGGTGGGCCTGACCAACTCCACTTCGGAACCGGCCAGCGGCAGAAAAGCGACCTGCGATTTCTCGACAGGAACATCGTGCAATTCATGGACTTCGATTCCCAGCGCGTCGCGCCAGAAGGCAAGCGATTTTTCCATGTCGTCCACGACAACGGCAATATGATTGATGGCCTTGATTCTTGGCATAAGGACTCCGGTGTTAGAGAATAGTGAATGGTGAGCAGTGAGTAGAAGGTTTTTTTTACTGCTCTCTATTCTCTAATCTCCATTTTCTAATTGCTGCATTCTGCTTTCGATCAAATCCATGTACGCGCCTTCGATCAAATCATTCGGTCCGATGCCGAGTTTTTCCATCAATTCCCTGGCAATGGCCTGACCGTCCGCGTCGGATTGATCGGCGCGCAAGACGACTTCCAATTCCATGAATTGGCCGAGGCCTTCCACGTCATCCAGGTGAATGCGGGTTTGTCCAGCCATGTAAAGATAGCGCGTCTTGCGGACAACGCCGCGCACGCCGCAAGCCAGCGCAAGCGTTTCCTTTAAATTCGCAGGCTCATTTGTTTCGGAGATGTGATAGTCCGAACGTTTGGGGCCGTTTTGATTCGGACGCGTGTAATAAATCAGTTGACCGCGATCAGGCGCGAGGACGCGCAGTTTGAGCCGTCCACGCGGCGTGATGAAAAACGTATCTTCCTGCGGAATCACCTGAACGGGCAAATCGCTCAAGGACTCGGCGCGCCGCTTCAAGTCCGGGAAGTCGCGAACGCGGGCTTTGATCTCGATGTTGGACGGCATCCGCTAATCAACCCCCAGGGCCTTGTCCATTGTCGCGCGTTCCGAATCAAGAACTGCGCCCGGCATGATGCGGACATACTCTGCCTTCTGCCGAAAGAAGCCGGAAATCAATTGATAGATCGCGTAAAGTTCGAGCGAGAATGGAAGATAACCGCCATAACCAAGCAAAGGCATTTCGAAGATGTGCAGCCAGCCTCCCCACGCGACGTGATACACCCATTTCGGGAATGAATAAAAATTCCACATCTCCCAGAAGAGCGCGGTGAGCAAAACGCCAAGCCACAGCGAGATGACCGGACGCCAATCACCATTCTGAGTCCAATCGGCGAGCGAACGATGGCCGAGCCAGATGTTGACCGGTTCCAGGATGAAATAAGGCGAGACCCAAATGAAAGGAAAAAAGATCTGCGGCCAGACGAGCATCAACGCCAGCGTGATCCAGCCCAACAAAAAGAAACCGATCGTCGTGACTTTATCCTTGCGAATGACGGGGCCGCGTCCGAGGCGGCTGATGAAATCGAAACTGGCGATCAGCTCCGCACTGCCAAAGACCGCCGGGATGACCGTGGTAAAACTCAACGTTGTCCAAAAGGCGTACGAGAGGGAGGAAAAATCCTGCGCGCCAAGATAGACCCAATTTTGTGTGCGGAGGTCGAGCGCCTCGAACATCCACCACACCGGCGCGGAGATCAGGAACAGGCTGCCATATTTTCGCGGACTGCGCGTCCATAACGATGTGCCGGTTCGGTAATAAACGAGCGCGTCAACCGTCAGGCAGTAGCCCAGCCACATCGGGAAGAAAGCCCAATAGGTACGCAAGCCGTCCCACGTCCAATTGATGATCCAAAAGAGGATGGCAAGCGCCAGCCCAAACCAGCCATGAAATGGGAATCGTTTTTTCAAATCAGCACCTTGCAAAGACCTTAACCACGAAGCGCACAAAGAAAAACGTTTTTCCTTCGTGTTCCTTCGCGAAGCATGGCGCTTAAGCGCCGCGTTTAGAAGCGTGTCCTTCGTGTTTAAAAGGTTTTTTCGACAAAGTCATTATCTCAATACCTTCGCCATTTGTGGGACAATTTGCCAAATTGTCCCTACGTTCGCCGCTCCCGATACCGCATTGGCGAAGGTATTGTATCTAATAAATATATGATAAATATATGGAATGAAACGCTTGGTGCGCTTCATGTAATCCCGGTACGGCTGGCCGAGAGATTTGACCAGTGTATTCTCCTCGACCCAGACCCGGTAGCTGTATCCAAGGAATGGAACGAGCAAAACGAAGATCAGGCTCAGCCAATTCGCAAATGACAGCGCCACTCCCAAAACCGTGATGAGCGAGCCGGAATAGGACGGATGACGGATCCAGCGATACGGCCCGGACTCAACAACGGTCTGTCCCGGCTGGACAGCGACGCGCGTGGTGAAATATTTTCCCAGCACGCGGATCGAATATTGTCGAAAGATAATGCCCACAAGCATCAACGCGATGCCAAGCGCAAAAAGCAAAGTGTGATGCCACGGAATGGCGAATGCCGGCGCGCCAAACGCAAAAAAGTATCCGGCAAAAATACCAAACCAGATGCCGATTGTCAGCACCAGGCCAGAACGGCGGTCATTGGTCTGCGCGCCTGCAGGACTTCTTCGGCGGGTTGACAGGTACACTTCTGGAAGGATCCAGATTACATAACCGAGATCGAGAATCCATTGGGCCATACGATTGGTTGCGACGAGAGGAAGCACGTCCCGTTAAACTCCTTCGGCAAAATTGTAACATTCTGCAGGAGGCGCGACGCGTCTCCGAAGAAGTCCATTCAGCGTGACGGCGTCCCCGCAGTCGTTTCGATCATCACGGCGCGGCTGAGACATAGACCTTCCCTTCAATCAACCCTCGACGGACATGAATCCGAGCAGGCCCCACAACCCGCGCATCATGCCGTGACCGAAATCGGGTTTCAGGAATTGGTTCGGACACGAGCCGGGGATGACACTGATGCCATTGGCGCGGCACAACGCCACCGCGTCCGGCGAGACGCTGGTCGTGCCTGCCGCCAAACCGGGCTTGGTGCCCATCATGCAGTGCATCCAAACATGCCGGATGCCCAGGTCCGCGCACTGACGGACGATTTCATCCGTCACTTGGGGGCTGGCGAGGATGAAAACCGCATCGGGCTTTTCTGGAATGGATTTGAGGTCCGGGTAACACGGCGTGCCATCATAGGTCGTGATGTGCGGATTGACCGCAAAGACCCGATAGCCCGCCGCCTTGAACTTTTTATAGTTCGAGTTACATCCTGTTTCGCGTTTATCCGAAACTCCGACGACCGCGATCTTCTTCTGTGCAAGAAAATCTTTTACGAGAGGTTCCACTTTGGACATGAGATTCTCCTTTCTTGTGTCCCTTCCCAAAAGACAACCATTTCAGATGTCTTTGCGAGGAGGCTGCCGGTCGAGTAGTGGCGCCACGTAACGCCCTGCACCCTAAGCCCTTTGCTCTGCGAGGGTTCAGGGTCGGGACCAAGGCTGCCGCGGCAATGACATCGCAAACGCTAAGCCTCAATGACAGCCCATTGGTCGCGCCCATTCTTCTTGGCCTGGTAAAGGGCCTGATCAGACCGGCGAAGCAACTGTTCCCAATCCTCCTCGTGGATTCGATACTGGGCAATGCCAATGCTGATTGTTATGCGGATGGCGTGGCTGCCAGAGATGATCGGCGTTATCCGAACCTGCTCACACAGGCGGGCGGCCTGTTCGCTTGCAGCCTTGAGCGTGCTGTTGGGCAACAGCACCAGAAACTCCTCGCCGCCGTAACGTCCAACCATATCGGGCAGGCGGATGTGTTCCCGCAATTGCATCGCTACGAATCTCAACACGTCATCGCCGACCGCATGACCGTATTTGTCGTTGACGAGCTTGAAGTTATCGAAGTCCAGCATCGAGATGGAAAGCGGGGTGCCATAACGATCCGAGAACGTGACCTGGCGCTGCAAGTCTGCGATGACCTGCTTGCGGTTTGGCAAAAATGTCAACGCGTCAGTGTGGGAGACTTCGTCCGCCTGCGCGATGACCGCCTTAAGTTCCGTTTCCTTTCTCTCCAATTCGCGCAGAGTCCCGCGCAGTTCATCGTTGACGTGATGAAAATTCTCGATCAGGCGCTGATATTTTTCCGGCAGGTCGAACGCGGTAAAGACCGGCTCGCCGAAGAACAGGAGGCGTCCATCCGAAAGCGGGACAAGCAAACACGCATAGCGGCGCGGTTGAGTCTCGAGACCGAAATCGAGCTGGCCCTGGACCTGCTCGCGGGTCTGGTGTGCGTCGGCCAGCAGCCGCTCGAAGTCCGGACGTGAGGCGGGCGCGACAAATTCTCGAAGCTCCGCCGCGTCGGACAGAGTCCGCCGGAGGGCCTCGAGGGCCGCATTCGAGGAAGTCAGCCGGCCGTCTGAATTCAATACGCCGGCCAACGTCCGCGTCGATTCGAGGAACGGCTCGAGGCCGTATCGAGCGACCAGCGCGAATAATTCTTTTGCAGCTTTGGTCTTAGACGGCAATCCGGCTCCTGTCAACAAATCCAATCACAATCCGGAACATCCATTGGCGCAATTCTACCCCGTTTGGCGACAATGGTCTCACCTCCGCCCAACTCAATCTGCCACGAACCAGTTATCTTCTTTATGGATCAAAGCGGCCGCCGGATCAGCTTTCCCGACGCGTCAATCACTTGTGCGGAATCCGCTCAGAGAGTGTTTTAAAAATCAAAATCATGGTTTCAACTTGTCATTCTGAGTGGCGCCAAGCGCCACTCAGAATGACATGCCTAATCTATTCATGAATTTCAAATACACTTTCTAACATTACAGCGCAAGGTCGAGCAATCGTTCCCTGCCAATTCTCCCTCACCCTTTCCCTCTCCCAAAGGGAGAGGAGACTCCCTTCCCCATTCGGGGGAAGGGTTGGGGATGAGGGCGA
>JAJYLQ010000004.1 GCA_021787595.1 Chloroflexota bacterium | reverse complement strand
CGTTCAGCAATGTCTGTTCCTCTTCACTCAAGTCCACCATATATTTCTTCACCATGCCTGTCTCCTTTGTATGGAGACAGGATAATCCGAATCGCACTTATCAAAGCATGCTTGACACAGTACTAGTAAGCTTAAGGCAAGAAATATGTTGAGAATGAGTCAAGTTTCATGAAGTCAAGTTGGCCTGAGCGATCCAATCATTCATAGCCAGCTCCAATTGATCAAAGCGTTGGCGAAGGGGATGATGGATGGGTGTCGGAGTGGGGACGATATGAGCCAAACCGGGACGCAGGATACGAGCATAGGTGCGGGAGAAGAAAAAAGCCACACGCCAACCGAAGTCGGTCACTTGATAGCGGTGCGTATAAGGGATCCGTTCGATCAAGCCATGTAGGCGCAGGCGTCGCAGGTGATAGGTCATTTGCCCGGGAGTTAATTGATCTGGGATGAGACCCAGGAGGGGCGCCAAGAGCGCCCGGAATTCAGGATTGGCAAATCCCTGGGGCAGGAAACGAAAGGCGACGAGGGCACTCAACATCGCTTGCACGCGCGGGTCGGTGAAGCGCAGTCCGGCGACGCGTTGTCCGGATACCGTCTGAGGTTGGTTGACTTGTTGAAAGGCGTCTTCCCCAAGCAGACAATTATGGCTGAGCATTTGGACGTGTAAGAGACGTCGGTTGGCTTTGAAGCCGACCTCCCGCAGCGCGGGTAGGTTCTTTAGTCGTTTGCCGATGTAGAAATCGCGAGTGTTATTGATGGTTGTTTCGGTACGCAAGGCTCGACCCTCTTTATGATATTGCTTGATGCGGGAGTGCTTATAATCAATGTGTAACGCCGGAGTCACTCCTTCCGTGATGATCCGGGTGCGGAAGCGTCCGGGCGTGCGTTGGGTCACGCGGCGTTCGAAGATTAGCTGGACTTCTTCCGGTCGTCCCAAATCCAAGTTCTCGCGAATGGCCGCTTCAAAAAACAAGCGGCCCGTCTGCGGCCGATCCAGAACTTGGGTCAGAGAAAACTCCGCCTGCAAGATCGAGAGATCATAATCGTAGCCCGCGGCGCGCTCCTCCGCAGTGAAGGGATGGGGAAGACGAGCCAGCCATTTGCGTACGAGGGCTTCTATTTTCTCTGCCGACAAATCATCCGCCAAGCTCTGCAGTTTCCCAGGATCGACACAGGAGAGAATGCCGTTATCCAAGGCTTCGTAAGCAATCCCGGCGCGGCTTAATTGACACTTGAGATATTCATGCCCGTTGAGACAGAACTTGGCCGTGTAGGGAAAGTACGAACTGAACTTGAAGAAGAACGGTCCAAAGTCGCAGTCTCTCCCGTAGAAATAGTACTGATTTACCATCACCGTCGTCCGATAGAGACGCGGGAAGCCGCCTGGCCCCCGGCCCTTGAGCGTGCGAAACGTAGTGGTCTTCTCTTGCGCCTTCCCCACCAAGACGATCCCTTCCTGACCAGCCGCCGCTTTCAGGTAAGGCGCAACCACCTCGTCTTTCCGTTGCCCCTTTTCAAAGGTCAAGAGCGGCAACTGATGTTTTTCAACATAGCGCTCAATCGCCTCCACAAAGTCATGGCTGATTGGACCCATCGCCGCCGAAGAAGCGATCGGACACTTCCGCTGCTCCCTCAGAAACCAACTCGCTCCGCTCTCTTGTTGCAACTTCGGAATGTAGACATTCAGATACATCCGATCGATACTTTCTACTTCCAAGATCACATGCTCACGCAGGATTTCAGCCAGTGAAGTTTGCGTTATACTCACCTTGGGTCCTCGTTGTTGGGTGCCTCTTTAGGCTATCTCACCGCTTGGCGGTGTCAATGAGACGGTTATACCGCCTCTAACTTGTTCCCGCAACTTGGACCCTTTCTTTTCTCGTTAGTCTGAGACAAAGTCTCGCTAGTATTACAGCGCAAAGTTAGAGTTTTGAGGGTTCTGCTCATGGCTTTCCTACCGTTTTCGCCCTCATCCCAACCCTTCCCCCAAATGGGGAAGGGAGTCTCCTCTCCCTTTGGGAGAGGGAAAGGGTGAGGGAGAATTGGCGGGGAACGATTGCTCAACCTTGCGCTGTAATGCTAGTTAACAAACAGGAAATAACTGAATTCCGCTGCACATATTACATTGCATAAAATTCAAATGCGGGACAATCTAATCGCGGTAAACTTGGCGGATGTCCAACGATTCTGCCAGCCAAATTTATTCTTATGATTTCACCATTCCCGAATCCGCCATTGACGAGAACGGCCACGTCAACAACGTGGCGATCCCCGAAGAAGTGATCAGCGTCTTCCCCGCTCATAACAAGAAGTCATCATCATGACAACCAGAATCCATTGTCCCAAGTGCGGCTTTGAACCGCCCCCCAACCTCCGCTGGATTTGCCTGCCCGGATGCAGGCACAAATGGAACACATTCGCGACGCATGGCACTTGTCCGCGCTGCGGCAAGATGTGGCGCGATACCCAATGTCCGCGCTGCAGGCTGTGGTCACTGCTCGATGATTGGTATCATGATGGCGGGCCAGCTTCATCGGAAGAGATTCGAATCATCCGCGAAATCGAGCGCGAACAAACGTGAGTCAAAAAAACTGCGCCCAGACTGGCACAGTTTTTATCCCAAACGCATTCTGTTTATTGAACAGCAAAATCCTGTTCGCCGATCTTGGCTCCATTCATATAGACTTCAACTTTATAGTGGCCGGTCGGCCAGCCGCCGCTGTTCGTCAATTGGAAGTAAACCTGGGAAACACCGGATTGATAAGTGTAATCCGTGGTCTGGAATGGGACGCTCGCATTTTGACCGGACACATCCAACGCATACCATTTGGCCTGAAATTGGGCGCCGTTTGGTATGTTACTTACGCTGAAGAACACAAAGAAATCCTGGCTGGCCGAATACGTGGTTGTCGAACTGCTGCCCGAACTATCGGTCGCCATATAAAAATTGGAGGCCGTCGGGCTGCCTCCGATCAGGCTGGCAGCCGAACATGCCAGCGTTGACGCCAGCAGCGCCGCCACAGCCAACAGCACAAAAGGCTTATAGGTCTTCATTTCGTATCTCCTCTGTATCTGGTCTTTGCTTTGCAATCGCTATGAATCATTATAGCTCAAGGCTGGCACTGCGAAATGGGATAACCTTCCTACTGATCCAGCACCTCGATATAGATGCGTTTGTTGATGGCGCCTTTGCTTTTGTAATCTGCGACACGTATCTTCCCGACCTCCGCTGTGTTCTTTACATGCGTCCCGCCATCGGCTTGCAGGTCGAGGCCGACGATCTCGACCGTGCGGACCTGCTGGATTCCCTCGGGCAGCAGATTGATCTTCGTCCGGATCAAATCCGGGATTTTGAACGCTTCCGCACGCGGCAGGATTTTTACCCGCACCTCGCGTCCGGCCTGGACCTCACGGTTGACCGCCGCTTCGATGACGGACACCAGCTCCTTTTGCAGCCGGTCGAACTCAAAGTCCATGCGGCCTTTGAGCGGCTCCATGTCACCGCCAGTGACTTGCGCGCCGTAATCACGAAAGACCGATCCGCATAAAATGTGCATCGCCGTGTGAGTCCGCATCAATTTATAACGGCGATCCCAGTCAATCACTCCATGAATCTTGGAGCCAACGGCTGGCAGATCGCCCTCCTCGATGACATGCAATATATCATCGCCCGCTTTCCGAACTTTCAAAACATTTAAACCTGCCAACTTTCCAACATCGTTCGGCTGTCCGCCGCCGCCGGGATAGAAAGCCGTCTGGTCCAGCGCGACCGCTTTTTCGTCCGGGAGAGACGCCGTAACGACTGCATCGAATTCTTTTATGTAGCTGTCGGTCTGATAAAGAAGTCCGGTCATCAAAAGCCTCCGGGTCTTTAGTATTGCAGCGAGCAACTTTGCGCCGTAATGTTAGATAGTTTACAACAAAAAGGCGTGAGGGACAATTCTCCAAAGCCAAATCGCTTTGGATGGCGGAATACAACGGTCCTGATGAGATGCCGCCCATCTCATCGGATCGCTCTGCAACCCACCTGCTGATCCTTGCCGGTATGATCGTCGTGCTGCTTGTGCCGGCAATCGTCATCCTGTTTGGTCATATTCTTTTGCGTTGAAAATTAGCGTTTGATTAGAGTTTCACAACCTACTTGACGTCAACCTTTGAATTTTGTATAGTATTCAACGGTAAGAATACAGAGGGCACTGCGGCCCACAGGCGCTGTGCCTTTTGTTTCGCTTTCTTTTATTTTCCTTATGAAGGAGCATCAATGATTCGAGTAGAGGGCCTTACGAAAGATTATGGCGAACGCCGCGCCATCTCAAACTTGAACTTCGAAACAAAGCAGGGGGAGATCGTGGGCTTCCTCGGCCCCAACGGTGCAGGCAAGACGACTACCATGCGAATTCTGACTGGCTACATGCCTCCCACGGAAGGCACAGCCACCGTCGCCGGATACGACATCGTGTCCGAGTCGCTGGAGGTTCGCAAACGCGTTGGATACCTGCCGGAGACAGTGCCGCTATACACGGACATGACCGCGTTCGAGTATCTCAAATTCATGGCCGACTTACGCAAGATTCCAAATTCAGCCGACCGCGCTTTTGAAATCCTGGAAATGGTTGGCCTGGACAAGCGCGCAGACAGTCATATTGGGAACCTGTCCAAAGGCATGCGCCAGCGAGTCGGATTAGCCCAGGCGCTGATCCACTCGCCTGAGGTTTTGATCCTGGATGAACCTACCATCGGCCTTGATCCCGGACAAGTCGTTGAAGTCCGCAACCTGATCCGCGAGATGGGCAGGCAGCGCACGGTGCTGCTTTCAACGCACGTTCTATCGGAAGCCCAGCAAATCTGCGACCGTGTCTTGATTATCAACAAAGGCAAGATCGTCGCCGAAGACACGCCGGAAAACTTGCAGGCGCGCCTGGTGGGTTCGGAGCGCGCCGCGCTGCGCGTGCGCGGCGATGCGGATGGCCTGAACAAACTCGTCAGCAAGGTCAAAGGCGTTCAAAATGTTCATGCCATGCCAGACGGTTCAGTGGAATTCCAATTCGCGCCCGGCCAGGACGTGCGTCCTGAAGTCGCCAAGGCCGTGGTCAATGGCGGTTACGATCTGCTCGAACTGCACCAGGTGGGCATGAGCCTCGAGGAAATTTTCCTCGAACTGACCCGTGAAGACGCCGGACCGCAGCGCCACCGCAAGGAGAAATAGAGATGAGAAACATTTGGGTCATCGCACGCCGCGAATACAATCACTTCTTTGCAAGCCCGCTTGCTTATGTGGTGTCTTTCATCATCCTGTTGACACTGGGAGTAATCTTCGGATTGACCATTCTGGTCTACTCACAGAATTCATTGAACGGCGGCTTTGGCGGGCCGCCGCCCGCGCCGGATATCAGCGGCATTACCGGCACGTATGTGTTCCTGTTGGTATTGACAATCCCCGCGGTAACCATGCGCCTGGTTGCAGATGAAACCCGCATGGGCACGATGGAGCTCCTGCTGACCGCGCCCGTCCGCGACTGGGAATTGGTGGTCGGCAAATGGCTGGGCAGTTTCCTTTTCATGCTGACGCTGATCGCTGTCACGCTGATCTATCCGCTCGTGCTGAACAGCCTTGAAACACCCGGCATTGATCAAAGCCAAATGATGACCGCCTATTTGGGGATGATCCTGGCGACCGGCGCATTTTTGGCAATTGGCGTTGGCATATCATCGCTGTTCTCGAATCAGTTTGCTGCTTTCTTTGTGACACTCGCCGTCTTTATATTCTTGTGGTGGCTGGTGGGTTTCCCCGCGCAATACGTTCAATCCGGCGGCGATATATTCACCTATCTCAGTATGCAAAATCATTTCTCGAATTCGCTGAATACCGGCGTCATCAATCTATCGGATATTGTCTATTATCTGAGCCTGATCGCTGCGGGCCTGTTCACAGGTTCAGCTGCGGTTGAAGCCCGGAGGTGGAGCTAATGAAGAACAAGAACACTCCGGCGCGTTACGCGATCGTCGGTCTGATCGTTGCCATGGTCGCTTGTGTTGCGACCGGCCTGCTGGCGATTGTCAAGGGAACGATTGCCCTTCAGTTATACACGCCGGCGAATCCCAACACGATCAACATCGCGCTCGAAGTCAGCGGTGGTTTGTTGATTTTGGGACTGGCCGCCTACGCCATTCTGAATCCGGCAGGCACACGCCGTTTCCTGACCGGACGCCAGGCGCGCTACGGTTCGAATACCCTGGTCATGTCCCTGGCTGTCGCCGGCATCATCGTCGTTGCCAACTGGCTGGTTTTTCAAAACCCCAAATCCTGGGATCTGACACAGAACAAGTCCCACACGCTCGCGCCGCAATCCATTCAGGCGCTGGCCGCGCTTCCGGGAAAGGTCACAGCGATTGCTTTCTACTCGACTCAGACTCCGACCGATACCGCCCAGCAATTGCTCAACAACTACAAATCGGCCAGCAGCGGCAAATTCGATTTCCGCTTCGTGGATCCGAATGCCAATCCTGTGCTGGCGCGTCAATATGGAGTCACCGGTGACGGCAAGATCGTGCTGACGATGGGCAAATCGGCCCAAACCGCCAACTCCGCCACCGAGACCGATATTGATCAGGCGATGATCCGTTTGATCAGCCCGGAGACGCGCGTCATCTATTTCCTCACAGGTCACGGGGAACCCGACATCAACGGAAGCGGCACAACCGCTTTATCAACTGCGCGCACAACGCTGGAAAACAAGAGTTATACCGTCAAAACCTTGAATCTTGCCGCGACCAACAAAATTCCCGGTGACGCCAAGACTATCGTGATTGCCGGCCCCACCAGCCCTCTGCTGCCGCAAGAAGTCACTTTGCTGAAAGCATACGTTGACAAAGGCGGCGGTCTGATCGTGATGGAAGACCCAACCGTGTTCACGAACTTTGGAACGAGTCCCGATCCGCTGGCCGATTATTTGAAAACCGATTGGGGCATTACGCTGGACAACGATGTGGTCATTGACCTGACCAGCAACCAGCCGTTGAATACCATCGCTTCCAGCTACAGTTCCACCAGCCCGATCACCCAGAATACAACAACGGTCACCATCATGCCCGGCACGCGCAGTCTGACCGTTGCCAAGACCCTGCCAGCCGGCGTGACCGATACTCCCCTGATCATGACCTCGCAGCAATCGTGGGGCGAAACCAATCTCGACAAGATAAAGAACAACCAGCAGATCAGCTTCGACCAGGCAACGGATATTCCCGGCCCACTGGACGTCGCCGTGTCGGGCGAGAACTCGAGTACCACCGGCCACATTGTGGTGATTGGCAACTCCGCCTTTGCCACCGACAAAGCCTTCAACGCCTACGCCAATGGCGATATCTTTACGAATTCTGTTGACTGGGCCGCCCAGGAAAAGAATTTGATCCAAATCACACCGCGCACACCGATTACACGCACCTTCAATCTGCCGAACCAGCTCGTATTCATTTTGATCCTGTTAGGTTCGATCATCGTGATCCCCGGCCTGGTGGTTGTGGCTGGCATATCCACATGGTTGACGCGCCGCAGAAGAGGATGAGGCCATGATTCGTCGAAACACCTGGATTCTAGTCATTCTCTTTGCCGCGCTGGTTGGCTTTGCAATCTACTTCCAAAACCAGAAAGCCAAACAGGCTGCATCAGCCACGCCCACCAGTTCTTCTGCGTTTGTTTTCAATACAGCAACAGACGGCAATCCGACCGACATCAAGATCGAATCTTCGACCGGTGTGATCGTTGAAGTCGCCCGCGACTCGAGCGGTTCCTGGACGGTGAAATCCCCGGTGGCGATGGGAGCGAACCAGGCCGGAGCCGAAGCGGCCGCGACCCAAGTCGGCGCGTTGCGCGTCCTAGGCGATTTCCAACTCGGCCCGGACATCGTCGGACTGGACAAACCATCCTACACGATCACGGTCGTTTTCTCCGGCGGCAAGACACACAAGCTTCTCGTCGGTTCGGTCAACCCAATCCAAACCGGATATTACACACAGTTGGATGGCGGTAAGACGCAAGTGGTGGACAAACCCGGCCTCGATTCTTTGCTCGGCATCGTCACCAATCCGCCCTATGCGCAAACGTTGACGCCGACGGTGACCCCAACTGTCTTTGTCCCGCTTCCGGCAACCGAGATACCAACTCTCGCACCCGCCGAAACGACGACACCGGTTCCTTCGACGGAAACACCTTCCGCTCCGGGAACGACGACTACGCCTGCTCCGTCCACAACCGGAACGCCATCCCCGGCATCGGCAACGGCAACCGCCACCCCGTAAGGGAGGGTGCGTGGAAAGCGTCTTGTCTATAGAACATGCTTGCAGAATGCGTTCAAAGCAGAATGAGGTATTGATTTTCACGTTAAAAAAGTGTATTCTGAATTGAGCCTAAATTCATAACCTGACTGGAAGAGAAAGAATGGATGTAGAGAAAATCATTATCGGTGACGAGGAAGAAGAATATCCTGCCATTGCGCGCTTGATCGAGCTGGGACGCCAGAAATCCTACGTCACTCTCGATGACATTTTGCATTTCTTCCCCGAAGCTGAACAAGACGTTGAACAACTGGAGGAAGCCTTCTCGGCGTTGTTAAGCGCGGGCATTCCGTTCGTGGAAGATACCACACCGGGCGAACCGACCGAAGACGAACTTGTGGCCGTCGAAGAAACCGAGGCGGAGGCGGAACCCGATCTCTCGCTCGATGATTACCTCGCCAACATTGATACGGACGACACGATCGGCCTTTACCTGAAGGAAGTCAGCCGCGTTCCGCTGCTCAACGCCGAGGAAGAAGTGGCGCTGGCCCAGCGCATCGAACGCGGACGCATGGCGCGCGAAGAGCTTGCCAGGGGCAGCGTCAGCCCGCGCCGCCGTTCCGATTTGCGTAAACTCATCGAAGACGGCTGGTCCGCCCGCGAACACTTGATCACGGCCAACTCGCGCCTCGTGATCTCGGTCGCCAAGAAATACATGGGACGCGGCGTTCCATTCCTCGATTTGATCCAGGAAGGCAACATCGGCCTGATCCGCGCCACGAAGAAATTCGATTATCGCCGCGGCCACAAATTCTCGACCTACGCAACATGGTGGATTCGACAAGCAGTCACGCGCGCCATCGCCGATCAGGGACGCACGATCCGTGTTCCCGTCCACATGGGCGACCAGATCAACAAGTTGCTGCGTGTCCAGCACCAGTTGACCCAGCGCCTCGGGCGCGAGCCGAGCGTGGAAGAACTCGCCAATGCGCTGGATGTCCCGCCCAAGAAGGTGGAGAATATGATCCAGGTGGCGCGCCGTCCGCTTTCGCTCGAAACACCCACGGACGATGAAGAGGATTCCGTTTTAGGTGATTTCATCGAAGACGACGAAGCGCCCCCACCTGATGACACCGCCACCTACAACCTTTTGCGCGAACATCTCGGCGAAGTATTGAACGGCCTGCCTCCGCGCGAAGTCCGCATTTTACAGTTGCGTTACGGCCTGCTCGACGGACAAGCTTATACGCTCGAAGAAGTTGGGCGCAAAATGGGCGTGACGCGCGAGCGCGTGCGCCAGATCGAAGCGCAGGCGCTCAGCCGTCTGCGCCATCCGTCCATCCGGCGCAAATTGCGCGATTACCTCGGCGAGTAAGATTCCACATACGCAAAACAGCGGCATGAAAAATCGTGCCGCTGTTTTATTTTCTTGCATTTGCATGAAAATTTATTGCAGCCATAAATATTTGATACTGTTGGCGAATTCATTTTTCGCCTGTAAATGTGCGGCTGGAAACAGTTATACAAGCGCAATTTCTCGATTTCGCCAACAGTATCAATATTTGTGTACAATCACATCATGCTCCATACAACCGGCAAGCCGAAACTTGCATTTGTGGGAATCCTAACTCTAGCCGTAATTACCCGTCTTTTGGGCATCAGATCGCGCCCAATTTGGTACGACGAAGCATTCACGATCTTATTCTCTGAAAAAGGCCCCGCAGCCATGCTCTTTGGAACCCTCGCGCCCACGGGGGCGGGGACCGCGGATGTCCATCCCATTGGCTACTACACCATGGTTTGGCTATGGATGAAAGTTTTCGGAGAGTCGCTTGTCTCGGTGCGGACGCTTTCGATCCTGGCGGGATTAGGAACAGTGTGTTTGGTCTATCTGATCGGCCGCGAACTCTTTGATGACAAGCTCGCGCGGATTGCAATGCTGTTTGCGGCATTGGCGCCGTTTCAGATCCACTATTCGCAAGAAATCCGCATGTATTCATGGATGGCGATGTGGCTGCTCCTTGCCACGTATGCATATATCCGCGGCTCGAAAACACGGGCATGGTATTGGTGGCCCGTATTTTCTGTCTCAGCTGCATTGGCGCAATACATGCAAAACTTGGCCGCCTTTTATCTTGTTATCCTGGCTTTCTCGCCAATTCTTCAAAAGGATTGGCGGGCAGTCAAATTTATTTTTGCGGCGGGAATAGGCGCTATCATTTTGTATCTCCCCTGGCTAGTCGAACTTCCCGGCCAACTGGCAAAGGTCGCACAGTCCTATTGGGTTTCTCAGCCTTCTTTCTCCCGCTTATTTACCCTGGTGCTTGTATTTGTTACCAACCTGCCCTTACCTGATAATTGGTTAATGCCCGCCTTGTTCATTGCATTGACCATTGTTGCCGTCAGCGGTTACCAAACATTCCGTGCTGCGCGCTTACGGACGCAAACTGCAGCGAATGGTTTATGGATTTTATATCTTTCATTTGCTCCGCCTCTCCTTCTTTTTCTTTTCTCGCAATGGAAACCGGTCTATATTGAAAGAGTCCTTCTTCCATCCGGCGCAGTTTTCCTGATCTGGCTGGCATGGGCATTGACGCAGAAGGACATGCCGCGTCTGGTTCAGAGATTCTGCATGGGGTTACTGTTGGCCGGGTGCATCATGGGAATTTACCAGCATGTGATCTATAACGATTTCCCTTACGGACCATTCCAGGCTTTGGACGCCTCGCTTCGCGCGTCCATGCGGCCGGGAGACGTCATCGTGCACTCCAACAAACTATCCCTGCTCCCGGCAATTTACTTCGACCGCACGCTTGCCCAGGTTTATATTGCAGATATACCAGGAAGCCCGGAAGACACCCTCGCGCCTGCCACGCAGGAAGTCCTGGGCGTCAGCGCAAAAACGGACATTCGATCTGCCGTTGGCAGCGCAACGCAGGTCTTCTACATCATCTATCAACGTTCAATTGACGAATACCGCGCGGGAGGGTATGCAACATACCCCGACCTCGCATATCTAAGCTCACATTATGACCTTGCGGGGAAGGAAACATGGAACGGTCTTCTCGTATACCACTTTACAAGGAAGCCCTGATGCGCCCCGACCGGAAGGAATGGTCATGGGTTTTTATTATTGCAACATTGATCCTCATCTGGGGTTCGATTCCCACCTGGGTAGGTTCTTCATCGGCAACATCTGACTTGCGCTTCCGAGGTGTGTATTTCGATCCTCAGGATTATGCAGTTGACATCTCCATGATGCGCGCTGGAATGCAGGGGGGATGGGCATATCAATTCCGGTTCACCACCGAATCTCCCCATCCAGCCTATGTGCGGATGTTCTACATCACCCTTGGCCACATCAGCGGTTGGGTCAGATTGTCGCCAGAGATCACCTACGAACTTGCGCGCTGGCTGTTTGGATACACTTCTTTATTTGCCTTATACTTCCTGTTTCGTAGAATCTTTCCAAAACGATTCTGGGCGCGAGCCGCGTTCGCACTTGCGTGCATGGGATCGGGAATAGGCTGGCTTCAGCTGATGCTCCACTGGGTGCCGGGTCCAATCACCCCGATTGACTTTTGGTTTATTGATGCGTATGTTTCCTTCAGCCTATCGCTATTTCCACATTTTGCTTTTGCGCTGACCGGAATGTCCCTGGCTGCAATTTTCTGGTTGGAATATCTTGAAAAGCAACATTCACAATATGTAATCTGGGCCGCGCTCACCGCGATTTTCGTCCAGCTTACGAATCCAATCGCTTTTGCAGTCGTGGACATTGGGTTGGCATTCGCAACATTTTTTCTCTGGTGGCAAAACCGAAGGATACGCTGGGCCAATTTTTGGGCGCTTGCCATCCTCGCAGCCGCCCAGGTCCCCTTGTTTTTGTACAACCTGATTGTTCTCACCAAAGACCCGCTCTGGAATCAATACACAATTCAAAATCAAACCCTGTCGCCGCCGCCGACTTATTACGTGTGGGGATTTGCATTGTTCTGGCCTTTTGCAATCGTCGGCGTCGCGACTGCATTCAGAGAAAAAATACCAGCCCTCGGAGCCGCGTCATTTTGGGCGCTCGCCGCATTCCTGCTGGCATACGCGCCGTTCCCAATTCAAAGACGCTTTCTTTTCGGCATTACGATTCCGCTTTCGGCGCTATCAACCTGGGGGTTGATGAAACTTTTCGAAACGGGCGCCGCCCGACATCCAAAATGGATGCGCTGGCAGCCAAGGCTGGTTTTACTTTTCGTTTCCCTTGCTTCCATCTCGATGATTTATTTAAGCCTGGGACGAGCGGTCTATCTTGAAACTCATCCGGCAGAGTTCTATTATCCGGCAAGCATGGATGGCGCTGCGGCGTGGCTGGAAGCTCACGCCCAGCCAAATGATTTTGCATTGGCGTCGGAACAGACATCACAGGTCATCGCGCAGAAGACAGATTTACGAGTGTACTTTGGGCACGAGATGGAAACGCTCGATTTTGCGAACAAACAAATCGCGATGACCGCGTTTTTTGACGGAAAAGCGCCTGATGGATGGCTGAAAAGCACGCCGGTAAAATGGGTAATCTACGGACCACTCGAACGCGGGATCAATCCAAACTTTCAGCCCGGCCCCGATCTCGCGCTGGTTTATGACCAACAGGATGTCCAAATCTTTGAAGTCAGATGAAACAAAAATCTGAAACACTAAACAGTTTCCTGCTGCCGCCCCTACGCGATATCGTTTTCATCATTGTCTTTGCAGGCGCCTTGATGCTCGGGACGCGCATGTTGAACACAGATGGCGACCTGGGCCGCGACCTGACCATTGGAACCTACATCATCAATTCGCATCAAATCCCGACCCGCGACCTGTTCTCGTTTACCAAAGCTGGTCAACCCCGGCCGCCCTATGAATGGCTGGCTCAGATCCTTTTTGCAATTGCCAACCAATTGACCGGCCTGGACGGTGTTGTTCTTTTATCAGCGGCAGTGATTGCAGCCGCGTTTTTCATTGTTTATGCCGATTCGAATCAACGGAGCCAATCGCCCATTCTTGCCTTACTGATCGTCCTGTGGGCGGTGGTCGCGTCCAGCATCCACTGGTTGACGCGTCCGCATATTTTCTCATTTCTCTTTTTTGCCATCTGGCTCCAATGGCTGGAAAGGATCCGCGTTGGCAAGAAAATTTCGTTATGGGTATTTCCCGTGACAATGTTGTTTTGGGCAAACACACATGGCGGATTTATTTTTGGTTTTCTGGCCTGGGGAGCCTACCTGGCAGGCTGGCTTGTGGACCTTTGGAGAAAATCATCAACAATAAATATTGGAAAAAATCTTTCGATCATTGGAGCGACTTCGCTTGCTGCCAGTGTCATAACGCCAGACACCTGGCACAACTGGGCAGCAGTTTTCAGCAACAACAGCGCTTATATCTTGAGTCATACAGCTGAGACAATGCCGCCCAACTTCGCTGAACCGTCCACCTGGCCGTTTGCCGGGCTGCTCGCATTGGCTTTGATTTTATTTCTTTTACTTTGGAAACAAGCTTCGATCGGCCACATCTTCCTGCTGGCTGGACTTGCTGGCATGAGTCTGCTGATGGCGCGTAACATCCCGCTATTCGCCGTGGCCGCGGCTCCCATCCTGAGCGCATGGACTGGAAAAATCATCAACGCCGTTTCTTATTGGAAGAAAATCGAGGAAGCGTTCACAAAAATAGAAACCGCATTGCGCGGATACCTATGGACAATCCTGATCGTTGCGATTGCAACAGGCTTTTTTGTTTATCATCGGGCAATATCCGAGTCATCTCTTTATCAGTTCGATCCGCAAGTCTTTCCCGTTCAGGCGGCCGACTGGGTTGAATCGCATCCGATCAAAGGAAATATGTTCAATGACTTTAACTGGGGCGGATATTTGTTGTACCGGCTTTGGCCGGGTCAGCGCGTGTTCGTAGACAGCCAAAGCGACTTTTACGGCGAAGCCTTCCTGCGAACATATTCGAGCATCTACACGGGTGGGTCGAACTGGGATGCAGAGCTGGCCCGATATAACGTGAATTGGATCATCGTCCCGCGCGAAGCGGGATTGGCATCCGCGGCTGGCGCCAATCCACACTGGCAGGTTGCCTATCAGGACCCGCTTGCCATCATCTTCGAGCGAAGATAATGGCTCCATTGTTTTCATACACAAGTTTGTAATTCGGATCTTGCTTAAGCAAAAACATCAGCAAGCCCGGTGTCTGCAAAGTTTTGGAAGATTTCTCAATATACAAATAATCGTAACCAAGATGGTTTGTACTCGACCAGTTTTCAACACACGCCGGATCTTCATTCAGACAGGTTTGTAACGTGTTCAAAGAATCCAGGAATGGCATGAATTTATTTCCCAGCAGCCATTCCCGGCCCTGCACAGTATTCTGGCTTGTGCGGGAGGCATAAACAGGAAACCATTCCGCCAGCGAATCCTCGAAAGGATCGGATTGTCCAGTTAAAACAATGAAATTACTGTCAACGGGTGTATTGTTCTTTATCCACGCCATCGCGGTTTTGTCATCGCGGGAAACAATGTAGTTTGAGAGGCTGAAATCATAAATCAGCGCGCCAATCAAGGTAAAGAATAAAACATATCCAAGAATGATTTTCGCAGCCCGGCTTTGAGACAAATAAGCGGTCCAATCCTGCGCGTCGAATCTGGACTTTGTTCCGATCATCGCGATACCGGGAATGATCAAGTCTGAAAGGCCGACACCGGCAAGGGAAGCCAAAGGAAGCGCAGCGACCGCCGTGGCGCTGCGCGGTTCGATCACAAATGGGATGAGCAGCCACGCGGGCAAAAACCAGTCGCGACGCGCACATTGAACGGCGAAGCCGATCAAACCAAGCACAGTCAGAACGGTGGCAAAGCGCTCTTCCGCAAAATTGAATGTAACCCACGGGAGCCAGAACAATGGATTGTATCCGCCGGAGCCGAACGCGGATCGAAGTGGGCCAAAACCATGTTGATATAGAACCACTCCCCACCACGGACTCGTTAACACCATCACACTCAATGCCACAAACACCGCATCGCGAAGGCCGCGCCGATTCCGCCCCTTAAAAAGCCAAATCAGTACGCAAGCTGCCGCCGTATGAATCCCTGTCTCGGGATGGCTGAGGATCGCGCCCGCGCCAAATGCCGCGGTCAAAAAAATATACTTCGGGGTCCGCTGGGTAAACAACAGCCAGGCCGAGGCACAAGCCAGGAGAAGAAATAACATGCCAAACGAACGGCTGAGGCCGCCGCCCATGATGTACCAATCGAACAAACGCGGCATGAATGCATACGCCAGTGTCCCCAATGCGGCCTTCGTTCTTGAGCCAAGCATCAGGCTTGTCATCCAATAAAAAGCGGGGATGGATAAGGTCGAGATTAGAGGCGGAAGCCAGCGAATAACGTCAAGAACAGGAATTCCCGCAGCGGAAATCAGCCCGCCAACATAAAATGAAAGTGGAGGATATGCAAACGGAATATTCAAATGGTTGTAGGTCGTGAAGGCTGGCAGAAGGAAATGATTTGCCGCGAGATCTCCCATCATGACATAAAACATGCCGCCGTCGTTAATCGGGGAACCGGTAACAATCGTCGGTATGAAGCGGACAATGGCCCCAAATAACAACGAAAAGAACAGAATGAAATCAGCCAACCGAGATGATTGGTTCCGCATGCTACACTCCCGAATCAGGTTCAGGATATTGTAGCATATCAAAGAGGACAACTCCCCTTCGGGAACCGCATTCGTCAAACGACCGCGTCAATCATCAACGCCAGAAAAATAAGCGCCAGATACATGCTTGTCCAGCGATACATCGTCCAGGCCGCTTTGTTGCCGGGGACGGTCCAGACGCGCCAGGCAGCATAGATCAGCAAAAGCCCCAGCACAAGCGCGGATACGAGATAAACTGTCCCGGTGGCTTTGATGATCGGGAGCAGAAGCGACACGCCGACGAGAATAAATGTGTAAATCAAAATCTGCCAGCGGGTTTCCTTTTCGCCTTTGATGACGGGCAGCATCGGCACGCCCGCGCGTTCGTAATCGTTCTTACGGACAATCGCCAAAGCCCAGAAATGCGGCGGAGTCCACATAAAGATGATCAGGAAGAGAATCCACGCGGCGAGGCTGAGATGTCCGGTCGCTGCGGCCCATCCAACCATCGGCGGGATGGCGCCCGCGCCGCCGCCGATCACAATATTTTGAACGGTGGCTTTCTTCAACAAGACACTGTAAAAGATCACATAATAAAAAATACCAGCCAGTGACAGCAAGGCCGCCGTCAGGTTAACCAAATCTGCAAGAATGTAATAACTGATCAAACACAACGCAAGCCCGTACGACAGACCCTCCGGCGCGGACATGCGTCCAGCCGCAAGCGGACGCTTGGAAGTCCGCTGCATTTTTTTATCGAGCTCGCGGTCAATGTATTGATTCAAAGCCGAAGAGCCGCCAGCCGCCAGCGCGCCGCCCAGCATCGTCCAAAAGGCAAGCGCGGGCGAAGGCCATGCTTTGCCGCCAGCAACCAATCCGCCAAATGTTGTCAGCAACAGCAAGGCAACGATCAACGGTTTGCTAAGAATAAAAAAATCATTGGCACGCCGGCGAAACGGACTCTCCGGGAAAACTTTGCCGTCACGCGCCAACATGCCAGACGTGAACACTAACCCCAACAGTGAAACCCAAAGCAAGACAGCGGTCAATGTGTGCAGGACGACCAGATGCATTGGAAAATTTTTCGCCACCTGCATCGCGCCGACAAAGACCTGTCCGAAAAATAAAATGGTCGTGACGGTCGTCAACGGCAATAAAATGGATTCATCGCGCTGCTCGCGCCACGCCTTGACAAAAAGCCAGATCATCAAAATGGCCGAGATGCCTGCCAGCGCCATGTGGATAAACTTGAGCCAGCCCAAAGAACCCGCCGGAATGCAAAACGGCCAGCCCGAACAAGTCAGCGCCGCGCCGGTCACCGTGATGGCACGGCCCGCAATGGTTAGCAGCAACACGAAACCCAAAACTGTCCACACCAGGCGGGTAAACGAGGAAGAAAAAGAGTATTTCATGTCTTCTTCCTTAATTCCTTTCTCCACAAGTAGTAGGCATATCCAGCGATGAAGAGCATCGAAAATGAAAACCATTGGATGGCATAATTCAAATTTGTCGAACCGCCTGAAAGATCCAAAGTTTCAAGGATCGGGATCGGCGGATCGGTGATGGATGGATTGGGGGCGATCTGAACATACACCGGCAAGAGCGGATAAGGAATCTGTTTGCTCAGGCGATCCATGTTGACATAGATCCAAAAATCAAGCCGCGTTTGATTCGGGGTCAACGTCGGATCGGCATCGGACCCGGGAGTGGATTCCGTTTGCCCGAGGCGGATGATTCCGCCGATGGTCACCTGCCCCGGCTGATCGTATTTGCGCCAGTCGGCGGGCGCGGAATTGCCGACAGATGGAATCCAGCCTCGATCCACGAGAACCGCCTTCCCGCCCGCACCGAGCGAAGTCGAAGTGTCCGCGAGCCGGAGCGGAGTAAGCAGATGATATCCAGGTTGGACATCGTTGTATTGATTCCGTATCGCAACCTGATTCTGAAAGTCATAAGTGCCAGTAACCGTCGCCGCGCGGTATTCCATCGTGGTCAAATCAACCGTCGTTGGCTGCGAAAGATCAATCGGCGGCATGGCCTGGATGGTGCGAATCCGGTTGGCAAAAGAACTTTCTTCAGAGAGTCGGCTCAATTGCCAAAATCCCAATCGGATGCAAACCGCCGCAATGATCAAAATCAAAAGCGTTGCCCACCACCAGCGCCGGCTGAACATCAATTTCAAGATCAAACCGATGTCTCCTTCTTCTTCGCGGGCCACAAAACAAAACTAAATACAGCCAGCAGCATGCCCATTGGAAGCCCGCCAAATAAAATGGCGGATAAACGCGTGCCCATATCCAGAGCTTCGGTTACATCTATGCCGAAGACTTTGGTCGGAACAAAGGAACACTCAAAAGCATACTTCTGCGAAACATTCAACGGCAGGCTGGCCGAGGTGCCCGGTGGAATGAACAAAGGCCCAAGTTGATGCTGCACGGAATCCTCGTTCCTGACCACCAGCGTATCGCCCACGACAAACTCCATGTTTGCAGGAAGCGACGGAGGCTGTTGTCCTTGCGCGACTTCCCGGGCCGTCCCCGGCGGAATCACCAGCGTGATGCGTTCCGGCGGCCGGGTAATGTGCGGCAGAAACATAAAAGGAATCTCAGCCAGCAAGGAACCAAACACAAGCCCCGCAGCAAGGAAAAGCAGAAAGCGTTTTATGACCAGGCTCCTGGACATCAATTCCCTTTCAACAAGGTTTGGACATCGTCAGCCACATCCTGCGGATTCATTTGGGGACCAATGAACGTGAGGCGGAAATTTCCCTTTTGATCGATCACGTAAAGGAATGTAGTGTGAGTCTCGCCATTGCTTTCAACCGCCACGCCATAGTCCTTATAAACCTGCTGCAATTCATCGGGGGTTCCAGTCAAGCCGAGGAAAGTGGGATTGAATTGCGTCACGTATTTTTTCATCTGCGCGGGATTGTCGCGGGCCGGGTCGGTGGTCACCATCAGCACCTGCACGTTGTTCGAGGCTCTGCCGAGAATGTCGAAAGTCTGCTTGAGTTTAGCCATGGTCAACGGACATTCATCCGTGCAGTTGGTAAAACCAAAATACAACAGCACGACTTTCCCGCGCTGACGGCTCAACTCAAATGGCTGATCGTTGCTATCGGTTAACTTGATCTCCGCAGCTGGAGCTGGCGGGTCAATCACCGAGCCATGAAATGAAGGTTTTCTGGTTACATACAAAATTCCCGCTGCCAGAGACAGCAAAGCCAGAAGAGCGATTCCTCCCCAAACGAGTTTCCGTTCCATTCATCCAACCTTTCTCTCCTCGCAAAAAGCCTGGGCGACCGAGTGGGCCGCCCAGTTATTGTATGTTCTTTAGATCAGCTTTCCAATCAAATACAACGCCGGATAGAAGAAGATCCAAACGACATCCACAAAATGCCAGTAAATTGCGGCAGCCTCCACGCCCCAATGTTTTTCGGGGGAATAAATTCCACGCGAGCCGTTTCGGAGAACGATGGACAAAAAGATGACGCCCGTCAAAACATGGAAGGCATGCATGCCGGTCATCATGAAGAAGATCGCGCCCGCCGCGCTCGCGGACGGGGTGACGCCCGCCTTTATGGCGTTCGGCCACTCGACCCCAAGCACTCCCGCCAAAAAGCCGATCCCCAGGATGAGTGTCGCCACGATGCCGATGATAAAACCTCTGCGGTCGCCGTGCGCCATCGAAGATTCCGCGCGGTTCATGAAGAACGACGAAAGCAGCAGCACGCTGGTGACCGCCAGGCCAAGCACCTGGTTGAGATCGGGACGCGTCAGGCCAAGCAAATTGAAGCGGCTGACGAACAGTCCGCCGAAGACGAACGAGTCCGAAAGCAGGAACAGCCATAAGCCCAACCGGCGGGTATTCAATTTATATTCGAAGCTGTGCCGATCCAGTTGTTCATCCTGGGCATTCAATTTGTAGATGTGCATGTAATAGTACATCACCAGCGCGACCTTGACCAGGGCAATGACCGCCAGCAAGGCAACAGCGCCAATGGCAACCGCCACAAAAAACTCGAGCCCGGTCAGAACTGCCAGGAAAACGAAGATGATCGCACCCTGACGCAAAATCTCGGATTTGTTTGTATGTTCCATGGATGGGAATCCCTCAATTCAGCTTTAGTGTTTTGTACTCTGGCTGCCATCCGCAAAGCGGACGTAAGCCGATCCCGGCAAACCGTAATCGTAAGGTTCGCCGACAACTTCGAACGGGACATCATAGTTGTGGACCGGCATCGGCGAAGGCACCTGCCATTCGGGCGAGCGGGAATTCCACACGTTGCCGGTCGCCGTTTCGCCATGTCTCAGGCTTATGTAAAGGTTATAGAGAAAAATTGCGATTGCGATCGCGATCAAATAACCGGCGATGGTCATGATCAAATGATAATTATCGAAGCCCAGCGCGGGATCATAATCCGCAACGCGGCGGCGCATACCGAGCAAACCGACGCGCATCATCAAAAGTGTGAGCGTCAGGAAGGCGGGCGTCATGAGCCAGAAATGGATTTTGCCCAACGTCTCGTTCATGCGCTTCCCGGTCGCCTTGGGGAACCAGTAATAGATCGCGGCAAAGAACGGGAAAATGTAACCGCCGAACATCGTGTCATGGAAATGTCCCACGATCCAATACGTGTCATGCAGATGCAAATCGGTGGCCACCGTTGCATTCGGCGGCCCCGAAAGACCGCCCAGCAGAAAGACCACGATTCCGCCAACCACGAAGAGCATCGGCGTGGGCGCTTCGATTTTTCCCTTCCACAGCGTGGCTATCCACGAGAAGAATTTGACTCCCGTCGGAACCGCGACCAACAATGTGCTGTACATGAACGGGACACGCAAATACTCGTTCATGCCGGATGTAAACATGTGATGCGCCCAAACGAGAAAGCCAACCAGCGCGATGCCCAGCGAAGACATCGCCACAAAGCGGTAGCCAAAGAGCGGCTTGCGAACGAAGACCGGCATCAGTTCCGAAATGAGGCCGAGGCCGGGGAGAACGAACACATAAACTGCGGGATGAGAATAGAACCAGAACAGATGCTGGAAAAGAATCGGGTTGCCGCCTTTCGCCGGGTCGAAGAAGCCCATTCCCAGCAGCCGCTGGAACATCACCAATTGGAACGCCAGACCGATCAGCTGCGTGGCGGTCAAAGTAATGATGGAGGTGGCAATCGCGGCCCAAATGAAGATGGGCATACGAAATGCAGTCATGCCTTTGGTGCGCATCCGCAAAACTGTGGCGATCAGATTCAACCCGCCGAGGATGGATGACCAGCCCGCAACGGCGACGCCCATGAAGAACATCTGCATACCGACGGGAGCGCGCACCGAAAGCGGCGGATATCCCGTCCAGCCGGTGTCGAACCCGCCCAGCGCCAGTGTCGAAAGCAAAAGAACCGCGGCGGGCGGAACCACCCAAAAAGAAAAGGCGTTCAACCGCGGAAACGACATATCATCCGCGCCGATCATCATCGGCACCAGGTAGTTCATCACGCCCGCCACGCCGACGAGAATGCCGACGATCATCACAATTCCATGCAGGCTCATGAACGTGTTGTATTCCTGAAGCGTTAGGAATTGCAGGCCCGAATGCGCCAGTTCGGTTCGGAAGATCATCGCAAACAGGCCGCCCACGCACATCAGGATCAATGCCGTGACCGTATATTGGATTCCGATTACTTTATGATCGAGCGAAACATTCAGGTACTTTTCCCAGCCGGGCGGGTCTTCGCGATGTTCGGGGGTTTCTTCGCCTTTGGCCCATTTGAACCAGTCGGTCATCGCGCCGGTCCCCGCCACAAAAGAGATGGCGCCCACGAGCGCGCCGAAGACCCAGGCGGGTTCGGTGAAGAAGAATTGGTCAAACGGATTCAATCCCATGAGGAATCGAATCCCGGTGACAAACAAAGCTCCCAGCAGCCAGCCAATTGCCTGCCAGAGCAGGCCGCGCACTAAAGCAGAAGTCAGGAATTTTTTCATAAACTTCTCCGCACCATCACTTTAACGTTTCTATATAGGAGACAATGTCGTTGATTTGTGATTGCGTCAACGCCGTCCCGAATGTTTTCGGCATCACATTGTCCGGGAAGCCGTTCACGATCTTGGCGCTCGGACTGACAATCGACTCCACCAAATAGGCTTGATCGGCGGTCACCGTTCTCCCGTCGGATAATTTGACTTGTGACTGGTAAAGTCCCAGCCAGGTCGGGCCAACGAGCTTAGTGCCATCGGTTGTGTGGCAGCCCAAACATCCATACTTTTGCACCAGTAATTTGCCATTGGCAGGTCCACCCGCGGCTGCGGCGGCTTGCGCGGCGGTGACCTGCGATTGGACCCAGGCATCGTAATCGGCCTGTGAAGTCACAATCACAGGCGCAGTCATGTACGAATGAGATGTGCCGCATAATTGAGAGCACATCACTGTATAGTTCCCGATGAGAATCGGTGTGATGCGATAGTTGGTCACGCGCCCCGGCAAAATATCCTGACGGATGCGAAACTGGGGAACCCAAAAGGCGTGGATCACATCCAGGGAGGTCATGTTCAAAACAACCTGACGGTTGACCGGCAAGTGCAATTCGTTCGACGTAAATCCTTCAGGGTAATCGAACTGCCACGACCACTGACGCGCCGTAACGCTGATCTCGAGCGCGTTGGGATCCACCGCCATTGTCTCGCCGAGGGAATAAGCGCCGAGATAGGCAAAGACCAGCACTGTTATCAACGGGATAACCGTCCACGTAATTTCGAGCTTCGTATTGCCTTCGATATGTTCCCCGTCCGACGTATCCCCTTTTCTTCTTCTGAAAACGATCAAGCTGTAGACCAATGGCACAACGATCAGCGCAAAAAGGAAACACATGACCACAAAGTCAAGATTCCACATCCAATCCACCACGATGGATTGTGCGCTGGCCTCGACCGGCATCAACTTAAGAGCAGTCAGCCCAAAATAAGTTGCCAGAAATACAATAATCACCAGCACGCCGACAATCACGAAATGCCGCATACTCTCTCTCCTGAATTTTGGTCTTTGCGCGCTTTGTCCCGGCGCGCTACCTCCCTTGCCTCACAACAACAGTTCGTTGTAAAACAAGGGGCGGGATTACATCGTATACCGATAAAAGCCACAACCGCTAAAGTAATCTAGGAACCTGCCAAGCTCCTAATTTACCAAATAATACCAAATTTGTCACGCTTATTCGGAGAGTTTGGTCAGAATTGAATAGCCGCCAAAATTTGGCGGCTATTGAAAAGGAAATCAAATGACTTTCAAGGCGTCCAGGACTTCCGTGCTGTGTTCAGCGGGGCGGACATCTTCGAACACACGCGCGATATTCCCGTTCGAATCGATCAGGAACGTGGTGCGCAACACGCCCTCATATTCGCGTCCCATGAATTTCTTTGGCCCCCAGACGCCATACGCATCACAAATTTCATGGCCCTCATCTGCAAGCAGGGGAAATGGCAATTGATATTTGGATTTGAATTTGAAATGCGACTCGACCGAATCGGGACTCACACCAAGAATGGTAACACCTGCTTTTTGATAAGCGGAATAATCATCCCGAAAATTACAGGCTTCCGTGGTGCAGCCCGGCGTGTCGTCTTTTGGATAAAAATACAGGATGACCGCCTTGCCGCGGAAATCTGATAAGCGGCGATGCGCGCCAGAGTCATCTAGCAAGTTGAATTCGGGAGCGGGTTTCCCAGTGGCGATTGGCATAACTGTCTTCTCCTTTGGCGCAATGATTCTATCGCGCCAGGATTAGACGAATTTAATCTAAACCCCGATCCTGGATTCATTTCAACGTTCGGATGAAAGCCACAAGCTCCCATATCTGTTCATCGCCCAGGACACCTTTCCAGGCTGGCATCGCCGTGCTGGTGACACCCGTGTTGATTCGCCAATACAAGTAATCATCGCCAGCTTTCTGATTCAGCGCGGCCAAATTCGCGGGCCGCGGATCGAGCGCCTGGCTTGCCGGGCCATCTCCCAAACCATTATCGCCGTGACAGGCAGCGCAATTCGTTTTGAAGACCACCGCGCCAGCGACAGCGGCATCCGATCCGAATGGGTTGGATTTGCCCGCATAATCCGGTGGGACCGCCGGCAGAACTCCGGGCGTAGTTGAAATTGTCGAAGAGGGACCCGCGCCGCAGGCGGACAAAACAATCATCGAGACAAACGCAAACATCATCCAGGTTTTCATTTCCTCACCACACGCTCACAAAATATTTACGGCGCAGGCATTATGAGTTCGTAAAAATATAAGTTCCCTCGACTGTTACGAAGCAATCTCCAGCCAGGTATAAATAGGATTTTTCAAGTTCCAGGAGATCGCTTCGTCGGGAAATACGCCCTCTCCCTGCGGGATGCTTCGCGATCGCAACGACATGAGGGAAATTATTTATTTATTGACAATACCTTCGCCAATGCGGCATCGGGAGCGGCGAACGTAGGGACAATTTGCCAAATTGTCCCACAAAAAAAATAGAGCGGGAACTCTCCGCTCTGTTTCATCAGAATCAATTCCAGTCATTTCATGATCCCCATCTTCTTCAAATTAACTTCCAGGGATTCCAAGGTGGCCGGTTTGATGATCATCGCATTCGCACCGCCTTTCATCACGCGCGCACGCGTTTCGGGCTGGTCATCCGAGGTAATGACAATGACAGGGATCGGAATCAGCCTCGGTTCGCGGCGGAGATAGGCCAGGATTTCGAGCCCATCCACGCCGGGCATATTAATATCGAGCAAAATCAAACCGGGCGTAAAGCCGCCCAACAACGACATGGCCGGACTGGCGCCATAAGCCACGCGCGCAGGAATATCCAACACTGCCAGCATTTGATGCAGGGCATCCGCCGTCGAACGGTTATCGTCAATGATGATTGCGTCGTTCATTGGTCCTCCAGAATCACAGTGCCCATTACGGACACGTCATATCCCATCAGCCTGGAAACGGCCTCTCGAAAACCGCGCCCGGCCAAAAGTCCGAAGAGAGGCGCAAGCAAATCACCGTCAGCGTATTCTTTCGGTATTACTAAATCGTATCGCTCTTGAAAAAGTGGAATAAAATCCAAATCCAGCGCTTGAGCCGCCGCCGCAACCGCTAATCCACAATCCGCGCGCCCCGACGCAACCGCCGCGGCAACTCCGAGATGTGTATATTCCTCCTGATTGTACCCTTGAATCGAGTCGGTCGAAATCCCCATTAAGTTCAAGTGATAATCGAGCAGGACGCGCGTGCCTGCGCCGCGCTGCCGGTTCACAAACCGGACGCTTCGACTTTGCTCAGCGCGAGCTTCGGGGCGGCTGAGGTCTCCCAACGTTTTTATGCCCTTCGGGTTTCCACGCCTCACGAGCAGACCCTGCTCGCGGCCGACCAGCGCCACAACTTTGACCGGAATATCCGGCATGTATTGACGAATGTATGAAATGTTGTATCCGCCCGTTTGCGGATCGAGCAAATGCGAACCGGCCAAATGCGCTTCGCCGCGCCGCAATGCGATCAATCCGCCTTGTGAGCCAACATTGGCGGAAACAAACCGCCGGTCATGCTCCGCTAAAAATTGCGCCAGCAGATCGAGCGTCAGATCGTGTGAGCCGATGCAGAAGATCGTGCGCTCAAGTTCAGCTTTGCTTTTGTAAAGATGCACCTCGACTTTTTCGCCCGCTTCGATGCCTTGAATACCTGATGGAAGGATCACAAGTCCATCCGCCTGCACGAGCGACGTGATGACTCCCGCCCCGCGCGAAAGCGGCGCGGCGAGAAGTTTATCGCCCACTTTGCCAGCCGCCACGCGGACATAATCTTCATCGCCGGACGGTGAAACGGTCTTTCGCGTGATGGTTGCCGTTTCAACCGGCAATTCGTTTGGACGGCGTCCGAGCCATTTTGCCAAAACCGGTTCGACAAAAATCTCGACTGTCAGCGCCGCTGAGACGGGATAACCGGGAACGCCGATAATAGGTGTCACGTGCCAGGTTTCAGGTGTCAGGTGTTCTGATTCTCGATCCTCGATATTCGATATCTGAGATTCGATATTCGACTTTCGATTTGCGTTTTGCGTTTTGCTATTCACCATTCCCAAAATTACGGGATGTCCGGGCCGAACAGCAACTCCATGAACGAGAAGCGTTCCAAGTTTTTCGACGACCTTTGCGGAGAAATCTTCCGCGCCCGCGGATGAACCCGCATTCAACAAAATCAAATCGTAATCCTGCGCGGCTTCCTGCACACGCCGGCAGATCAAATCGAAATCATCTTTCGTGATCGGAAAACGAGTCGGTTCGCCGCCCATTGACTTAATTTGCGCCGCGATGACCAGCGAGTTGTATTCGAGAATATCGCCCGGCTTCAATTCGGAACCAATCGGAACAAGTTCTGTTCCCGTTGGCAAAATCGCAACTCGCGGCTTGCGCGCAGCGTTGATTTCCTGATATCCAGCTGCAGCAATCGCGCCCAAATCAACGGGACGCAAAACGTGACCCGCAGGCAAAACCAATTGTGTTGCGACGATATCTTCGCCAAGCGGGCGCACGTGACTCCACGGCGCGATCGCGGCGCGGATCCGAATGGACGATGGACGACGGACCGCAGACGATATTTGTCCATTTTCATCCAGCGATTCAACATTCTCAATTGGGATGACAGCGTCTGCCCATTCGGGCAGCGGATCGCCAGTGTCAACGTATTGCGACCGTGGACGATGGACGGTGGACGATGATGTGTTTTCGATAGTGAATTCAATCGGCGTGGAAGGCTGTGCGCCCACCGTATCTTCTGCGCGGACGGCAAAGCCATCCATGGCTGAGGCGTGATAATGCGGCGATGAAATTTTCGCCCACAACGATTCTGCCAAAACGCGTCCAAGCGCATTTTCGTTGAGCGGAATTCTCTCGACGCCAAGCACGCGCCACAGGCCGGATTCTTCCAAAGAGTTTTTCAAACGCAGCTGCGCTTCGGGCAGCGGAATATCATGGAGATAAACAGACATTGTTCTGATTATAACAAAGCGCGCTTGCTGCCGCCAAATCTTAATGATATACTCACCGAGTGAGTATATCATGGCAAAAGAACATCGCAGCGGCAACCTTTCACCGGAATTTGCATTGTTGGGGTTTCTATATGGGGGGCAAAGCTACGGCTACGATCTCCATCAAAAGCTTTCAAATGAACTGGGGCAGGTCTGGCATTTGAGTCAGAGCCAGGCCTACGCAATTTTGAAACGACTGGAACATCGCGGAGATATATCCACGCATCTGATCCAGCAGGATAAATTGCCGGCGCGGCAGATGCTTCGAATCACGACAGCCGGCCGCCGAAGATTCACAGACTGGCTGGAGAAAAGCATCAGCACGAATTCGCGTTCCATCCGGCTTGAATTTATCACGAGGCTTTACTTCGCCAACCTGTACAGGCCGGAGAAGACTGCCCACATCTATGATGCGCAATACGCAGAAATCCAATCGAGCATCGCCAGGCTGGAAACGCTGATCGCGCATCTTCCACCCGAACAGGTTTTCAATCACTTAAGTTTGAATCTTCGATTGAGCCAGATGAAACTCATCCAGGATTGGATGGCAGAAATCAAAACCCGGTTTCACGTCAAGGAGACAATTTCATGAAACGCATCATCACTTCGATCATCGTCCTATTCGTTGTCTTTCTGTCCGCCTGCGGAACGCCTGCAGCCACAGCGCCGTCGCCGCAGCCGCAAACCACTTTGACGGTATTCGCCGCGGCGTCCCTGACCGACGCGTTCAACGAGATGAGCAAGACTTTCGAAGCCGCGCATCCGAACGTGACCGTCAAATTTAATTTTGCCGGTTCGCAAACGCTCCGCACGCAGATCGAACAAGGCGCGCCGGTGGATGTGTTTGCATCCGCGGACATGTCGAATATGACGGCGCTTGTGTCCGAAAAGCTGGCAGGCGCTTCGCAAATCTTCATCAAAAATCAACTGGTCGTGATTCTGCCGCCGAACAATCCGGCAAAGATCACAAGCCTGCAGGATTTGTCAAGGCCGGGATTGAAATTGGTTTTGGCCGCAAATGTAGTGCCGGTTGGCAAGTACGCACTTCAATCGCTCGATCAAATGAACACAGCGTTTGGCCCGGACTTCAAAACCAAAGTGCTTGCCAATGTGGTTTCGAACGAACAGGACGTAAAGGAAGTTGTGGCGAAGGTTGATCTCAGCGAAGCCGACGCGGGCATCGTTTACATTTCGGACGCGATTGCCGCGCCCGACTTGAAGAGCATTGCCATTCCGGCGAATCTCAATGTGATCGCGCAATATCCGATTGCAACGCTCACCGGTTCAAAGAACCAGGACCTTGCCACCGCGTTCGTTGCGTATGTGCTTTCGGCAGGCGGGCAGGCGACTTTGAAGAAATGGGGATTCACGCCGCTTCAATGACCATGCTTCGACTTCGCTCAGTACGGGCGCTCCGACGCTTCTTCCAGCACCTCGCTTCGCGCGGACATCACGACTGGATCTTTGTCATCCCAAGCCTTTTCCTCGTCGGGTTACTTGGACTGCCGATCCTCGCGCTGATTCTGCGCGCCATCAATAAAAGTTTTTTTACAGATGCCTTATCACCTTCGGCGCTCTCCGCGCTGCAATTGAGTTTGATCACAAGCGTGATCAGCGTTGGTATCGCCGTGGCGTTTGGGACGCCGCTCGCATACATGCTGGCGCGCTGGAAATTTCCAAGTAAACACTGGCTTGAATTGTTGATTGATTTGCCGGTGGTTTTGCCGCCGTCCGTTGCCGGGCTGGCTTTGTTGATCGCGTTTGGACGCGAAGGTTTGGTTGGCGGCGCACTGAGTCAAATCAACGTCACGCTTCCATTCACGACCGCGGCGGTTGTCATGGCGCAGACATTTGTCGCCGCGCCGCTTTACGTGCGTTCCGCACGAATCGGCTTTGCGGAAATTGACGTCCGACTCGAAGAAGCCGCCCACGTGGAGGGCGCGAATCAATGGCAGTTATTTCGCGAGGTGATGTTTCCGCTGGCGGGACGCGCGTTGATCAGCGGCGCGATCCTCACGTGGACGCGCGCCCTCGGCGAATTCGGCGCAACGATTCTATTTGCTGGAAACCTGGAAGGCGTTACACAAACGATGCCGCTGGCAATTTATCTCGGCTTTGAACGAAGCCTCGGCATTGCGATTGCGTTGTCCGTGATGTTAGTGGGAGTATCAGTTGTTTTGTTATTGTTGACAAGAAGGTTAGAAAGAAAACAATAACCGGTAAGATTGTCAAACGGGGGAGTCGTGGTGGCGGTCGTCGGCGCTCCGAACCGGTTATAGAAAAGCTGATAAAAATCGGTCGTCGTACGCGAGGCGTTCACCAGCCAGTTGGTAGAGGAAACAAGACTTGGCCCCTTAGATGAAGTATCGGGATCAAAATCATAATCCGTACCATAGAGGACTACTCCGGGGTAATTGCTTGCGCCATCCAAATTAAATACTCTCGGGGTAACAAGCGGAATATAACTTTTCATAACCCCAGAGGCGTAGGCATCCCCGCCGCCGGTCTGCACCCATGCGGTACCGTAGGTATAGCCGACGTCCCACCGAAGCGTCTGACCACCCGCAAATGATGCGCTAAGTCCTTCGCCGCTTGCGCCGGTTGTTGTATTGGTCCAACAGGCTCTCGCCAACACCCAGTTAGCGCTTGGCAAAATTGAAGCAAGAGTATACGAACCAGTCACGACGTTATTAAACGTCACATAATTTGCCCCGGACTGCGTCTGGGGCGGCGGGTTACCCGCAGAGGAAGAAGTGAAAGCGTGTATCGTACCGTTTATCTGGCTGTCCGTCGTGGGCACGGCTTCAATCGTTGCACAACTGGCGGCACTATCAATGACCTGCACGGCGCGCGCCTGTATGGTGCCGATCGGGGCCGGCGTGGGTGTACTCGTTGGCCCGCCGGGGGTATTGGTCGGATTCACGTTCCCGCACCCGCCGGCGTTGCAGTTGCTATCCGCCGTGCACGCATCCTGGCAGTGCACGCCGTTGCAGGTTTCCACCGCAGTTCGTATCTGTCCGCACCCGCACGATCCGCCCTGACAATCGAACGTATTAGTCCATGTGCAGTTAATGTTTTGCGAACAAGGATTTCCTGCGCAGGCAGTATTATAATTACATGAAGTGGATGTTTGACAAATATTTCCCAAATCATCATAGCACTTAGAGGTAATCAACGAATAATATGGACTTGAAGTATTGCATGGATTGTTACAGCCTGACACGCTAAAAACTTTCCACGTACAACCGAGGGCGCAATCATATTGAGCATAGACTTGATACGGAATAAACAACACCAAGAAAAGCGCGAGGATGAAAAACCACCGCATGACTATACTGTAGCAAGGAACACAAACAGAAATCAAGCAAACAATTATTTAAATGCAGAACTGTAGAAACCGTCTGCTACTCCAATCCCATCCATCCATGTAAAATTTTCGCCGCCACTTAACCACCGCACTTGCACGCCCGAATTTTTAGCGAGCAATTCAGGAAAAGTATTCAAATACCTACCTACCACCATGGGATACGGCCCTATACTTCGCGGTTTATCAATCGACTGACCGTCACAGTTTTTCACAGGGTTTGATAATGAAGTAACACCTATCGCGCATATGTCACTCGCAAGAGATGTTGCCCCATTGGGCACTAACATAATCAGGTTATTTCGACCATTTCCAAGACTAATCACATCTACTAATTGGTCCTCAGGATATCCCACTCTATGAAGCAGTGTTCGCTGTTTTCCGTCTGCCCCAGCTGCAGAATTTTCGACGTAAATAATAAACGTCTCACCACGCACGGAAATACTTTTCTGATTTGCTGTAGCAATTTTTTGTAGATCAGACGAATTGAGGTTTCCGGTAGCTCCAATCCCATAATTTAACTTATCTGCGCCTTGATATGCGCCAACATCAACGTTATCGATTCTATTTACCACTGCCGCTATCAGCGACTCCGGAGCGCTCGTTTCCTTAATGCCGTGCTGCTCATTCCAGGTAATCCAGGTATCAAAGAGACTGTCATTAATCTTGGTCACATCATCCTGTGACTTGCCTTCGATATTAAACTGCGTCACGTCGGTTCCGCTTGCCTTTAATATCTGCAGGATTTCATTCCGCTTGTAAGCAGAGTCTTCATGCCATTCAGTAACCGGTGCATTATCTGCAGACGCCCGGTCGCCGGCTTTATCCGCGGCAAGAAGCGTCGGGATCTTCGCCTGCTCCGCCGCGCTCCAGCTCGTTTCCATGTGGGAGAGATCCACGGCTGTCCACGTCTCGCCGTTTTTGATAAAGACACCGCCTTTGGCATCAATACCCACGGTCGGCACATCCACGCCGTTGCCTTCCGCCGTAGTAATGTTGACTTGCTCGGTGCCGACGGTAATGGTGTCCGGATGAACAGCGGGCAGAGGAGTTTCAGTTAAATTTGCAGTTGGAATTTCGGTAGGATTTTTTGTAACGGCTTCAACCGCTGAGGTTACAGACGTAAACGTTGAAGCAGCTATAGTTTGAACAGGAGAAGAGGTACACGCAACCAACAAAAGAATTGCAGGCGCAATCAACAGGAATTTGAATCTGAACATAATGCCTCCCAGACCCAGCAGCTTTACTGTTCGCGAAATTCATTTCTCAACAATTTCGACACTTGCTTTCGCAAAGGTACCTCTTCGTTTGCAGTCAGCCATGCGACATCCCATTTCACGGCAAAATACTCGTGAACGGCAAAGTTTCTAAACCCAAGAATGTCCATCCATGGAATATCAGGATGTTTGTCAACGAATGCGTCTGGCAGACGGGCAACCGCCTCACCTCCTTTTTCGGTAAATCAATTCGCACTCTCAAATTTTGAGGCGACATATCTTTATAGATTATACATCGCTAAATCAATACCACCTCCACCATTTCTCCAGCGCTCAAGCCGGTTGCATCAGGTGAAATACGAAGCAATCCACCCGCGGCGGCGAGAGTAAAAATCAAATTTGATTTTCCAAAAATTGGATCGGCAATCCATTCTCCATGATCCATGCTCTGCTCTTTCAGTGAAGATGGAGAATGGTTCATGGAGGATAGCTTAACGGGAATCCAATCTTCCCTTCCCGCTTGCGATGGAATGTTCACGGTCAAACGCGCCGTCACAGTTGGACGCGGGCGCGGCGTTTCACCGAGCCATTTTTCGATCACCGGGACGAGAAACAAATATCCATTCACCAGTGCGCTGACGGGATTGCCCGGCAACCCAATCACGGCTTTGCCTTTGCACACGCCCAAAATGGTTGGCTTGCCGGGGCGCGTATTGATTCCATGCACGAGAACACCCGGCGCGCCCAGCGAATTAATTACATCCGCCGTCATATCGCGCGTGCTGGCCGAGGAACCCGCGGTAATCACTACCACATCGCATTCGGCTAACGCGCGCGCCGCGGTCTTTTGCAGCGCCTCGAATTGATCGCGGACGATGCCGTATAAAACCACTTCCCCGCCCGACTTCATCGCCAGCGAAGACAGCGTGTACGCGTTGACGTCCCGCACCTGGCCCGGACGCGGCGACTGGCTCGGCGCGATCACTTCATCGCCGGAAGAAATCAATCCGACGCGCGCCTTTCTGGCTACACGCACATGAATCAAGCCCAGCGCCATCAGCCCACCAATTTCTGCGGCTCGCAAGCGGACCCCGCGCGGGATGACCGTTTGCCCCGCGGCCACATCTTCGCCGACGCGGATCACGTTCTCGCCCTCCGCGGCCGCGCGCATGATTTCGATTTCGGTTTTTGCAGGGGCGACGTTTTGCCGCCCAGGGCGGGAAGACCCCACCACATTCTGTGTGTATTCCAACATCACGACCGCGTCCGAGCCATCGGGCAGCATGCCGCCGGTGTGGATCAACGCGCATTGACCGGATTGCAATTCAAACGCGGGCGAATCGCCCATCGGGACTTCGCCGATCAAATTTAGATACGCGGGCAATGAATCAGACGCGCCGAACGTATCGCGGGCGCGGACAGCGTAACCGTCAACGGTCGAACGCGGGAACTCTGGCAGCGGGTGCGGCGCGATGACATCTTCCGCGGTGACGCGGTCGAGGGCGCGGGTCGTGTCAATTAATTCGGAATCCGCTTCGGGTCCGGCAAGATGCGAAAGCAAAAGCGCGCGGGCTTCGTCCGGTGGGAGGAGTCGAAGAAATTCGGGCATGAGGAAGCGTCAAGTGTCAGGTGTCAAGTGCCAGGTTAACGGAGCCAGAAGGCCAATGTCAAAAAATACGCGGTCAAGCCGAAGAGCGCGAACGCATTTGCAGTCAGCAAAGTCCAGAGAGGCCGCGCTCCGAGCGCGATGTTGCGGAGAAAATAGATTTGAAGAAGGCCGAAGGGAAGGGTCAAGAATACGGGCCAAAGCAAAGCCAGCGAATATCCGAGAAGCGGGCCGGCGCCGAAAAGAATATAAGAGAGAATGACCAGCCCGTGATGGAGCGGAACCGCGCGCTCCCATCCGAGATGGGACAAGAGCGTGGAGCGTTCATATTTGATATCGTCGGAAAACGATGCGAAATCCAATGTGAGAAATACGGCGACGGCAATCAGCGTCAATGGCACTGCAACAACCGTCATCAGTTTATGATAATTTCCAAATTGCAGGAGAAAAGCAATGGACGGAATCAAATAAGCAAGGTGGATCGAAATCAGGAATTCGCCAAATCCTTTATCGAACAAACGCAGCGGCGGAACCGCATAAACGATGATGGCCAGCAGCGAAAGTCCAATGAAGAATAACGCCGGCGATGGCAAATGACCATCGCGATACAAAAGGAAAACGATCACCGCATCGGCGGCCAGCGCCCCAATGGAAACATTCAGCGCCGCGTCGTGAATGGATTTTCGCTCCGCGCTCGATTCACCTTGAACGATCGGTTCGTTCGCCGGACGGAAAACTTCGGCCAGCAGATTCATGCTCAATTGCGCGAGGCAAACGCCCACCAGCCCAAGCCAGAAGACAACCGGAATTTGCGGTCTGCCCAAAAACCGCGCAATTCCAGAGCCGAGGACATACGTCAGCGCGGCAAGCAAAAGATAAATGGGACGGGAAAGTCGAAGGATCGTGATTAGTCGCTGCATAAATTTATCCGCATATTACAATACCTTCGCCATTCGTGGGGACAATTTGGCAAATTGTCCCCACGTTCGCCGCTCCCGATACCGCATTGGCGAAAGTATTGATATTTGAATTAAATCTCCGCCAGAAATTCCTCCAGCCGGGCAACGGCTTCGGGAAGATTGCGTCGTCCGAGGCCGAGACGGAAATGATTGCCGGTGTCGTCATACATCGAGCCCGGCAATAATAATACACCCGCTTTGCGGGCCAGTTCATCGCAGAATGCTTCGACGTCGCCGCCCAAATAACGCGGAAACGCCATCGAACCGGCCTTCGGACGAATCCATGAAAAGCGATTTTCGTGACGCTTGAAGAATTCATCCATCACGGAAAGATTCTGTTGAAGGATGCCGACATTTCGCTCGATCAATTTCTGGCGATGACGTAAAGCCAGTTCCGCTAAAAATTCGCTTGGCGCGGAATTGCAAATCGTCGTGTAATCCTTGAGCGCGGCCATGCGCGCATAAACTTCCTTGTTGCGCGTGGCGACCCATCCAATTCGCAAACCGGCCAATCCATACGTTTTGGACATTACGCCCAGCGACACTGCCTGTTCGCCCAGATCGCACCCTGCGGGCAGGCGGTCGGCGGGATCATATTCCGACTCGCGATAGACTTCATCACAAAACAACAAGATATTCCGCTCTGCCGCGATTCGATGCAGCGCGCGGAAGTCCGACTCCGACATCAAATAGCCGGTCGGATTATGCGGCGTATTGACAACGATCAATTTCGTGTTGGGTCGAAGCGCTTTACGTAGTTCATCCAAATCCAAAGCCCAGCCATTTTCTTCGCGCGCCTTCCAGAGAGTCACGTCGCAGCCGACGGAACGCGCAACATCCGCCAAGGATTGATAACAGGGCCAATGCGCGATGACATGATCGCCGGATTGCAGAACAGCCTGCATAAACAAAAAGATTGCTTCCTCCGCCCCGGTGTGGACGAGCACATTCTCCGGTTTTATCGTTTGATACAAGCCACAAATTGCCTGCCGCAAAGCCGGACTTCCCTGCGATTCGGTGTACCCAAGCCAGACCTGCTGGAATTTCTCAGCCGCGCCGGGTTCAAGGGCCAGCAAATCAGAAACGGTCATCGCTTCGCAGTCCGAGCTGCAAAGCAGATATTTCGCGTTGAATTCGTATTTGGCAAAATAACGTTCGAGTTTGAAAGGTGGAATTTGCATGTTCTTTTAAACCACGAAGGACTCAAAGGGGCACAAAGGAAAATTTTTGGTATCATCTCAATAAATGGGGGAAGCCCCAAAATACCACCCCCACAGGTGACAAAAATGCGTTACCAAAGCAATTGTTTCCATATGTGGCGGTCACTTTAAAGAGCCACCCCGAATTATTGAGAAGATACAATTTTTGTACAATTTCTTGCCCTTGTGTTTAATCTTTTAGCACGCGTCTCAAATCGCGATAATGCATTTGGTTGTGGATATAAACCATCTTGACCATTTCACGCAAAGTTGTGATGCCAAGAAACGGATGCCGTCCGGTTCTCTCCAGGTCAGAATCATTGATTCCCAAAACCCATTGGATCATGCCAGCGCGCACAGCTTTGAATTGATCCAGCAGTTCGCGCGGCGTTAATTCCGCCGTCTTCTCCTGCTGCCGGGCATTGTAACGGTCAGTCGAAAAACCCTCCGAAACGCCTTGGCCGGTCTGGCGGATTTGCTCGAACAATTTCACGAAGGCGCGTTCGGATGTAACGAGGTGCGCCAAAATATTGCGGGTCGTCCACACCGAGCCTTCGGTGTAGACTTCGATCCCCCACTGCTCGCCGGTCAATCCGGCAAAAAAACCAGATAATTTCTCGCCTTCCGATCTCAACTTCTCAGCCAGCTCGACGATCTCGGTCATCTGCTCCTCCTAAGAGTGTTTTAAGAATCAAAATCATGGTTTCAACTTGTCATTCTGAGTGGCGCCAAGTCGAAGATCTCGCACACGCGGGGGCGCCACGAAGAATGACAGGCCCATGTCTGTTCATGAATTTCAAAACACTTTCTAAGGCTGGACCCGCGCGTAATTGATGGATTTCTTTCCGGTCCCGGGCCAATAATAATTTTTCATCGTCGAAATATCGTGAACGATCTTTGCGCTGTCGGGAAAATCGGGGCGCACATAATAATAATGCGTTTGATACGGGCTGTCGCCGAACGACGCGGCAAGGATGTAGCCGTGGCTCTGGGCATAATCCATCAGTGTGATCGTCATGCGGAACCATTCCTGCGAAAGATTCCTGGGGATCAACTTCGGCGGGACCAGCGGGGAAAAATACGCGTGAAAGGCAATCACATCCGGTTTGTACTGGTCGAGATATTGCGCGGTGATCCCGCCGTGATGCGCGATCCATTCATCGTTCAGCCCCCACGTATCAATCGCCGTCCAATTCGAGTAGAAGGGCAAAAGCCCCGCCTCGCTGGTCGCAATCACATAACCTTTGCCCTGATAATTCGACAACATCTGCGCCATGTTATAGCGGCCGTCGGCTTCGTACGCGACGCCGCATGAAAGCTGCGCGCTGGTGAGCAGACAATTCTGCGATGCCGAATAGCGGACGAAACCATACGCGACTGCCAGCGCGGCGAGAATCCACACGCCTCGCGCCCAGACTTGCGGCGGCTGAGGCCCTTCGACGCGGCTCAGGGCAGGCCACGAAAAGCCGATTTCGCGCTCGAGGCCTTCGACGAGCGGATACCACGAGATCATCACCAGCGGCCAAAGCGCATACTGGAAACGTCCGCCAAAATTGGTTTGATTATCAATCAAAACAAATGCCGCAGCAAACACAACCAGCGGGATCAAAAATGCAATCGTCAGGCGGATCGTCTTCTTCGAGCGGAATCCCAGCAGGAACGCCAGCAGGAACGGTCCGCCAAAGCGGAAGAGATAGCTGAACGATTCCCAAAGCGAATCCGAATGCAGAAGGCCGCCGTTTTTTACATAAAACGGATTCGGCAATGGATAGCCAAAATAATTCCAGCGCCACAGGAAATACGCGCCGCCCAGAATCAAGAATACAGCCCCAAAAACAAAAATCGTTTTCCCGGATTCACGCCAGCCCTTGACGACGATGATCGCGGCCAGCATCAGCGCGGCGAGGATCACACCTTCGGGACGCGTAAGTCCGGTGAATAAACCTGCGAACGCGAACAGCAGGGAAAGCCAAAGCGGAGGATTCTCTTTTTTGATCAGGAGCAGGCCAAAGGTCCAGGTAAGAGCGGCGAGGAACGCGAAGAACGGCGTCCCGAAGAAAGCCGCAACATAGGAGAGTCCCGTCCCGACTGCAAGATAAAGCGCGGTCACGAACGAGATGATGATGCCGGCTTTCCAAATTTTTCGATTGACCCAATAAACGAGCAGGACCGTCAAAATGTGCGATGCAAAACCGATGGCGCGCACCGAGCGTCCAACCGGCAATCCGATTTTGATCAGCGCCGCGGAGGCGGCCATGAAAAGGAAATCGGTCGCGCCGTCCACCGGATGTCCGCCGATGTTCCAGACGATTCCATGACCGTGAGCGAGGTGATCGGCATAGCGCATCAGCATCGCCGCGTCTTCGAATGGCGGGACCTTGAAATTGACATAGCGCGCGGCGCAGAATAGGACAGCCGCGAGCGCTGCCAGCGCCGCAAGCCAGTCGGCGTAACGTTTTACGAAGGTCATGAATTTATCCAAGCAGGGAATATCCCCCGTCAATCATAAGGGTTTGCCCGGTGATGTATTGATTATCCAGAAGGAAACCCAGCGCCGCAGCAATTTCCTCCACTGTCGCTGCCCGCTTCAATGGCAGGCGTTCGATCAAACGATTCCATTCCTCGGTCGAGACCAGATCGGATTGCAGGACAAGCCCTGGCGCGATGGCGTTGACCCGGATGGAGGGCGCAAAAGCGCGCGCAAGTATTTTCGTCAGCGTTTCCAGCCCTGCCTTGCTGACTGTGTAGGAGGGATAGCGGCCCCAGCTTTTGTGCGCGCCCACATCCGTGACATTGATGATCAGCCCGCCGTCCGTCATGCGCCTGGCCGCTTCCTGCGCCAGCAGGAACGGCGCGCGCAAATTAAGATTAAGCGCCGCGTCCCAATCGCTGACAGACAGCGTACGCGCATCGCCAACAGGCATGATGGCCGCCGAGTTGACCAGCACTTTCAATGGATAAGGGATCTTGTCCACATATTCGAACAGAGAAATGGCCTTCTTTGGATCCGTCAAATCGGCCTGGGAAAGGAAAACAGGGACGTCCAATGTGCGAATTTCAGTGGCAGTCTTTGCCGCCTGCACATCAGATGTCCGGTAATGCAACAGGATGGCATATCCTTTGCGCGCCAATGCCAGCACAAAGGCTTTTCCAAGCCGGTGCGCTGCGCCGGTAACAAGTGCTAAAGGTCGCTGTTCAGACATGGCATGGTTTTACCACAAATTTGCTTCCGTATAAATTCAAAACACGCGCCATAAATAACCCAAGCTGCCACTTTGTAGAACACGCGGAAAAATTTAACGCAGAGACGCTAAGTCGCAAAAAGAAAACCTATAAATCTTGCTTCGTTTGCGGCGGACTAAAGTCCGCTCTCCGATCTCTTATTTTCTAAAGAAATTCGAGATAAAGAACCAGGCGTTTGCCGGGCGTTCGGCCAGACGCCGCATGAAATATGGATACCAGTGCGTCCCGAATGGAACGTAGACGCGCACACAATAACCTTCCCTGACCAGTTGCTCCTGCAAATCGCGGCGGATGCCATACAGCATTTGAAATTCCATCGCGTCTTTTGGCAGGCTGACTTTCGATGCATACTGCTTCGCAAATTCGATCCGGTCGGGATCGTGTGTGCCAATGGCGGGGATGGGCGGAAAACGGCCGTCGGCGCTGATCTTCGGGGAGCCCGCGGCCAGCGCGGCGTCAATCATGATCTTGGTCAACAAATCATAATTGGCGTCCACATCGGCTTTCTTGGGAAAGGCTTTGTCCGCCGGTTCCTGATATGCGCCTTTGACCAGCCGGATCGGCGTCCTGCTCTCGAGAAGCTTGCGAGCGTCTGCCTCCGAGCGGTAAAGATACGACTGCAAAACCATGCCGACGTTGCTGTAACCGCTTTGGCGCATTTGACAATGAAGGTTGATCGTCTTATCGGTATAAGGCGTATCTTCCATATCAATGCGGATAAAGTTTCCGGTATCTTTGGCGCGGGCAAGGATGCGCTCGAGGTTTTGTGCGCACAGCCTTTCGTCCAGGCCCAGACCGATCTGGGTCAGCTTGATCGAAACGCTGGCGCGCACATTCGAATTCCTGATCTCGTCGAGCGTTGCCAGGATTTCATTGGTCGCATCTGAAGCTTCTTCGGGCTTGCTGGTATGTTCCCCCAAATGATCGAGCGTAACGTTGATGCCCTTTGCGTTGAGTTCCTTGATTGCGCGGATGGCATCTTCAATTTTGGTCCCCGCTACGAAGCGGGACGCGGTGCGCCAGGCGAACTTCCAACCGGTGACCATATTCTGCGCCCAGGCTGCCTTGGAAAGATAGATCAGGAAGGAGCGAAGCATGGGTTCCCTTTCTTGCCTTGCAAAGTGCTGCGAGGTAATCAAAACAAATTCTTGTTCCCTGTCGAACGGACATGAAATCAAGTTTAGAGATTGATTAAGGAGCAGCAAAAAAGGCTAATGCAATTCTAGCACAGGTGCCATAATTGCTTGTGTTATACTTTTTGACGACGAAAGTCATAATTCGCGAAGCACCCTTCGGGTTCGGAGGTATAGTGAGAAACCGCAATGCCAATATTTTTCTGCGGGGGACAGCGATTTTCCTGCTCATCATCGCAATCGTTTTGGTGATTTTCTCATTGGTGGCCTACAGCCGCCAGCGCGACAGCTACCCGGCCGGGATGACAATCGGCGGCGTTCCTGTTGGCGGGCTCAATCCGCAGGCGGCCTCCGAGCGTTTGCTTCAAGTCTACAGCCTGCCGGTCGAGATTCAATATAACGGTGGAATTATCCAGGCGGACCCGACACTGCTGGGTTTCCAGATTGACGTTGAATCGATGCTGGCCGCGGCAGACCTGACCCGGACCGGCGGCGCGTTTTGGGGAGGCTTTTGGGATTACCTTTGGAATCGCGACCCAACTCCCGCGCCCGTGCCTCTGCGCGCCACCATCGCCGAAGATCGGTTGCGCGTCTATTTGGCGCAAATCGCCGAACGTTACGATCAACCTTCTGTTCCAGCACAGCCGGTGCCTGGTACACCCAATTTCACACCCGGTCAGCCTGGTCAGACTTTAGATGTAGACCGCGCCGTTCCGCTGATCGAAGCTGCACTACAGTCGCCGACAAGCCGCATTGTGACGTTGACTGCCAAACAGGGTACAATCGCTCGCCCATCATTAAATGACTTGGAGATTCTCCTGAAACAAGTCATTTCAACTTCCTCAGGTTTCAACAGTGCTACCGGAAGTTTTGATGGCGTAATTGGCTTATCTATGATCGATCTTCAAAACGGTCAGGAAATCCATTTTGCTCTTAACAATCAACAGCCGCTCGATGCGAATCCAGACATTGCCTTCACAGCGTCAAGTACAATGAAGATTCCGATTCTGGTCGCATATTTCATCCAGCACGGTTCAGCCCCTGTTGATAGTGAAACCAATGCCAGAATACTCGCAATGATCCATGCGTCAGACAACCCCTCGACAGACGACATGATGCGGGTGCTTGATCCAAACATGGGCCCGCTGATCGTAAGTCAGTATATGCAGAAGTTGGGTCTTGCGAATACGTTCATCGGAGGATTCTTTTGCAGCCCGCAGAATCCCTGCCCACTCTTACAAAGGTTCAGTACACCCGCGAATCAACGACCGGACGGCAGCATCACAAGCCCTGATGTCTATAATCAGACCACAACATCAGACATGGCTATGTTGCTGGAGGACATTTATCAGTGCTCCCAGACGGGTGGCGGCGCGTTGGTAGCCGCCTTCCCCGACAAAATGACCAAAGATGTTTGTAATAAGATAGTGAATTACCTCGAGCAGGATAAAATCGGCGTTTTACTTGAGGCCGGCATTCCGGATGGCACGCCAGTAGCAATGAAGCACGGTTGGATACCGCGATGTACTGGATGCCCGCTTCAGGATATAAGCGCCGCAGGGATCATTTACACCCCTGGCGGAAATTTCGTGCTTTCAATTTACACATATCACCCTGTTCAAGATTTATTTGATCCAATGAATAAACTGATCGCTAACCTCACGCGCGCAGTTTATAATTACTACAACCTTCCAACTCAATGAAATAAGCGGGAGCACAGGATCCTCTCGTAATTAAGTGCGGATCACGCTTTAAAGCGTGATCCGCATTGTTTAGTTAATTTTCACAACATCGAATATAATCAAGGCATGAGCGCGTCTTTCGGACTCTTCCGCCTGCAGCAAGTGGACAGCCGCATCAACAAAATGGAGACGCGGCTGGCAAGAATTCAGGAGACGCTCGACAACGACGCGGACCTTCGGGCGGCGCGGGAGCAGGTCAGGCTGGCAGAGGCAAATCAGCACAATTCGGAGCGCGCCCGCCGGGAGTCCGAGGAGGAAGCGAAAGGCCAACAGATCAAAATCCAGCAGGTCGAATCAAGTCTATACGGCGGCACGATCCGCAATCCAAAAGAGCTGCAGGATTTGCAGGCCGAGATCGCTTCGCTAAAAAAACACCAGGCGGTTTTGGAAGATCGCGAACTCGAAGCCATGTTGAGCGTTGATGACTCGCAGTCCGCCCTTCAGGCGGCTCAAAAAAACCTGGAGCAGATTCAATCCCGTTTGGGAAATGAACATCGAAAGCTGATAGATGAACAGGACTCGCTCACGCGGGATTTGGAAACGTTGAAGTTCGAGCGGCAGGCCGCGGTCAGCGCCATCGCCGCCGATGCGCTTTCCGCGTACGACGATTTGCGCCAACAGCGGCGCGGCGTGGCGGTCGCTGAAATTTCAGACAACGCGTGCGGCGCGTGCGGCACCACGTTGACCGCCGGGCTGCAGCAAAACGCGCGCCATGCGGCGCAGCTTGTCTATTGTCCGTCGTGCGGGCGCATTTTGTACGCGGGCTGATGATCCATGAGATTCCCTTTTCCGCTTTCGCTCGATCCATTTTCCTTCATCGTTGGCTTTATCGTTGCCAGCATTTTTTGGTGGATCGTCGCGCGCTCGCGCCCGCTCATCCAGGAAATCAACGAAAATCTAAAAACACAGCGCGAAGAAGCGCAGGCGCGCCGCACGAGCAGCGTCGAGGAAAATCACCGCCGCATCACATTGCGGCGCGCGCAGGGCATGCATCTCGCTGCGCCGTTGTTTGCGCTCGATGAAATCCTGGTCGAGCCGCGCCTGCTGGCTCCCCTGCCGCGCGTCGAACCCGGCGGACCGGTTGCGCCCGAAGATATCGTCACACAAACCCTGCCGTACATGCCGGCATGGCCTGAACTGGCCGCGATCTATAATGCGCCAACCTTGACATTGGAAGATGCGCTTTCGGGCGGGGCGAATCTCGTCATCGTTGGCCAGCCCGGCGCCGGAAAAACAGTTGCGCTTGCGCGGCTTGCATCTTTGGCCGCCAACCGCAGCGAAACGCTCGGCGCGCTCAAAGATGCTGTCCCGTTTTTGATTCATGCCGCGGATTTGAGACTGCCGGTCAATGATGCGAAAGACGCATTGAATCTGATCGTCGAGATAAACTCAGAACACGTTTCGGTCCTGGACCTGGGGCGGCTTCCCGGTTTCGTTCAAAATTGCTTCCACTCGGGCCGCGCTCTGCTCCTCGTGGACGGCTTCGACGAATTGACACCCGATGGGCAACAAACCATCTCGGATTTTCTGAAGCTGCTCTTGAAGGAATATCCGAAGATTCATGTCGTTGCAACCGGCGCGCCCGAATACATGGACGGCTTGCTTTCATTGGGCTTCGCACCGCTGGCATTGGCTGCATGGAACAAGCAGCGCGAAACAAAATTCATCCAGAAATGGAGCGAACTCTGGACTCAATTCGTGGCCGTCGAGGCGTGGGCGCAAACCGGGCCGGAGCAGGTTGATCCGCTCCTCTTGAACGCGTGGCTCAATACCGAGACGCGCGGGCTTACCCCGCTCGAATTGACGCTGAAAATCTGGGGGGCGTATGCGGGCGACGCGCTCGGTCCGCACATCCTCGAAGCGATTGCCACGCACGTCCGCCGGCTGGCGCCAGCCAATACGCCGCTGGCTGCGCTCGAAATGCTGGCCATGCAGGTCACGTTGACGGGCCAGCCCGTCTTCGATCCGCGCAAAGCGCGCGAATGGGTCAAACAATTCGAGACGCCCGAGGAATTGAACGAGGGATCAGCCAGCGAAAACAGTAATGCAGAGCAGGGCCAGGGCGCGTCCGAAGAACCGCCAACCGGAAAGATCGGTAAAAAGAAAAGCAAGACCACGCCGCTTCCAACTCCGGGTTTGCTTGGAAGGCTGGCATCCAGCGGGTTGGTCGTCGCGCATCTCAATAACAAAATGCGATTCGTTCATCCGGTATTTGGCGGGTTCTTGGCGGGTCAGGCTTTAAGCGGATTCAAGGCGGATGAGACGCTGCTGAACCAGCCCGATTGGGCCGGCAAAATTCTCGCGATGCGATATCTCGCCGCGTATGGCGACACCAACGATCTGGTCAAAAATATGCTGGAGTGGTCGCGCCTGCCGATGCACCGTCCGATGTTGACCGCCGCGCGCTGGCTGCGGGATGCGCCGCGCGACGCGCCCTGGCGCAGCAAATTGATGGCCGGACTCGCGGAATTGCTCCAGGCCGATGGACTTCCATTTTCTTTGCGCGGACAGGCAATGGCAGCCTTTGTCACCAGCGGCGATCCGGGAGCCGCAACTTTATTCCGCCAATTGGCCAACACACTTTCGTTCGAACTGATGAAGTTACTCGCGCTCGGAAGCGGCGCAATGAAGGACACAAAAGCGGTGCGTACGCTCGAAGGCATGCTGCAGGCACCCAGCCTGTCCGCCCGGCGCGCGGCATGTCTGGCGCTGGTCGCCATCGGCACGACCGAGGCGCTGGAAGTCGTCGCCAAGACCCTGCTCAACGCCGATGAAGAGCTGCGCCGCGCCGCGGCCGAATCTCTCGCCAACGATCCGACCGAGGGCCACGCTATGTTGAAGGATGGCGCAACGCTGGCCGATATTCTCCTGCGCCGCGCAGTCGTTTATGGGCTGGCGCGCGTCGAGGAACCGTGGGCAACTGAAACGCTTCAAAAGATGCAGGTCGAGGACGACCAGTGGGTCGTTCGAAACTCGGCGACAGAAGTCCTGGATGAACGCGCAAACGCAGCCGGGAACTTGCGCATCCCGCATCCATTGAAACCGCCGTCCCAAAGTCCGTGGCTGATCGAGATCGCAGGCAGACAGGGAGTCGGCATTGCGCCCGGCTCGCCGGCCACTGATGTCCTGCTGGCCGCGCTCAAGAGCGACAAGGAAGAAGAACGCATGGCGGCCCTGCCGTACCTGAAACAAAACCCAAACGATGGCATCGTCAAACAAATCTATGGCGTCATGTATGCGGACAATCCCGAAGCGCGCGAAGCCGCCTTCATCACGTTATGGGAAATCGGCGCATCGGGTTTCAAACTTCCACATCCCACACAATACGGATTTAGTTAATGCTGATTACCCATGCAACACTCATGACATTCGAAGCGCCAAATCGCATTCTTGAGAATCACGCGATCTACATTTCGGGCGATCACATCCACGAGATCGGGCCGACATCAAAACTCGAAAAGTTATATCCGAAGGCCAGGAAGCTCGATGCAGGCGGGCAGCTCGTCATGCCCGGCGGCATTTGCGCGCACACACATTTCTACGGCGCATTCTCGCGCGGCAGGGCCATTCCCGGATCCGCGCCGAAAGACTTTCCCGAAATCCTTGAAAAACTTTGGTGGCCGCTCGATAAATCGCTGCTCGAAGAAGACATCCGTTATTCCGCGTTGGTTTGTCTGGTGGACGCGATCAAACACGGCACAACCACCCTGATAGATCATCACGCGTCGCCGAACGCAATTGACGGCTCGCTCGACATCCTCGCCGACGCCGTTGACAAATCCGGGCTGCGCGGTGTGCTTTGTTATGAAGTGACTGACCGCGATGGACCCGAAAAAGCCGCGGCTGGAATCAGAGAGAACGTTAGATTCCTGCGGCGGCTGGCGGAGAATCCGCACCCGCATCTGGCCGGGACTTTTGGCCTGCATGCCAGCCTGACGCTTTCGGGCGCCACTTTGCAGGCCTGCCGCTCCGCCGCACCCGAAGGGGCCGGCTTTCACATTCACGTGGCCGAGCACGAAGCGGACGAATATGACAGCCTGAGCAAATCCGACATGCGCATCGTGGATCGTTTGAAGCATCACGAAATGCTTGGACCGAAAACCATCGCCGCGCACTGCGTCCACGTCGACGCCCGCGAAATCGAACTACTTCACGAAACCGGAACCTGGGTCACGCACCAGCCGCGCTCCAACATGAACAACGCGGTCGGCGCGGCGCCCGTCGAATCAATGATGCGCGCGGGCGTCAAAGTCTGTCTCGGCAACGACGGCTTCACCAACGCCATGTGGGACGAATGGAAAGCCGCGTATTTCCTGCACAAAGTCACCAGCCGCGACCCGCGCCGCATGGGCGGATACGACGTTCAGCAAATGGCAATTTATAACAACGCCGCACTTGCAAACGTTTTCTTCCCCGCCGCGCCGATCGGCCAAATCACGCCGGGCGCGTTCGCGGATTTGATTTTCGTGGATTACCAATCCCCCACTCCACTCGCTGCCGAAAATCTGCCGTGGCACATCATCTTTGGCTTTCAGCAAAGCATGATAACAACGACCATCACTGCCGGAAAAGTTTTGATGAAAGACCGCGAGCTTCAAACGCTCGACGAAGAAGAGATCGCAGCGCGGGCGCGCGAACTCGCGCCGAAAGTCTGGAAACGATACGAGGAAAGATTCAAACAGTGACAGAAAACATGAACGATCCATCCGTTCTTCTGACCATCGCAGTTTTGGGCGGCACCGGCAAGGAGGGCAAAGGTCTTGCCTATCGCTGGGCCAAGGCCGGTTATCGCGTCCTGATTGGTTCGCGCACGCCGGAAAAAGCCATTGCCGCCGCGGCTGAAATCGTTCAACTGCTCGAGGGCGAGGGAAGCATAGTCGGCATGTCAAACCTCGAAGCCGCACAGCAGGCCAACATCGTGGTATTGACCGTTCCTTACGCCGCGCATCGTGACACACTCGAGTCCGTGAAAGATGCGCTCAAAGGAAAAATCCTGATTGATGTAACTGTACCGCTTGTTCCGCCGAAAGTAAGTAAAGTCCAAATGCCGCCTGCCGGTTCCGCGGCGCAGGAAGCAAAACAAATTTTAGGTGAAGGCACGGAAGTCGCATCCGCTTTCCAAAATATTTCACACGAACATTTGTTGAAAGATGAAGATGTCGAATGCGATGTGCTGGTCGTCGGGACGAGCAGGGAAGCGCGCGGCGAGACGCTCAAACTGGTCGCCGCCGCAGGCCTCACCGGTTGGGACGCGGGACCGATTGAGAATTCGGTTGTCATCGAAGGCCTGACAAGTGTACTAATCAACATCAACAAACTCTACGGCTCCACACATGCTGGAATAAAGATCACCGGTGTGGAAGAAAAATGAGCGCTTGTTCGAGGAGCAAAGGCTGTGAATCGCATTGAGGATTTGCGTGAAAAAGTCGTACCCATGCTCAAACCCTACGTCAGCCAAATATCGGTTTTTGGCTCTTATGCACGCGGCGAGGAGACGCCCGAAAGTGACATTGACATCATCGTTCGTCTAAAGCCGGATAACCTGCGGCCGCCGCTTGGACTTCGCTTTTTCGGCATCGAGATGGAGCTGGGAAAAATTCTCGGACGCAAGGTGGACCTGGCTACAGAAGATTCGTTGAGTCCGTACATCCGACCCTACGTTGAAAGAGAAAAAGTGGTGATCTATGCAGAAAGATGACAACGTTTACCTTCACCACATTCTGGACGCGATTTTACGAATCGAAAGCTACCTATCGGGCGTCAGCAAAGAACAATTCCTCGAGAATGGTCTGCTGCAGGACGGCGTTGTTCGCCAATTGGAAGTCATTGGCGAGGCGAGTCGAAATCTGTCTGATGAATTTCAGGAAAGTCATCCCGAAGTTCCCTGGGGAGAAATCGTTGGACTACGCAACCGCATCGTCCATGCCTACTTCAAGATTGATTTCAAGGTTGCCTGGGATATTGCCAGGGACGATCTCCCCTCTCTAAAAAAGCAGGTGAGCCGCTTCCTCGAGGAGTAGATTTGGATATATGTCCCTCATTCTTACGCCGCTCTCCAATGTCCCCTTCATCCGCCACGGTGATGACCTGGCGGATATTATTCTCGATTCGCTCAATCGCTCGAAGATCCGGCTCGAAGACAACGATATTTTTGTCTTGGCGCAGAAGATCGTCAGCAAAGCCGAAGGACGCACGGTCAATCTCGCAGCCGTGACGCCGGGCGAGCGCGCCATCGAGCTTGCTGCTCAAACCGAAAAGGATGCGCGTCTCGTCGAATTGATATTACAGGAAAGCAATTCGGTTTTACGAACGCGTCCCGGCACGATCATCGTCGAACACAAACTTGGATTCATCTGCGCTAACGCGGGGATTGATCATTCGAATGTTGCCCCTCACCCCTCCGCCCCTCTCCCGGAATTGGGAGAGGGGTCAGGGGTGAGGGAAGAATACGTTCTGCTCCTTCCGCAAGACCCCGATCAATCTGCAAGTAACATCCGCACCAAAATCGAAAAAGCAACCGGTAAACGAATCGGCGTGATGATTATCGATTCGCACGGGCGCGCCTGGCGCATCGGCACGGAAGGAGTCTGCATCGGCTTGAGCGGAATCCCCGGCGTGATGGACGAGCGCGGCTGGAAGGATTTATTCGGTTACACGTTGCGAATCACAATCGTCGGCGTAGCGGACGAACTGGCTGCAGCCGCATCGCTCGTCATGGGACAAGCCGCGGAAGGCACGCCCGTTGTCCACGTACGCGGATTTCCCTATCCGCTGCGCGAAGGATCGTTGAAAGAGTTGATCCGCCCGAAAGAACAAGACTTGTTCCGATGACAATAAAACGCGATAAAGCTTTTTGGGAGGCAATGGCAAATTTAGCGGCGACCCGCTCCATCGTCATAGACAGACCGAAAGGCAAGCCGCATCCAAACTGGCCGCCCGATCGGGTTTATCCGCTTGATTATGGATATCTTGAAGGCACATCTGCAGCGGACGGCGGCGGCATTGACGTTTGGCTTGGATCGCTTGGTAACAGAATGCTAACAGGAATCTTATGCACGTTTGATACACTCAAACGCGACGCCGAAGTAAAACTTCTGCTTGGCTGTTCGTCAAATGATATAGAAAATATTCTGGCATTCCACGATGAGAACATGAAAGTTCTTTACATTCCAAACCCCGAGGACCAAAATGAAAGTCATCCCTGAATCGCATCAAGATTTGTTGAAGGACGAAACCAAAGCCTTCGTCTATCTCGCCACAGTGATGTCAGACGGCACGCCGCAAGTCACGCCGGTCTGGTTCGACATGGACGGCGATTACATTCGCATCAACACGGCAACCGGACGCTTGAAAGATAAAAACATGCGTGCCCGCCCCAACGTGGCGCTTTGCATTGCCGATCCAAAAAACCCGTATCGGTATGTGCAGGTCCGCGGCAAGATCATCGAGTTCACAACGGATGGCGCCGAAGATCACATTGATACACTCAATTTCAAATATCACGGCAATCGAAATTATCCGGGACACAATCCCAAGCAACCACGCGTGATCTATAAAATCGAGTCTCGAAAAGTTGACGCGCACGGATGAATTCGGCGCACGAATTCCTGCGTTCGCGGCGATCCGTCCGGCGCTTCAAGCCAGATCCGATACCGGATTCCGTGATCGAGCGCATTCTCACCACTGCGGCGTACGCGCCGTCTGCGCATAACTGCCAGCCGTGGAGATTCGTCCTCGTCAAAGATCAAGCGGCCCGAACGCGGCTTGGCCTCGCGCTGACAACAAAAATGCGCGTTGACATGCAAAACGAGGGCGCATCTGAATCAGAAATCGAAAAGCGCGTGGCCAATTCCCTGCGCCGCATTGACGAAGCGCCCGTGATTATCGTCTTATGCCGCGATGCGACGGCTGTCCGCGTGGACACGCCGGAAGAAACGATCATGAACATCCAATCCACCGCGCTGGCCGGATTACAGATTCTGCTCGCGGCGCATGCCGAAGGCCTCGATGGAAATTGGATTTGCTGGCCGCTGTATGCAAAACAAGAAACGCAAACAGCTTTAAATTTGCTCGGAAGCTGGGAACCACAAGCAATGATTTTTATTGGATATGCAAACGATGTTGCAAAAGACAAAACGCTGAAACCAATGATTGATATGGTGAAAGTCATTTGACCGCGGACGGTAGACCGTTGACCGTTCTTTGTGCAACTACATGAAGACAAGGCGGAAAGATGTCCTTCAAATTTGAGAATCTCGAAGTTTGGCAACTGGCGCTGAACTATATTGACGCAATATACGAACTCGCAGATCAATTGCCCAACAGCGAAAAGTTCAATCTAAGTTCGCAAATCACTCGCGCAGCCACATCCATCGCGCTTAATATCGCTGAAGGTTCAACAGGCCAAAGTGACGCCGAACAAAATCGTTTTCTAGGCTTGGCACTTCGCTCATTAATCGAAACAGTTGCTTGTCAAAGAATCATCGTTCGTCGAAAATATATAAACGATACAACATTCATGGAACAATTAGATTTGAAATCACAAGAGCTTGCGAAGCGAATCAGCGCTTTCCGCAAAGCACTTACTACATCAAGCAGAAACGTCAGCGAAGCACAATTGCTTTATGAAGCCGATGAAATCTAAAGAAACCGTCCACCGTCCACTGTCCACTGTCCGACAGAAAATCGTTGCCCTCGCGGGCGGAGTCGGCGGCGCAAAACTCGCACATGGACTCGCCCAGATCCTCGCACCTGAAGACCTGACCATCATCGTCAATACCGGCGATGACTTCGAGCATCTCGGTCTATACATTTCTCCCGATCTCGATACGGTTTGTTACACGTTAGCCGGACTTGCAAATCCAGATACCGGCTGGGGACGAGTCGACGAAACATGGAATGCAATTTCAAACATCGAAAAACTTGGCGGGCCGGGTTGGTTCCATCTCGGCGACCAGGATTTGGCAACACACATCGAGCGCACGCGGCGACTCAAAGAAGGTCAATGCCTGTCGGAGATCACACGCGACTTTTGCAAGGCATGGGGAATTCATCATACTGTCATCCCAATGAGCGATAATCCGGTTAGAACCATTGTCGAAACGGATGAAGGTGATTTGGCATTCCAAGAATATTTCGTCCATCGAAGATGTGAGCCGCGCGTCAAAGGCTTTCGGTTTGACGGAGTCAACGAAGCGGAACCTGCGCCCGGCGCGCGTGAAGCGATCCAATCGGCGGACGCAATCGTGATTTGTCCATCCAATCCATGGGTGAGCATTAATCCCATTTTGTCAGTTCTTCAATTCTCCATTCTCCAACGCCCTGCGCCCTTTCAGGGTCATCCATTATCCATCATTGCCATTTCTCCCATCATCGGCGGACAAGCTGTCAAAGGTCCGGCCGCGAAAATGTATCGCGAGCTGGGAATCGAACCCTCCGCATTGGCTGTTGCGAAACAATATCAGGGACTGGTCACGCACTTCGTGATGGATAAAATCGATTCGCAGCTTGAGCCGGAGGTAAAGAGTTTAAACATGCAAACATTAGTCGCCGGCACGTTGATGAAAACGCCGGACGACCGGCGACAATTGGCGGAAGATGTGCTAAACTTCATCGGAACAGAACAATGACACTCTGGGCAATCGTCCCTGTAAAACCTTTGCGGCGCGGCAAGTCGCGGCTCGCAGGTACGTTATCCGAGGATGAACGGGCGGAACTGAATCGCATACTACTTCAACATACCATTCAGACACTGACTGATCTAAGAGAAATTGAAGAAGTCCTTGTGGTCAGCCGCGACTCGTCGGCGCTGGCGCTCGCGCGAGACCTGGGAGCGCGCACCGTCCAGGAAGACGGCGCGCCGACGCTGAACACCGCCCTCAAACGCGCGACCGTCGTCGCGCAAGTATATGCTTCGCGCGGCGTTCTGATCGTCCCCGCCGATTTGCCGCTGCTCAATCGCGAAGACGTCACGGCGCTGCTGGAGCGTTCGTCGAATCCGCCGGTCGTTGTTATCGCACCTGACCGCCATCAAAAAGGAACCAACGCATTGCTCCTCTCACCCGCCGACATCATCGAATACGATTTTGGCGAAGGCTCGTTCGCGCGTCATTGTGACCGCGCAAAGAAAGCCGGCGCGCGTCTTGAGATCGTCAACCTGCCCTCGCTCGAACTCGATTTGGATTTGCCCGAGGACCTGGAGTTGATTAAGAAGATGGAAGGAATTAAAGCAAAAGAATAAATTTCAACAAACGCCAGCCATCCCGTGTTGGAGAACGCCCCCCAACCGTTTCATGCGCAGCCGACGTTTCCTAACGTCGGCTTTTTGATAAGCGCGCGACTCTCCGCCACGCGAAAAGAAAGCATGTCCAGGAGAGTTGTTTTTATTTAAGCAGTGACATATCACCTTTGGGGAATGGAGTTTCTACACTCGGCTTAAATCCATGAAAGTTATAAAATGGATTCGTGAGCTTTGCGTCAAAAAATATTTCTCGATATGAGGTGAGAATATGAACGGCCTGCCAGATTCGCTCTTCATGACCAGACATCAACTCCAGGCAGAGTTGATGCGCTGCGAATACTGCGAGGAGAAACCCTGCAAGGAAGCCTGTCCAGCCAACTGCTCGCCCTTTGACTTTATCATGGCGGCTCGCGTTGGAAACAAATCGGATATTCAGCGTTCGGCAGCGGAGATCATGCATGCCAATCCCTTCGGCGGCGTTTGCGGAATGGTCTGCCCGGATACATTTTGTATGGCGGCCTGCAGCCGCAAAAACTTCGATGGAGCCATCAATATTCCAAAAGTTCAGGCCACCCTCGTTGAAATGGCAAAGCGCGACGGCGGCATTCCAAAATTTTCGATTCCTGCATTGAACGGCAGGAAAGTTGCGGTCATCGGCGGCGGACCTGCGGGACTCGGCACCGCAGCGGCACTGGCTCAAATGGGATATGCCGTTGATATTTACGAGAGCCGCAACCAATTGGGCGGAATGTTGAACTTGATTCCCAATCATCGCCTGGATAAAAAAGTCGTCGAGACCGACATCGAATTTCTGCTTTCGTTAGGAGCGATCAACGCGAAGACGAACACGAAAATTGATGATCCAGGACAATTGTTGAAGCAAGGCTATGACGCCGTTTGCGTTACAGCTGGTCTATGGAAACCGATCGAGCCTGGCATTGAGAATGAAAACCTTGCCATCAAAATGGTTGATTTGCTTTCCAATCCAAGCGCATTCAAGTTCAATGGACGCGTGGCCGTTATCGGCGGCGGCGCGACGGCGGCGGATTGCGCCATCACAGCCAGGCAGCGCGGCGCAAAACACGTCGAATTGTTCATGCTCGAAAAACTCTCCGAGATGCCGCTGACGGCGAAAGAGCGCGCGGAATTAATAGAGTTTGACATTGAAGTCAACGGACGAATTCGCGTGACACGCATCAAGAAAAATGAAAAAGGCATTTCAGGAATTGAAACGATGAAAGTTCAATTGCCGGAGGGCCAACCGTTCAGCCCTGCAAACGTCCGCGATTTGAATGGCACGGGAGGCGCACGCGATGATTTCGATGCGGTCATTATCGCGATTGGAATGCGATCTACAATGCCGCGCGATTCAATCGAAGGAATATTTTACGCGGGCGATATGATGACTGGTCCAAGGACCGTCGTTCAGGCTGTAGCATCCGGCAAGAATGCCGCGCTTGAGATTAATGCTTATTTGAAGCGGCAGCCAAAACCCGCCATTGAAAAACCAACCAAATCATATTATGCGCTTCCCGGCTATAACCGCGTTCCCGTTTCGCTCACAACTGATTTCTTCGGGCAACAAATTCGCTCGCCGTATTTGCTGTCCGCTTCGCCGATGACGGATGGTTTGGATCAAATGCAAAAGGCATACGAAGCGGGCTGGGCCGGCGCGATCATGAAGACCGCGTTCGATAACGTCCCGATACACATTCCGGCTGAATACATGTTCACGTTCAGCCAGTCCACGTATGCCAATGCAGATAACGTCTCAGGGCATCCGCTTGACCGCGTTTGCCGCGAAGTCGAGCAGTTGATCAAGAAATGGCCCGATCGTTTGACCATGGCTTCGACGGGCGGACCAGTCACGGGTCACGACGAGGGCGATAAAGCCGGATGGCAATCCAACACGAAGAAGCTGGAAGCCGCGGGCGCGATGGGAATCGAATATTCATTGTCTTGTCCGCAGGGCGGCGATGGAACCGAGGGCGACATCGTTTCGCAGAACGCGGCGCTCACAGCCAAGATTATTGAGTGGGTCATGGAAGTCGGCGATCCAAACGTCCCCAAACTTTTCAAGCTGACCGCGGCGGTCACATCCATCGTCCCAATCCTGCGCGCGATCAAACAAGTCTTTGCAAAATATCCAAACAAAAAAGCAGGCGTCACGCTGGCAAACTCCTTCCCCACGCTGGCATTCCGAACCGGCTCGCTTGAACGCGTTTGGGAAGAAGGCGTGATCGTCGGCATGAGCGGCGAAGGCGTCACACCCATTTCGAATTTGACTCTCGCCAACGCCATACCCGAAGGCGTCGCAATTTCCGGCAATGGCGGCCCGATGAATTACAAAGCCGCGATGGATTTCCTCGCGCTCGGTGTGAAGACGGTCCAATTCTGCACGATGCCGACGAAATATGGATACGGCATCATTCGCGAACTTGAATCGGGCACGGCTTTTCTGATGCAGGAACGCGGCATCAAATCCATGCGCGAGCTGATTGGGATCGCCCAACCGCATCCGATCACGGACTTTATGGCACTGTCGCCGGTTAAAAAGATTTCGACTTTCGATTACGACTTATGCGTCTCGTGCGGAGACTGCGCGCGCTGTCCGTACATGGCGATCACACTGGACGAAAAGCGGCTCCTGTTTTCTGATCCGGCGCGGTGCATCGGCTGTTCATTGTGTGTGCAGAAATGTCTGACCGGTGCGATCTCGATGCGCGACCGGACTCCGCGAGAGCTGGCAATGCTCAGAGAAAATTAAATCAAGACCCTATCGCCCTGAGCGGAGTGGTGCTTTTTGCGCCACTCCGCTCAGGGCGAAACCTGATAACAAAAAGAAAGGATGAATATTATGGCCACACGCTTTGAAAATGGGATTGTTGCAACACTCGGAAAAGATAATCAGGTTCTGCTGAACGGCTCAGTCGTCACAGACGGTGAGAAAGTCGTGGCTGTCGGCGATTCTGCGGAAATGAAAAAGCGCTATCCAAACGCAGGAGCAGTTGATTGCAACGGCAAAGTGGTGATGCCGGGTTTCATTTGCACGCACCATCACTTCTATTCGACGATGGCGCGCGGCATGGCCATCCCCGGCGAGCCAGCCTCCAATTTTGTCGAAATCCTTGAGCGGCTGTGGTGGAAGCTGGACATGGCGCTCTCGGACGAAGACATTACGCTTTCAGCGCAAATCCCGCTGATCGAATGTATCCGCAATGGAACAACGACCGTCATTGATCATCACGCGTCTCCATCCATGCGCGATGGCTCGCTGGATTTGATCGAAAGCGCAGTCCGCCAGGCCGGAATTCGGGCCTCGCTTTGCTACGAAGTCTCAGATCGAAATATTCCCGGCGGCGGAATCAAAGAGAACGAACGCTTCATCAAGAAGGTTGGCAAAGGCGATGGACAGATCGCGGCCATGATGGGACTTCATGCATCGTTCACGTTGTCAGATGAGACACTTGAGAAATGCGTCGGCATCGCGAAGGACGCCGGAGTCGGCTGCCACATCCACGTTGCAGAAGACGCCGCCGACCGCGATGACTCGATCAAGAAATATGGGATGCCAACCGTAAATCGCTTGAACAAGATGGGCGCATCGGGGGAGAAGTCGCTGTTTGTTCATTGCGTCCACATTGATGACTCTGAAATGGATATTATCGCCGCTACAAAAACCGCCGTTGTCCATAATCCAGAGTCGAATATGAATAACGCGGTCGGCGTCACGCGCGTTCTTGATTTGCTGAAAAAGAACATCCTCGTCGGCCTCGGCACGGACGGAATGTCGTCCGACATGCTGGCGCAGATGCGCGCCGCGTATTTATTGCATCGCCTCGCCAACCATGATCCGCGCGTGGCTTTCGTCGAAGCGCCGCGGATGCTTTTGCAAAACAACGCTGAGATTTGCGAACGCCAGTTTGGCTTGAAGTTGGGCGAAATTGCGGAAGGCCGTCCCGCCGATCTCGCAATCATGGATTACCAGCCGCCCACACCGCTTGGCGAGGCAAACTTCCTCGGGCATCTCATCTTTGGATTGGTTGACGCGACGGTTGACACAACCGTTTGCAAAGGAAAGATTCTGATGCAGAACAAAAAGATCCTCGTTATGGATGAAGAACGAATCGCGGCGCGCTCGCGTGAGCTTGCGCCAAAAGTGTGGCAAAGATTATAACAACCCGGAGCAAGACCGGACAAAAATAATACTGTCCCCGATGGTCGGGGACAGTATTATTTTCCGGTAGCAGCATATAAGCAACTGATGTGGCGCGGAATTCCATTCCGCATATTCGTAATTTGGCGGGATGAAATCCCGCCCCGCGAAGATCGGCACTTGCGTTGAGCGCCATCCATTTCCCAACAATTCAAACAGGGAAAACAACGGGCTGAATGGTTTATTTTGGAACTGCCGCGGCTTGTCTTTCTTTGCTTTTTGCAAGTATCTTATCCAGGCGAGGATGCCTGCATAAGAAACAATATCCAAAAGGCATTGCATGAGGGCATGTGTTGGGCCCTGACATTTGACATTCTGCGAACCCCGCCAATCCAATATCGGCAACACAGCAATTTTCAAGGCCCCGCAAGGGCCGGGATTCCTTGTTGATTTTCTTTTCCGTCATGGCAGTATTCCTTCACAGCAAAGCATTCTCGAAATTGAACGACCATCATCCAGGATCAGTATAAAACGTTCCACCCTCCCGTTCAATTGACTATCCTCCTAATCAGCGAAGACAATGCTCCTTACAAATTCAGTCCGATAGACAAAAGCATTGCCAGGCAAAACTCTCAGGTATAATGACAAATCATATCCACATAGCACAACTTTTCGCGATGCTGCTGCATCAGATCGAATCTTCGTTAGATTAAGCCAATGGAGGAACGTAAGCCGTGGAAAGAGTAGCTCTCTATTTGCAGGACTCGCATGATTTACGCGACGGGCTCGATTACGTCAGGTACGCAGAAGCTCACGGATTTGAAGCGGTCTGGCAGGCGGAATCGCGGCTGGTGCGTGATGCCATTGTCCCGATGGCCGCCTACGCCGCGGTCACACAGCGGATCAAAGTCGGCTCGGGCGTGATCAACAACTGGACGCGCAACATCGGACTGCTCGCCGCCACTTTCCTGACCTTGGACGACCTTGCCCCGAATCGAATCATCTGCGGGATTGGTGCGTGGTGGGACCCGCTGGCGAGCAACGTCGGCATCAAGCGCCACAAAGCCACCCTGGCAATGCGCGAAACGGTCGAAGTCATGCGCCGGCTGTTGAACATGGAGCGCGTTACCTTTCACGGCGAATTTCATCACGTGGAGGGCATCGAGCTGGATGTCGTTCACGGACGCCGCGAACCGCGTCACATCCCGATCATGATCGGCGCGACCGGCGATCAGATGATGGAATTGACCGGCGAGATCGCAGACGGTGTCGTCATGAATTACTGCGTCCCGCCAGAGTACAACGACAAGGCACTCGAATTGCTTGAAAATGGATTGAAGAAATCAGGCCGCAAGCTGGAAGACTTTGATCGCCCACAGTTGATTGTCTGTTCTGTTGATCCCGATCACGACAAAGCCATCGAATATACAAAAGAATTATTGTGCCAATATCTCGCGCAACAACCGCACATTGCGAAGGCATCAGGTGTTTCACAGGATGTGATTCAGCAAATTCAATCCATTCTTGGCTGGCCCGCCACGAAGGAGCAAATCAACAAAGCCAAACATCTCGTGCCAGACGATTTAGTCCATCGCATCACCGCATCCGGGACACCCGCCGAAGCGCGCGCCAAAGTGGAAGAATACAAAAAGCGCGGATGCACTTGCCCGATTCTTTATCCGGCCGGCGGAGATTTCAAATTATTGATTGATACATTCGCGCAAAGCTAAACCTGCAAATCTCTTTCCCGATATTCCAGCAGCTCAATCATCGCCGGGCGCTCCAGCTCGGCGATTTCTTCCACGTCGAGAAAGAGTCGTCCCTGTTCGTAACGGATCAACTTCAACGACTTGTTGACATCTTCCAGCATGTTCATTCCATAACGTTTTTCGATTCGGCGGACAATCGTTTGGATGATCGCAAACGACATCTTGCCCAAAGATTCCAGCGGCTGGTTGTGATGGATTCGTTCCTGGAGATCAACCTGGGCAATGGCGCTTAAACCAAATTTCTCGAATACATCAACGAGCAATCCCGTTTCCACGCCGTAGCCGGATGAAAATGGCAACTGCTCGAGCGCGGAACGCCGTCCGCCGTATTCGCCCGAAAGCGGCTGAACCAAACCGGAAAGTTCGGGAAAGAAAAGATTGAGCAGCGGACGCGCGGTCAATTCGGTGACGCGTCCTCCGCCGCCCGCCTGAAGTTTGTTATCCACTTTCAGCGGCCGGCGATAAAAACCTTTGACAAACTGAATCTCGGGATGCAGGATGAGCGGGCCAAGCAATCCATACACAAAGCGCGGATGAATGTTAACGATGTCCGTGTCAATCCAAACGATGATGTCGCCATGCGTCAGGTAAAGACTCTTCCATAACGCTTCCCCTTTTCCGGTTCGCGTTCCGAGATCGGGAAGAACCTGCTGGTGGACGTAAACCGGAACATCCAGCCCCGCGGCAATTTCCCGCGTCCGATCACTGGAATCCGAATCAACGAGAATCATCTCATCCACCAAACAGACGCGATCCATGAGCGCCCGTTTGATCGTTTTGATGACCTGCCCCACCGTTTCCTCCTCGTCCAAAGCGGGCAGCGCCAGGCTGATCGTTAGATTCTGTTTCCGCTTCGATTCCAACAAAAGGTCAAGATCGGCAAATTCACCCGCGTGATATGTATTCTCGGCAAACCACTTATCCACCAAAACGGAAATCGCATTGCGGCCCACAACTTCGCTGTCCATGTTCGGGGGCAAAGGCCGGCGGGATTTTACGATCAGCACGCCTTTCGAACTTTCGCGCAGGATTGCATCTGCAACGGGGCCGATGGAAATCAAAGATTCTTTTGGGCGGGCGGTCGCGCCCAAAACCACGAGATCGCTCTCTTTTGACATCTCAAGAATGGCCTGCGCCGGATCGTTCGTTTGAATCTGCCTCCGTTTCACCTCCGGCAGGTTTTTCAATACCCGTTCCATGCCTTTGAAGGCGGGGTCAACCGGATGATCGCCAACAGCAGGCAAAATGTGCAGGGCAGTCAGCCTGGAACGACTTGTGCTCGAAATGGAAAGTCCCAATCGAAGCGAAAGTTCGGCATAAGGTCCGCCGCGCAGGGAGACCAATACGCGTTCGGGGGATTCGGGAATGATTCCGCTGGCAACGACCATGTCACACGGAGGGAATCGCAGCGCCTCGCCAAGCGCGATCTGCAATCCATCAAAGAATGAGGGCTGCAGAATCACGAGGTCCGGTTCTTCTTCCCGGACGATACGGGCAAGTTCATCCCATGGCTCATGCGAAACGCGGATGCGCTGCAAAACTGCCGCGCCTTTTTGGTCGGCAATTTCGCGCAGGAGTTTGCGAACATGCCGGGCCGGGACCGCTGCCTTGCTGAGCGATTCGCCGCTTGTTATTCCAACGATTCCAACCAGCAGAATGCTGGCCGGGTCGGCGATGACAAATGCAGCTTGCAGCGCCGAGTCATAGGCCGAACCATGAATAATTGGCACAAGGATTTTTCGGAACAAACTTGCAGAGTAACGATTTTTCATCTCAACCCTTTCTCAACAAGGGCGCTATTTCTTTCGAATAAATCTGCTCCCAACGATAATCGCTGCGTACACGTTCGCGAAGAGCAAAAAGCGGACTTTGCTTAAAATGATTGGCAAGCAGCGCCGCAACTTTTTTTGGCTCATCATCAGGCGAAAAGTAAAAGACTTGCGAGTCTCCCAAATCACGCAGAGGCGCAATGTCCGCGCAGAAAACAGGAATCGAGGAAAGCCCGGCTTCGAGGATCGGGATTCCAAAACCTTCTTCGCGGCTTGGATAGAACAGCGCGTCGGCAAGACGATAGAAATCGCCGACAACTTCATCGGGCAAGTATTGATCGCTCAATTCCGCGAGGAAATGCGCCGCGCCTTCAAGTTTCAACTCACGACGAAGCGCAGCCAGTCGTTCGAAATACTGGACGTTGGCCGGGTTATGGGGCCCGAGCGGACCTGTCACGACGAGCTTTGCCCGTTTAAATTCCAAGCGCAATTCAGCGAGGACGCGCAGAGCGAGTTCGATATTTTTGCGCGGCGTAATGCGGACTGGCAATAACACCAACGGGGCGGCAGAAGACAAATCAAGCTGCTCGACAAATTTCCGCGTTTGCCCTTCAAGTTTGAGAAATTGATTCGCATCAATTCCATTTGGAATTACGTGAATACGTTCGGCATTCGCACCGAGCAGTTGTGCGAGTTCCCGACGCCGCGATTCGGACACCACAACTTGAACGACCTGCGGCCAATCGGTGCGAAGCAGATCCCACGGATAGCCATCGTGAAGTTCATTCCGATAGCGCGGCGTTGTCCATGCCAGATCGTGATGCCAGAGAATCAAACGCGGGCGCGGATGACTTTCGGATATTCGCTTCAACGCGGCAGTCAACGCAAGATTTTTATTCAACGAACAAATGTTATGCGCGATGAGCCAATTGGAATCGGCAATCGCATCACGCATTTGGGCGGCAATCCGCTCGACGAGCGGATCAAACTCACTGGGCACGCGCCCCGCATCGAGGTCCGGCTTGAGCGACAAAACTTCGGGATGCCGCGAATCGGCGAGCGGGATTTGAATAAATCGAATCCGCGAATCGAATTGTTCGCCGCGTCCGGCAATGACACAAACTTCGTGTCCCGCGTCCGTCATCAGACGGGCGTGGTGGCCGATCACAGCCTCCACGCCGCCAACGACGGGAGGCGCAGCATAATGCAGCAAAATTATCTTCATTTCGATCCATTCCCATTTTATACCGGGAACGAGCCGGTATTACGCTGAATCCATCTCGATCTTTTGCCACGCACCGTTGGCCGGGATCAGTTCCCATACATCGGCAATCGGGAGCTTTTGATATTCCGCAAGCACTACGGCCAAAGCGAATCCATGCGACACAATGGCGACGGTTTCGAATGGATGCCTGGAAACGATTTCATGAACAGCCTCCATGACGCGCGTCCTCACCTGAGCAACCGTTTCGCCGCCCGGAGGAGCAATGTTCAACGGGTCCCGAAGGCGGCGCTCGAAATGATCCGCATAGCGCGCCTGAATATCAGAGACCCGCATTCCCTGCCAGTCGCCTTGATGAATCTCGCGCAGACGCCGATCAATTTGGATCGGCAAGGCGGTTTTCTTCGAAAGTTCCTGCGCGGTCTCAAAGGCGCGAATCAGATCGCTGGAATAAATTGCATTGATTGGAACATCTTTCAATTCCTGCGCCAGTTGAATGGCTTGCGCGCGGCCGCGTTCGTTCAAGGGAACATCCGCCTGCCCCTGCCACCGCTCCTCCACATTCCAGTCCGTTTCGCCGTGCCGGATCAAAATGAGGTCAGTCATTGCGCTCGATCCAATTTTTCATCATATTTTTTCAGATGGCCTGCCCCACAAAGGAATGCAGCAACGCGCGCAGCTGGTGTTCCAGAACTCGATATGAATAGAACCGTTTGGCCAATTGATAATTTTGTTCGACCATTTGTTGAACATACGGCTTATCCGTGAGCGCCCTCCGCACCTGATCAACGGTTTCGTCGGTGATAAATCCTTCGAATTCGATGGCGCGAAATCCCTTCGGCTTGATATCCACCGCGTAGGTCGTGTAATTGTTGACGAGGATCGGGCGCCGGAAATATACGGCTTCCAGAAATCCGTTTCCGAAGCCTTCCAGCAGGGACGGATAGGTCACCAGATCGGCAAATGGATAAACGTCCCAGAGGGAATAAACCTTGCGCCCGTCAGGCGTCCTGTCACGATGTTCGCTGACGATATCCGACGCAAAATTCGTTTTGACTTTCAGCAGATTTGCATAGCTGCGAACATGCCGCTCGTACGCGTCGCCTTCGTCGCCGCCGCTGTGCGAGACCACAAAATTGACGGGCAAATCCAGCCGGTTGATCAACTCGATGGAAATTTCGATTCCCTTGCGGCGGACAACCCGCGTCGGCTGAAGAAAAAGATAATGATCCGGTTCCAGGTGCAGGTCGGAACGCAGCGTACCGGTATATTCATCCGGTGGAGTTGGAGGGTGATCGAAATCCATTACATTGGGAATGATCCACGGCGAGACGCCGCGGCGGTACGACAACTGATCGGCGGCCAGCGAGTTGATCGCCACGTGACGCACACTCCGCAAACGCGGCGGGAAAGCCATATCGAGATAATCCGATACGCAATTCGTCAGAAAACGTTCGCGCTCCCAGAAGAAATCGTGATGATGGGCAATGGTATGAATGCCGGTCTCGGCGATGAATTCAGTCAACGCAACGCCCAACGGAATGTTGAGCGGGATGGCCAGCGCGTTTTCGACCAGCAGCAGGTGGATGTCGAATTCCCGGACAAAGCGGTACAGTTCTTCTTTGAGATATTGCGAGAGCTCATGAATCCTTCTCGTCGTCTCCGGCGAGCGAACAGACTGGGTAAACGATTCTGTATAGATCGCCAGGATATCCGGGTGCTCGAAATGCGCCTCGGGAACCAGGCGGAATTGCCCCGGCGGGCAGTCGCACAGTCCGGCAAAAAAGAAATACTCATGTCCAAGCCTGGACAGAATATGACACCATTTCTGCGTTTCCAAAGAAACGCCATCCGTGCTGCTGAAACGGGTCGAGACGAAACCAATGCGAAGATTGGATGCGGGGATAACGGAACGAGTCATATCACTGTTTGTCCTTCGATGCCTGGATTGCCAGATCAATAAATATCGCGGCAGACCAGCCAAAAGTCGAAGCGGCTTTGGGCGGCGCCTTGCCGGTCTCCGGATTGTAATATTCGTAAATGTCGTCCTGTCCCATAATCATTTCAAGCGTGCGTTCACGCAGATCGCGCGCCAGCACCGGATAACCGCTGCGCTGCAAACCTTCGATCAAAAGATAATTGATATTCACCCAGGTCGGGCCGCGCCACATCACGAGCGGCTCGAATTTTGGATCATCGTGCGCGACCGTTGGGACCGGATATTGAGTCCAGAATTGATGTTCATCTGTCAGGTGCGCGATGAGGCGCGCGGCAATTTCCGGCGGCATCCGCCCGGTGATCAACGGGAAGAGGCTGAACGGCGTCCGGACATTGACGCGGGTTTCGTTCCTTGTTGCCCAGAACAATCCCGCGTCTTCATCCCAGCGCAGGCGGACCATCCGCTCCGCTTGTTTGTCTGCGCGGCTGGCCCATAATTCCGAATCCTGCGGAAGGCCGAGAATGCGCGAGATGTTCGATAGCGCCTCCTGTTCCAGACAAAGATACGTGTTCAGATCGGGGGATTCAACCGGCATTCCCTCGTCCCACAACGGGCTGTCATCCAAACCTGATGAATAGGGATGACGATATTCGCAGAGACCGTTGCCATCCGAGTCGTTGTTGTCGAACCACCAACTATTCCAGCGAACAATCGCTTCATAGATTTCATCGAGGAATTCGCGGTCGTGATCGGTTTCGTACAACTTCCACGCTGCCCACGCGATCAACGGAGGCTTGGTCACATCCGCTTCAATCGGGAAATCGAGGTGGGTTACCGTACCCTCGTCATGGACTGCGTCCGGGATCATTCCGTCGGCGCGCTGGTGGTCGAGCAGGACGCGCAATTGATCGTGAGCAAGCCCCGGCTCGATGTGACGATAGGCCAGCGCGTGAAAGTAGGCGTCCCACTGCCATATACCGACATAGTGAATCATGGAAGGCGTCATTGCTTCGCGCGTCGTGTAAAAGCGCGTGGAAATCAGGCCGGCCCGCATGATCCACCAGGCATAATAATACTGGGCGCGATACATCTCCGACACTTGCGGCGCGGCGGAAAACCAATCGTGCCAGCGGCGCGCAGCCGCTTCCAGCACCGCGTCGGACGGCGGCACGTAACGATTGAATCCCAAACGCGGCGTGATGTTCAATATGAAGACCGATGCGCCCGTTGAGACTATGTTCAATTGAATTTGCTGAACTTCGCCGCCGTCCAGCGGTTTGATCTCGTTGCTGACGATTTGGGCGTTGGTCGTATAAGCCACGTTGCGGCGAATGTCGCCGGTAAGCCGCAGGACGCCGCCGCGCCGGTCCGTTTGTGCGTTGTCCATCATCGCGGTCAACGCAACGCCACAAGCACCTTCCGGCAGGACCAGCATCAGGGTTTCTGTGTCAATAAACGTCAGCGTGAAGACGCCGATGGAAGTCTGGCAATCAAGCCGGTGCGGATATGTGGTCAATTGAAAATCAAGCGGTCTGCCGCCTCCATCCAAAAATTGCCATTTATCAATCAATGGCGGACGGTCGCGATAACCGGAAACCCGTTTGTCAATTTTGAACCAGCGTTCCGCCAGCCGCACCTGGAAATGATGTTCGGATCGAAACACCAGCAGGCGCGAGCCGCGTTCGCTGAACGGGATCTGACGCAGGTTGATCCGGTTCTTCAAAAGCGCAAGGTAAGGGGAATTTATCTCAAGCAAGATCGCCTTCCCAAAATCATGGATTGTTGGAAAGCCACAAAGTCTGATATGGTTCCAGCGCCAGCGGGGATTTCTCTCCACTGGAAAATGTTTGTCCGGTAATCAGATCGCGCCATTCGACCGGCGATGGCCAAAGTGTTTCTCCTGAATTCATGATGAGTACCTGCGATGACGCGGTCAGGTTGTGGAGGCACAAAACTTGTTCCCCCCTCGCCTCGCGAAGAATTGCAAATACGCCGCTTCCAAATTCTAACACGCGTTGTCCGCCATACGGATCAAAGGCCGCGTGCGCGGCGCGGACCTTCAATAAATGCGAAAGACGATGAAACACACGCGCCCGCATGGAATTTTCATCTGCAAGTTCCGATTCGATATTTTCAGACCGAAGCTTCTGGCGATTGATACTTCGATTGCTTCCAGTTCGAGTCACACCTTCCGCCCAGCCGCGCGAACCGAACAAACTATGAAAATAGACTCCTGGCAAACCTACAAACGAAAATAGAATTGCATGAGCAGTCACAAATCGTTCGATGTTTTGTTCAACCGAATCGCTCGGCCCGGACAACGCGTCGAAGTAATTGACGTTCAATTCATACGGGCTTCGACTTCCGTCCGGGTTGCTTTTGTAAGAAACCAATCCGCCGCGCGACTCGATCCGCTCTGCCATCGCTTCGATCTCGACCTCGGGCAGGATTCCGCGCAACGGGTTCAATCCAATCCCATCGTGCGACGCGAGGAAATTGAAGAACGCGACCTTATCCGATGGCAGTGTCAAAGCCGAGGCCCAGCGCGTAAAGGCGGACGCGTCTCCCGTTTGGAAAGCGTGCAAGACCAAAGGCGGCAGGGCAAAGTTATAGACCAACTGCGCCTCATTCGTCCCATCGCCAAAATACGAAATATTTTCCGCGTGCGGGACATTTGTCTCGGTGATCAATTTGACCTGCGGCGCGGCTTCATCCAGAACCGCGCGCAACAACTGAACGGTCTGGTGCGTCTGCGGCAAACTGATGCATGATGTTCCGATTTCCTTCCAAATATACGCAATCGCGTCGAGGCGGATGAATTCCGCGCCGTGACCGGCATAGGATAAAAGCAGCTCAATCACTTCCAGCAAGACCTGCGGGTTGTGATAATTCAAATCGGCCTGGTCTGCGCTGAACGTCGTCCAGATTTTTGTCTCGCCCGCGCCTGTATGAAACGCGGTCAGCAGCGGCAGCGCACGCGGACGGACAACGCGCGAAAGATCAGGATTTCCTTTGACCTCAATAAAATAATCTTTGTACGCCGGGTCGCCGTGCAAAAAGTTTTGAAACCACGAACTTCGCGCCGACGCGTGGTTGACCACGGCGTCGAACATCAAACGAAAATCAGTTCCAAGTTGTTCGATGTCATTCCATGCGCCGTATTGCGAAGCCACCGCGCGGTAATCCATCACCGAGAATCCATCGTCCGATGACCAGGGATAAAACGGCAAAATGTGAATGCCGCTGACCAGGCCCTCTAAATGGCGCGCGCAAAACTCAGTCAAAGTTTGAAGCGGAGGTCTATCGGCTTCCTGGATCTGATCGGGATAGGTAATCAAAATCGAATCGCGCTGGGTCAATCTTGCGCTGCGCGGCGTGGAAATTCGAGAACGATAATTTTCCAGCGCAGATGACAGGCGCGGCAAAATCGCGGCGGCTGTTTCCTCGCCATAAATTTGAGCCAGCAAGAATCCGATCCTGTCTCTCTCCATAATGACTGACGCATTTCCCCATGCAGTTCGTCTATAAATTTCTTATCAAGAATCCGATGGTTAGCATGTCGCTGCGAGGACGGCTTTCCCGAACGACATTTAAAAACAAATTTGTCTGCTGGCCTTAATCATAAACCTGCGGATTAACACAATGCGGCAGCCGCTCGCCTTTCAAGCCGGCGATCAAATTCTGCGCCGCGAGAAGCGACATCATGTCGCGCGTGTATTTGCTGGCGCTTCCCAGATGCGGCACGATCAAACAATTGTCCAACTCCAAAAGCGGACTATCCGCGGGCAGCGGTTCAGGCTCGGTCACATCCAGAGCCGCCGCAAAGATGCGCTTCGATTTCAATGCGTCATACAAATCCTGCAGATCAACGACCGGGCCGCGTGACGTATTGACCAAAATCGCGTTCGGTTTCATTTTGTTTAACGTCTCCGCATTTACCAAATGACGCGTCTCTTCGGTCAACGGGACATGCAAAGAAACAAAGTCGGATTCGCGAAGCAGTGCGTCCAGATCAACCGGCACTGCATCGAAAGCGGATGGAACGGAAGGGTCGTAATAGATCACGCGCAAATCAAAGCCTTTGGCGCGTTTTGCGACCGCCTTCCCGATTCTGCCAAAGCCAATAATTCCCAAAGTTGCGCCGACGAAGTCCGCGCCGAGCAAAAGCTGCGGATGCCACGTCTTCCATTTGCCATTCCGCACATATTTCTCCCCTTCCACGATTCGACGCGCCGCGGATGTCATCAAAGCAAACGCCATGTCCGCTGTCGCGTCGGTCAGCACGCCGGGCGTGTTGCCAACCGGAAGTTTACGCGTGGTGGCCGCGGCCAAATCCACATTGTCCACACCGACGGCCATGTTGCTGATGACTTTCAAATGCGGCGCGGCGTCCATCACTTCGCCGTCAATCTTATCGGTGAGCAGCGAGACGAGTCCATCCACACCGCGCACGCGCTCAAAAATCATTTCGCGCGGTGGCGGCAATTCGTCCTGCCAAATATCTGCATCGCAAAAATCGCGTATGAGCGTAAGTCCTTTTTCTGGAATCAATCGAGTAACAAAGACTTTGGTTTTAGGCATGAGCAAAGTATACTGCAAGCATGGACGCGAATCGTCTTCTCACGCGCAGTTTGCAAGACCCGCGCATCACGCGCATTCTCGCCGCGGCGCTGGACGCGGTCGAACCGTCAAAACTTGTTCGCAGCTACTTGCAAAAAGCCGATCTGCCAAAACACAATCGTGTCTTTCTGTTGGGAATTGGCAAGGCCGCCGAGCCGATGACACTTGCCGCGGCGGACATTTTGAATCATTTCACCAACGCATTGATTATTACCAAACACGCGTCGGGCCAGACCCGCGAGCGGATCACCGTTATGGAAGGCGGGCATCCCATCCCAGACGAGCGCAGCCTCGCCGCGGGACAAGCCGTATTGGATTTTGTTTCAAAGTTGGACGAAAATGATTTGCTGATTTGTTCGATTTCCGGCGGCGGCTCGGCATTGGTCACCGCGCCGAAAGAGGGAATCACGCTTGCAAAGATTCAAGCGCAGACATCGAAACTTCTCGCCAGCGGCGCGACCATCAACGAAATCAACTCCCTGCGCCGAAAACTGGATCGCGTCAAAGGCGGCGGATTAGCGCGCGCGACAAAAGCAAAAGTCGTCAGTTTGATTCTTTCGGATGTAATTGGCAATACACTTGAAACCATTGCATCTGGTCCGACAGTTGATCTGTTACTCGGCGAGCGCGTACAAAATATTATTGTTGGCGATCTTCGCGCCGCGGCACAAGCTGCAAGAGATCAGGCCATCTTTGAAGGATTTGATTCTGATATTTTGGATTTGGAAATCAAAGGGGAAGCGAGGAATGTTGGAATGAGTTTAGCAATGGCATTGAAGGATGAAAGAAGAAAGAAGAAAACTCCATTTTGCTTGATTGCAGGCGGAGAAACAACGGTCACAATAAAAGGCGGCGGCAAGGGCGGACGCAATCAGGAATTGGCTTTAGCCGCGGTGGATGAATTACGCGGCATCGAAAATATTTTATTGATCTCGCTCGCCACCGACGGCGACGACGGTCCCACCGACGCAGCGGGCGCAGTCGTCAATGGCGAAAGCTGTCAGCGCGCGAAAAAGCTTGGGATGTCCGCGCCCGATTATTTGTCCCGGAACGATGCGTACAATTTCTTTGATCCGCTCGATGATTTGCTCAAGCCCGGTTACACCGGCACAAACGTCAATGACCTGACGTTTCTCATCGGATTTTGAATCCACGTGATATTTTTCGGACAAATTGAGGCAATATATCCTAACGGGCCAAAGCATCCGTCCTGTAAAATCCACAAGCAATAATCTTTTCGAAGGACGGTTGTTATGAAACTTTTCAGGTTCGTTATTCTTCTCACCGCGTCATTAAGCTTGACGCTCGCGGGCTGCGCGCCCGCCGCGGCCGGCGCCCCCGCTGCCGCACCGGTCACGCTCAAGATCGCGGTTCTGCCGATCATTGATACGCTGCCAATGTACGTCGCGAAACAGGAAGGACTCTTCGCCAAACACGGTGTGAACGTTGAATTTGTTCCGGTTGCATCTGCGCCTGCGCGCGACCAGCTGATCGCCGCGGGACAAGCCGACGGCATGATCAACGAAACCATCTCGACATTCCTGTTCAACAAAGACAAAGTGCAAGTGCAGATCGTGCGCTATGCGCTTCGCCCCACCGAAGGAGCAGGACATTTCTTCATTCTTGCGTCGGCCAAGAGCGGCATTACCAGCCCCGCAGATTTGAAGAATGTGGAGATCGGCGTATCACAGGGCACTGTGATCGAATATGTTACCGACCGGCTGCTCGAGGGCGAAGGGCTGACCAGCGATCAAATCAAGACCACATCGGTTCCAAATCTTTCCGACCGCATGGCGCTGCTTGCGTCCGGCCAGCTCAAAGCCGGCGTGCTGCCCGATCCGTTCGGCGCGCTCGCCGCGCAGCAAGGCGCATCCATCGTGATGGACGATTCCAAACATCCCGAATATGGGTTTAGCGTGATCAGTTTCCGCAAGGATGTAGTTGACAAAAACCCCGAAGCCATCCGCGGTTTCCTCGCGGCCATCGAAGAAGCCTCCGATCTGCTCGATGCGAATCCCGCAAAATACGCCAGCGTATTGAGCGACAATAAACTCGTCCCGCCGTCTGTCATCAACACCTATAAAATTCCGCCGTTCCCCAAAGCCGGCGTGCCCACCGAATCGGAATGGAACGACGCGCTGGCCTGGGCCAAGGAAAAGGGATTGATAAACGCTGACGTTTCCTACACGGATTCGGTCAACGCTTCATTCCTTCCTCGACCATAAAGCGGCTGCCGTTATAATGCGAGGAGTCTGCCCGTGAGCAGGCTCCCGTTAATCAGAAAGGTGGGTCACGTCTTTGCGAGTGGCGTCAAGTCGCTGCTCGCAAAGACGTGACAATTAACCCGCCGCATTATCCACTCCCTGTCAATCATGATCAAAATCGCTTCGCTCTCATTCGGTTATTTGAACAAGGCGCTGATCTTCGATGACTTTAATTTATCCGTTCAACGCGGCGAGACGTGGGCGATTCTTGGGCCATCGGGCTGCGGAAAGACGACTCTGCTTTATCTGCTGGCGGGATTGAAATTCCCGACATCGGGTCAAATCCTGATTGACGGCCAGCCACTGACCCGCCCGCGTCCGCGCACCGGATTGATCTTGCAGGATTACGGCCTCCTGCCGTGGGCAACCGTGCGCCAAAACGCGGAACTTGGATCGCGCGTCCGGGATTTTTACGGGCCGGACGGAAAACATTCCCCCGCCGATCATGAGTCAAAAAACAACATTGATCTCTGGCTGAAACGACTTGGCATTGAAGAAATTGCGGATCAATATCCGTCACAAATCTCAGGCGGACAGCGCCAGCGAACGGCCATTGCCCGCACATTGGCGCTCCAGCCCGATCTGCTTTTGATGGATGAGCCATTCTCGTCGCTGGATGCGATCACGCGCGAAGATTTGCAAAACCTGACTCTCGATTTATGCGCCGAGCAAAAGCTGACTCTTGTCGTCGTGACCCATTCTGTCGAAGAAGCCGTTTCATTGGGGCAAAAGATTCTGCTGTTGAATGCGCCGCCCAATCGAAGCGCGAGGGTTTTCGAAAATCCGAATGCCGGGAAAGCTTCGCAGCGAAACAGCGCGGCGTATCGAAATTTATGTAACTTGCTTTGGAAAGAAATGCATCATGAAGCGGCGTGATATCTTGTTCGCATCTTTGGGATTGATTCTCGTTTGGCAGATCGCGGCCATGATCGTGAATCGCCCGATTCTGCCCGCGCCGGTTGTCGTGCTGATCGTCTTCGTCCAACAGTTGGGCAAAGGCCTGATGATTGATTTCGCGGTCAGCTTGTGGCGCGTCACGGCGGGGATGCTGCTGTCAGTTGCCGCGGCGGTCCCTGCGGGGCTGGCCATCGGCGGGTCCAAAACATTGAACCGCATTTTTTCGCCGGTCGTGTATTTGCTGTATCCGATCCCGAAAGTTGTGTTCGTGCCCGTTGTTTTGTTATTCCTGGGAATTGGCGATACAGCCAAGATCGCGGTCATCTTTCTGATTTTGTTTTTTCAAATCGTCGTGCTGGTCAGGGACCAGGCCGCGGGCCTGTCGCCGCATCTGATCCAGAGTCTGCAAAGCCTCGGCGCGGGACGAAGAGCGTTGTTCCGTTTCGTTTATCTTCCTGCCAGCCTGCCGGCGATTCTGACCGCGCTGCGACAATCCATCGGAACGGCGGTGGCAGTTTTATACATCACCGAATTGTTCGCGACAAAGTACGGACTGGGATATTATATTTATTACAACGGCAGCACGCTGCTTGATTATCCCGCCATGTACGCGGGCGTGATCGCCATGAGCCTGCTTGGGCTGGGACTCTATTTTGGCGTGGACTGGGCAGAGCGAAAATTATGCAGATGGAAGTTTGTAAGCTAACGCTAGTTCAAAATGTTATCATCGCGCTGAGCGGAGGCCGTGAGGCCACAGTCGAAGCGTAGAGTTCACTTCAAATCTGCCCTTCGACTTCGTGGCTCCTTTAGCGCCACTCCGCTCAGGGCGATAACCTACTTATCCAAAATTCAGGTTAAGATAAGGCCCTCCCGCTCGGTTCAGAATATTTTTGCCAGCAAAATACCAAGCCACAATAAAACGCTGTAGGCCAGCGCGGTTTGACCCGTGCCAGCCAGTGCAGCATTCAATGCTTTGCCTCGCTGCGTGAAGACAGTCCGCAGAGATTTCCACGCCAGAGGCAGAGATAACCACGCCAGCAAAGTAAACACAGGAACAATTTTCAGAAAAATCAAGACAGGCAAAATCAAATAAGCAATTGCCAGGCACAAAACATATTGTGTGCGCGAGCCTTGTGCGCCCATCATGACTGCCAGCGTATGCTTTCCCGCGGCGCGGTCGTGTTCGAGGTCGCGCACGTTATTGACTACGAGGATGGCGGTGACGATCAATCCAATCGGCACGGACATCCACCACGCCGCGGCGCTGACCGAACCGGCCTGCACGTAATAGGTTCCCGCCACTGCCGCGAGACCAAAGAAAATAAAAACGAATACGTCGCCCAATCCGTAATAACCGAGCGGAAAAGGTCCGCCCGTGTAGGCAATGGCGGAAAGGATGGCCGCCAGTCCGATGACGATCACCGGCCAGCCGCGTAGAAACGCGAGAGAAAGCCCGAACAACGCGGACAATCCAAAGATGATCCACATGCCGCGCTTCATCTGCGGAGGTGTCAGCAATCCGGCTTGCGTGACGCGCAATGGGCCGTGACGCTCGGATGTGTCCGCGCCGCGCTCGAAGTCATAAACGTCGTTGGCAACGTTGCTCCCAATTTGAAGCAAAAGCGCCACGCACAACGCGGCCAGCGCGGGCAAAACCTGAAACGAATGATCCATCCACGCCAGCGCGCTGCCCATCACCACGCCCGACGCGGCGGCAGGCAGTGTCTTCGGACGACTCGCAAGCCACCAAATTTTCCAGATATTCATCGTTGGATTTTCCTGTGTCAACATCGGCTCTCCAAAACAAAACCGCAGTATAACATGCGTTTATAATACAGCGTTGCTACAGGAATGTCATTGCGAATACTATGAGACTGTCAAGGAGTGGCGCCAAGGCGCCACGACGAAGCACTGTGTTCTTCCAGTGTGGCAATCTCAAGTAACATCCGATTGATTGTTTTTGGAGATTGCCACAGCGGCTCCGCCGCTTCGCAATGACATTTGAAATAATTGTTTTGATTTATTGACATTCCTATAAATTGGTTTATGTCACCCTGAGCCGAAGCCCTGAACGGAGTGAAGGGGCGAGCGAAGGGTCTCTCGTCCGAAATACGAGACTCTTCGGTCGCACACTTGCCCTGCGTGCAAGTGCAGGGAAGTGCGCTCCCTCAGAATGACATCCCTTAACTGACTTTTGTAAACATCAATAGGAGTCAAATGGCAAACCTTACCGGACAAGAACGCGCACGATACGTACAAAACATGTTCACGCGCATCGCCCGCCGCTATGATTTGATGAATCGTTTGATGACCGGCGGACAGGACGTACGCTGGCGCAAACAGGTCATCAAGCTCGCGCAGCTGACATCAGGAGCGCGTCTGCTCGATCTTGGATCAGGAACAGGCGATCTTGCCAACGAAGCGTTGCGTCAACAACCAAACGCTCACATCGTCGCAGCGGATTTCACACTGGAGATGATGCGCGTGGGACAAGAACGCTTTGGACAGCTGAATTGGTCCGCGACGGATGCGCTGAAACTTCCATTTGCAGACAAAACCTTCGACGCGGTCGTATCCGGTTTCTTGATGCGAAACGTGATAGATGTCAATCAGGCGCTTCGCGAACAATTCCGCGTGCTCGAGCCCGGCGGACGAATCGTCATTCTCGACACCACGCGTCCAAAACAAAATTTGCTCTCGCCGTTCATCTGGGTTCACATGCACGTCCTCATCCCGACGCTGGGCGGAATGATCTCTGGTGTCCGGGATGCTTACACATATTTGCCCGACTCAACAGAAGGTTTTTTGACCGCCGAAAACCTGGCCGCACGTATGGCCGCCGCGGGATTCAAGAATATCAATTTCAAACGATTCATGTTCGGCACCATCGCAATCCATCATGGAGAAAAAGAATCATGACAGGACAAAACGTCAAGCAGCCAAACTCGCGCATGTGCTTCATCTGCGGAATGGAAAACCCGGTCGGCCTGCATTTGCATATTTATGAGACCGAGCCGGGCGTGGTGGAATCAACCTACATCGCGCCCGAACATTTCCAGGGTTATCCCGGCGTTTTGCACGGCGGGATCGTCGCCGCGATCCTCGATGAACTCAGCGGGCGCGCACACATGGGTTCCGATCCGGACAATCCGCGTTTCATGTTCACCGGCAAACTCGAAATCAAATATCGCAGGAACGTGCCGATTGGCAAGCCGTTGAAAATTGTCGGCAAGGCCGGAAAGCTCAGAAGCAAAATGGCAGAAGCCTGGGCTGGCATCTACGATGGCGAAACGAACGAACTGCTCGCGGAAGCCAACGCCCTGCACATCAACGTGCCGGAAGATCAATTCGATCTTTCATTGCTTCCGCAGTTGGGGTGGAAAGTTTATCCTGAATAAGCGTTACCCGCTTTAGATTTCCCTGTTACTTTTTCCGCCCCTTCTGCAACATACAAACGTGAACGTTCATGCAGGAGGTAAAACCGCATACATGAAAGCGCAGTCGAAGAACCCGCCTGCCGGCGAATCCCGGCTCGCGCGCGAAGCCCGCACAAATGCGGACGCTTTTGCTGAACTGTATCGCCGCTACGTGAATAACGTTTTCCGTTATCACATGGCGCATACCGGCAACGTCAAGGACGCGGAGGATTTGACTTCGCAAACGTTTATGGCCGCGCTGGAAAATATCCGCTCGTATCGCGGAAGCGGCTCATTCGTTGCATGGTTAATGGGAATCGCTTCCAGAAAACGATCCATCCTCTTTCGCGGACTCCGGCGCGAGGTCCCGTTGGACGCGGCGCTTCATATCCCGGACCCGGAAGCGGCTCCCGATCAAAAAGCTTTTCATCGTCTGCAAATCGAATCCGTTTCACGCGCGCTGAAACAGATCAGCCCCGACCGCGCCGAAGCGATCATTTTATATTTCTTCGGCGGGCTGACAAATTCCGAAGCCGGACGCGTGCTTGGCAAAAGCGAAGCCGCGGTCAAGATGTTGGTCTCGCGCGGATTGCGGGATTTGCGCGAGCGAACCTCCCTTTTGCTGGAGGTGGAGCAATGAACGAACAAATGAAAAATCTTAATGGTGACTTCAAACCCGAAGATGCGCGCGTCGCGGATTTGCTGGAACGAACCGCGCTGCAAATCAAATTGAATTCAGGCTTTCAAGCTGCGCTTGAAGCGCGTTTGAAAAGCGCGTACAAACAGGAGACGCCTATCATGTCACTCAAAAAAATAATGCCCGCCATCATTGGGGCAATCGCTTTGATCATCCTTGCCATTGTGTTGGATTGGGTGTTCCGCTCGATGGCGCCAAAGCCAATCCCCGGCGCGGGCGGGACGATTACACCCGCGTCGTCCTCCATCACAAGCGAAGCACTGACTCCCACGCCAATTGTCACCAATGCAACCGTTTATCAATGGCATGGAACTTCACTGACGCTGTCTGTTCCATTGCCCGATTCGCCTGCCGAGGCGAACGTATATCAATATCAATCCGAACAACCCGCCACGCTCGAAAGTGCCCGCGCGCTGGCACAGCAATTGGGATTGAACGGTTCCGCGTATGGCACAACCGATTTCATCATTGCGAACGGAAGCCAGCGTCTGATTGTTCATCCAGATCAGTCCTTCGAGTTCTATCCCGATTATCCGCGCTACGTCGCGGCCATCAACGGCGGGACGCCTCCGCCGGATGCCGAAACGCAAATCAGTCAGTTTCTCGCCGCGCACAGATTCGATTTTCCGCATGAAATCCGGGCATCGCAAATGTACAACAGCTTTTTTGTCATGCCACTCACACCGGATGGTCATCCGATCTGTTACGAATTTTTCAAGTGCGCGGGCCTGAATTTTTCGCTGGACATAAAAGGCATTTTATCTGTGGATGGCGTGTTGCCAAAATATGAAAAGACCAGCCAATATGGAATCATCAGCGCCGAGGACGCTTTGCAAAAGATTCTTGATCCAGCCGCCATGTCTGACGCAAACACATCAGCAGGCATAATTGAGGGCATGAGTTCCCCATCTGGACCGATACAGACATGGGTGCGCGCAACTCCTATGAACCAGACCATCACGATGTACGGCTGGCTGAGTTCTGTTCCATCACGGGATGGCGGCGCGCCGCTCATCACATTGAATGGTTATACAGTCACAGGCAACGTTGCGGATATTCCTCCGGAGTTGCCGCCCAGCACCTTCGTCGAAGCAACGGGTCAAATCCATGACCAAAACGGCACATCGGTCTTTGAGCTTGATTCATGGAAGTCGCGTGACGGTGCGCAAGACGGATTGCTCGGCACGATCTCAAAACGCGCTGATGGACAAATTGTGCTGACTACCATTGATAGCGAGACTTTTCTTTTGCAAGATGCTCCAAGCAATTTGCCGCTGCCGCTGGAGAATGCTTTCGTCATCGGCGTGCGAAACGGCGAGACCTTCGATTGGTCATCCATTGACTTGCGTAGCACGCAAGGTGGAGGCGGCGGTGGCGGTGGCGGACTTGGTTTCTATAAACTCAATTTGACAGGCACGCCAGTTCCATTCCCAACATTACAATCTGCTTCTCAGCTTGGCGGAGGTGGAGGCGGAGGAGGAAACAGCGAACAAACCTACACTATTCAAGCTGGTGACACATTGTCGAAAATTGCATACGAGTTTGGTGTTAGCGTTGACGCATTGGCTCAAGCCAATGGGATCAGCGATCCGGGCACGATTTATGTTGGGCAAAAGCTGATCATTCCCACTACACAATCTAATCAATCAAGCACAAATCCGCCTTCCAACCAATCGCGCGTCGATGGACTGCGCGGCATATTGAGCGTCACAATTCACAAAAAGTCAGATGGTTCTCAAACCGAGGAATATAAATTGACCGGCAAAGATAACAATGGACAATACTTATATGTGACTCTAAATGGTTCTTCGTTACAAGACCTATCTGCATATCAGGGGCTTCCCATTATCGTATCCGGGACTGCCACAACCAAAGACATGATAACCACGGTGAATGTAGAGCATTATGAAATCCCGTTTCCCAACCTTAAATTTGAAATATTGAAGGGCACACAGAAAACAATCAACATTCAAGGACAATCCGCCATTCTCTTCACGACGGAAGACGGAAAGAGCTACGTGCAGGCAAATCCGAATGGCGAAATTGACAGCATGTTGGTTGGAGGACAAGGCGATCAGGTTCTCTTGGAAACACTTGCCATTCCCGATGAAAGATTCGGCGGTTATCCAGGAATCCGTGTCTATAGTGCCAGCATGGCTGTCAGCCCGAAGAATGGCCAGCCTTTGGAACTATCCATAACAGCGAACCAGCCACGCGTTATTGACGATACGCAAAACCCCGTGATTCCTCCACAGGCAAATTACACTCCTCCTGCCACGACCATTGATAATATCGAACTGGTTTACTACATGCCCGATCCGCATAATGTGACAGGTGAACTCAGTCCAGATCAACGTTATATTCAACCGGCTTGGTTATTCACCGGTCATTACAGTGACGGCACCGAATTCTTCATTCTTGTTCAAGCACTCAAAACAGAATTTCTATTGCCTGAAGCCGCACCTTACACACCACCCGGATAAGCCAACGAAAAATTTTGCCGAAGATTAAAATACAATTTGTCAGACAGGTATCCTGTATAATAAGGATACCTGTTCTTTTTGGAGCAAACCATGATTACTGCATATCATCGTCCCCAAAGTCTTGACCAAGCTCTCGAACTACTTTCACATCCGAATACATTTCCTCTCGGCGGAGGAACGCTTCTTTCTCACCCTTCGACTTCGCTCAGGGCAGGTTCCAAAGCGGACTCCGTTGAAGTCGTTGACCTTCAAGCCCTCGGCCTGAACTCGTTAAAGAAAAGCGGAAATGGTCTTGAAATCGGCGCGACCGTGACACTGCAGCAACTATTTGAAGATGCAGATTGCCCCGACGCATTGAAACCTGCATTGAAACTCGAAGCACCCCTCAACCTTCGCAACGCCGCAACTGTCGCAGGGACGATCGTCGTTTGCGATGGACGATCCACTTTCGCCGCCGCCTTGCTTGCGTTGGATGCAAAGCTAGAGCAGGCGATATTCGATAATTCGAGAGTCGAATATCGAATATCAAATCTCGGCGACTTTCTTCCGTTACGCTCCAAAAATCTGATCACAAAAATTGTTTTGCCGTTGAACGTCAAGTTCGCGTTCGAATACGTCGCGCGCACGCCCGCGGACAAACCCCTCGTTTGCGTTGCGTTGGCTCAATGGCCCTCCGGTCGGACGCGGCTCGCCGTCGGCGGATACGGCAAAGCGCCGATGCTCGCCATGGATGGCCCTCACCCCTTCCCCTCTCCCAGCGGGAGAGGGACAGAGGGTGAGGGAATCGAGGCCGCGGCGCGCAACGCTTTCCATGAAGCGACAGATGGATGGGCCAGCGCGGAATATCGTCAGGATGTTGCCGCGACACTGGCAGAAAGATGTGCAATATATATTTCTTGATAACAAATGACCGAGGAGAATTACCATGAAAAAAATGGGAATGGGTGCGAGTTAGTCTTCCAGAAAGCCACTCAAAATCAACTTTCTTTCATGTTGTTCCACATGGGAGAATCACCTTCGATGAGCTTTCACCCAAACCCAAGAACATTGACTATGATCATGACTATTTCCATTCAGACAGGCTCCACTTTGAAAGTCTTACAGAAGCCATAAAAGCACGGCATGCTCTTCTTGATATCTTATGTGATGAAGGTTAGGAGCCTTACGCAATTGACAATGACGAATCCTACCTCAAAAGGTCTAAAGAAGAATAAACTGACGGAATTGTGCAAATGAAAACTAATCGTTGGATCATCCTCGGCATTCTCGGCTGCATTTTCGTCGCCGCCATTGGCTATTTATGGGGAACGGGCATGATGGATTCGCTTTACGCATTCCGTTCCCCGCTGAAAGACAATCCGCCCGCGCCGGGACAGCCTCTCGGCAAACCGCTCACCCGCCGCGTGGTTTTTGTTTTGATTGATGCGCTGCGCGATGACACGTCACACAAAACCAATGTGATGCCGTTCTTGAATCAATTGCGCGCGGAAGGCGCGTGGGCAACCGTCCACAGCCGCACGCCGTCTTATTCCGAGCCGGGCTACAGCGTGCTGATGACCGGCGCCTGGCCGGATATCTCCGACGGCCCGGCAATGAATCTTGACTATCCTGATATCCCAACCTGGACGCAGGATAATCTTTTCACTGCCGCGCATCGCGCCGGACTCAAGACCGCGGTCTCCGGTTATTACTGGTTCCAAAAATTGATTCCGCAAAAAGATGTGGACGCGTCTTTCTACACGTCCGGCGAAGACCGCGCCGCCGATGTGGAAGTGGTCAATCACGCACTGCCGTGGCTGCAAAGCGGTGGCTATCAATTCGTTTTGATTCACATTGACCAAGTGGATTACGCCGGACATCACGAGGGCGGACCCCAATCGCCGAACTGGGACGCGGCCGCGGCGCGCTCCGATGATCTGCTCAAACAAATCGTCTCAACGCTGGACCTCAAGCGGGATACCGTTTTAGTTGTCTCTGACCATGGACAGATCGACCGCGGCGGCCACGGCGGTCAAGACCCGATTGTTTTGCTCGAGCCGTTCGTGTTAGCTGGTGCCGGGGTCAAACCGGGACAAAATCGCGATATCAATCAAGTTGATGTCGCGCCAACAGTTGCCGCGTTGCTTGGCACGAACATTCCAGCAACTGCACAAGGCATGGCGCAGACGTCCATGCTGAATGTCACGCCCGATCAAGTGGCAAGCATCAATTCTGCACAAGAAACACAGAAGCTACAGTTGTTGACGGCGTATGAAAAAGCAATTGGCGTTTCTATCCAGCCTGTTTTAGATGTTCCAACCATGATTCATGAAATGGATCAAGCCAAAGCCAATCGCCTGACCAGTGAGCGGATTCCACGTTCAGTGCTGGCAATCCTCCTTGCGCTGATTCCGGCCGCGGTCCTGGTTTGGAAGCGCAGCCGAAAAGTCGCGTGGTTCCTGGGCGGAGCCGTCCTGTATGTCATCCTGTTCAACTTCGGTTACGCTGTCGTCGCGGGACGAACATATTCATTAAGTTCCGTTGCCAGTTCAACAGACATCATCACCTTTACTGCGGGGACGGCTGCCGCATCACTTGCATTGGCGTGGCTGGCTTTGACATACGCACTGGATTGGCTTCATTCCGCGCCGCGCCAGGCCGCAGAAAGTGTGCTGGCTTTTACTTTCATCACGATCTATCTTTTATCGCTGCCAATCTTATTGAGCTTTGCCATCAACGGTGCGCTCGTCACGTGGACAACGCCCGGCATGGCAAGCATGTTCCTCGGCTTTTTATCTTTGCTGCAGGCATTGATCGTTGCCGTCATTGGTTTGATCCTGACCGGCATAACATCATTGATTGCATTTATCAATGGTCGAAGGAAACAGGTTCAGTAAATCGCATTGACGGATTGCAGGCTTTAGTCTGCTTTTGAACTCCAGGCCAAAGTCTGTACGCCGTCACAAATTTCCACACTCTGTTGCAAATTTGGTTTAAGTCTTTATGACCTCCACAACGCCACAGCCGGCATCAACGGCTTCAAATCGGGCAGAAAAAATATTCGGGGCTTTGGTTACGCTTTTCTGCGCGGCATTCATTGCGATGGATCTTTTCATCATTCTCTCGCGAATATTCTATCCATACCAGCTTGAATGGATGGAAGGCGCGTCGCTGGTCGAAGTGGATCATATCCTTCAAGGCAGAATTTTGTTCGCGCCGCCATCCATTTATTTCGTCCCATTGATTTACCCGCCGCTGTATTTTTATATCTCGGCTGGCATTGCAAAAATCATTGGCATTGGATTCGGCGCGTTACGGTTGGCCTCCTTTTTGTCATCGGCGGTTTGCGCTGCCGTTCTTTACGCTGCAGTTCACTCAAGGACAAAAAACAAATTTGCCGGCTTGCTCGCTGTGGGATGTTTTGCATCGGCATTTATGCTGACCGGGCAATGGTTCGACATTGCCCGCGTCGACATGCTGGCCGCGGCTTTGTCCATGCTGGGAATTTATCTCGCCCGCGAGCGGGACCGCGAGGCCGCGCCGATCACGGCCCTGCTGGCTGGGATCGTTTTCGGGCTGGGATTCATGACCAAGCAAAGCGCGTTGGGAATCGCTCTCGCTGCAATCGTTTATCTTTTGATTTTCAACTGGCGGCGCGCGTTTTGGCTGGCGTTTTCTTTTGTGATTTCAACCGGCGTCGTTTACAGCATTTTCTGGCTCGATAGCGCGGGCTGGATCAATTATTATCTTTTTACTATTCCACGCGCTCACGCCTTCAGCTTCGAAGCCGGCAGAATTATCAGCGTGTTGATCAGCCAATTCGCGCCGATTCCAGTTTTTTTGATTGTTGGACTCTTGCCATTTGTTTTATCGCCGCGAAAAACGTCTCTGGATCGCGACCATCGTTATTATTTGGCAATGGCTGGCGCGTTGATCGCGACCAGCATCATCGGACGCTTGAATGCATTCTCCGGCCCAAACGTTTATGTCTCAACCTATTTAGGCATTGCCCTGCTTGTCGGATTGGAAGCCGAATGGCTTTTGGAAATAACGCGACAATCCAATTTGCAAAAGTCTGCCGCGCCATTGATTATCCTGGAATGGATTCTGCTATCAGTTCAATTTGCTTTTTTGCTGCCCGCCTTCATTCAAACGAAGACGATTCCAACACAGCAGGATAAAGCAACAGGCGATGCTTTGGTCGCTCGAATCAAAAATTACAATGGCGATGTGTTGGCGCCGGATGTAAATTACTTGACGCTCTATGCCGGCAAAACTCCATACTATAATGAGATGGCAATGTCCGAGATCCGCGGCGAGGGCAATCTGTATCCGATGCCGGAATGGCCCGCACTTGAAACGCAAATCAATGCGCTGATCCATGCGCCGACCACCAGCGCTGTCCTTGTGGATTTTCTTCCGCCGCTTGGCAATCTCATTACAAACTGCAAACAGCAAAACATCACGTATCCAAACAAAACGACATTTGCGCCGGTCGCGGGCCCGCCCAGTGCCCGGCCAAACATCATCATCACGTGTAATTAAATTTATTCGATTTACGCTCCCGGCGGTGTCGCATGGCGCGCCATGGAAGAAGCGCCATGCTTCGCGAAGGACGGCGGCTAAAGCAGGAATTTTCTGTTCGACAATCTACAAGCCATCACAAAAGGTTTAGGAGCTACGATGAATCTCCAGTTGAAAATCAATTCTGTCTTACATGAAATCGAAGCCGCGCCCGGCGAAACTCTTTTCTCCGTCATCCGCCGGCTCGGTTATTACGGAATCAAATTCGGCGACGAAGACGGCCTCACGGGAGCCGACACTGTTTTGCTCGACGGCAAGCCGATCAACGCGGGATCGCTGCTGGCCGCGAGCGCAGCGAATGCCGAGGGTCATAACATCGCTACCATTGAAGCGCTCGGCGAACATCCCGACCAGGGCTGGAAGAAGACCGAGGGTCTGCATCCGCTTCAACAGGCTTTTGTCGAATCGGGCGCGATCCAATGCGGATACTGCACACCCGCGCAAATCCTCGCCGCGAAAACGCTGCTCGACAAAAATCCGAATCCAACCGAAGCCGAAGTACGCGAGGCCATCTCCGGCGTGTTGTGTCGCTGCACCGGATATCTAAAGCCAGTACAAGCGATTCTCAAAGCCGCAGCAGTGATGCGAGGAGAAAATTGGTTAATGGAGGATGGAGGATGGTTAATGGATCATGGAGAACCCATTAACCATGATCCATTAACCATGAGCCCCGAACCATCTACCATGCTCCAAACAAAACCAAAAGTTATTCTCGCGCCTGAGACTCAAAAATGGCAAACGGTTGGCAAGCCCGAAAAGAAAGTGGACGCGGTCAAACTCGTTCAAGGCAAGCCGGCCTTCACAGCCGACATCGAAAAGCGCGGCATGTTGGTCGCGAAAGTTTTGCATAGCTCTTATGCTCACGCGCACATCAAAAAGATTGATGTGAGCAAAGCCAAAGCGCTACCGGGCGTCGCCGCGGTGCTCACGTGGCAGGATATTCCGCGCGTCGTGTGGTCCACCGCCGGGCAGTCCGACCCGATCCCGGGTCCGCTCGACACGTTTTCGCTGGATCACAAAGTCCGCTTCGTGGGCGACCGCGTGGCGTTCGTCGCGGCCGAGACGGCGGAGATCGCCGAAAAAGCGCTGAGCCTGATCGAGGTCGAGTATGAAGCGCTGCCTGCGATCCTGAATTCGGAAGACGCGATGAAGCCGGGTGCGATTCGAATCCACGATGAACCGGAATACGTCAACTTCGCTGATTCAGATCCGAGTCAAAATCTCGCGGCGAAAATCCGCATTGACATCGGCGACGTGGAAAAAGGATTCAAAGAAGCGGATCGAATTTTCGAAGCCGAATACGAAGTGCCAAAGGTCCAGCAGGTTTCGATTGAGCCGCATGTGGTCGTGACGTATTGGGACGAAGACGACCGACTCGTGATCCGCACGTCAACGCAAGTTCCGTTTCACGTGCGCCGCCAGATCGCGCCTGTTTTGGGCCTGCCCGTCAAACGCATCCGCGTGATCAAGCCGCGCATCGGCGGCGGCTTCGGCGGCAAACAGGAAGTGCTGATCGAAGATGTGGCCGCGCATTTGACGATTGCAACCAGGCGCCCGGTGATTTACGAATATACGCGCGAAGAAGAATTCATCGCGGCGCGCTCGCGGCACCCCATGAAGATCAAAATGAAAACCGGCGTGAAGAAAGATGGCACGATCACCGCCAACGAAATGTACGCATTGTCAGATACCGGCGCGTACGGATGCCACGCATTGACTGTCACCGGAAACACCGGGCACAAAGCCATGGCGTTGTACGTCGGCGATGACGAGTACCGTAAATCACCAAATATTCGTTTTTACGCCGACATCGTCTACACCAACACGCCGCCCGCAGGCGCGTTCCGCGGCTACGGTGTACCGCAGGGCTATTGGCCGGTCGAGCGTCACATGGAAAAGATCGCCCGCGCCATGGGGTTCGATCCGATTGAGTTTCGATTGAAGAACGCGATTCGTGCTGGCGAATATCATCCATTTTCGACTGCGTGGAACGAGGGCCGCGAGCCGCGACCCGAAATCATCCACACCGTTGGACTCGAACAATGTGTGGCGCAGGGCAAAGCCGCGATTGATTGGGATTCAAAATACGGGAATGAAGAATGGCATAAAAATGTGTCAAGTATCAAGTCAAGTATTTCAGGCAAAAACGTGACACCTGACACCTGGAACGTGAAACGGAAAGGCATTGGCGTTGCGATGGTGATGCAAGGCACGGCGATTCCCTATTTGGATATGGGCGGCGCGTCGGTCAAGATGAATGATGACGGCTCGTTCAATTTGCAGGTCGGCGCGACGGATTTGGGCACCGGCTCGGACACGGTCATCGCGCAGATGGTCGCTGAAGTGCTCGGCGTGCCGCTCGATGACATCATCACCTATTCGTCCGACACCGACTTCACGCCGTTCGATAAAGGCGCGTATGCGTCATCAACAACTTATATTTCCGGCGCGGCGGCAGTCAAAGCCGCGGAGATGGCAGCAGAGCGAATAAAGATTCGCGCAGCGAAGATGATGAACCTGCCGGAAGCCGGGCATTCGAATATTCGATTATTCGATAAGCGCGCACATGCGCCAGACGGCAGATCAGTAACACTCGCTGAAATTGCACTCGATACGTTACACAAGAATGAACAAGAACAAATCATGGGCATTGGTTCTTATGTCTCGCCATCATCGCCGCCGCCGTTCGCCGCGCAGTTTGCCGAAGTCACAGTGGATATAGAAACCGGCGCGGTGACGGTTGACAAACTTGTGATGGCGGTTGATTCGGGCGTGATCGTCAATCCGCTGACGGCCTCCGGTCAAATCGAAGGCGGGATGACTCAGGCTCTGGGTTACGCGGTCTGCGAGGAAATGCGCTACGATGAAAAAGGTCACGCCATCGAACGCGACCTTGATCGTTACCACATCTTCCGCGCCGATGAAATGCCCGAACTCGAAACGATTTTTGTGGAAACGTTCGAGCCAAGCCATCCGTTCGGAGTCAAGGCTGTAGCGGAAATTCCCATGGACGGCGTCGCGCCCGCGGTCGGAAATGCCGTTCTCGATGCGGTCGGCGTAAACATTGATGACAACCCCATCGCGCCTGAAAAAGTTTGGAAGGCGTTGAGAGCAAAATGAATTCAATGACCTGACGAATGAAACTCGCCGGGTCTTTTGATAAAATATCATCATGCGCATCAAACCCATATACATCCTGACAGCCATCCTCGCACTCGCCGCCGTTTATTTTTATCAAGACCCGCAATGGAACGGAAATACACGGTTGGATGCTTTACGAGCTGTCGTTGAACAGGGCAGATTCAATATTGATGCCTATCAGTCCCGGCCCGATTGGGCAACTGGCGATAAGGTGTTCTTCAACGGACATTACTACCTTGATAAGGCCCCGGGCGTAACACTTCTTGCAATTCCGTTCTATTTTGTTATTTACAAAATCTCTACTGCTCTGGGAATTGCTTTGAAAGCCAGCCTCATCAAGCATGCCCTAACCACGCTCGTTATCGAGACATCCTTCGTCGTGAACGGGCTTGCGATGTATCAGATTGCCCGTTTGATTTCACCCAGCTTATGGAAGGCGCTCGTTGCATCGCTCTCCTTATCGCTCGGAACCATGCTCTGGCCCTACAGCGCAGTATTTTATGGTCACGTTCCGGCTGCCATGTTTTTGTGTATTGCGTTTTATCTGCTCTTCATGATGAGCAAGGCGCCAGAAAAAATCGCGTTTGGACGATTCTTCTGGGCAGGCTTGTGCATGGGCTTCGCGTTTATCACCGACTATACGACAGCCTCGATCATTGCAGGACTGATGCTCTATGCCATATACATTTTGCGAAAACAAAATATTTTTAGCATCATACGTTATGGCATCGGAGGTGCGTTGGGCGCGTTGATTCCGCTTTTGCTATTGTCCATGTGGAACTTCCTGAATTTTGGCAACCCCATAATACTCGGCTATTCTTATTATTCGACAAATCAAAAACCAAGTCTCGGCCTTCTGTATGGACTTTTCTTTCAAAACCCGAATCTGTCGGCCCTTTATCATCTGACATTCGATCCTCAATTCGGCTTGTTCTGGCAATCCCCCGTCCTGCTTTTGGCCCTCGTTGGTTGTTTTATCGCCGTGAAAACGAAATCTCACCGTGCTGAGATTCTGGTATTTGTGTATACTGTGGCGATCACCCTGCTCATGAATTCCGGTATAGATATATGGTGGAGCGGCCATGCCTTCGGCCCGCGTTACCTCATCGCGGCTTTGCCATTTTTTACGATTCCGCTAATGCTTATCCCGGATTCGTTTATTTTGGGAATGGGCATTTTGGGCGTCATCTCTGCTGCGCAAATGTTGATACCCCTCCTGGGTCAGGTCCAGATCGTCATAGACTGGATAGCAAGCCGGAATCAATTTTGGGTCGAGAACAAACCCTTTACGGGTTTTTCCGTTTTATGGCAATACGGCCTTCCGTTGATTTTCAAATCCATTCGCAACGACACACCCTCGTGGACGCTCGGTTACGCCATCCGCTTTATTCCATATCGTTTATATTTGAGTCTTCCAATCTTGGCGGGGGTCGAAGCCTTTTTGATCGGGCTGTTCCACAAACAGACAAAAATGGAGTCCCTGCAAGCCGCGAGGAATGCCTGATGTCAGATCAAATCTACGTCATTGGTCACGTCAACCCCGATACCGACTCCATTGCGGCCGCGCTGGGCTATGCCTGGCTCTTGCGCGAACGCGATAAAGCTCCGGCGGTGGCGGCACGCGCGGGCGCGGTCAACCCGCAAACGGCGTGGGTACTGAAGCGATTAAATCTCGATGCGCCGATTCTTTTCACCGACGCGTCGCCGCGTTTCGAATCCATCATGCAGCGGCTCGACACCATCCGGCCCGAAAACCAGCTTGGCGCGGCCTGGACTCTCGCCTCGCGCACCGGCGGCATCGCGCCGGTTGTCGGGGAAGATGGCAAACCGTTTGGCATCATCAACGGGCTGAGTCTCTTCAAATATTTTACCGAGACGCTCGGCCCGCGCCCCGGCGACACGACCGTGCGCGAGATGATGTCGGCCAGCTGCCGCGAGGCCGCCGATACCGCCGTCCCAAAATACGCGGCCAATGCAAAGATCCGCGACATGCTCAACAAGATTTTGCGCGACGAATACAACGATTATTGGGTCGTGGATGAAAGCGGGCGATATCTTGGCATCGCGCATCAGCGCGAGGTTCTGAATCCACCGCGTCTCAAAATCATTCTCGTGGATCACAATGAACCGCGTCAGGCCATTGCCGCGCTCGATGAAGCCGACCTGCTCGAAATTCTCGATCATCACCGGCTTGGCAATCCATCCACGCACCAGCCGATTCGATTCACGGTGGATGTTGTGGGTTCGACATCTACCCTCGTTTCGGAACTGACCGCCGAGGCCGGACTCTCCATGCCGCCCGCGTTGGCCGGAGCGCTTCTCGCGGGACTTTTAGCGGATACCCTTATCCTGACTTCTCCCACCACGACAGCGCGCGACAACGACGCCGCGCAGAGATTGGCGCGCTGGGCATTCGTCGGCGGAAGTCCGCTCGAAGGCGAGACGATCGAATCGTATGGCAAAGCCATCTTATCGGCAGGCGCGGGACTCTCGAACCGCGATCCGAAAGATGTGGTCAGCACTGACATCAAATCCTACGACTCCGGCGGATTCAAATTCGCCGTGGCGCAGGCTGAAGTGACCGACTTGCTGCAATTGACCGAACACCTGCAGCTGCTGTGTTCCGCTCTCGATGATCTGCGCGACAAGCGCGGCCTCGACTTTGCCATGCTGCTCATCACCGACATCGTGCGCGGTTCGAGCCGGTTGCTTGTATCCGGCAGCGCACCGCCAATTTTAGATGATCTCCCCTACCCGCCTTTGTCCGATGGCACGCGCGATGCGCCTGGAGTTGTCTCAAGAAAGAAACAGTTGTTGCCGGTTGTGTTGGGATTGCTGGAAAGATAGGATCATCAGCCAATGAACAAGAAACTGACTGCGAAAAGTATTCCGACAATTTGTGGGATTTTATTTCTCGCTGCTTGCGCGAGCAGGCCTTCTTCCCCAACGCAACCAGTAGATAATCCGCAAGTTGCCGCGATCAACAATTTTCGCATCGCCTTGAGTTTGCCTGATCTGCCTTTGGAATCCAAAGGCATGGATCACATGGCAAATTCGCCCAGCGGTGATTTGCCCGTTATGATCTATGCTGACAGCGCGGGACGAAAATTCTCCGTCGAGCCGAACACCAACACCGTGGTCGAGATGGACGCGCGAAATTTGCTTTCGTCCATTCCCGCCAACGCGCCGGTCCTATCACCAGATGGACTGAAAATAAGGGCGCTGAAATTTGCAAACACAATGAGTCCCGGCTTCGATTCGTTGCTGCCGACTCTAAAGGACAACAGCGGAAACAAAGGCGACAACTATTTCTTTGACTGGAGAAAGCCAATTGAGCCGGGCAAAATGATGCCGCCATTTCTTCAAATCGGTATTCATAAAAGCGGTTTCATCTTTGCCTACATCAACACTTTATCGCTCAAATAGCAAAACACAACCATGTTATGATTCGGGGATGCAAATCAATGCGAAGATGAGAAATCGAAATTTTACTTTTTCCATTTTGATTTTATTGACATTTGCTCTATCCGCTTGTGCGGCGCAAAGCGGACCCGCGTCGACGCCCACGCCCGAACCGATCACGTCCATGCCCGTGCCGTCCGCGACTTCGACTGTCAGCCCAAGTCCAATTCCCTCGCCACCATCCACTGCAACGCAACAACCATTTTATGTTACCACCACCGTCTGGTCGAGCGATCCAATCGTCCCGATCCTTGCTTATCATCAATTCCAGGAACACGGACTCTCCGGCGCGACGCACGTGCGGCTCGATGATTTCAATTCCGAATTACAAAATCTATATAATGCGGGTTATGTGATGGTTCCGCTTGGCCGCTGGCTCGATGGCGATTTGCGTGTCCCGACTGGCAAGCGCCCGATCATCTTCACGATGGACGACCTGTTCTATCGAAACCAGATCCGCTTCACTTCCGATGGAACGATTGACCCCACAACCGGCCTGGGCGCGTCGTATCAGTTCTCACAGGCGCACCCCGACTTCGGTTTTCATTGGGCGCTCTTTTCGAATCTGGGCGATAAGCCGTACATTGACCCGAACAATCCGCTCATCCTTGCCCATGCAATCATCTGGAGCATCGAACACAGCGCGCTGGTTTACAACCATACATACACACACGCCCTGCTCAGCCAGACTTCCCCGGACGGCATCACCTGGGAGCTTTCTGCCAATGACAAGGATTTGAATCACCTGCTCGATCTTGCCGGACGTTCGGACCTGGCTGCCAAACTTGGAAATATCTTCTCGCTCCCATTTGGAAAGTGGCCGCGCGACCCGCTGGGCGAAGGCGCGATTCTTGATTATAAAAATCCATCCGGTGTGCCGCTGCAGGGCATCCTGGACATTGATTTTATCTACCGCCCCCGCTATCTATTCCCGCCCTATTCGCCTGAGTTCAATCGCTGGGACATCATGCGCATGGTCGCCACCGTCAGCGCCGTGGATTACTTCACCCAAAATGCCGCCAGGGTTCCGGTTGCGCAGGAATGTAAAATAGGTCCGCTCGATCAAACTCGCATTGGTGACTCAAACTATCTTGCAGCCCAGATCAACCAGGCCATTCAGCGCGGAGATTGTCCGCAAGGAATTTATGCGACGGACAAATTTGTTTTCCGCGCGCAAGCGTCAAATGCGGAATTGATTTATACGGTGAAAAATTTGCCTTAGCGTTATACCTCATGCGGCCACAAATTGCGTTTTTGTTCAACGGGTTTCGGCGGATTGAAATCCTGCCTCAGTCCATGAAAGTCGGCTAAAACCGACTGATTGAGCTCCAGTCCGCAGGGACTTCCATGTACTGAGCAGGAGATTTATCTCCGCGGGCCGGGCGGTAGAAAACCGCAATTTATGACCATGCAAAGTATAGCATACTTAAAACAGCAGGTTGTTGCGAGTGGCGCTAGAGCGCCACTCGCAACAACATCCAGAATTTCATATAAGTACATAAGACGAAGAGCGCACAAAAGGTTTGCCATGCCGCCCGTTTTGGATGGAAAATACACATCCGGCCAGAAAAAGGGATTCTTATTTCGCGAGAAGCGCCGCGCGCCTTTTCTGCCGGTTAGCCTCATCATTCTGGCGTTGATCATCCTTGGATTTTCGCTGATCAATCCCATCCAACAGATCACCAACATCAATCCGCAGAACATTACCGTGCCGCCGCCAACATCCACCGCCACGCCTCTGCCGCGTCCGACCGATGTTCACGGCGGACACATTGTCTTCACCTGCACGCGCGGCAGTTACAATCAAATCTGCATGATCAACGCGGATGGCACCGGCTTCCGTCAATTGACGAATGACACGACCAATTCATACTATCCGGCACTCTCGCCGGAGGGCGATTCGGTTGTGTACGCATCCAACCGCAACGGCAGGTTCGATCTTTTCATGCTCACGCTGGCGACATCGCAGATCAGCCAGCTGACCTATTCCATTGGCAACGTTGTGTCGCCGAGTTTTTCGCCGGACGGAAAACAAATTGTCTTCGTCAACCACGCCGGGGACTCACCTTCCGCGCTGTGGCTGACGGACAGGTCAGGACGGAATCCGCATGTGCTTTACGCCGCTCCAAAAGATGTCGTTGGCGCGGCATGGTCGCCGGACGGCAATATCATTGCATTCGCGATGAGCACTGCCGTTCGATTTGCATATCAGATTTTTCTTCTCGATGTAAAGAATCCAAACTCCGCGCGCCAGATCACGCAAGGCAGGTCGGATATTGGCGGAAGCCTCGCCTGGTCGCCGGACGGGAAAAGCCTTTTGATCTTTGCCGGACCCGTGGACGGACGCCGCATCTTCCGCCTTGATCTCGCGAACGGCGCGTTCACTCCATTGACGTTCGACGGCAACAGCGCTTCGGCATATTATTCAACCGACGGCCAGTACATCGTCTACAACTCGATCCGCAACAGCACGGATGCCAATCTTTACATCATGCGCGCGGACGGTCACAGCACGCGGCAGTTGACCAGGGATTCCGAACCGGACTGGCAGCCGGAATGGGGATGGTGATTTATCGCGCTGAGCGGAGTGGCGCATATAACGCCACGAAGTCGTAACGCATACAGCACGCCGCTTCGACTTCACTCACTTTGTTTGTTCCGCTCAGCGCGATAACAATGAAAATCGGATAAAATCATCACAGAGAAAACATGGATGCAATTTATCAGGCACTTGCCGAAATCGAAAAGAACAATGACAGCGCCGCGCTGTGTACCGTCGTGAAAAGCGAAGGCTCCACGCCGCGGCACGTCGGCAGTAAGATGCTCGTCCATCCCGATGGAAAATTCATTGGAACCGTCGGCGGCGGCGACCTCGAGCATCGCGTCCTCGATGAAGCGTGGATAGCGATCTCCGAGGGCCAGCCGCGCCTGCTTTCATACAGAATGTCCGATCCGTCGCGCGGCGACCCCGGCGTGTGCGGCGGCCAGGTGGAGGTGTTTGTGGAACCGATTCTTCCAGCCCCGATGGTGGTTGTCATCGGCGCGGGGCACGTTGGCAAAGCGGTGGCGCATCTCGCCAAGTGGCTCGGATTCCGGGTCGCTGTCAGTGATGACCGGGCCGAATTCTGCAACCCGGAAACCGTCCCGGATGCCGACGCGTATTATCCGGCGGCGATGGAAGAATTGCCGGGTCAATTCAAGATCAACCGGCGGACGTTTCTTGTCCTGACCACACGTGGCTCATCTGTGGATGCGGCGGGACTCGGCCCTCTGCTGGATTCGCCCGCGGCGTATGTCGGCGTGATCGGGTCGAGGCGCCGCTGGGCAGCCACGGTCAAGGAGTTGAGAGCCCGCGGCATATCCGAGGAAAAGATCTCCCGCGTCCACTCGCCGATGGGACTCGAATTGCAGGCCGAGACGCCCGAAGAGATCGCGGTCAGCATCATGGCCGAAATTCTGATGATCCGCGACAAAGGCACCGGGAAATCCATGAAGTCCGCGCAGCCAAACAATGGATAGAAGCATAGCGTTCATTGCGCATTCGGCGGCGGACGATTTATCCCGGCTGAAGAGAACGGTTCCTGCCGCGGATCGTCCTGCCTGATTCTTGTATAATTGGCGGCATGATCAGTAAATTCCGCTTTGCGATATTCCAACACAAATACAAAGTTGGAGTGTTTGTTTTGCTTTCCGCCGCGTCGCTGGTTTGCATAACCCTTTCAGCCTCGCGCGTGCTTTACAGCGGCGGGTCGCTTCGGTATGTCGGCCTGGTTTGGAATCTATTTCTGGCATGGATTCCCTTCGTGCTGGCTTTTCTGGCTTACATCCTTTCGTGGCGGCGCGCGCTGGTCTATTTTGCCATTCCAGCGTTCGCCTTTCTGTGGCTGATCTTTTTCCCGAATGCGCCGTACATCCTGACCGATCTTCAACACCTGAGCCAGGGTTCGGGCATCGTGCCGGTCTGGTACGATGTCATTCTCCTCGTCTGGTTTTCATGGACCGGCATGCTGCTCGGCATTGTGTCGCTCAACCTGATGCAGGAAATCATCAAGCGCGAATTCAACCGCCTGTTCGGCTGGATTTTTGTTTTGGGCGTGGCGGGATTGAGCAGTGCCGGCGTTTACGTCGGACGGTTCATCCGGCTCAACAGTTGGGATGTTCTCCAAAACCCGGGACAGGCCGCAACCAACATCTGGGACTGGCTGTCGGACCCAAGCCTCAGATCGGTTGGCTTCATCGCGCTTTACACCCTCTTCTTCATCTTCGTCTATCTGACAATTTACGCGTTCGGACACATTCTGCAGGAACAACCAAGGACAAGCTGATGACAGCTACAATCGTAATCCGCGGCGGCGGGGACCTCGCAAGCGGAGTTGCACTTCGTTTACATCGCGTCGGCCTGCGCGTTATCATCGTCGAACTGCCTCAACCGCTTGCGGTCCGGCGCACTGTTTCGTTTGCAGAGGCGGCCTATGAGGGCCGGGTCACAGTCGAAGATGTAACTGCGCGCCTTGCCTCTGCCGATCAATATCAGGCTGCGATGGAAGCAGGCGAAATTCCCGTGGTCATTGATCCCGACGCCAACATCCTGAAAAATCCGCTCTTGATCAATCCGCACTCCGCGATCGTCGTTGACGGGCGAATGCTCAAGCGGACGCCCGATCCGCTGCCGATCAAGCCGCTGATGCACATCGGGCTTGGCCCCGGATTTATTGCCGGCGAAGATTGCGACGCGGTGATCGAAACCCAGCGCGGACACACCATGGGCCGCGTGACCTGGGAAGGCTCGACGCGCGCCGATTCGTCCCAACCTGAAGGCGACCCCCGGCGCGTATTGCGCGCTCCAAAGAACGGCGTTCTGAAATCCGATGCAAAGATTGGCGACCATTTCGAATGGGACCAGCCGATCGCGACCATTGACGATGAAGTCATCGCCGCGCCGTTCGCGGGAGTTCTGCGCGGTTTGCTGCGCCCGGGTTTGAGCGCCGCAAAAGGCTTGAAAGTTGGCGATCTCGATGCGCGCGACGATCCGCAGTTGTGCGATCTTGTCTCGGACAAATCTCTGGCTATCGGCGGGGCCGTTCTCGAAGCGTTGCTGGTGCGCTCCGAAGTCAAAGAAATATTGTGGGTATAGCGGGCGATTCCATAAATTGCCGTGCTATAATGACTCTATGGCAACCCCGCTTCCTTCGCAACAAAGCGCACCATCAACTCCCCCGCCGCTGACGCCGGAACAAATCGCCGCCCGCGCCGCGCAGGAAAAACAAATGAGGGCAATCATCGCTTCGGTCGTTGCGATTGCCGTCGTTGTCGTGGCATTATTGATCACCGGCATCTACTTTCTCATGCGTCCGCAGATGCCGGCCGATGAAGTCAGCCGCATCCGCGACATTTTCATCATCGTTGTCGGATTGGAAACACTGGTCATTGGCGCGGCGCTTGTCGTCCTCCTGATCCAACTTGCCAGCCTGATCAACTTGCTGCAGAATGAAGTCCGCCCCATTTTGCAGGCCACGAGCGAAACCGTCAACACGCTGCGCGGCACCGCGCTTTTCCTCGAAGAAAGCGTTGTCGAGCCGGTGATAAAACTCAACAGCTACCTGGCGAGTTTGCAACGTGTGTTAGAATTAATGGGAATCAAACGCAAATAACCGAAAGGAGAAAATCCTATGGCTTCCGATCACGATGAATTTGGTGCATTTCTCGTTGGCTTCATTGTCGGCGGTTTGACCGGCGCAGTCGTATCCCTTTTATTCGCTCCGCAAAGCGGTGAGGAGACTCGCGCATTGATCCGCGATAAGAGCATCGAACTGCGCGATGCCGCATCACAGACTGCGGAAGAAGCATTGGCTCACGCCGAGGCCGCGGCAGCTGAAGCTCGCGCCCGCGCCGATGAGCTGACAAAAATTGCGCGCACTCGCGCAGACGAACTTGCGAAAGAAGTCCGCACGCGCGGCGATGAGCTTGCCAAGGAAGTTCGCGCTCGCGGCGAAAGCGCGTTGGATGCGGTCCGTAAGCCGGCCGCGAAGAAATCCGGCGGCGAAACTCCGACCACTTCTTCGTAATCCAGAACATGACGCAAACAAGGGTTTGACCAAATCAGTCAAACCCTTGTTTTGTTTACAACCCCGTGAATCTCGTCACACGCTTCATGCGCTTTTTCTTTTACCACTTTTATCACGCCCTCGCCTGGACGTACGACTTCGTCGCGGCGGTTGTTTCGATTGGAAGGTGGAACGACTGGATCAAAGTCTCCTTGCCTTTCATCCAGGGCGCGCGTATTCTTGAGATCGGATACGGCACGGGACACTTGCAGCGCGCCTTGTGGGAATCTTCGGCCTCGTTCACCTGTGCCTGCGGCACTGGCGCAGGCAAACCGGACCCAAAGCGGCTCCTCGTTGGATTGGATGAATCTCGGCAGATGGCGATTCTCGCCAAACGGCGTCTGCAAAAGGCTGGCCCCGCCAAAATTAACTTGACCCGCGGCCTCGCTCAATCGCTCCCCTTCCCGGCACAGACATTCGACACGGTTGTATCCACTTTTCCATCCGAATATATTTTTGACGTGCGCACGCTGTCAGATGTGAGCCGCGTTCTCGATGACGGGGGCCGCTTCATCGTCCTGCCCGCCGCGTGGATCATCGGACGGAAAATCCGGGATCGGCTGGCAAGCTGGCTTTTTCGAGTCACAGGCGAAACGCCGCGCAACCTCCATGAGATCATTGCCAGCCGCGCGGTTCATCCACTAGAGAATGCTGGATTCGATGTCGAAGTCCAGGAATTGGAAATCCGGTCGAGCCTCGTGATGGTGATCGTGGCAACAAAATAATCAGCGCTTCGAGCCTCGCATTTTTTGGCGGACAATCGCAGAACGAAAGACAAGATCGAAAAAGCCGCGGTATCCGTCCTTATCGTATAAGATCATGTAATCCGCGGGGCCATATTCCTCAGGCTTGAACATGATCCCGCCGTTTGGATTGATCTCGAGAATGAACAATTCGCCTTTCTCGTTCATGCGAATATCACAGCGGCCATACCCGACTCCGCCCATGGCGAGATACATCCGGCGGCTGATTTCATGCAGCCGGGAAACCAATGCGGGATCAGTCACCTGCTTGAAATCGAAAGGCACGTCGTAATTCCACTTTACATCCGTATGCCAGAATTCCTCGCCGGGAGGAAAGACCAGCTCTGCGGGCGGATATGCGATGGGGTTATTAAAATCATCGGGGTCATCCACAACCAAAACATTGAATTCCCTGCCCACAATGAACTCTTCCATGCGCGCCGCGCCGAATTCCGAGCAAACGCGCTGGATCTGTTTCGGCAATTGTCCGGGCATGTCGACGCGCGATTCGCGGAACATGCCCGTGCTGCCATAACTCTTTGGATGTTTGACCATGATGGGATAGCGCAAATTCTTCACCAGCCGTTCGGCTTCCTCCACGCTTGTTACGTGATATCCCCTGGCGAAGCCGATCCCATTGGCATCCGCGGCAGCCTGCATCTCCTCCCGCGTCGGATCATAGAATTTCGAGTCTGCGCCGGTAAAGGGAAGATTGAGAGCCTCGAGGCTTCTGACGACCTCCATTCCCGGATACCCCGAATCATCCTGATCGTCATCTTCGTATCCCTCGCATATATTCAAGTAAACATCGAACTCATTCTTTTGCGCCAGGGACTTCAGCACATCCATGACAGGCGCGGTCATGGTAATCATTTTCCAATCGTAGTCTTTCAGGAATGGAGACGGATCGAAGTCTGTGATTTCTTCATCGGATAGGACGCAGACGCGCATAGAAGCCTCTCGTGAGTGGAATGTTATCCTGCCATCGTACAAGCCATGATGGATTCGAGATCCTTGATTGCTGCTAAAATAACATCAAACAACCCAATAAGGAAAAGGAATCACATGCTACGCAAACTTCGCGAACCTGTCAATGGTTTGACTCATTTCTTTGCCGCCATCGCCGCTTTTGCCGGCTCGATGGTCCTGATCGAATTAGGCTGGAAAAGCACGCTTAAAGAGATTTCGTTCAGCATCTATGGAGCAAGTCTCATTTTGTTGTTTGCCGCGAGCGCCGCGTATCACATGGTGAGGGCCAAACCCAAGATCGTCGAGAGTCTTCGCAAGCTCGATCATTCAGCAATCTATCTGCTCATCGCCGGGACGTATACCCCATTCTGCATTGTGATGTTCCAGGGCTTCTGGCAATGGGGACTGCTTGCCATCATCTGGTCGCTCGCCGCCATCGGGATTGTTGTAAAGATGTTCATCATCAAAGCCCCGCGCTGGCTGACGGCTGGAGTCTATATCGTGATGGGCTGGCTTTGCATTGCCGCAATCGGCGAAATGCTGAAAGTCCTGCCGGCCGGCGCCCTGGCCTGGCTCATTGCGGGCGGCGTCATTTACACATTGGGCGCAATCATCTACATCACCAAAACGCTGGATTTCCTGCCCGGAAAATTCGGCTTTCATGAAGTATGGCACATCCTTGTAATTCTGGGGGCGGTGGCGCATTTCATTGCCATTGCCGCGTATGTCGCGCCGCATCCCCTGTAACCCGGCGCGGAATTCATTCCGCAGCCAAAAGCGATATAAATATCGCGCCACAAAATCTTCGCGGTGGATACGGTTCTCGCAGAGTAATACCACATAAACATCCAGCGTCGAAATTGATCCAGCCGCGCCCCTTGACGCGGCTTTTGTTTCCTGCTACAATATTTAGGCAAACCTAAATTAGTTTTTAGGAAATATACTAATCCCGATCCGCGGCGGATCAGAAAGGAGACTGCGATGAAAAACACAAACGCATCGCGCGTTATTGCGCTTGAAGAAGCATTCTTATATCCGAAGATTTTTGATTTATATCCGCTGGATTTACAACAACGCCTGAGTCCTGTTAAAGACAAACTTCTCGATGTCGGTCCCGAACGGATAAAACGCATGGACGCCGCTGGAATAGAGATGCAAGTTCTCTCACATGCTCAGCCGGGCATCGAAGTGCTGGAAGATGCGGCAACGGCTATTCGATTGTCGAGAGAGATTAATGATTGGCTGGGCGGCATAGTTCAAAAATACCCTTCCCGATTCGCGGGATTTGCGACACTTCCAACACAATCCCCCAAAGATGCGGCGGACGAACTCGAACGAACCGTCAAGCAGTATGGATTCAAGGGAGCGCTCATCAATGGCCATACAAATGGACGTTATCTGGATCATGAATCATTTTTTGTTTTATTGAAGAGAGCTGAAATCCTTGATGTTCCCATTTACATTCACCCCACCGACCCACCCAGGGAAATTTCGGAAACATATTATCAAGGTTCTGCCACTTTGATAACAGGCTGGGCCTGGTCGGTTGAAACAGCCACACACTTGCTGCGGATGATCGTGGGAGGAATCTTCGACAGGCATCCCAACTTAAAAATCATCATAGGACACATGGGTGAATTGATCCCATTCTGCTATCCGCGGCTGAGCGTTGCCCTTAGCCTGGGAGAGTGGCTGCTGTCGGCGCAGGAGGCTAAAACAGCCAATTCTCATTCCATCAATCGCATGGAAAAAAGTTTTAACTACTACATGAAAGAAAATGTCTATGTCACAACCAGCGGAGTTTTTGACCAGCCGGCATTTGCATGCGCATTGGCTTACCTTGGAATAGATAATCTATTGTTCTCCGTTGACGACCCTTACAGAGACAGCTTCGAAGCGATGGAATTCCTGGGCGCCTGCAATCTATCCACGCGAGACAAAGAAAAATTAGCGTTTGAAAATGCCGCACGACTCCTCAAGATTTCCACTTTTGACAACGCAAAGGTCAATGCTTTTCAATCGCCCATTCAAAAGAATAGGTTTTCTCCAAACGCATTTAGGGCCAGGATGAAATCCAAAATCGGAAAAGCGATGTTGTCGTTTTTAGTGAAATAAAATGTTTTTGCGCTCCCGAACCTGCCCATATCTGGCGGCAGCTTGAACATCAAGGATGAAACAACATGACGGCAGAGTTGTTAACTGATTCTATCCAGGACTATCTCAAGCTCATTTACGAACTGACCGAAAGCGGCGAGACTGCCAGCACCACCGCGCTGGCAGCGCGTCTCGGCGTTGCGCCTGCGTCTGTTACCGGCATGGTGCAAAAACTTTCGACCGTCAAACCCGCGCTGGTTTCCTACAAAAAGCACCAGGGCGTCACGCTGACCGCCGCAGGCCGGCGCGCCGCGCTTGAGGTAATACGTCATCACCGCCTGATCGAAGCATGGCTGGTTCAGACGCTCGGCTATTCATGGGACGAAGTCCATAACGAGGCCGAGAAACTTGAGCACGTCATCTCCGAAGATTTCGAAATGCGGATCGCGGCCGCCCTGGGACATCCCGACCGCGATCCGCACGGCGAACCGATCCCGAGCGCCGAATTGGTCATGCCAAAGGATAACAGCATCCCCCTTTCATCGCTGCGGCCCGGACAGGAAGCAACGGTGCGCCGAGTCCACGCGCAGGATGCAGAGTTGTTGCGTCATCTCGAAGAATTGGGATTGATTCCGGGCGCGCGCGTGAAAGCGCTAGAAGTGTCGCGATTCGATCAGGTCATGCGGATTCAGGTTCGAGGGCGGAAGGAAGCGTCCGTTCTTGGTCCAGCGGTGACGGATCAAGTTTTCGTGGAAGTCTCCAAATAAACGAGCGAATTATGAAAGAATCCGCATCCACCGTAACAGATCAATCAACCGTGAGTTCAGCCAAAGATGTGCTTTCGGGCCAGAGCAGGAAGGGATGGTTCGCGCGACTGATGCCGTTCCTTGGTCCGGCTTTCATCGCCTGCGTGGCTTACATTGATCCAGGGAACTTCGCCACCAATATCCAAGGCGGCGCGAAATTTGGTTATCAACTATTGTGGGTCATTCTTGCAAGCAACCTGATGGCCATGCTCGTTCAGTCGCTTTCAGCGAAACTGGGAATTGCTTCGGGGCTGAACCTGGCCGAGCAATGCCGTAATAACTTCCCCAAAACCGTTGTCCTAGGCATGTGGGGGATCATGGAATTGGTGGCCATGGCTACCGATCTGGCCGAGTTCCTCGGCGCGGCATTGGGCTTCAATTTACTGTTTGGCATTCCGCTGTGGATCGCAGGCCTGCTGACCGTCATTGTCACCTTCCTGATCCTCGCCCTGGAACGCTATGGCTTCCGCCCCCTGGAAGCAGTCATCACCGCTCTGGTCGGTGTAGTGGCAGCGAGCTACCTGGTCGAAACCATCCTCGACCGCCCACACTGGCCGACTGTACTCTATCACATGGTCGCGCCCCAGTTTACCGGGACGGAAGGCATTCTTCTGGCGACGGGCATTCTGGGCGCGACCGTCATGCCGCATGTCATCTTCCTGCACTCGGCGCTCACGCAAGGCCGCATTGTGACTCACAACCCAGAACAGCAGCACAAACTATTTCGCTATGAGCTGGTTGACGTCGTCATTGCGATGGGCCTGGCCGGGCTAATCAATATGGCAATGCTCATCATGGCCGCCTCGACGTTCTTCAATCATGGCCTGACGAACATCGGCACAATTGAGGAAGCGCATCGCACGCTGGAACCTTTGCTGGGGTCTGCCGCGTCGTGGGTTTTCGCGATCTCCCTGCTCGCCTCGGGACTTTCCTCCTCCTCGGTAGGGACAATGGCAGGGCAGATTATCATGGGCGGCTTCCTTCATCGGCAAATCCCCACCTGGGTGCGGCGCCTGGTCACGGTGATCCCGCCGATGACCATTATCATGCTGGGTCTCGATCCGACCCGCACACTGGTCATCAGCCAGGTCGTGCTTTCGTTCGGCCTGCCCTTCGCCATCATTCCGCTCGTGATGTTTACCAGCAGACGTGATATTATGGGGTCGCTGGTCAACAGGCGCATCACGACCCTTGCGGCCAGCGCGGTTGCGGCGCTCATTATTGCCCTGAATATCTTCCTGCTCTATCAACTATTCACTGGCGGATAAGCTTATGTTCAAACAGATCCTCGTTCCCCTCGATGGTTCAAACTTGTCAGAAGCATCGCTGGCACCCGCTGTTTTTTTGGCACAAAGACTCGATTCGCCGGTAACACTCCTGCACATCATCGAACAGGACGCGCCGAGCGAGGTGCATAAAGAGCGGCACCTTACAAAACCAGGGGAGGCCGAAGCTTATCTCAAAGACGCCGCGCGGCGCTCCTTCCCGCCCGAAGTCAAGGTCGAGACACATGTTCACACCGCGCCGGTTTCGGATGTGGCGCGCAGTATCGTCGAACATGCGACAACCGAATTCCAGCCCGACCTGATCGTCACCTGCACGCATGGACGCAGCGGCGTGCGCGACGTGCTCTTCGGAAGCATCGCGCAGCAGATCGTCGCACAGGGACAGACGCCGCTGCTGCTGATCAAGCCGGGAGGGCCCCGCTTCAAACTGGACAAGGCACTGGTTCCGCTCGATCCGGACTCGATGCACGACGACAGCCTTTCCACGGCAAAGTCACTTGCAAAGAACTTCGATTGCGAATTGCATTTGTTGAGCGTCATCCCAACTTTTTCGACACTGGCAGGCGAACAGGCCGCAGCCGGGAATCTCATGCCGGTCACCGCGCAGGCGTTTCTCGACATGAAGGAAGAAAACGCCGGGAAGGATTTGCAGGTTCACATTGATGAACTTCGAAAAGCTGGTTTGAAGGCCTCCGCCGAAGTCGCACGCGGCGATCCGGCATCCCTGATTGTGAAGACTGCCGAACAGTCCAAGGCGGATATGCTCATCCTGAGCACGCATCGCAAGGCGGGCATGGGTGCGTTCTGGGCACGCAGTGTGGCACCGAAGGTCGCACAGCGGACGAAGACGCCGCTTTTGCTGATACCCCTTTAACCGCGTCGCTCAAAGCATAAATTCCGGGAGCTATGTCTCAAAACAAGCAAACAGGGAAAATGAACGATGGTACTGCAAACTGCGTGAGGAGGCTGCCTTGAATACACAGGATCGAACAAAATTCATCAATGGATTGAAAGAAGCCTTGCGAAAGGAGCAGGCAAGCCGGAGAATTTATTACGCGCTGGCCCAACGCGAATCGAACGAGTCGCGGCGAAAAGCGTTGATCGGCCTGGCCGAGACGGAGGCGGGTCATGCCGAACGATGGAGGGCGCGTCTCAAGGAGCTTGGCGCAGGCGTGCCGCCCGATCACGAATCACTGCGCGAGCGGATCTGGCGCTGGGTATTGGTGCAGAGCGGCACCGATAACGCGTTGAAGCGCATCGAAAGCGCCGAAGATTCAGACACAGAAATGTATGCGGCACTCGCACAACTCGCGCCAACCGAAGAAGTTCAGACGGAAATCCGTTCGGTTTTACATGACGAATCAGTGCATACCGGCGCGATGCAGAAAACGTCCGGCTCTGCAACGACCGCTCCGCGCGGCCCGCAGGCCATGCTGGACACGATTCTCCACCGCGAGAGCTGGCATCGCCAGGGCGGCGGCTGGATCGGTCAGGCCATTTATGGAGCCAATGACGGTTTAGGTTCCGTCTTCGGAATCGTTTCGGGCGTCGCCGGCGCGACCGCAGGCGGCCCCGCTGTTTTGATTGCCGGACTGGCCGGCATAATGGCCTCGGCTTTATCCATGGGCTCCGGCGCGTATCTTGCAACCAAAGCCGAACGTGAGATGCAGGAAGCCGAGATTCGGCGCGAACGCCAGGAACTCGAAATCCATCCTGAAGAGGAAGAGGAAGAGCTGGCGCTTTTCTATCAGCTCAAAGGCGTGCCGGAAGACGAAGCAAAAACATTGGCCGCGCGTTTGATCGCTCAGCCTGAGTCGGCGCTCAAAACACTGGGAAGCGAAGAGCTGGGATTGGCCGAGCAATCATTTCCCAATCCGTGGGTTGCTGCGCTGTCAGCCACACTCTCGACAGCCGCTGGTGCGTTCATCCCGATCGTGCCATTCTTCTTCACCGAGGGCTATCCCGCAATCATCGCATCGTTTGCAATCAGCACACTGGCTCACTTTTTGATCGGCGCGTCGAAAACCGTCGTGACCGGGCTAAGTCCGTGGAAGAGCGGCGCAGAGATGACCATCGTCGGGCTTGGCGAGGCGCTCATCACTTACGGATTAGGCCTCGCGTTTGGCCCGGTTGTAAAGTAGATGGGTTTCAAATCAAAAAGGTCTGGCTGTTTTCACAACTCAGACCTTTTTGATTCATCCGATTAGCGATTATGGATTGGACTGGTCCCAGCGCCCACCCCGCATCATGCCAGGCCCAATGGGTTGACCGGTTCCATAGCACGGGCCAACGCCCGCGCCCATTCCGTAGCCGTACCCGCCTTGACCCAAGCCGCGCGAGTTCATCCACGCAGCCTGATCGGCGGTGATGGCGCCGGCGGCCGCAACTGCGTCCAAAGCCTTCGAGCGCGCGCCCGCCAAAAGGGTCGGGATTTGATCCGCAGGAATCCCCTGCGAGAGCGCGATCTGGTACACCGTCTCGCCGTTCGCAAGGCGGGACTCCAGCGCATCCGCGGTCAGCTTCAACGCATCCGCATCGGCCTGGACAACGTAGTCATGCAATGGGCCTCCGCCGGTGGAGACCATTGGTCCACGGCTTCCAATGCCTTGAGCAGAGGCAGCACCCACTCCCACAACGCTCAGTGCGGCCAGCAGCAACACAGCCATCAAAACAGTCTTGTTCATCGTTCATACTCCTTTATGTGTTCTCAGCAGAAATTTCCTGCTGGTTTTTACACACAAAGAATACTGTGCAAATATAAAGATTGTATGTAGAACAAGAAAAGGTTATCGAAAGAAAACCTCCATGTACTTCCCGGACGGAAGATTCATCCGTGAAATGCAATTTGTCTCTCTGGCTGGAAATCGCCGTGATTATCATTTTGTATACCCCGCAAGTGCATCGGGGCGGACGGCGGATTACGCGGACTTCACGGAAAAATCCGCGTTGACCCGCGTCATCCGTATGCCGAATCACGGCAATTCCTATTGGGGCAGGGAAAAGTCGTATAATGATGCCGCAAAACGCTCACAGGAATCGAAATGCAGAGACTAAACAGAATCGTTTGGGACAACGCGTTGAGCACAGGCGACCCCGGCATAGACGATCAGCACCGGGTGCTGATCAACACGTTTAACGAGCTGGCCGACGCCGTTGAAGGCGGAGCAGACAAGGACAATATAGGCAATATAATTTCCGCGCTGAAGTTCTACGCAAGCTGGCATTTTGCCCGTGAAGAAGAGTGCATGGGAAAATATCACTGCCCGGTGGCAGACAAGAACAAAAAGGCGCACGCGGTCTTCGTCCAAAACTTCGAGAGATACGAAAAGGAGTTTGCCGCGCTGGATCAGGTTGCAGACCTGGCTTTTGATATGTACACCGATCTCGCGGATTGGATCTACAATCACATCCTCGCCGTCGACTCCAAGCTGTATCATTGCATCCATCCAACACCAGGTCCCACGTAAGAATCAAACGAGGCCTGCTTCGGCAGGCCTCGTCATTAAAATCGCCGTTTCCTATTCCTCTCCCGCCAGCAATTTGATTCGCTCCCACGGTTTCAAATCAGCTTCATCAGCCAGGATCGCTTTCAATTCATACATTTCGTCGCGCAGCGCGGCGGCCTTCTCGAACTCCAAATTCTTCGCGGCTTCTTTCATCTGCTTTTCCATCTCGTGGATGATCTTCTCCAATTCGCCTCGCGAGGTCTTATCGTGCTTTGTACGATACGCAGCTTTCTCCTCGCCGACAGCCATCGCCCGCTCCTTCCCTTCGCCCGATAATTGATCGGTAAGATCGCGGATCGCTTTATGAATACTGACCGGCGTGATGCCATGATCCTGGTTGTAGTTCAACTGTTTGGCGCGGCGGCGATTTGTTTCGGTGATGGCCGCGTTCATCGAGTCGGTGACGTGATCGGCGTACATGATGACGCGCCCGTTCACATGCCGCGCGGCCCGGCCAATCGTCTGGATCAGCGCCGTTTCGGAGCGGAGAAAGCCCTCCTTGTCCGCATCCAGGATCGCAACGAGGGAAACTTCCGGCAAGTCAAGCCCTTCGCGCAGCAGATTGATTCCAACAATCACATCGAAGACGCCGAGCCGCAAATCGCGCAGGATGCCGACGCGCTCGAGCGTTTCCACTTCCGAATGCAGATAATGGACTTTGATGCCAAGCTCCATCAGGTAATCGGATAAATCTTCCGCCATGCGCTTCGTCAGCGTCGTGACCAAAACGCGCTCGCCGGCCTCGACCCGCTGCCGGATCTCGCCAATCAGGTTATCCACCTGCCCGGCAATTGGCCGGACTTCCACCTCTGGATCAACGAGACCGGTTGGGCGGATGATCTGCTCTGCGACCTGTTCGGCGCGTCCCATCTCGTACGGCCCCGGCGTGGCGGAAGTGTAAATTGTATATCCCATGCGCTGTTCGAACTCATCGAACTTGAGCGGACGATTGTCCACGGCGCTCGGCAGCCGGAATCCGTATTCGACGAGTGTTTCTTTGCGCGAGCGGTCGCCGTTGTACATGCCGCGGATTTGCGGGACGGTCATGTGACTTTCATCAATGATGAGCAAATAATCGCTTGGCAAAAAATCAATCATCGTCCACGGATGCGTGCCCGGCGCGCGGCGGTCCAGGTGGCGCGAATAATTTTCGATGCCGGAGCAATAGCCGACTTCCTTGAGCATTTCGAGATCATAGCGCGTGCGCTGCTCGATGCGCTGGGCTTCGATCAATTTGCCCTCGGACTTGAACAACGCCATCCGTTCTTCGAGCTCCTTCTCGATGTCAGCAATGGCCTCCTTCGTACGATCAGCATCGGTCAGATATTGCTTCGCCGGAAAAATGGAAATCTCGTCCGGCTCATCGAAGATTTCGCCGGTCAACGGGTTGAACTGTATCATGCGTTCCACCTCATCGCCGAAGAACGTGATGCGGAATCCGCGTTTGTCTTCATACGCCGGGACGATCTCCAATGTGTCGCCGCGCACGCGGAACGTGCCCGGGCGCAATTCCATGTCGTTGCGCTGATATTGCGATTCGACCAGTTGACGGATCAACGCGTTGCGCCGATACAACCGACCGATCTGCAGGACGACCGTCCCCTTGCCAAATTCCTCCGGGCTGCCCAAACCATAAATACAGGAAACCGATGCAACAACAATCACATCTTTCCGCGAAACCAGGGAGGCTGTTGCCGCCAATCGCAGGCGCTCGATTTCTTCGTTGATCTCGGTTTCCTTTTCAATATACAGGTCGTGCCGTGGAACGTAGGCTTCCGGTTGATAGTAATCATAATAGGAAACAAAATACTCCACCGCGTTTTCAGGAAAGAACTCTTTGAATTCGGCATAAAGTTGCGCGGCGAGGGTCTTGTTGTGCGCCATGATGAGCGCGGGCATCTGCAATTGTTCGATGACGGAGGCAACCGTAAATGTCTTGCCTGTTCCGGTCGCGCCGAGCAAAACTTGATTCTTCATCCCCTTGCGGACGCCGTCTACAAGCTGGGCAATCGCTTCCGGCTGATCGCCGGTTGGTTGAAATGGAGCGCGTAGTTCGAATGTCATTGGGACTCTTTTCTGTAAAGAACGTGCGTTCTATTATACTTCTTCCCGCGAGAATCACCAAACTTGATTCAGACCTTTCCAGACCTGGCAGGCAAAAAAATCACACACCATGGACACAAAGTAGACAAGGGAGAACGCGATTATTTTACGAGCCTTTTGCCTTCACGACCGCCTGCCCTTTGCTTTATGAGGGTGGCGTCCTTTGTGGTCGAAAAAACTTTTCCTGTTTTTTTACAACTGACTTTTTCTCACCCCATTCGCAAATGGTACGGCACATCAATCACCACGCGTTCCAATCCCGATTTGCGGCGCCCATAAAGCAAAGCCGCCTTCAATAGGAACGCTGTTTGGTTATGAAGCAGATTCTGCCACCACCGCGTGGTAACGAATTCGGGCAGCACAACGACGGCTAACTGCCCATCGTTATTCTCCGTGTCGGTCTTCTCCAGATATTCCAGCAAAGGACCGATCAGCGAACGATACGGCGAAGGGACAACCACCAGCGGGACATCCGGCCACCACTCCTCCCATTCTTCGTTCACGCGGGACCCGGAGCCGGGTTCCATTTCGACATAGACCGCGGTCACATTTGACGAAATGGACTGCGCGAACCTCACCGCGTTGACCATGCCGCGATGCACGCCTGAGATCGGGATCACGACGCGTGCCGGGCTGACGGGGCGCAGGGACGGCGGTAATCCATGCATGGAAAGCTGGCTTTTGACCTGGTCATAGTGCCGGCGGACGCGATGAAACGCCAGCACAATCAACGGGATGACCAGCACGGTGATCCATGCGCCTTCCAAAAACTTGCTGATTGCCACGACAAAAACGGTTGTCCCGGTTGCCAAAGCTCCCGCGCCGTTGAAAGCCGCCTTGACAATCCAGCCGCGGCCTTTTTCCCTGAACCAATGCAAAACCATGCCTGCCTGTGATAGCGTGAAAGCCAGGAACGCGCCAATTGCAAATAATGGAATCAAAGCATGCGTATCGCCATCGAAGAATACGATCAAAACCCCGGCCGCAATGGACAACACGAGGATGCCGTTGGTAAAGACCAGCCTGTCCCCAAGGCCGCGAAGCTGGCGGGGAAGAAAGCCGTCACCAGCCACGATGGCTGCCACGCGCGGAAAGTCCGCAAAACTGGTGTTGGCCGCCACAGCCAAAATAAGCAAGGTGGAGAATTGAATTACAAAATAGAAAAACCCATCGCCCAGCAGCCGCCGCGCCAACGCGGAGAGAATCGTCTCGTTTGGACCGGCAACCACACCCAGGAACTGCGTCAATCCAATGCTCCCCACGAAAAGCGCGCCCATCAACAACGCCATCACGATCAAGGTTTGACCGGCATTGCGCGCCTGCGGAGGTTTGAACGCCGGAACGCCATTACTGATCGCCTCGATGCCCGTCAGGGCGGTACAGCCCGTAGCGAAGGCATGCAGGATCAGGAAAAAAGTCAGGGGCGAAACAGCCGCGGGAACGGCAGCCGCTGTGAGCGGAGTCGGGCCTTCAATCCAAAGGCGCACCGCGCCGTAAGCCAGCATCGGGAGATAAGTTACCAGAAACAGATAGACCGGCACGGCCATCACGGTGCCGGTCTCGCGCAGGCCGCGTAAATTGATCACAGTGATGACGGCCAGCAAAAACAGCGAAAGCATAACGCGGTAGGGCCAAAGCCCCGGAAAGGCCGAGGCAACGGCAGCCACGCCTGCCGTCAGGCTGACCGCCGCGTTGAGAATGTAGTCAACCAGCAAAGCCGCCGCAGCGACCAATCCGGGAAGTGTGCCGAGGTTGGATCGCGCCACGATGTATGATCCGCCGCCGGTCGGGTATCCGTGAATGGTTTGATAATAGGAAAGCGCCACAACCACCAGCAGTCCAATGATCGCCAGCCCAATTGTCCAGGCATAAGCCAGACCTGCGCTGCCCGCGATGATCAGTCCGAGATAAATTTCCTGGTTGGCATACGCAATGGAAGAAAGTGCGTCGGGAGAGAAAGCCGCCAACGCGCGGATTTTGTTCAACTGTTTGTGCCCGGCGGAGGATGTCGGCAAAGCCGGGCCGATGATCCAATCCTTCAAATGTGAGAACATGCGCCTCTGCTCCTCGTTGGTCAACTTGATTATACGCTCGATAACCTGCTATACTATTTCGGAGAAAGGACGCAAAATTCTTATGGGTCAGAAAAAAATAGCAATGAAGCCCGACAAAAAGATCGCGCTTGTCGCCCACGATAACAAGAAACAGGACCTGGTGGAGTGGGCCAAATTCAACCGCGACCTGCTGGCGCATCACCAGGTGTATGCAACCGGCACAACCGGCGAGATGCTCGAACGCGAGCTTGGATTCAAAATCACAAAGCTCCAGAGCGGCCCGTTAGGCGGCGACCAGCAGGTCGGCGCGATGATCGTGGATGACGAAATCAATTTCCTGATCTTTTTCTGGGACCCGTTGGAACCGATGCCTCACGATCCCGACGTCAAGGCGCTTTTGCGGATGGCGGCCGTCTGGAACATCCCGATTGCCTGCAACCGCGCCTCCGCCGACTTTATGATCTCGTCCCCGCTGATGGACGGCGAGTACAACCGCCTCGTCCCGGATTACGACGGCTACCGCAAGCGGAAGATTCCCGCGGCTGAGGCAGCGCATAAAGCGCAAAAATCTCCGAGCTGAAAATGGGCACGAATTCTGCCACAGGCCCGCGAAATGTAATCTTATTTCGTTGCGAGGGGCGCTTTATCCCCGAAGCAATCTCATTTGTGCCGGGAGATTGCCTGCCAGAGGCGGCGTACTGCGCGGTCATCAGAAAGAACACCTTCCTCGCAACCACGTATATGTAATGAGTCATTACGATGGAAATCTCAAAAACCTTATACGCAACAGACCGGGTCGAATGGCGAAAGTGGCTGAAGAAGAACTACAAGACCGAAAAAGAAATCTGGCTGGTGTATTCAAGAAGGCCAGCGGAAAGCTGCGCATCGAATATAACGACGCCGTGGAAGAAGCTTTGTGCTTCGGCTGGATTGACAGCAACGTCAAGAAAATAGATGAAGAAAGCCATGCCCAGCGATTCTCGCCGCGCAAACCCAAAAGCGGATACTCGCAGGCGAACAAGGAGCGATTACGAAAACTTATTGCCGAGGGCAAAGTGATGAGAGACGTGCTTGCCGCGCTCGGCGATATTTCGGAAGAAAAGTTCGAAATCCCTGCGGATATTTTGAAGGCAATCAAAGCCAACACGGAAGCCTGGAAAAATTTCCAAAACTTCTCGGAAACCTATAAGCGCATTCGGATTGCATTCATTGACGGCGCGCGGAACCGCCCAGCCGAATTTCAAAAGCGATTGAATTACTTTATCAAGACGACAGAAAAGAACAAGCAGTTTGGCTTTGGAGGAATCGAGAAGTATTATTGAGAAGGAAATTACTGCTTCAGCCGCCTTCTATAGCAGGAGCAGTTGAGTTCCTTCATCACGATGACGGAAAGGAACAAGCAATTTGGATGATGCAGCGTATTTTTAAGATGGAAGACACACAAAAAGCCACGATGTACTCTAAACCATTATTTCACTTTTGGGCCTCCTACATTGCAGCAGTGTGGGCATTTCTGTTTGCTGCGATGAGTTTCTACTGGGCGGCCGGAGGGACTGCAGGCGTTGCTACGCTTAGCCCCGACATCGTTGCCATGGGATCTAACCCATGGTTCATTGCTGTCGTTTGGGGAACAGCTGTGATGAAAGTGGCTGCCGGTGTATTTGTGCTCGCGCTCGTTCAACGATGGGGGAAGCATTTCCCTCGGTGGATCTTGTTAACCACCAACTGGAGTATGGGCGGCTTCATGGTACTGTACGCGGGAGCGAACTTTGCTGTGCGCGGGCTGATGGCGCTTGGCATTCTGGATACTCCTGCTTCGATGTACTCTGCAGCCGCATGGTGGCATCTCATCTTGTGGGATCCATGGTGGCTGCTGGGAGGAGTGCTATTCTGTGCAGCTGCATGGATGGGGCAGCTCCGTCCTGAAGATATTCACCCGGGAAATTCGCGCCTTGAAATGGATGATGAATCATGAACGGGAATGGGTACACCGTTTGCCATGTTGTGTAGTGCGTCGCACCCCACTCGACGCGATGAGTCAACTCGAATGATGTGCAGCGCACTCAGGATGACGGAGAAGAACAAGCAATTTGGGCTTGGATGAATCGAGAAGTATTATTGAATTAGCAGGAGGTTCATAACCTATGCGTCACAATCGCGAAGAAGTCATTAAACGCACCATTCGCGAGTTTAAGCTTCTGGATCGGCTCGTCGCAAAACTGACAAATCAAGATTGGAAGCGACTCGTGCCGCGGCCCGAAACCAAAGAGCCGTGGACCGTGAAGGATGCGCTGGCCCACGTCACGCACTTTAAGGCGAACATTATCCGCTCAATCAAAGGACAACACAAACCGACTGAGGAGCGCGGGCTGAACATAACCGAAGAAAATCATGTCATCTACATGCGCTGGCGTGATCGCTCTCCGCGGGAAGTCCTTGCCTGGCACAGACAAGTTCAAAAGGATTTGCTGGCCGCATTGAGGGCCGCACCCCAAGAATGGTTCAGCAGTAAAGAACGCGGCGCAGACTGGCCCTACGATCTCGATGGTCACTCTTCCTATCATCGAGTAAAGGACATCGAACAAGCGCTGACAATATCTGCGCGGAAACAGGCGGAAGAAACCCAAGAGAGATTAAATTAGTTCATGACGTTTCAATGCGCGAGAAATTCCGTAAGTTATGGAACAGCGCGCAAGCAGATTCTTCACACAAAGAAAGGTGAAGTGCGTTGCACCTGACTCGATGGGACGAATCCACTCGAGCAGATTCTTTTGATTAATTGGCAAATCTGGTCATTGTGGTGCGACGCACTCGATGTACGTAGTGCTATAATTTATTTCAGAAAGCCATGACAAAGTATGAAACGCGTCTGCACGATGACTATCTCACGTTGTTGAAAGAAGCCAGCGACTATTATATGGCACGCGGAGATGTTTACACGACGCTCCAAAATCTGACACAACTTTTGGATGAAGAAAAGATTCCTTACGCGTTGGTTGGTGGATTGGCATTGGCGGCGCATGGTTTCGTGCGGATGACGCAGGATGTGGATATATTGATGACACACGAGGGATTGGAAACTTTCAAACAAAAATTCTTGGGACGCGGATATATATTGGCATTCTCAGGCGCGCAAAAAACATTTCGCGATACCGACACGCAAGTACGAATTGAAATTTTAGTTACAGGTGATTATCCCGGTGATGGCAAACCCAAGCCAGTTGCATTTCCCGATCCATCTGTTGTATTTACCGAACGCGGCGGGATGCGCGTAATTCCGATGGGAAAACTGATCGAACTCAAATTGGCATCAGGGATGAGCGCGTCGCATCGTTTGCGTGATTTGGCAGATGTGCAGGATTTGATCGTGACGCTCAAACTGCCCATTGACTTTGCTGAAACATTGGATGCCTCGGTGCGCGAGAAATTCCGTGAGTTATGGCATAGCGCACAAGCGGATTCGGCAAACGGATAAGTGCGCCGCACCTGATTCGACGCATTCTGTCAAGTAGGTAGGTTAATTAAATGCCAGAGCCAAAAGTGTTCATAAGCTATGCACGAGAAGATCAAGATGTGGCAGAACGAATTTATACCGACTTGAAGGAATCAGGAATCCAAGTCTGGATTGATAAACACTCTTTATTGCCAGGTCAAAACTGGAAATTAGAAATAGAAAAAGCTATTCGAGAAAGCACTTATTTCCTAGCCTTATTATCATTCAACTCATTATCGAAAAAGGGGTATGTCCAAAAGGAATTGCGGAAGGCTCTTGATATTTTAGATGAGATGCCTGATACAGAAATTTTCCTTATCCCTGTCCGCCTAGATAATTGCGAGACATCTCACCCAAGGCTAGCCGAGATTCATAGGGTGGATTTGTTTCCAACGTACGATGAAGGATTCGATAAGATATTAGAAGTGTTGAAGTCGAACAGGAATGAATTGAGCAAGAAGGATTTAGCTTCATCCGTCAACATAGATCGTGAACCTATAACGCCGTCTAAAAATTTGTATTTCCCTCAATACACATCTTTTCAGAAGGATTTGAACCAATTAATACAACAGGCAGCTAGCGACTTTGCGGATATCAAAGGAAAAGAATTAACTAATTTTCCGAATGGAAGTACCAGTTACGCATCGAATTTTTCGTTTGAATACTCTACCAACAATATAGTATGGCAACGCAATAACAGCAAATGGTATTTTACCTGTTCGTTTTGTAAGAATACGTCTCTTCAGCAGGCAAAAGCAATTTTTGCAGAAAGAGTCAAAGAAATAAAACCGCTTCTCTCGAATGAATGGAAGTTTGAAGAACGTGAGCAGCCCAATTATCTCAACAAAATAGAATTCGAGGCAATAAAAAGGTATAACACACTGAGAATAAGAGTGACTGTGGTTGCATACGACAATGGAAACAATACACAAGTTGATTTTACGCTTGAACAGTCATAGCCATTCAAAAGCACCTGATTTTACTTTGTCATTGTTTCTAAAACTTCCAACAACTTCTCCGCCCAATCTTCATCTTTCGCAAACGTACACCAATACGCGCCTTTGCCACCGCGCACTTCGGGATTGAGATCAGGCAGGCGCGGCTCGTCTTTGCCATTCGGCGCGGATGGATAACGCAAAACGATTTGTCCGGTTTCCCAGCCAATCGAAGCCAGGCCAACTTTCTCCGCGCGCAATTTGACGCGCATTTGATAAAACAAGTTCTCCACCATTTCAGGCAATTTTCCAAAACGGTCATGGAATTCGCTTGCCAGCGCTTCGATCTCGGTCTCATCGCGCAAGTCGGCGATGCGGCGATATAAACGCAAACGTAAATCTTGATCCGCGATGTAATCGGCAGGGATGCCGACGGCGATGGGCAAATCAACATTGACCGGCATGCTCATCGGTTGGAAAGTTTGAAAGTTGGAAGGTTGGAAAGTTGGAACATCAACTTGCGAACCTGCTAACTTGCCAACATAGCGCAAGCGACGCACTGCATCTGCCAATAAGCGAGTGTATAAATGAAAACCAACGGCTTGAATGTGTCCATGCTGGTGCGTGCCGAGCAATTCGCCCGCGCCGCGGATTTCCAGATCGCGCATCGCAATCGAATAGCCTGCGCCAAGCTGCGTGTTCTCGGCAATGACCTCGAGTCGCTGCTGGCCTTCGAGGGTCGGCGAAAGTTTCCGGTGGCGGAAAAAGTACGCGTAGGCGCGCGCCGCTCCACGTCCAACACGGCCGCGCAGTTGATAAAGTTGAGCGAGTCCAAACGTGTCGGCGCGGTCAACGATCAAGGTGTTCGCGTTCGGAATATCGAGTCCGGATTCGATGATCGTCGTCGAAAGCAAAATGTCAATCTCACCCATGTTGAAACGATGCATCACGTCCGCAAGTTCATGTTCGTTCATCTGACCATGACCAATGTCCACGCGCGCTTCGGGCACAAGCTGAGTCAGATGCGCCTTCATCGCATCAATGGTGTTGACGCGATTATGCACGAAGAAAATTTGTCCGCCGCGTTCGATTTCGCGCAGAATAGCCTGGCGCACAAGACGCGGAGAATACGGCCCAACGTGCGTGACGATAGGCAAACGCTCTTCGGGCGGCGTATTAAGATTTGAAATATCGCGCACACCGGTCAGCGCCATGTAAAGTGTGCGCGGAATGGGCGTGGCCGTCAGCGTCAGCACATCCACTTCGGTGCGAAGTTTTTTGAGATGTTCCTTGTGCGTCACGCCGAAGCGCTGCTCTTCATCAATCACAACGAGGCCAAGCTCTTTGAATTGCACATCGGACGAGATCAAACGATGCGTGCCGATGACGATATCAATTTCGCCGACCGCAAGCCCAAGCAAAATTTCAGTCTGCTCGCGCGGCGACCGGAAGCGCGAAAGCATTTCGACTTTCACCGGGAACGCGGCGAGGCGCTGCAAAAAAGTTTCATAATGCTGCTGCGCTAAAACGGTGGTCGGAACAAGAATCGCGACCTGCTTTCCGTCCATCACGGCTTTGAACGCGGCGCGCAAAGCGACTTCGGTTTTTCCATAACCCACGTCGCCGCACAACAAACGATCCATCGGCCGCAGCGATTCCATATCGCGCTTGATCTCGACCAGCGCGCGCTTTTGATCTTCCGTCTCGACGTATGGAAAACTATCTTCCAATTCCTTTTGCCATTGCGTATCCGGCTTGAACGAATAACCTTGCACAACATTTCGACGCGCGTAAAGATCGAGCATCTCCTGCGCGACTTCAAGAACCGCTTCTTTTGCGCGGCTTTTCTTCTCGTGCCATTCCTGGCCGCCCAGCCGGTCCAAAGCGGGTTCCACGCCCTCCGCGCCGACGTAACGCGTCAGCCGATCCGCCTGATGGACGGGCACATACAATTGCCCGCCGCCCTCATATTCAACTGCTAAGAATTCGCGATCATGTCCGTCGAGATTTCTTTCAACCAACCCGACAAATCTTCCAATGCCGTGATCAATGTGGACGACAAAATCGCCGGGCTGCAGGTCCGAGTAAATTGTCTCCGGCGTTTCGACGATTGGCTTTTGTCTGGTGCGCGGCTGCGGACGCTCCCAACCGAAGATTTCAGAGTCGGTAATGAGATGAACATTTTCAAGAATGAAACCTTCGGACAATGACGCATCAATAAAAGTGACCGTTGACCGTTGACCGTTGACGGTCTCTTGTCCAACGCCCTGCGCCCTTTCAGGGCTGTCCACGGTCTCATTCCACAAATCCTGTAAACGTTCGCATTGTCGCGAGACGATGATCACCGCGTCATCCTCGGACACTAAAGCGGACACGTGCTCAATGAACGGCTTCAACCTCCCAGCAAATCTCTGCCCGATGACAAACACAGAAGCAAGAGTATTGCCCTCACCCTCGTCGCCTCTCCCAACATTGGGAGAGGGGTGAAGGGGTGAGGGGATTGCCGTCGAGTGGCCCAATTCAAGCGATGCGCGCTCATGGAAATCATCCAACAATTCAGGCCACGTAACGTATGGAATCGGGAAGTCCGGCGAGAGGCTGCCCTCTTCGATGCTTTCCTGCCTGAAATTGACAGCCTGTTCTTCGATCTCCGCCGCCATGCTTTCGACCACGGATAAGTCATCAATCAATACCAATGCTTTTTGCGGAAGGTAATTCAAAAGGCTTGCAGATTCTTGGTGAAGAAGCGGAATGTGAAATTCGGTTATTTGAGATTCGATATTGAATAATTCGATATTCGACGAGGCAATTTTCGAACTATCCAATATCGAATTGCCATTTACCAGAAACTCGCGCGCAGGTGTGATCAACACCGATTCCAATTTCTCAACCGTTCGCTGCGAGGCCGGATCGAATTGTCGAATCGTTTCGATCTCATCGCCGAAGAATTCCAACCGGAGCGGAAGTTTTTCAGCCGGAGTCCACACATCAAGAATTCCGCCGCGCGTGGAAAATTGTCCCGGCTCCAAAACGGTATTGACGCGTTCATAACCAATCTCAGCCCAGCTTCGCAACAGCGCATCGGGATGAACGGATTGACTGATCGAAAGTTTTTTGCACGCCTTGAGAAAATCACGGCGCGGCATCGTACGCGTCATCAACGCGCGCGCGGAGGCAACAACGACGGGCGGCGTTTCGGGCTTATTGGCAAATGGCAAGTGGTAAATGGAAAGTGCTGTCAGAGTCTGCAAGCGTTCGCGGCGGGTAGTTGCTCCCCATGCGGCTTGTTCATAGAAAAGCGGATTCGGCTCGCCCAACAGATAACGCGGCGACTTGATCCAGAATCCCAATTCATCAAACAAAGAAAGCGCATGGTCGGCGCGGTCGGTAACAAGCAGAATCGGTTGATTCAAATCCTGATGCAGCGCGGCAAGGATCGGCAAGCGCGCGGCGCGCGGCAACCCCAAGCCGGGCAGTTCTTTACCCGATTGGATTTCTTTCAGCAATTGCTGATATTGCGTCAGCGCGCGGATTTTATCGGGGAGAATTTCCATAAACGTAGGGGCGACGTTCCGTCGCCCTGGGCAGGAAGACCCTGCCCCTACGATTCAATCGAACCGTTGAATTGATTCATCGCTTTATCCAAACCTTCCGTGACGAAGGTCAGCGCGGCATCGGCGGCGCGATCAAGGACAGACGACAATTCCTTCATTTCATCTTTGGAAAAATCCTGGAGAACATACGCGGCAGGATCCATCCTTCCGGGCGGGCGGCCAATGCCGAGACGCAGCCGCGCAAAGCCCTGCGAGCCGAGATGTTCGATCGTCGAGGCTACGCCCTTTTGTCCGCCCGGTCCGCCGCCGGGGCGCATTCGAATCGTCCCGAACGGCAAATCAAGATCGTCATGAGCGACAAGGATGTTTTCAAGCGGCAATTTATAGAAGTGCGCCAGTCCTTGCACGGAATGACCGGATAGATTCATGTATGTCTGCGGCTTGGCAAGGATGAGTTTTCGGTCTCGATAAACCGCGTCGGTGACGATGGCTTTGGATTGCAGCTTCATGCCGCGCGCGTTGAGTTTGATGATCAGGCGATCAATCAGCATGAATCCGAAGTTGTGGCGATTATCCCGATATTCGCGGCCCGGATTTCCCAGGCCGATGATCAAAAAAGTTTCTAGTGTCATGCCTGCACTGAGCGTAGTCGAAGTGTGTCAAGAGCGGCGGAAACGGATGATAATTCCAAAGAGAAAAAATACGATCAGCGCTACAGCCGCACCCTTCCAAAACCCGGAATAGATTTCAGATGTTGTGATCGAGGCCGGATTAAGCGGCAACGCTGTCGGCGTGGGAGGAGTCGGACGCAGTGTCAGAGTCGAAGTCGGCGTTGGCGCGAGCACGATCGCGGTCGGGATTTGAAGCGCAGGCTGTGTCGGGGTTACAGTCGCCGTCGAAGTTGGCAGCGCGGTGTAATTCCGCACTTTGACGGTGACCGTCACGTCCTGGAACGTCCCATCTGCCGCAGTCACGCGCAGGCGCAGAACATAATCGCCATCCGTGATCGAGGTTGTATCCCACGTTCCAAGCACAGCATGATCAACCGAGTTGGTTGAACTTTGGATCGGGAACCAGGTATTGGCCGAATCAGATGCGTAGGCGAAATCAACTTCAGACGATGCGAAGTTCGGTATGTCAGTTGTTCCAGTAATGGCAACCTGACCCTGCACAACTTGTCCTGCTGTTGGCGATGTGATGACAGGCAGATTCGTTCCCTGCGCGAGAACAGGGACCGCGTTGATCAGCGAAGCCAGGATCATACAGATGACCAAGCCCGCACGCATCAGAACAAACGCAACCAGTTTGTATGCGTGAAAATAGACAGCGCCATCACGAGGAAAACGACCAGCAGGATCAGGCCGCATCCGCAACCGGAACACGAACAGCCGCGGCCAAAACCGAAGCGCCGTTCGAGCCACTCGAACAACTTATCCAGCAGAAAAAGTTCAAGCAGTCCTGCAAGGCATCCCTGACGATTACGCATGGCATCCTCCTTGATTTTGAACGTTCGAGTCTAACACGAAGCGGAAGTGCGGTCAAATTTCGCGCCGGGCGGGCGCTGAGCGAGCGCTCTGCGCAGCATCGTATTCGAAGAGCAAGCCGTCTCCCGTTTTGGAGGATATAAAACAAATGCGCGGGCCGCCGGGAGCATGGAGCGTTAAACAATCAATGTGAACATCAATGTTTTTCAAACATTGGAAAGCGCAGGAAAACCACAAGGAAACACTTGATCCATTTTACAGAAAAACCCCTGCGCCCTCTCGAAAGAGGCGATTGAATTGATCAATCGCCTCTTTCGAGATACCTTAAAATATTCGAATCCCTGCGCGATTATCCTTGCAATTCATCAATGATCGTTATATAGTATGAATAATGATTATCAATTGACGACAGAAAGGAAAATAAAAGACCGATCATGAGCATCCCAACCTCACTTGTTATTCGCAAACAAAATAATTTCAGAAGTCTGATAACAAAGCAAGCTTATAAAGCCGGAGAGATCATCTGTCCCATCCCGACCGAATCCATGTTCGATAAACCCAACATGTACACAGTGCAGATTGGACGCGCGCAACACGTGGAAGTCAAGGAACTGGCATCCATGAATCATTCATGCAACCCGAACACGATTCTGGACACGAGCCGCATGTTGGTCTTCGCCGCGCGCAGCATCAACGCAGGCGAGGAGCTGACATTCTTCTATCCGTCAACCGAATGGGAAATGAGCGCGCCGTTCATTTGCTTATGCGGATCGCCGAACTGCATCCATGTTGTGGCAGGCGCGCGCTTTCTGCCGCTTTCCACCCTCGAACATCATTACCTCAACCGCCACATCCGCGAGGCGATGATCGAACTGCTGAATGGCACTGAAAACCTGCTCACCAGCATCGAGCGCGAACACATTCACGAAAAGATTTCAAAGCGCGATCCAGCCGCTGCGTAAGCCTTCGCGCACAGCCTCGGTCCGGTTCGTCACATTCAATTTCGAGTAAATGGACGAAACGTGAAATTTGACGGTATGCTCGCTGATGCCAAGCGCCGCCGCAATTTGTTTGTTCGCTAATCCTTTTGCAAGCAAAGCCAGCACTTCGGCTTCGCGGTCTGTCAGCGGCCCGCGGGCCGAAGTTTCTTCTTCTGATGGAAACATCAATGCGGGCGAACCAACGATCAAGCCTTCGGATAACGCGTAAACCGCAGCGATCAATTCTTCAGCGGACGAATCCAATGGAAGAATTCCCCACGCTGGACGAGAAGCCCGCGTCCACGCGCGGACGTTGAGCGGCTCGTCGCTCAAAAGCAGGATCGCGGCCGATGGAGGCGAATCCACTAAACGGTCCGGGAAAGAAGCGAACGAAGCTGACGTTGTGATCACAACGTCAGCTTCGTTTTGTTCCAGCAAGGAATCGCTCCATCCGTTTCTTTCATCAACGATCTTGATTCGATCATCCGACAAAAGCAGAGCGCGCAATCCCGCGCGTAAAGCAGGTGACGGAGCAACCAGCGCAACGCGGATCAATTACTTCCTCTCGCCCACCGTCACGCTGACAGTTTCAGGCCGGCCGCCGCGCAGAACTTCGACCGCGATGGATCTGCCAACTGTATCGCTGTTCAACGCGGCAAACAAATCGTCCGGATCGCCGACTGCCTGCCCGCCAACTGCGACGATGATATCGCCAACCAGCAATCCACTTTTTTCCGCGGGACCCTTTTCTTCGAGCCACAGAATCAGAAGGCCATGCTGCTGATCGCGTTTGAGAGCGCCGCGCGCCGCATCGGGAACATCAACCTGCTGCGTGCGAACACCGAGATAACCACGCTTGACGGTTCCATGTTTGGCAAGCGCGTCCGCAATGCGCCATGCAAATTTCACGGGAATGGTCAATGCCATTCCATGCGCAAGGCCGGACGTGTTCAAGCCGAGAACTTCGCCTTCGGTATCGATCAGCGGCCCGCCGGAAAAGCCGGGATACGATGTCGTTTCGGTTTGAATATATTCATCCAGCAATCCGCCGCGCCCTGTGCGCGCCGGGCCGCCAATGGCACTGATGATCCCCCACGAAGCCTGCACGCCCGCATTGCCCGGACGGCCAAGCGCGATGACAAGCTGTCCGACCTTCGGCGCGGCATCTGCGACTTTGGTGGGAGTCAATATTTTTTCGCCGAGGCGCAATAAAGCGAGATCAGAACCGGGATCGCGGCCGGCCAGTGAAACGGAAGCCGCTTTACCGTCCGCGTTCGATACGCTGAGATCTTCCTCGCGCGTCACAACATGATCGGCGGTCAAAACCAGATCCGCCGCGTACGCGATCCCGCTGGCGGGGTAACGTCTGCGCGCGTCCACCAGCACCGTTCCCGCGCCGCCCTTTTCAACAGCCGAAGCAAGTCCATTGGAAAAATCAGTCAATATGCTCATCGAAACTCCTTTTGCATCTTATCATGAGTTGAAATGCAATCAGAGTGTAGCGCACTTAATATTTATGGAAATCAGACGTTAGAATAGAAAAGGACCTGCCCGTTTGGGCAGGTCGCCTGCGTTTCACTCTTGCTCATAAATCAATGTCTCAAGTTTTAAATGCGGCAAGCAACCGCCGCCAGCCTTCCGCAATGCGAAAGGATTTTGCGCGCCAGGTGCCGACGATGCCGTAAGGAATGAAGAGCACGAAGGCAACGTAAATCGCACCCGTGATGAAGCTGGCGTTTTCGCCGATGTAGCGCCGCAAGCCAAAATCGAGCAGGCGATAAATGGCCGCGCCGATCAATGCCCCGCTCAACGTGCCGACGCCGCCGATCAGAACGATCAACAAAGCGGTTACCGTAAAGCTCAGATCAGCCACATTGGGGCTGACGATGGGCTGGTACAACGCGTGCAAAATTCCCGCCGACGCCGCGGTAAAGGATGAAAGCATCAGCGCCGCAAGTTTGAATGCGAAGGTATTGTATCCGAGCATTTTCGCGCGCCCTTCGTTTTCACGAATGGCAACGCACACGCGGCCGGTGGGAGAGTTGACAAAGCGTTGGTAAAGCAAATAGATCAAGACCAAAACAACGAGCGCGACAAAATAAAACCGCAAGCGTTCATTGGCAGGATTGATAAAGGAGGGAACGATCACACCCTGCAAGCCGACATCCGCGCCGGTATAAGAACCCAGCTCACTCGACATGATAATGATGTGAAAGACCGATGCCATGCCAAGTGTAACCAGCGCGAATGTAATCCCTTTGACGCGCGGCAGGACCAATCCGAACAACAACGCCTGCACGATGGAAGCCAGGAAAACCAAACCAATCACGGCCGATAATGGAAGCGCAAAAGTCTTGAGCGCAATGCCCGTCAAATATGCGCCGACCGCGAAGAACATCGCGTGACCGAAGGAGAGCAATCCCGTCACGCCGAAGATCAAGTCGTAGCTGAGAGCATATAAAGCCAGGATGAAGATTTCGATCCCCAAACCTTCGGCGAACTTCGATATGCCGCCCTGATTTGCCCAGACTGCGGCCGGAGACGCGCCTTCAAACAAGCCAACAATAAACGGCAATAATACAACTGCGACTAGCAAAATGAATGATGCGCGATGGTTACGGAAAAAGGAGGATGACTTCTTTTGCACGTTCACTCCTTTTTCCCAAGCAAACCGTTCGGAAGAATTAACAAGATGATGACCATCAGCAAAACCGTCGAGGCTGGGACGATGGGCGGCGTGGGCTTTAGCACAAGGCTTGTAAATGGAATTGAAATTCCGATCTGCCCGTACTGGATCATAAATTGCTGGATCAATCCAACCAACAAAGAACCCAGCGCCGCGCCGGGATAACTCGTCAGGCCACCGATCGCCAGCGCGATCAACGCATCGAGCAGGAGACTCTCGCCCATTGCATTGGAAAGTCCCATTGAAGGAGCGGCAAGCGCGCCGCCCAATGTGGCTAATCCAACGCCGAGGGCAAAGACTATGGTGAAGGCTCGCCGGACATTGATGCCAAGCGCCTCGACCATTTCGCGATCCTGGACGCCGGCGCGGATGATCATCCCAAGCCGCGTGCGCTGAAGCAGAATCCAAACCGCGATCAACACCAACACGCCGATGATCGGAATAAGAATTTCGTTATACACGCGCACGCGTCCGCCCAGCAAAAGAATCGTCGAACAGTTGCCCTGCCACCATGATGAAAAATTTGTCGCCGGGCAGCTTGCGCCGGAGCCGTTGAACAAAGTCGGCTTGGGCATGATGAATTCCGGTCGTCCCCAAACGGCCTGCACAATTTGCACGCCGATGGCGCTCAAGCCAATCGTCAGCATGAGCTGATAGATTGGGCGGCTGTATAACGGACGAATGAGTGTCATTTCCATCAACGCGCCCAATCCCGCGCCGCTCAATGTTGCAACTATCACAGCGATGAAGAATAACCAGTTGGCATTGAGTCCCAACAAGAAATTAGTCAGTGCGTCGTTGAAGATGAAAGTTATCAATCCAATAAAAAGTAAAATTACAAAGCTTGCATAACTGCGCCATGTCAATTGCGGAGATCGTCGCGCAGATTGATCAAATAAAGAAAGACCAAATGAACCAAGCAAACTCACCAACAATAAACCGCCGATTGCGAGGGCAGGCGAAATCTGATCGAAGGCAACCGTCGGCGGAGGAAGGCGCGTGCCTTGATCCGCCATGTAAGAATATGTGACTGGACTCTGGGCGTAGTTGTCGAGGTTCCAGCCGGCAATCGGATATCGAGGCAGGACCAGGATGAAGAGCAGAGCGGAGACGAGGATCAAAGCCCAGGGGAGGATCCGCTTCATGCTTAAGCTGAGCCGGATTCGGTCCGAAAGAAGCGGATACACATCCCGAAGTGTGAACCCGCTTAACGCCAACGCGAGCGGCGTCAACAAATCCACGAACGTATCGGGCCGCACGAAAACCGTCCAGCCGATGTACGCGCCGATCATGAAGAGCGTGCCGTGCGCGAGGTTGAGCACGTCGAGCAGACCGAAGATCAACGAGAAGCCTGAGGCGACAAGAAACGTGACCGCGCCGACAGAGAGACCGCGCAGAAGCGTGATGACAAAGTCCTGCGAATTCATGCCTTGCGCGGCAGCAAGGAAAAAAATAATAATGACGATTAGTGTGGCAAGCGGCAAAAGGTTTTTGCGGAAGAATGTGCTCATAGGTTTGAGTATCGCGAGATAAATCTCGCGCTACGCAGCTCCCAGATAACGATGAATGGCGGCTTTATCGCTGACGAGATCTTTCATCATGCCTGACCGAACGGAACGGCCTTCTTCGATAATGACGTAATATTCAGCCAGCTTGCTTGCGACAAGAAAATTTTGTTCGACAAGCACGACCGTGCTTTGCGCGGAAAGCTGGCGAATGACGGACATCATGTGTTCGATGATGACGGGCGCGAGTCCTTCACTTGGCTCATCAATCAACAAAAGGTTGTTATCGGCAACGAGCGCGCGGGCGATGGCGAGCATTTGCTGCTGCCCGCCGGAGAGGCTCGTACCGGGCAATGCGATGAGGCGTTTGAGATCGGGAAAAAGATCGAAAATGAAATCGCGCTTGCGAACGTAATCGCCTTTGGCGCGTTCCGCCAATTTTAGATTCTCCTCCACGCTGAGATCGCGGAAGATGGCGCGATGCTCAGGGACAAAACCGATGCCCATCGCGGCAATGTCGAACGAACGCATTCCCTGCACTTCGCGGCCATCGAGAATAACTTTACCCTGGCGCGGCGGCGTCAATCCGAGAATGGATTTGAGCGTAGTGGTCTTGCCCGCGCCGTTGCGTCCGAGCAGAGCCGTAATCGAACCGGCGGGGACGCGCACATCCACGCCTTGAAGAATGTGGTATTGACCGATGAATGTGTGAATACCTTGAACATCAAGAATGGTTTGCATGATCCTAGAATTTTTTAACCACGAAGGTCACAAAGGAACACAAAGTAAAAACCTAACCCTTGTCCTGCGGACATCCCCTTCCCTTTTAGGGAAGGGGTACGGGGATAGGTCATCTTATACATTCAACTCATACAAACCGCCGAGATAAGCGGTTTGCACTTCCTTGTTTGCAGCGATTTCCGCGGGCGTGCCTTCGGCGAGAACTTTGCCAAGATGCATGACCGTAATAATGTCGGAAACGCTCATCACAACGTTCATATTATGTTCAACCAATATCACGGTTTTATTTCCTGTCTTTTGAATCTCTTGAATCAGGGCAAGCAATTCCGGGACCTGTTCCGCGGCCATGCCTGCGGTCGGTTCATCGAGCAAAAGCACTTCCGGGTCTGGGGCGAGGATCATGCCCAATTCCAGCTTGCGCTGATCGCCATGCGGAAGTGTACGCGCAAGCGCTTGAGCGCGTTCCTTCAATCCAACTTTTTCGATGACTTCCCACGTGCGCCGTTCGCATCTTTCCAAACGGGAAGCGTTCATCCAAAATTTGAAGTTATATTTTTCCAATGCCTGTGAAGCGAGACGGATATTTTCAAAGACCGTCAGGTTTGGAAAGATGTTCGTGATCTGGAAGGAACGCCCGATGCCGTGATGGATCATGCGATGAACAGGCTGGCCAGTCAGGTCGCTGCCTTTGAATATTACCTTGCCGCCGGTCGGTTCGAGGTTGCCGCTCAATAGATTGAAGAACGTGGTCTTCCCTGCTCCATTCGGACCGATGATGGCATGCAACGAATTCCTGCGGACTTTGAGGCTGACATCGTCCACCGCGACCAGCGCGCCGAAGTGTTTGGAGAGATTAATGGTTTCGATAATAATATCGCTGCTCATCGCATATTCCGCTAATGACAGTAGACCGTGGACGGTCTATGGTCGAATTGTACCCTCACCCCTGTCCCCTCTCCCGCTGGGAGAGGGGTAAAAGGGTAAGGGAACGAAATTACTTTCCGCTCAGATTGCCATAAGGCAACGTACCGCAGCGAGACTTCAGCGCTTCGGGCAATAAGCAAGGCGGCGCGGGACGAGTTGTGTCCATGTAGGTATAGAAGTTGGCGTTCGGGTCGGTGAGATTGACCAGCTTCAAAACGTACATGTCCTGAATGGCAACATGATCCTCGGGGCGAATCTCGATCTTGCCTTTCGGGCCATCGAAGGACAGGCCTTCCATCGCCTTGACCAGCGCATCGCTGCTGACATCGCCGTTGGTCTTCTTGATCGCCGCGATCGCCATCAGAGCCGCGTTCATACCGTCCGCATCGAACAGGTCGGGCACCGTTCCATAGCGGGCTTTATCCTGTGCGACGAGGAAATCATTGATGGGATTCTTTGGCGCGGCGTACTGATACAAAATCCCTGCCGTTGTGCCGATCGCGTTGCCATAGACGGCTGGCATGGATTTGTTATCAATGAACGTGGTGCCTAACGCTATCTTGCCGATCACGCCTTGATCTTTGGCAGCTTGGATGAGAGGCACAAAACCTGGGCCCGCCCACGTCACAATGAAAGCCTGCGCGCTGGACTTGGCAATCTGATCCATGTAAGGCGTGAAGTCTGTGGTGGTCAGCGGCGCAAAGATATCGTCTGCAACAAATGTTCCGCCGTCCAGCGTACAAGCATCGCGGAAGGCTTGGGCGGAACCGTGACCAAAGGCGTAATCCGGCGCGATCTGGACGAAGGTCTTGTACTGCTTGGTCAGCGCCAGGCATTCGTTCATCGCGTCCTGATAGTTGTTGCGGCTGACGCGGAAGGTATATTCATTGAAATCCGCGCCTGTGATTTCGTTGGCGGCGGCAGGCGCAACGATCAACGGGATCTTGTTCTGAAGTGCGATGCCCTGCAGTGTGGCAGCCGCGGCCGATGAAACGGTTCCAACCAGGATGTTGACCTTTTCAACGTCAATCAATTCGTTGGCGGCTGTGGTGGTCGTATCGGGATTGCTGGCATCATCGCGGACGAAGACCTGGATTGTGCAATTGCCGAGTTTGAAGTCGTTTTCCTGGGCCTTCTTGGAGTCGAACACTTGGCCTGCGGAACCAGCCGCGCCGGTGGCATATTCCATGCCGAGCATGAACGAACGCGGGATCATCGCGCCATAAATGGCAAGCGGGCCGGAGAGGTCGGTGATCAAACCGATCTTGATCGGCTGGGCACAGGTCAAACCGGTTGGGGCCTGCGTCGAGGCGGCGGTGGCCGCGGCGGGTGGCTGGGTGGCCGCGGGTGCCTGGGTGACAACGGGAGCCGCTGTCGGCGCGGGAGTGGAAGCGGGAGCGCAAGCGGCCAGCATCAAAGCCATGCTCACCAGCGCAAAAGCTAACGTGCGAAATACTTTCATGGGGTTGCTCCTCCTAAAATTCTGAATAGGTTGAATATCCATCAACGACCGAAACAAAATTTCTCTGAGATGTCACCTCCTATCCTGCAAATTCAACAAGGGCGCGCGCCGCGTCTTCTGGAATCTCGATCGGGAAGAAGTGACCGGCGTCAGGGAAGATGATGACCTTGCTGTTGGGGATCTGCCTCGCGAGCAGGTCCGCGTTTTCAGGCGGGACCACTTTATCGTGCGCGCCGAACAAGATCAAAGTCGGAGATTCGATGCGATGTAGTTTCGACTCGAACGCCGCGGCTTCGGGGATCAGCGAAAGTCCGATCGCCATCTGCGCTTGATACGGCGCGGGATCAACCGGGTTTGCGACGCGCCATCGGATCCATTCGTCGAGAACCTGCGGATTCCTCTCCGCCCAGCCCGGCGCGGTGCTGACAACGAGTCCGTTTTTGAAACGGCTCAGCGCATCGCTTGTCACGTCGGACAAAACCTTCATCGCTTCGGGCGTGACCGGGATCGCGCGCGGCCCGCCGAAGTTGGTCGAACACAAAATGAGTCTCTCCACCTTCGACGGGAAATCGAGCGCCATTGCCTGCGCGATAAAGCCGCCCATCGAGTGACCCAAGATGATTGCTTTTTCGATTCCAAGCGCATCCAACAATCCAGCAGTGTCCGCCGCCAGCATCCGCGCGCTGTATGGCCCGGCGGGTTTATCGCTTTGACCTGCGCCGCGGTTATCGAAGGCGATAACTTGAAAATATTTTTCCAAAAACGGAACCATGCGATGCCACTGCCACAACGAATAGCCGATGCCAGAAATCAACACGAGCGGTCGACCTTCGCCATGAAGTTCGTAATACAGTTCGATTCCGTTGGTTTTCACTTTTGGCATGTTATCCTTACTGCGAAAGAAGAAAGATGAAAGACGTCTTTCATCTTTCTTCTTTCGTTACATCATTTCGCAAACTTCTCTCTCAACTCCGCTTTAATCACCTTTCCATACGGCGAATACGGCAGCGACTCCACAAACTCCACGCGTTTTGGAACTTTGTACTTCGCCAATCTTCCTTGACAGAACTTCAACAATTCATCCGCATCAACTTTCTGATTCGGTTTGCGCGCCACGATCATCAAACCGACCTCGCCCCATTTCTCATCGGGCTGTCCGATCAAGGCTGCGTCGGCCACCGCGTCGTGTTCGCGGAACACGGCTTCCACTTCCGCGGCATAAACATTTTCACCGCCGCTGATGATCATGTCTTTGAAACGGCCCACGATATAGAAATAACCTTCGTCATCCATGCGCGCCATATCGCCAGTATGAAACCATCCGTCTTTCAAAGACTGCTTCGTGGCTTCCTCGTTGTTCCAATAGCCCGCACACACATGCGGACCTTTGATGATCAATTCGCCAGTTTGTCCAACCAGCACATCACGATCATCGGCGTCAACCAAACGCATTTCACTGTGAAAGATCGGTTTGCCCACCGAGCCAATTTTCCTCAGCGCATCTTCATCAGTCATCGTAAAACAATTCACGCCGGCTTCGGTCAGGCCGTAACCCTGCCTCATGGTTACGCCTTTGGCTTTATGCCACGCTTCGATCAATGACGGCGGACACGGCGCGCCGCCGCTGATAAAAAAGTGAACGTGTCTGAAATCAATTTTTTCAAACTGTGGCGAATTCATCCAGACTTGAAATAAAGTCGGCACGCCGAGAATGACCGTGCATTTTTCGTCAACAATGATTTGCAGCGAAGCTTCAGGATCGAAATCTCTCGCCAGCACAATTCTTCCGCCCGCGTAAAACAGCGGCACGAGAAAAACGAACAATCCACCCGAATGGAACATCGGCGTCAAAATTGGCGAGACATCTCTTTCACTCAATCCCCAGGAGATGACCGTATTGATCGCGTTCCATAAAATCTGACGATGTGGAAGGAGCGCACCTTTGGGTCGTCCCGTCGTGCCGGATGTATAGAGGATGCAGTAAGCATCGCCCTCTTCGATATCAATCCGCTTCGGCTCGGACCCCGAGGCCTGCTCCAGCGATTCTTCGTACGAGTCGGCATCCGGGATTTCCGCGCCTTCCAGCGCGACGATTTTCTCCACGCGAATCTCGGCGCGCATTTCTTCATAAACAGGAACAAACTCCGGCCCGACGATCAACAATTTTGGCTGGCAATCGTTGACGATGTACGTTAATTCGCGCGATGTGAGTCTCCAATTCAGCGGTGCGAAAACCGCACCAATCTTTCCCAGCCCAAATACGAGATCAACATAAGCAATGCTGTTGTGCGCCAGGATCGAAACGCGGTCGCCTTTTTGCACATCGAATTTCTCGCGCAAGAAATTGGCGGCGCGATTGGCGCGCTCGTTGAGTTGAGCGTATGTATAACGCGTATTGCTCGTGAGGTCATACAAAGCCTCGCGGTTGGGAGTCAGATTCGCTCGTTTGGTTAGAAGATCAGTTGCGTTCATTGATTTCAAGCGACTTTTTGTTGGTCGAGTACGAAGGTATCAAGACCAACGAGTTTCCAATGAAATTCTGTTTGTAGAAATTTTTCCTGCACGGTGGTCTCGATATGCTCTTCGCTATCGCTCGAGGCTACTCGACCACCGATCACTTGACACCTGATACCTGACACGTGACACGTTATGTTCCCACCACGATCCCACCGTCCACGCGCAGGACTTCGCCAGTAATGAACGAAGCTTCATCCGACGCGAGGAAAAAATATGCGTTGGCGATATCGCGCGGATCGCCCAACCGTCCAAGCGGCGTGCGGCCTTTCATGCCATCCAAAACTTTTTCAGGCATGGATGTCACCATGTCGGTCGCGATGAATCCTGGCGCCACCGCGTTGACGCGCACGCCATATTTTCCAAGCTCGCGTGCCCAGACTTTTGTCATGCCGATCACGCCCGATTTGGTCGCCACATAATTCGTCTGTCCGAAATTCCCATCCAAGCCAACGACAGACGAAGCATTCAAAATCACGCCGCCGCCTTGTTTGACCATCACCGGAGCGACCGCCTGCGAACAATTGAACACGCCCTTCAGGTTGATCGAGATGACCAAATCGAAATCCTGCTCGGACATTTGCCCGACCAACTGGCCTTCCTTGAATTTGACCATTTGTCCGTCGCGCAAAATGCCTGCGTTGTTGACCAGCACATCAATGCGCCCATATTTCGCGGCGACATCGTCAATCCATTTTTGAACGGCTTGCCGATCCGCCACGTTGACTTTATAGAACGCGGCATCCTTGCCAAGCAATTTCAATGTTTCCTGCCCCCTCGAATCATTCACGTCACAGATCACGACCTTGGCGCCTTCTTCGGCGAAACGCAAAGCCGTCGCTTTGCCGATCCCCGCCGCGCCGCCCGTCACGAGCACAACCTTGTCTTTCATGCGCATGAAAAAATTCCTTTCCATTGATGATATGTGTCATCCTGAGCTGAAGCCCTGAATGAAACGAAGGATCTCTAACTCTTGTGAGTGAGACTCTTCAGTCGCAGCCAACGCTCCCGCAGAGTGAGGCGTTATTGTTTCGCCAAAAAACCCAACACCACCGTGTTGAATTCCTGCGGCCTTTCCCAACAGGATGCATGTCCTGCCTCTTGCAGGATATGAAGTTCAGCGTGTGGGATTCCATGTTTCAAAATTGCTGCGTACATCGGACCTTTGAGCAAGTCCAGCGAACCTGCCATGATACAAGTTGGACATTTGATCTCGCCAAGCCGCGCCGTAAAGCTCACGTTTAGAAAGCATTCACACAAGCGGACAATCGCCGCGTAATCCAATTGGGTGTAACGCGTTTTTGCATCTGCCAGCAAACGTGGATTGTTAGCAATAAATGTCGGTGAGAAATTCCAAGGAACCGTGGCATTGAAGAACGCTTCTGCATTACAAGCACGCGCCGCATCCAGCCATGCTTCCACCGTGATGCGCAGTTCTGCCCCAACTTCGCTGACCGTATCTGCCAAAATCAAACTTTGAGTCTGCTCAGGATATTTCAGGGCAAATGCCTGAGCCACTTCCCCGCCATATGAAATTCCGAGGAGATGAGCTTTTTCATATTCCAGAGCCGCGAGCAATGCACACAAATCATCCGCATGCAACTCCATCGTATAAGGAGTCTCGGGATGTTCGGATTGTCCCTGTCCACGGCAATCATATTGCAGGACGCGGTAATGATTGGACAGCATCTCCGTTTGGAACACCCAACTGGCAGCAGCATTCATGATGATGCCATTGTTTAACACAAGCAGCGGCGCACTTTCGGGCCCGTGGAGTTCATAATAGAGTTCGACGCCGTTGGCATGGACTTTAGACATATTCGCTTTCTGGCTTGCTGACGATAGCACGGCACAGTTACCTGTCGGTTACAACAACAACGGTAGGCACAGCGGAGCATTTCAGGATTTTCTTGGATCCTCGTCCCGCTGTGCCCCTACAAATTCATTTCAACATTTTTCCAAACGCCGCCATGACCTCATCCGGCTTTTCGATGTAAGGGGAATGTGCGGCATCCGAAATGACAACTTCTTCGTACGATCCGCCTTTGGCTTTGTATTCATCGAGAATATGGCGCGTCTGGCTGACCATCGGCTGCGGAGGATAGACATCATCACCGGGCCAGCCAGGGACAAATCCCAGCTTGCCGAGGTTGCCCATATCGAAGAAAGACGCGTCGGAAACAATCATGTCCGAGTCGCCGCGGATCCAAAGCATCGGCGGTTTGGGCGAGGCATTGATGAATCGCTCCACGCTATCGCCGACATATTTTGGAGAAAGCGCGTTGATCGGACCGAATTTCCCCGGCGCAACATTCGGCCAATTCGTAGATGGGACAAAATCGCCGGGATATTTTTGCTCGCCAACTTTTTCGGTCATGAGGGAAGTCAGCAGATCTTCTTCGCGCGCAGGTTTGAAGGGCGGCTTCCAATAAAACGAATTCATCACCACGCGCGGCGAGGCTTGCGGATTGTCGCTGGAGCGATCACCTTTTGCCATCAATTTTGGAAATTCTGGATTGACGATTCCGCCGCCGGAACCCGCGAAGTCATCATAGCAAGGTTTGCCGTCAACGCCCTTGCAGCCGCCAAAGCCGTAGGGCGAGCCGGGATCCACCGCCGTGGCGCTCAAGACTCTTTTCGCGGCAGCCGCTACAAGTCCGAAGACGAGCGTGCCGCCCATCGAATGTCCGACGACATGAAACTTGTCAATCTTCATCATGTCAAGGAACGCGAGCAGGTCATCAATCCAATCGCCCATGCCGCGCGTCGCGTCAATCAATTTATCTTCGGTATCGCCATAACCGCGCAGGTCGGGCGCGATGCCGCGAAATCCCGATGGAAGTTTGAGCATGATTTCTTCCCAATACGTTGCCGATGAGGCGTTGCCATGCAGGAACAAAACAGGCTTGCCGTTATCGGGCCCGCTGAAAAGCGCATGCGTTTTCAGGCGCGACGTATTCACCATCTTTGATGTGATGCCAGGTAAAGTAGGAACAGTTGACATTTTTTCTCCTTTTGAATCGTTTGGTAGGAGCACGGTCGCCGTGCCCAAAGGGGCGTGATGACCACGCCCCTACGACGATTGGACAAATTGGTCGCGCAGTTCGCGCTTGAGAATCTTCCCTGCCGCGGAAATTGGCAGGGCATCCATGAACGTCACAGATTTTGGAACTTTGTATTTTGCCAATCGCTCGGACATAAATTTCAACAATTCATCCTCCGTCAAAGTTTGATTTGGTTTAAGCACAACGCACGCCTTGCCGACTTCGCCCCATTTCGGATCAGGCAAACCAATTACTGCGCACATGTGCACCGCGGGATGTTGATACAAAACTTTTTCGATCTCAGCCGGATACACATTTTCGCCGCCGCTGATGAACATATCTTTCTTGCGGTCCACGATGAAGAAATATTGTTCCTCATCGAAGTAAGCGACATCGCCCGTGTGGAAATATCCGCGTTCATCAACAGCTTCTTTTGTCGCATCGGGATTATTGAAATAGCCGGAACAATACGATGGACCTTTTAGCACCAATTCGCCCGTTTCATTCGGACCGAGGAAGCGGTTTCCATCATCGACGATTCGCGCGTCCACGAAAAAGTTTGGCCTGCCAATCGAGCCTGCCTTGCGGACGGCATCTTCCGGCGCGAGCGCAAAAATGCCAGGACCGAATTCGGTCATGCCGAAGCCCTGCTTGAAGCGGATGTTTTTTTCTTTTGTATATTTCTCGACCAACGGAACAGGTAGCGGCGCCCCGCCCGAGGTGCAAAATCGTAATGACGATAGATTTGCCGTTTCCCAATTCGGCGCGGTGGTGAGCATTTGATACATGGTCGGCACCGCGGCAAAGATCGTGACGTGTTCGCGTTCGAGCAAAGTCAAAACCTGCGCTGGATCAAAGTTGCGAATCAAAATTGTTGTGCCGCCAAAGATGACTTGCGGCAAGGTATAAACAAAAAGTCCGCCCGTGTGGAACATCGGGAATACGTTGAGATAGACATCGTTATGAGTCACGTCGTGGATAACAGTGTTAAGCGTGTTCCATCCGATCATGCGATGCGAAACTTCCGCGGCTTTGGGCAGTCCCGTCGTGCCGCCGGTGAAAATCAGGGCCGCAATGTCTTCCGCTTCGAGGTTTTCACAGGTCACGGTGGTGTCGGGAGCAGATTGCAGAGCAGACTCGAATTGAAGAGAATCGCCAACGCCATCGCCGTCAAGATGGAGAATGGTTAATGGGTAATGAGAAATAAGTTGAGTGACATTTTCTTTGAAGTCATCCGAATAAATCAAAATCTTTGGCGTGGTGTATTGAAAGATTTCAAGTAATTCATGCCAATTCAGTCGCCAGTTGAGCGCGGTGTGGATGGCACCAAGCTTTGAACAGGCAAAGAATGAATCGAGATGTTCATATCCATCGCGCGCAAGGATGGCGACGCGGTCGCCTTTGCGAATGCCTTGCGATTTCAGCCAGTTCGCAAATTTGTTCGCGCGGCGATTCGCATCGCGGAAGGTCAAGCGCCATTCGGGAGTCTTGCCCGCGTCAATGAAAGCCAATTTATCGGGAGAATACAATTCACGCCTGGCAAGATAATCGCCGATGTACATATCAACTCCTCGCGGATTCGAGGTCCGCGACAAAGACAAGCGTTTCGCCGCGGCAAATCACCTGTCCTTGCGGGTTAACACATTGGGCATTCAGGTATACCAAATCTTTTTCCGGACGGAAGCGTGAAATTTCCACGGTCGCCGTGATGGCCTCGCCGACAAAAGCAGGCGCAGCAAAAATGTAGCTTTGCTTGAGCCACATCGTGCCGCGGCCGGGGACTCGGGTTCCAAGCAGGTCGGAGATCATACCGCCGAGCATCGGCCCGGGGATGACGCCTTCGTTGAAACTGGTATCGCCGGTGAGCGCCGTGTACGCCGCAATTTCTTCTGCGGTAAAAATACGCGTGGAACTCGCACTCTGACCAATGAAGAGGCCTTTATGCGTTGTCATGTTGTTTCCTATTCCCATTGGATAAGCATTCGACCTTCGCAGGAATTTTCGCCGTCGGGTCTTGTGATGGTGGCGGCCAGGCGCGCCTGCTTGGAATCTGTCCGCACTTCGATCACTTCGAGGCGGATGGTCATTTCATCGCCTGCATAGGTCGGTTTGGGAAAGACAAGTTCCTGCTCCAGCTGGCGCGCGTTCGGGAAGTTCGCGCTCAACACGCCGCAGATCATTCCGTACAACATCATGCCATGCGCGACGGTCCTGCCGAAGCGGGTGGTGGCAGCAAATTCAGGATCAACGTGAATCGGGTTATCGTCGCGGCTGAGCTTCGCAAAGAGGTCGAAATTTTCCTGGGTGAAGGTGCGTCTGGCTGTGATCACCTGCCCCAGTACAGGAATAGTCGTGGATGTCATGGATTACCAGCATACTGTTTGCGCAATTCTGTTTTCAAAACTTTTCCGGCGGCGTTGCGCGGCAAGGCGGGAACAAACACAACCGACTTCGGCACTTTGTACTTTGCCAAACGCGACTGACAGAATTCGATGATTTCCTGCTCGGTCAATGTTTGACTGGTTTTGACGACAACAACAGCGCGCCCCACTTCCCCCCATTTCGCATCTGCCGCGCCGATGACGGCGGCCTCCGCAACTGCCGGGTGAGAGAACAGCACGTTTTCCACCTCGGCAGGATACACGTTCTCGCCGCCGGAGATGAACATGTCCTTCCAGCGGTCTACAATATAGTAATAGCCTTCCCCATCCCGGCGGGCAACATCACCGGAATGCAGCCAGCCATCTTCAAAGGATTGCCTGGTGATCTCGGGCGATTGCCAGTAACCGGGAGTCACGCCGGGCCCCTTGATGAGCAACTCGCCCATTTCACCCGCGGGAACATCCATGCCTTCGCGATCCACAATGCGGACCTCCACCCATGGCTGGGGTTTGCCCACCGAGCCTGATTTTGTGACTGCATGCGCTCCATCAACCAGGAAGACGGTCGGCCCCGTTTCCGTCATGCCAAATCCCTGCCGGATCATGATTCCACGCTTCGCGTATAACTCCAAAAGGCTCAAAGGCATGGGCGCGCCGCCGCATGCCCACGAGCGCATGTGCGAAAAATCGGTCTTTTCGAAATCGGGGTTCTGGCTCATGAACAGATACATGGCGGGCACGCCGAAGAAGGCGGTCACACGAGTTGCAAGTAATTGCATGGTTTGCACAACATCAAAGGCGCGCGGGATAATCGCTGTTCCACCAGCGATGAAAGTGGGATTAGTATACATGTTGTTGCCGCCCGTATGGAAAACAGGCAGCAGATTCAACGTCGTGTCCTGCGAGGTCAGGTCAATAGCAGGGGCAATGTTGAGGTGGTTGTACAAGACCATGCCATAGGTTTGAATCACTCCCTTGGGTCTGCCTGTGGTCCCCGCGGTATAGAGCAGGTACCAGCACTCATCCAATGGACGAGCCGGCATGACAATGATTTTGCCCGACGCGGAGGCAAGCGCCTCCTCGTAATTTTTTGCCTCACGCCGACCAGGGGTGAGCGGAAGCATCAACATTCCGCCGGAGACGGCATTGGCGGCCTCAGTTTGCTCTGTATCGTAGACCAAGGCACGCGGCTTGGAATCTTCCAGAATGTCCTTGAGTTCAGGTACAGCCAAACGCCAGTTCAGCGGCACCAGGATCGCTCCGATCTTGGCGCAGGCATATAAAATCTCAAAATAATCCGTGCCATTCTGCGTAAGAACGGAAACCCGCTCGCCCGGTTGAATTTTCCACTCGGAACGCATGAATTCCGCAAAACGGCTTGCCCTTTCATTGAACTGTGCGTACGTGAATTCCCGTTCCGTGTTGGGATCAACCAGCGCGGTTTTCTCTGGCCGCAAGTCAGCCTGTTTATTCAACAAGTCGAAGGTGTACATTCTTCCTCCTTATTTTGCCGTCCATTTCCATGCCGAGGATGCCATGGTGATCCCTCCACCGCTGGCGCAGAACAAAATCACATCTCCAGTCTTTGGACCTTTGCCTTGATTGATCGCATCATCCAACGCCATCGCTACGCACGGCGAACCGGTGTAGCCCCATTTATCCATGATCCAATGCGTCTTTTCGATGGGCTGTTTCAACAATTGCATCATGGCTTCGATGGTGCGGAGATTCAATTGGGTGAAGAAATAATGATCCACATCATCGAAGGTCAGTCCGGCTTTATCAAGCGCGCCCTGCATGAGCCTTGGCCAATATTCGGTGTTGAAGGTCTTCGGGAATTTTTTGACGAACTCCACTTTTGGCGCGCCGAATTGAGACAAGTTCTCCGGCGTGCACGGACGGAACGCACCGCCCGTATAAATTCCAAGTGCGTCATGGAATGAGCCAACCGCCAAAAGCTGGCTGCCGAGGAAACCTTGTTCTTCGCCAATGCCCAACACGACCGCGCCCGCGCCGTCCGCGAAAAGATTGGCGGTTTTCTTGTCTTTGAGATCAATAAAGCGACTCATCCCATATCCACCGGCGACGAGGATATATTTCATCGTTGATTCGGTCAGCAGATAACGCGCGCCTTGATCGAGCGCTGTCACCCAGCCCGCGCACGCTGAGTTGACGTCATAACATCCGGCTTTGTCCGCGCCGAGCTTATATTGAACGACAATCGAAGTGCTGGGAGATAGATAATCCGGCGTATCGGTGGAGACAATGACCAGGTCGAGGTCACCCGCTGAAAGTCCCGCGCGAACGAGAGCTTTTTTCGCGGCTTCCACGATCAGATCCGAGGTGGTTTGGTCGGGCGACATCCAGCGGCGTTCGCGGATGCCAACGTTTTCAATGAGCCATTGCGAAGTCGATTCGCCCATCAGCGAGTCAATTTCTGCGTTGGTCACGACGCGTTCGGGCACATAGCTTCCCGTGGAAAGGATTTGAACGTTACGAGGCATGATTCCTTTTATGTTTGATCACTGTTTGAATCTTCCAGCGGCACAAAACGACGCATGAACTCGACCGCTTCCTTCCACGCGCTGAAGTTCAATTCTTCGTCACTTTGAATATGCCGAATCGAGCCGCGTGAAATGGACGGCTTGTTTTCTTCATTTTCAACTACGAAGCGGATGACAAAAGAAGATATGCTGGAAGCGGCGCGGGAATTCACGTTGATAGTGTATCAAGCGGCGGTAACCAGCCGGTTACAAAATGAAAGAGCGGCCAGAGGCCGCTCTGATACGAGTTTTGCTTCGGAGCGCGGACTTCAAGTCCGCTTTGGCATTGCAGACTGAAGCCTGCGTTCCGGCTAATCTGAATTTTCTATTTGCCGCCTGATAATTTTTCGTACAACTCTTTTGTCTCTGATGATGGAGAGAGATCGAGTTCTTTGTGCAAAGTCTGGACGCAGCGTTGGTACGTCCGCCCCACCTGGCCCCGATCTCCGAGACGATCGTACGCCAGCATCAAATGACGATAAGCGCGCTCCCAGCAATTATCCTGTGCCAGCACCCGCTGGCACAAGTCAATCACTTCAGTATATTTATTTTGCTGAAGCAAAAGCTCGGCCAGGCGATCCGCCGATTCAAGGAACAGCGAGGCCAGCCTTTCGCGTTCCTCCGCCGCCCACGTTTCATACAATGTATCCGGCAGATAATCGCCGCGATACAAATCCACGGCCCGCTGGAGCAGCTCCATATCGGACTTCTTCGCTCCGCGTGCGGCCTCCGCGAATTGATCTGCGTCCAATTGCAGATCGGCGTTGGGGCGGATTGAATACGTTGTGCCTTCGCGCAAAATAAATGCCGACTCGCTTCCGGGATCGCGTTCGGGTTCCAAAACTTGATATAACGTGTTTAGCGTGATCTTGAAATTTCGCTGTGCGGTGGCAGCATCGGCTTCGGGCCAAAGATATTCGCAGATTTGATCGCGATCGAGCGGTGAATGACGATACGTGATCAGCAATTGAAAAAGCTGACGCGCCGACTCGCGCCGCCATCCGTTCGAGGGAATCGCCTCGCTTCCTCTCCAGACTTGGAAACTGCCCAGCGTTTTGACGCGGAGTCTAAACCCGGAGTGAATCGTCACGCCCGACAAACTCACGATCTCCAGCAGGCGGTCAATGTACGCGCTTTCCCATCCTTGTGCGCGGGCATATAGCAGCAAAGGAACAAAAATTCGTTCATCTAAAGCACCCAACAATGATGGACGCGTGAAGAAAAAGTAATATCCATTTTGCTGGCAGGTCGCGAGCGCCTCCGGCAAGATTTGTTTGAGCCGGTCGAATTGTTTTTGTTTGAGATAACCATAAGCCAGCCAAATACGCCCGGCGCTTCGTCCAAACGGATCGCTGCATTCTTGAAAGCCTACGACCGCGCGATTGAGCCATTCCTGCGCGGCTTCGTAACGGGATGCGAGCATCAGACTCGCGCCCATCGTCAGACGAGTCAGCGAGGCGATCCATTCATCGCCTGCTTGAGCGGCAATCTCGATGGCCTCCTGCGCACAGGATTGTGCGCGCGGCAAATCGCCCTGATAGCCATAGGCGCGGCATAATCCCCAATCCGCTTCGACAAGCAGGCGCGGCACATCCAAGTTGCGGCTGATCTCCGCACTTTTCTCGAACTCGCTCAATGCCTGCGCGAAATTTTCGTTATTTGGATTTGAAGACACATTCAGGGCATGTCCCTGGCGCATGTGACCGACCGCGGTGACAAACGGAGATTTCAATTCATCGCCGCGCCGCGTGCCTTCGAGTGCGGCACGATAGGCGTGTTTGCTCATGCCCATCATCGAATAGATCAACGAAAGCAATAACATCGTCTCACGATGGGCGCGCGGGGTTTGCACGGGTTCGCGTTTTTCGGTTTCGGCGAGTCCTTCCAAGCCGCGCCGCGCCTCCTCGAGTCGGCCTGTTCGCAATAAGACCCGGAACCATAATTGATCGTTCGATGGACCTTCGGCGCGCAATTCTTCCGCGCGTTGACGTAATCGTTCGGCTTCATCCACGTGACCAGAATTCAGTTTATTCTCAGCAAGCAATTCATATAAACGCACTTGCGTTTCGCGGTCTTCAAATCCATCGCTCAAGCGGATGGCTTCTTCCAACAGGCGCTCCGCCTGGCTGGGATTGACTGTATCAATATAAACGCGCGCTTGACCGCGCAAGGCGCGCGCCACGCCATCCTGTTGTCCGCGCGAACGCCAGAGAGTCTCAGCCTGCTTGTACCAGCCCTGTGCCTCGTCGAAGCGGCTGTGCAGGCGGGCGAGGTCTCCCAGCGTAAAGATCAGCATGGGGTGTTGGTGCAGGCTCGAGGGCGGCAGCGAAGCGATGTATGCCGCAAGCGTATCCAGCCGTCCTGCAGAAAGAAGCCTCGGGGCATAGATGTCCAAAAGGTTCGCGACCTCATCCCAAGCCTGCGCTTCGAGCAAATGATAAACGGCGGACTCGTGATCCTTGCGGGTCATAAAATACTGTGCAGCGATCTGATGCCATCGGCCGCGCTGTTCCTGCGAAGATTGCTGCCGCAAAAAGTTGTGGAAGATGTGATGATAACGCAGTGCACCGTCCGCGGTCTCGACCACGAAAAGATCCTGGCGTCGGAGGTAGGCAAGCATCGAGGCTGAGTCGTTGGCAAAATCGCCGACCGCCTGGCGCAGCGCATCACAGGCCTGCGGATGAAGGTCGCGCAGCGTGGCAGTGATCAAAAGGAAGTCGCGTACGTCCTGAGGCTGGCGCTCGAAAACTTCGCGGGCAAGCACATCGAATAAAACTTCCAGCGAATCAGCTTGCCAGCGCGAAGGAAACTCGAGCGTCGAACCCGATTGATTACGGAGGCTTTGCCAGATCAACTGCAGCGCAATCGCCCAGCCTTCGGTATATGTCAATAAAGAGTCGGCTTCCTCTATGGTAAGCTCAAGCTGATAATGAAGCGCGAACAATGAGGAGATTTCGTTTTTCGTAAACGTCAGCATGGATTGGTCAAGCTCAAGATAATCGCCCTGCGAGCGCCAGCGCGGCAATGTGGGCAATGTGATCTTGGGTCGCCCTGATAAAAGAATATGCAAATGGGCTGGAGCCAATCCGATCAAATGGTCGAGGATGTATGCCACTTCACCCGAATCCGTGACGTGGTGCGCGTCGTCCATAATCAAAAGAGTTGGACCGGATAAATGACCTGCCAGCGAATTGATCATTTGATCCAGCGCCCCGCGCCATGGAAGCCGCCCCTGCGTGCCGTCCCAGCCATTCAAGTAAGCAAAAGGCAGGTCGAGGATCTCGGGCAGGGCATATTGAACGGCATGACATAAATGCTGGAGGAAGACCAGCGGGTCGTTATCGTCTTCATTGACCTGATACCAGATCAGCGGCTTGATCTCGCCTGCCAGCTCCGCCAGCGCAGTGCTTTTGCCATATCCCGCCTCGGCCTGCAAAATGGTGAGACGATATTCCAACGCCTGTTTCAGAACCTGACTTACGCGCGGACGCGCCAATGTTCGCGCGTTCCGGGGAGGCGGGATGATCTTGGTCCGCAACACGGAAGGATACGATTGCATTGTGGGGAATTTTACACTCTATTGGAATTGCCGGAGAGAGAGCGAATCCGCACGCGCATCGCATCCATGAAACCCGCGGCAAGGCCGCTATTGCGCCGCCAACAATTGCCGATAAGCCCCGATCCACGGCTTTCCCAACCTGTGATTCTCGCTGACTTGAATCTTTGCCAATTTCTGCGCGGCGTGCGCTGACAATATTGCCACGCTTGCCCAATCATCCGACAGCACGGCAGTCCGCATCTTTTGCGCGGTCTGCCCGGCCCAGGCCCATTCCATGCGGAACTTGTCAGCCTTGATCCAGTAGTCGCGTTTCTCCCACGCGGTGACGGAGGAGTCAATGCCATCTGCGATGGTCTGCAAAGCAATCGAAATGAATGAAGCAAGGTCGCGCGTTTCGGCAGTGACATCTTTTTGACGCGCCAGGTCACGCACGGCAAGCACGACCGCCTTGCTTAATTGAGTACGTTGTTTCCCAATGGAATCGATGTTTATAATTCGGGACATGGGTCGGGATTATACCAAAGCAGGTTTCGCGCGGATGTCGAACTATTCCCCTTTGCCGCCTGCCAGCTTTAAGAACAAGATGCCAACCAAAAGCGTTGCAAGAAAAACATACCAGGGAATTGCCGCCAGGACATTCATCAGCCAATAGTACACGGTATCAATCAATGCCGCGTCGCCTAATTGAATTACACTGCTGATCACCAAGAAGATGGAACTTAATATAACAACGAATATGCCCGCAAAAAGCAGATGCTCCAATTTGACGATCAGGCGTGTCGAGCCAAACTGGTAACCGCCTCTTCTGTAGTATCCCATTTTTTCATCTCCTTCTCTCGCTGACCATCAACAAACAATTGGGGCGGATTATAGCACAACTGTTCGGATTTGATGTAGAATGGATGGCGTCAACTTCAAGCTTTTACATCATCGTACCGCGGAGATTTATCATGGCTGACGGCAAAACTCACGCAACAGGGACAAGAACCCTGGCAATGTTCCTGTTCATCGGGCAAGCTGCAAACGGGATTTATCGAGGTTACCCATTGCAAACGGTCTTCTTTTCATCACTGGCATTATCGGTTGGGGCATTGGGAGGGTTATTTCTAACGCCAGACCTGGATGTGGATGCTGGCAGCGACAGCGAGGAAGAAGTCCGGGACATATCTCCTCTTGGAGAAAACCTTTGGTGGATTTATTGGTTTCCTTATCGCAAGCTGATTCCTCATCGCTCGCCATTGAGTCACTGGCCGGTGATCGGAACACTTGGCAGGCTGCTCTACTTGAGCATCGCGTATTGGATGGCGTTGGCCGCTGCTTATTTCTTGAGTCCAGCGCTGTTTGGTTTTCTGCGACAAGCCGGAATTGGTTTGCTGGAGTTTCTATACTTTTACATCGCCCTGGTTGGACTGGCAAGCACCGATACACTGCACTTCCTCATGGACCAGCGCATCTTCCATAAAATATTCAGGCAGCGAAGATGGGTTCCGCAGCAGCAAACCTGGTGGAGCAAAGCCTTTGCCAGAAACCAGGGTTGATATCGCCTGCATAACGTATTTCGCTCAACCCAACACTTTTCTGGTTGTCAAAACGCGCATAAGCATAAAGTTAACAACCTGTCCCGTTTATTGACGCTCCCCTGCCCGTGCTTTATAATTTCGCCGCGTTCCAGATTGGGGACGTGCTGGAACTGGCAGACAGGTGGCGCTTAGAACGCCATGCCGCAAGGCGTGAGGGTTCAAGTCCCTCCGTCCCCACCAAGCGAAGTCATCTTCGCCATCCGTTTATAAAGAAGGAATTGAAGCTTGAAATTCGAAAAGACCATTCAAGAAGATCATCAGGCTCAAGTAATTGTTGAAGTGGAGACTGATCAGCTTGACAAGGCCCGGCGGCGCGCAGCGCGTAAACTGGCGGAGCGCGGCAAGATTCCCGGTTTTCGTCCCGGCAAGGCGCCGTATGAAGTGATCCTCCGCTATTACGGCGAGGAAGCCATCCATGAACAGGCCGTTGACTTGCTCGTGGATGAAATCTATCCCAAAATGCTGAAAGAGGCGGACCTCAACCCCGTTGCGCCGGGTTCGCTCGAAAAGCTCGAAAAGGTTGACGGAACCGATCTGCCCAGGTTCACGTTCAAAGTGCCGCTGGCTCCTGAAGTGAATCTGGGTGACTATCACAGCCTGCGCGTGCCTTACGAATTCGAAGCGCCCGGCCCGGAGAAGCTCGATCAATCGCTGGAAGATTTGCGACAAATGTATGCTTCGACCGAGACCGTCGAACGCGAGGCGCAGGAAAGCGATTACATTCTCGCCGATCTGGAATCCGAAAAAGAAGCGTTGGCGCGTCCCGGATTCGCAACGCTGATCCGCAAAGAGGACCGCGGGAACGAATTTCCGTTTCCCGGTTTTGCGCGTCAACTCGCGGGACTGAAAGCGGGTGATTCCAAAACGATCCAGCACGACTTCCCGAAAGACCACGACGACGAAACACTCGCCGGGCAAAGTGCGGATATCAAGGTGACGGTCAAGACCATCCGCTCGATGACGCTGCCGGAGCTGAACGATGATTTCGCAAAGATGGTCGGTCAATACGAATCGCTCGACGCGCTCAAGGAGGCGCTGACCAAAGAGATCGAAGCGGATGCCCGCGCCAAGTATGAGGATGAATACTTTACCCAGGTGGTTGACAGGATCAAGGAAGGCGCGACGATCAAATACGCGCCGCAATCGCTGGAGCATGAAGCCGGCCACGTTGTCGAGGATCTGGGTGAGCGGCTGGCCCAGCAGGGACTTGATCTCGAGGCCTATTACAAAATGCGCAACACCGACGCAGCCAGATTTCTTGAAGAAGAAGCCAAGCCCGTTGCAAAGAAACGTCTCGAGCGTTCATTGATTTTGGATGAAATTTCGCGCCAGGAAAAGATCGAAGTGGACAACAAGTCACTCGATGAAGAATTCAACAACACGCTGGTGGACCTGCAAATGCAGGGCGTCAACCTGAACAGCATCCGCGGCGGCAAACAGGGACAGCAGCGCGTCGCGGAAGCCGTCGCCATGCAATCCGCAAATCGCCTGCTGACGCGCCGCACGCTGGATCGGTTGAAAGCCATCGCAACCGGTGAATATAAGCCCGAAGAGAAAACGGAAGAAGCCGCGGGCGAAGAAAAACCCAATGAAACGGAAGCCGCTAAATCGTCCAGCGAAGAAGCGAGCGAAAGCTCGAGCTAGGATCTGTATGCAAATTCAAAATGGATATGTTGGCGCCAGGACGCCACGAAGTAATCTCCTCGCTCAAACAGGAGACTGCTTCGGGAAAGACATCGCCTTCGGCGTGCTTCGCGACCTCGCAGCGACATGCATGTTTTACATGCAATCTCAAAGAGCGCAGTAAGAACATCGAGTCCGGCGCATCTAAAGAAATCAAACGATACAAAATCAATGAAGGAAATTGTCAGCAAGAAAAGAGAGAGGCCATGAATATCCCAAATTACAAGAATGCCAGCATTGGGCAAAGTCGAAATGTCGTCCCGATGGTCGTGGAAACAACGGGGCGCGGCGAGCGCGCCTACGACATTTATTCGCTGCTGCTCAAGGAGCGGATCATTTTCCTCGGCACGCCGATTGACGATCAGGTGGCAAATTTGATCGTGGCGCAATTGTTGTTCCTTAATCACGAAGATCCGGAAAAGGAAATCCAGATGTACGTCAATTCGCCGGGCGGAGTGATCTATTCCGGTCTTGCGGTCTACGATACGATGCAGATGATCTCGAACCCGATCAGCACAGTGGCCGTCGGCGTGACCGCTTCGTTCGGGACCGTGTTACTGACCGCCGGTACGAAGGGCCGGCGCTACGCCCTGCCCAACGCGACCATCCACATGCACCAGCCGCTGGGCGGAGCGCAGGGCCAGGCAACCGATATCGAGATCCAGGCCAAACAAATTCTGCGTTTGAAAGAACTTCTGAATCAAATCATGGCCAAACATACCGGCCAAACCTTGGAAGTGATCGAACGCGATACCGATAGGGATTTCTATATGGATGCAAAGGCCGCGGTCGAATATGGCCTGGTTGACCAGGTTCTGGAAGTCCCGGAAAAACAAAAATCGAAATAAGTTTCAATCAAAACGAAAGGTTCAGGGCGGGTCAGTGACCCGCCCTTGCGCGCTATAATCCAATCCATGATTAACGTATCCACATTTTCCATTGCGGCTTGCGATTTGAATTCACAAGCCTGGGGAATTGCCGTCGCGTCGAAATTTCCGGCAGTCGGCGCAGTCGTGCCGTGGGCGCGCGCAAGAGTCGGTGCGGTCGCGACGCAGGCAAACGCCAACACAACCTACGGCTCGCGCGGACTCGAAATGCTGTCCAGCGGTTTGTCCGCAGACGAAACACTCGCAAAACTTTTATCGCATGACCGCGAACGCGAGCATCGTCAGGCCGGGCTTGTCGACGCGAAAGGCGGGTCGGCGTCGTTCACTGGAAAATTGTGCCGTGAATGGGCTGGCGGTTTGACCGGCCCCGGTTATGCAATCCAGGGAAATATTTTAGCGGGGCCTGAAGTCGTCCGCAAAATGGAACACGCTTTTCTCGAATCACATGGCGAATTGCCGGATCGCCTGTTCGCCGCGTTGGACGCGGGCAGCCGTGCGGGCGGTGACCGGCGCGGGCGCCAATCCGCTGCGATTTTGGTCGTGAAGCCAAAAGCGGGTTATGGCGGGCACAATGACCGCTGGATGGATTACCGCGTGGACGATCATCTCAATCCCATTGCGCGCCTGGAAGAATTGATCGAACTGCACCGCTTGTATTTTGGAAAAAGCCCAAAGTCAGAGCGCGTAATGCTCGAGGGCAAAGTCGTCAAAGACATCCAAAACATCATGAAGGGACTCGGCTATTACACCCCGATCCATGGTGAGTACGATGATGCGACACGCGAAGCATTCCGCGCGTTCATTGGCAATGAAAATTTCGAAGAACGCGCCGATCCCGATAAAGGCTGGATTGATGGTCCGGTGCTGGAATATCTGATGAAGAAATTGAAATAACCGCAGCGCGCTGAGCGGAGGTCGAGACCGCAGTCGAAGCGCAGATCATAAAACGCAAATCGCAAACCACAAACCACAAATCACAAAACGCAATCAAGGCCAGGCAATGCTCGATCAACTTTCCCCTCCCGTTCGCGGACTCATCCTCGACATGGACGGCGTGCTTTGGAAGGACGACACGCCGATTGGCGGCCTGCGCTCCATCTTCAATCGCATCCAGGAGCGCGGACTTCAAGTGGCGCTCGCCACGAATAACGCCACCAAAACCGTTGACGAATATCTCGCCAAACTGCGCGGCTTCGGCGTGGAACTGGAGCCGCGGCAAATCGTCACATCGTCGCTGGCAATGGCGCATGTATTGGCACAAAAATTTGGACCTGACCCCCTCGCTCCCCCTCCCCTAACAGGGAAGGGGGATGGGGGGGTGGGTGCTGTTTTTGTTATCGGTGAAAACGGAATCGTTTCCGCGCTGCGGGATAAAGGTTTTACACCCATCACCGATCCTGACGATGAAACGCGTCCGCTGGCGGTGGTTGGCAGCATTGACCGTGCACTGACTTATCAAAAATTGCGCCGCGCCACGCTGCACATCCGGGCCGGTGTTCCGTTCTATGGGACCAACCCCGATAAGACATTTCCAACGCCGCTTGGACTTGTTCCCGGCACGGGAGCAATTCTCGCGGCCCTCGAAGCCGCGACCAGTGTCAAGCCGGTCATTGTCGGCAAGCCTTGGCCCTTCATGCTGCAACTCGCCGCAGAGCGAATGGGCTTGACGAAAGATGAGGTGCTTGTCGTCGGCGACCGGCTCGAAACCGACATCGCTGGCGGTCAGGCGATGAAGGCGCGCACTGCTTTGGTGTTATCAGGTGTTACATCGCAAGAGCAGGCAGAAGCATGGAAGCCAAAACCGGATTTGATTGCAAGAGATCTGACCGAGTTGACAAGATAACACTATGCCCTCCCGCCCTACCCTTCCCTCCCCAAATTCCAAGGGAATTTGGGGAGGGTGACCGAGTTGGTGAAATAGCCTATTCCTCTCCACAAACAATTCGGGGATAAGTTTCTTGGTATACTTGAAATGCGCCGATGAAAACAACCCAGTACTTTCGTTATACCCGCCAGCGACCCGGCCGCGCGGTGATCAGGGGCGAATGAATCCACAATGCCTTCTTTGACCGGAACTTTAAGGAGTAGACATGCATATCCGATATTTTGAAGATACAGATACGGCGCTGGTGGAATTCTCCGCCAAAACCCCTGTTGAGACAAAAGAGTTGAACGAGAATATTTATTTACCTTGATCTGGACGAACAGGGCCGCGTGGTCAGCATGACAATCGAACACGCGGGCCAATCGGCAGACATGAAGGAATTTTTGTTCCAGCGTATTCCAGCCGAACTGCCAGCTCGCTAGAGTCTTCTTCCAGAAGCTCAACGATGATGGAAGATTTGACAGAATTGGCAAAGTAAAACTTCCGAAGTTTCTTGCGAAGCATCCCAAGGGGCAAAACTTTTTTGAATCTCTTTGGAGGGCATCTATGCATCGGATCATTTTGTTTACACTCATCCTGACTTTGACTGCCTGTGCGACGACATCTCCGACGCCCACCGCCAAGGCTCCAAGCCCACAATTGCCAGCGACAAACAGTACTCTTCAAGTTGCGCCGACGCCGACGAAGGCCGAGCCGACAAAGATGCCGACTTCAGAACCCATCACTCTTGACAGCTTGGGAATAACAAAATCAGACATGGTCAAAGCTTTTGCCGGAGTTAACAAATCAGTTACGAAAGAAGCCGATGGTACATACAGTGTCCAAGCGACCGTTGTCACCGAGAACAAAACCAACGATGGATTTACCCAAACTACGGAAAAATACACGATAGACACTTCTACTTTCAACGATCACCAAGACCTTAATAATGCTTATGCTCCAGCTACCGTGACAGCCAAGGATGCCAGTGGCAAGACGGTAACCCTCATCTGGAACAGTGAATCGGGAAGCTGGACCAAGGAATTCGATAATCTGAGTACCGATATAGAAACCCCAACAGACTTTCCGTACGAACTCCGCATCCCAATGCTCCAATCTATCCTTTTGCAACACGCAGATCCATTCACCCAAAGATCGAAAGGGTTACTCGTAAGATCAGAAAAAACCGCCGATGGGAGAGTTGTTTATTTGAGTACTAATACAGCTTCTGGAACAGAGTCTAAACAAACTGATTATTGGCTTCGTATAAAAATGCCAGATGGTTCTCTTTACTGGATTAATCCCACCGATATTAATGATATTAACGAAAGAAAAATTATGATGTGTGCTTATCCTACAGAATATACCAATCCTACCAAAGGAAAAAACGCTGGATTAGATAAAGGATTGAGAGCGATGCTTATCTCGTATCTCGCCAAGATTAAGTCAATTAATGGTCCTATGTGGGGTATATTACAGGCAGATTCGTCATTTTTAAATAAGTTTACATTTAGGTCGACTTCAATGCCAGGAAATGACGGAAGCGATATGAATAACTTACTCAGTATTATTAATCCCAAAAATGATCCTACAACGATTGCCAACTTACTTCCTAATGTTCTTTCCGGTGTAACAACTCATTTTAGCGATCTAACGGACAAGGATTCTGTAACGGAGACAAGTGTTCTTGTGTTGGGGTCCGGCGGCAATTATGTTCCTGGCCCGGTAGATGAAGTGATTCAAACATTGATTATCCCCTGCAGTCCACAATAATTTAATTCAGAAATAATTGATTTAGTTGCTTCTTAGAATCTTCTTTGCTACTATTTTTCTATGAAGCGCTTCTTCTCCTATTTATCCATTTGTTTATTTGTAATATTTGTTTATTTATCTTTCTCCACTTTTCCCGTCCAGGCCGGATGTACCGGTGTTTACGACCAATATGATAATTTGATAAACTGCACTTTAAGTACTGCTGATGGATGTACTGGATGTAAGAAAAATGGTGATATCTGCCAATGTACCGGTTATACTCAGCCAACCAACCCGCCACCGAAACCAACTAATACACCAATTCCTTCCCCAACTCTCCCATCTCAAACTTGTGGACAACAAATATGTAGTCTTTGCAGCTTTAATCCGTGTACTGGAAGCTGTACGGACACCTGCAATACTAATACAAACAAATGCGGTTATATATGCACATCTGGTGGTGCATGTACTTCTTGGGGCTCTTGGGGATCATGCTCCGGTTGTTACCGATATAGGGATTGTACCGCTCCGGCTGGAAATACCCAACAACAACGCGAATGCGACAGTACCTGTGCTTCGAACTGTCCTCAATTTTGCAGTGGCAGCGGAGCCAATGCGACGCCCACACCATACCCGACGAGCTTTTGCCAGCAAATGTATTTTTGTGACACAAGAGCCGGAAGCGCTACACAAAACACTTGTATTCAGACAAACGCTGCTAATGGTTACAACAATGCTTCACCATACTATCAATGTCCGGGGACGACAACGACCTGTTCCCAGAATCTTCAGACATATCTTGGTATAAGCGGCTCTTGTTACACAAGTCAGGCTTCATGTCAGGCCACCTGTCCGACCTCGACGCCGACTCCGGGGCCTTATATCAAACTGAAAAATTCATCTTTCGTCTCCGGCAACAGCCTCAAGGACGATATTCCGGCCGTCCCGACCGCGTATGACGCCGACGACGACGGCACCGCCAACTTTATAATCACACAAGGGGGAATAGTCGCCGCACCGTCCGTCAATCTGACGACCTACAACGCCTCGGCCAAACCAAACCCGGGAAACTGGTCGGCCGCCTATACGCCCGCGCCATTCTCGATGACTCCATCCAATTTCCTGAACTATCTGAAAGCCAGAAAATCATTTACGACGATTTCCGATTTGGGGAGCATCAACACCAACGGAATTTATTATTACAACGGAGCAAGCCCCCTGACTCTGACTTCGGTTCCGCCGCAGTTTAACTCATATAAAGTGGTTTTGGTAACTTCGGGTGAAGTGGACATCAATATGTCCCAGTTCAACCCGATCCAATCGGTGGCGCTAATCGCCTCGACCATCAATTTTTCAAGCTCGGTCACCGAAGCCGACGGGATATTCATCGCCGAACAAACATGTACGGCTCTTGCGTAGAGGGTGTGCGCCAGACTTCCGAAGTCTCGGAGACTTCGGAAGTCTGGCGCACTTGTTTTACATAGGACTTGTGTAAAAACAACTTCCCGATTTTGGATTTCTTCTCGTCCGTATTCGCCGGGCAAAAGCGCAATTTGTGCCCGCTTTCAGTATAACAGTACATCTTTCCAAACAAGTACTGTTATCTTTGCCAACAGGCACTGTCATGTTTGCGAACACATACTGTTATGTTTCTGCAGCAGACACTGCCTGCCAGCCGGGAAAGATCGTTTTGCCTGCTGAGGCTTGTTGGCTATTCCCTTTGGGTTGTTTTTCCGGCAGGTTTGCGTATGCTGAGTGGCTACACGCAGTCTAGGTGCGGCAAAAACGGCTTCGGACGTTTTTGCCGGCCCATACAGATGCATCCGAAGCCGTGACGTCATAGGTGGAGTGCAAAGTCTTCGCACTCCAGTTGAGATCATCCGTTCGTCTGTGCCTTCTCGAACTCGATGGCGTCCAACGCCTGCTGGAAGCGTTTGCCCGGCGTGAAGCGCGGCAGGACGTTCGTGATCGTTTCCCTCCGCACATTATCCGCCGTTTCCTGACCGTCCGACTCGATCCTCAGCCAGAACGATCCGAAATCACCCAATTGAACGATATTGCCCCGCGCCAGTTCGCGCGTAATGACGAGCAGGAAATTCTCGATCGCCGCCGCCGTGTCTCCCGGGCTGAGCGTGGACATATCGGCGACCTCCTGCGCCACCTCGTTCTGGTTCACTTTGCCGGTCGAGACGACCGATGCATAAAATTTTTTGGGCGCCTCTTTATTCGCCGGATTTCCGCGCTCTACTACATTGAACTTAACACTCATTTCACATTCTCCTATTCTGGGATGTTGGCGCTGGGAAAGTTTGTTACCGGGCCATTTCCCACCGCTTGCTGCAATTATACACGACGGTTGCGCCAGGATGCACAAATGGATTCTGCAGGAGTACTTATATGTTCATATGTCATTGCGAGCCGCCCTGAGCGGAGCCGTTGGTCGAGTAGCGTTCTTTGCATACCGAGACCCGGCGAAGTCGAAGGGCTGCGGCGAAGCAATCTCCCATTGTCGCTATGATAGAATTTCTCTCGCACTATGACAAAGCAATTGATCTACGACCTTGATTTGGAATCCCTCACGCAACTGATGACATCCTGGGGCGAGCCTGCATACCGCGCCAGGCAAATTTGGCAGGGTTTGTATCAACATTTCTACAATTCGCCCTCGCAATTTCCCAACATTCCAAAACCTTTGCGCGAGAAATTGGCGAACGAATTCGATTTTGTTGGGGTCGGGCCAGTCCGCTATCTTGATTCGTCCGATAAGCAGACGCGCAAGACGTTGTTCAAATTGCACGATGGACACGTCATCGAAGCCGTGTTGATGCGATATGGAGAGCCCTCACCCCCTACCCCTCTCCCTCACTCCCGTCCCCTCTCCCAGCGGGAGAGGGGTGTAGGGGTGAGGGGTGAGGGGAAGAAGCGCCGCACGCTCTGCATCTCGACCCAGGCCGGCTGTGCGATGGGGTGTGTCTTTTGTGCGACGGGACAGATGGGATTCAAACGCAACCTTTCCAGCGGCGAGATCGTGGCGCAGGTGATGTATTACGCACGCATGTTGAGCAAAGAAGAAGTACCTGTTACGAATATCGTTGTCATGGGCATGGGCGAGCCATTCCATAACTATGACAACACAATGGCCGCGATTGACAGGTTGAACGATGCGGATGGATACAACTTCGGTGCGCGGCGAATCACGATTTCAACCGTCGGGCTTGTGCCGCAAATCAAACGGTTTGCAGACGAAAAGCGGCAGGTCAATCTCGCCATCTCGCTCCACGCCGCGGAAGACGGTCTGCGTTCGAGCATGATGCCGGTCAACAAAAAATATCCAATCGAAGAAGTGCTGGATGCCTGCCGCTATTACGTGAATCAGACCGGGCGGCGCGTCACGTTCGAATGGGCGCTGATCAACGGCGTCAATGACACGCCCGAAGAAGCCAAGAAATTGGCGGCGCGGCTCAAAGGGCTGTTGTGTCACGTGAACGCGATTCCGCTCAACCCCACCAAAGGGTACGAGGGCCAGGCAACGACGCACGAACGTGCGGTCAGATTCAAAGAATCGCTGGAGCAGGCCGGAATTCCATGCACGATCCGAATGCGGCGCGGAATTGATATCCAGGCCGGGTGTGGTCAATTGGCCGGTGCTTCTGAATGACAAATTTTGCGGAGCGCAGACTTCAGTCTGCAAATTTCTTGCGTAAGCGGACTGAAGTCCAAACTCCGACACTTCAACGCATTAAGCGTGTTCCAAGTTATTGCTTGTCAGAACATGTGCTTTGAATTATAGTATTACAGTGCAAAGTTAGAGCTTTGAGGGTTCTGCTCATGGCTTTCCTACCGTTTTCGCCCTCATCCCCAACCCTTCCCCCGAATGGGGAAGGGAGTCTCCTCTTCCTTTGGGAGAGGGAAAGGGTGAGGGAGAATTGGCGGGGAACGATTGCTCAACCTTGCGCTGTAATGATAGTCAACCCATCTTATATCAAGAGTCGAACATGGAAGCAAACCAAGAAAACAAATCCTGGCTTGAACGCCCCATTCACCCCGCATTCCCCGCAATCACAAGAGGAGTCGCCATCTTTGCAGTCATCATTCTGGTGGCTGTCATCTCGCGCTTTTACAATCTCGGCGCGCGCGTGATGAGTCATGACGAGAGTCTGCACACCTATTTCTCGTGGCTGCTTTATAAAGGCGACGGCTACCAGCATAACCCGATGATGCACGGGCCGCTGCAGTTCCACCTGATCGCCCTTTCCTATTTCCTGTTCAGCCCGAACGATTTTACGGCTCGTATTCCCGCCGCGCTGTTCAGCATTGCGACCATCTCGATGGCGTGGTATTGGCGGCGCTATCTCGGCAGGACCGGCGGGCTCCTCGCAGGTGCCATGATGGTGATCTCGCCCATCATGCTGTTCTACGGACGCTATGTCCGCGAAGACGCGTACGCGGTTTTCTCCGGCGTTTTGATGCTCTACATCGTGCTTCGCTATTTCGAGAGCGGCGAACGAAAATATCTTTACTGGCTGGCTGCTGCTCTGGTCATCCACTTTACCGATAAAGAAACTTCGTTCATGTACACCGCCGAGCTTTTGATCTTTCTCGCGATCTATTTCATCGCGCGCGTGACGCGTAAAACCTGGGACGACGTTCTGGCGTATCGCGTTTTTATCATCGCCCTCGCGGTTGGGATTTTATTGCTCGGCGTCGGCGCGGGGTTTGGGATTGCCGGCGGCAAAGCGGGCATCCTCGGCTCGACCGAGGTCGCCTCGCCCGCCAACCCTTCCGCTCCAGCTTCTCCGCTTCAACCGACGACGAGCGCGGCCTCGCCTGCCGCGATCCTGATCCTTGCCGGACTCATGGCCATGATTGCGGCTGGATATTTCCTCGTCCGCGGTTATACGTGGGAGCGGGTCAAAACCGAGCGCTCCTTCGACATGTTGATCCTGGCAGGAACCTTTGTCCTGCCCATGCTCACACCCTTCCCCATCAAGTTCCTGCAAAACTGGCTGCACACCACCATTCCCACCACCGCGCCCGAAGTCCAGGCGCTGACGCAGCACGACGTAACGGTCATCGGACTGTTCGTCGCGGGTTTCTTCGCGATCTCCATTGCCATCGGTTTGCTCTGGAACAAAGATTGGTGGAAATACGCGCTGACGTTCTGGATTCCCTACACAGTCTTTTACACAACGGTCTTCACCAATACCGACGGCTTCTTCACCGGTGTAGTGGGTTCGCTCGGATACTGGCTCGCACAGCAGGCGGTCCAGCGCGGCAGCCAGCCGTGGTATTACTACATCCTGATTCAAATTCCGATCTATGAATTTCTCCCGTTCCTCGGCGCGATCCTGGCGCTTGTTCTTGCGCTGCGGCGCAAGCCGGCCAAACTCACATCCGGGGACGGCGAAGAATCAGCCGCCGCAGAGCCGGTCTCGACCGAGGAAGCCAACTTCCATAACACCTTCCCGCTGCTCATCTATTGGATCGTCGCCAGCATCACGGCGTTCAGCCTCGCGGGCGAAAAGATGCCGTGGCTCACATATCATTTGACCTGGCCGATGATCTTGTTTGCCGGCTGGGGGCTCGGCTACGTGATTGACACGACCGATTGGCAAAAACTCCGCCAGCAGAAAGCATTGCTCGCGCTCGCCGCGGTCTTCATCTTCTTTACAAGTTTTGCCGCCGCCATGATCGCCCTGCTCAGTCCAACGCCGCCATTCCAGGGTTCCGAGTTGCTGCAGCTGCAAAACACGATGGCATTCCTTTTGCCCGCCATCGTTGCGATTGCCAGCGCGCTGGGCTTGATCTATCTGCTGCGCGACTGGGCCGGAAGACAAATCGCCAATGTCGTTATCCTGACGTTCTTCACCATCATGGCCGTGCTGACAGTCCGCGCCGCGTTCAGGGCCTCCTACATTGACTATAACGACGCCACCGAATATCTCGTTTACGCGCACGCTGCGGCGGGTGTAAAAGATGTCATCAGCCAGGCGACCGAAATTTCCGAGCGCACGACCGGCGGCATGGGAATCAACATCGCTTACGATGCCAGCGCACCGGACACGGGCGTCTCATGGCCGTTCGTCTGGTATCTGCGCGATTTCACGAACCAGCATTCGTTCGACCAGCCCACGCGCGCCTTGCGCGATTCGACCATCGTGATCGTCGATTCGAAAAACTTCGACAAGATCGAACAGGCCCTCGGCCCGGATTATTACCGCATTGATTACATCCGCATGTGGTGGCCGAACCAGGATTACTTCAATCTGGTCAGCGACAGGCAGCCGTCCGTTCCGTTCGATCAAAATTATTCCTGCAGCGGCGTCCTTAGCTTCCTGAGACTCATCAAGACCAGGGATTTCTCGCGCATCTGTTCCGCCATCTTGAATCCGGCCATCCGCGCTGGCATCTGGGATATTTGGCTGAACCGCGATTACACAGCCTATGCCGCGGCGACGGGCAGCACGAATATGACGCTCGCCACCTGGCAGCCATCGGACGCGATGCGCATGTACATCCGCAAGGATGTTGCCCAGCAAATCTGGAAATACGGCACAGCGCCCGCGCAGCCCGTTGCCGAAGTGGATCCCTACCAGGGAAAGACGATCACCCTCAATGCCGATCAGATCATCACCTCGAGCAAATTATCCGTGCCGATGAACGCGCCGCGCGGTCTGGCGTTCGCCCCGGACGGGACATTTTACGTGGCCGACTCGCGCAATCATCGCATCCTGCACTTCGACCCAGGCGGGAACCTGATCAATGAGTGGGGCACACCCACCGGCAACGATCCCAACAACCCGAATCCAAACGCGCCGCCTTCGACGTTCAACGAACCGTGGGGAGTGGCGGTCGGCCCGGATGGTTCGGTTTACGTCGCGGACACGTGGAATCATCGCATCCAAAAATTCACGGCGGACGGCCAGTTCGTAAAAATGTGGGGCATTTTCGGGCAGGGTACTCAGCCGGATACATTCTACGGTCCGCGCGGAATTGCAGTGGACGCCAAGGGCCACGTCTACGTTGTTGATACCGGGAACAAGCGCGTCGTCGTGTTCGACGCGAACGGGAACTACATCACGCAGTTTGGTTCCGCTGGCGTCGGCGCGGGTCAATTCGATGAACCAGTCGGTATCGCAATCGATTCGCAGGGTATCGTCTATATCGCCGACACATGGAACCAGCGCGTCCAAACTTTTAGCCCATCGCCCGATGGCCTGACATTTACTCCGCTCAAGCAATGGGATGTCCTCAACGGCTGGAACGGCCAATCGCTCGACAACAAACCGTTCATTGCCGTGGATAATAAAGGCCACGTCTTCATTACCGACCCGGAGGGTTATCGCGTGATCGAATACACCACCGACGGACAGCTCGTCCAAACGTGGGGAGATTACGGCACCACTCCCTCGACCTTTGCGTTAGCCGCAGGCATTGTTGTGGATGCACAAGGCCATGTCTGGGTAACAGACGCGGGGACCAACAATCGAATCATGAGATTCACATTACCTTAGTCACGAAATCGTCCGGCAGAGATATTGCCGGACGATTTGCTTTTTTTCGCGGTGGTATAATCGCCGTGTTTTGATTCCATGTATAAGGGAAACACATGAAACTTCACGAGTATCAATCCAAACAGATTTTTGCCAGATACGGCATTCCGATCCCAAAGGGACGGGTAGCGGCTGCCGCAAGCGAAGCAAAGGCGATTGCTGAAGAGTTGGGCGGCCGCGTTGTTATTAAATCGCAGGTGCTGGTGGGCGGACGTGGAAAAGCGGGCGGCGTGAAACTTGCAAAAAATCCCGACGAAGCTGAAGTGCTTGCCGCACAAATTCTTGCGATGGAGATCAAAGGCCTGCCGGTTCGCAAAGTTCTAGTGGACGAAGCCGCAGCGATCGAATCCGAAATCTATTTCTCGATCACCAACGATCGCGCCGCGCGCAAACCGGTGATGATCGCCTCCGCGGCGGGCGGCATGGAGATCGAAGAAGTCGCCGCCAAGACGCCGGAAAAAATCATCAAGGTTCACATTGACCCGCTGCTGGGTCTGCGCGATTATCAGGCACGCGACATCGCCGCATCCATTGATTTGCCGCGCGAATACTGGAAGGATTTCAGCAAGATCGCCACGGGCCTGTGGCAGGTTTATTCGCAGAACGATGCAACGCTCGCCGAGATCAATCCGCTGGTCATCACAAAAGACAAGCGCCTCGTCGCGCTCGACGGCAAGATGATGATTGACGACAACGCCATGTTCCGCCACGCGGACCTGGCCGAGATGCGCGACGTGGACGAAGAAGCGCCCGCTGAAACCGAAGCGCGCAAATACGGACTTTCCTACATCAAGCTCGATGGCAGCATCGGATGCATGGTCAACGGCGCAGGCCTGGCCATGACCAGCATGGACATCGTCAAACTGTTCGGCGGCGAACCTGCCAACTTCCTCGATATTGGCGGCGGCGCAGGCTCGGACAAAGTCGCGGCCGCGATGAAGATCATTCTCTCCGATCTAAATGTCAAAGCTGTGCTGTTCAACATCTTTGGCGGCATCACACGCTGTGACGAAGTCGCGCGCGGGATTTTGGTTGCCATGGATGAAGTCAAACCGAAAGTGCCGATGGTCGTGCGCCTCGTCGGGACGAACGCGGAAGAAGGCCGCAAGCTGCTGGCCGATGCGAAAATGATCACGGCTGAAACGCTGGCCGACGCGGCCAGGAAGTCCGTCGCCGCGGCAAAAGGGAAGAAATAAAACGTGATGTGTCGTTGCGAGGAGCAATCTCAAGTAACAACCAACAGAATGTTCAAGGAGATTGCTTCTCGAAGACTCGCAACGACATGAACTTTGGAGAATATGACTCATGAGCATTCTCATCAATAAAAACACGCGCCTTGTTGTGCAAGGCATTACCGGAAACGAAGGCTTATTTCACACTCGCCAAATGGTTGCCTACGGAACCAATGTTGTCGCGGGCATGACGCCCGGCAAAGGCGGCGAATGGGTGGACGAAAAAATTCCGGTGTTCGACTCGGTCAAATTGGCGGTGGAAGCTACCGGGGCGAACTGCTCCGTGATCTTCGTCCCCGCGCGTTTCGCACCCGATTCGATTTTCGAAGCCGCGGACGCCGGCATCCCGTTGATCATCTGCATCACCGAAGGCATCGCCGTCCAGGACATGATGCGCGTCCGCAATTACATTGACCAGAAAAAGGTCCGGCTCGTCGGACCAAACTGCCCCGGCTTGTTGACGCCCGGCGAATCAAAAGTCGGGATCATCCCCGGCGACATCGCCATCCCCGGCAATATGGGCGTCGTATCACGCTCCGGCACGTTGACCTATGAAGTGCTGTACGCGCTCAAACTGGTCGGCCTGGGCGCTTCGACGTGCGTGGGCATCGGCGGCGACCCGATCAACGGCACAAATTTCATTGACGTGCTGGAAATGTTCGAGCACGACCCGCAAACCGAAAAGGTCGTGATGATCGGCGAGATCGGCGGCACGGATGAAGACAAGGCCGCGGAATACATCGCGTCGAAGATGACCAAGCCGGTTGTTTCGTTCATCGCGGGACAAACCGCCCCTCCCGGCAAGCGCATGGGGCACGCCGGCGCGATCATCGAAGGCGGCGCAGGTTCCGCTGCCGATAAAGTCAAGGCGCTCGAAGCCGCGGGCGTGAAAGTCGCAAAACATCCGGAAGAGATTCCGTCTTTATTGAAATAATATGTAGGGGCATAGCGGGAATATGGAAGACTCAGATCGTGCGTCGCCTCGCTATGCCCCTGCTTGTTTTGATGAAGGAGATTCGTTATGGCAATAGACAAATCTTACATCGAACAAAATCGCGCATCCACCGAACGCATCCGCGGCATGGCAAAATTATCTGATAAAGAATTGCAGCACCGCGTTGGCGAACACTGGACGGTTGCGATCACGCTGGCGCATCTGGCTTTCTGGGATCGGCGCGTGATGTACGTTCTGGATGCAACCGAACGGGACGGCAAACTTTCCGCTCCCGGCATTGACATCGCCGTGAACGATATTTCACTGCCGCTTTGGGCCGTCATCCCGCCGCGTGAAGCGGCGCGTCTTGTGGTTGAAACTGCCGAGAAACTCGACAGGCGACTCGAAGAATACCCGCTGAAGTTACTGGAAGAAATTTATACATTCAACAAGCGTTTTGTCATCCGCGCCTTGCATCGCAACGAACACCTGGACGAGGCTGATGCCGCGTTGAAAGGCTGAAATCTCCATCCATGTCTTCTGAAGGAGCGAAGCGACCGAAGAATCCCGCCGCTTTGCGGTGGAGACTCTTCGCTACGCTCAGAGCGACATAATTAAACACGTAGAGCCGCCTCAAGGCGGCTCTACGGTTATAATCACTGCAACGCAAAACGGAAGAATTACTTGTGTCCGTCAATGTAGGCAACAGCCTCGCCAACTGTTGTGATTTTCTGCGCGGCTTCGTCAGAAATTTCGGCGCCGAACTTGTCTTCAAAGGCCATGATGAGTTCAACGAGATCGAGCGAGTCCGCTTCGAGGTCCTCGCGGAAGCGAGCTTCGGGTGTCACCTTGCCCTCATCTACACCGAGCAAATCCACAACAATTTTCTTGACTTCGGCAAACGTGTCAGCCATGAGATAATCCTCCATCCATTTGATTTAGCGTGCCAATTGTAACACAGGCAGGTTTTTTGGAATTCAAACACAGGAACACTCCCCCATGTCAAAAGTTGCGCCCATCGAACAGCGAAAAGCCGACCACATCAGGATCAATTTGGAGAAGGATGTCCGGTCGGCTTTGACGACCGGACTCGAAAAAGTTCACTTCGTCCATGAGGCTTTGCCCGAACTTAATTTGGACGACGCGGACACAAGCCTGACTCTGTTCGGAAAGCGGCTCGGCGCCCCCATCCTGATCTCTTCGATGACGGGCGGAACGCATCAGGCCGGGACGATCAACCGCCGGCTGGCCGAAGCGGCCCAATCCACGCGGACGGCGATGGGCGTCGGCTCGCAGCGCGCCGCGCTCGAAGATGCAAAGCAAGCCAAAACATTCCAGGTCCGAAAATACGCGCCCGATATTTTATTGTTCGCGAACCTCGGCGCGGTGCAGCTGAATTATGGCTACGATGTGGATGATTGCCGCCGCGCCGTGGACATGATCGAAGCCGACGCGCTTTATCTGCATTTGAACGCGCTGCAGGAAGCGGTGCAGCAAGGCGGAGATACGAAATTCAAAGATTTAAGTAAAAAGATGGAAGTGATTTGTAAAAAGTTGGAAGTGCCTGTGATTGCCAAAGAAGTTGGTTGGGGGATTTCCGAACGAACTGCAAAGTTGTTAGCCAATTGCGGAGTCAGCGCCATTGACGTCGCCGGCGCGGGCGGGACAAGCTGGTCGCAAGTGGAGATGTACCGCGCGCCCGATGAGTTCACCCACGAACTCGCCGCCACATTTGTCGGCTGGGGAATCCCAACTGCCGATTCAATTTTGAATGTGAAAAAGGCCGCGCCGAATATGCTTATCTTCGCCAGCGGCGGACTCAAAGACGGACTCGACATCGCCAAGTGCATCGCCCTCGGCGCAACCCTCGGCGGCATGGCAGGAAACTTTTTGAAAGCCGCGGCAGTTTCAACAGAGAAAGCAATTGGGACGATGGAGTTGACAAAGAGGCAGATTCAAGTCACGATGTTCGCGGTAGGAGCCGGAAAGTTAATCGAGTTAAAATCTGCATTGGAGAAATCATGATTTATTTGCTCAAAGAAAAAGCTGCTCCTGCACAAATTCAAGATATGCTTCAAGAATACGAGAACATGATCAAAATCGTTGTAGATATTCGAAGACGCGTTTTATCGGGCGGCGGAGAAATGCATTCAGATTGCGAATCTGTTTTACTGGATGACAGAAGCGAGCAAGATGATTTATGGGGAGCAAACTGGTATCCTAGTGAACAGCGGATTGAATTTGAATCATTGATCAATATCCGTCCCCGATTGGGAAATCGAAATATTCTGATTCAAGATGATAACATCCGTAAACAAGTTGAATCGGTGACGCGTGAAATTCTAGGAGGCGTCCAATGATGGACAAGGAAAAACTTCGCGAGCGTTTTTTGCGTGACCCACTTCCCCGTCGTTTGGGTGGACTTGCCGCCACGTTTGGACGAATATCATCATCGGCGAGAAAATCACCTGATCCAACAATTGTCGCTAATTTACTCGATGAGGCAAAACATCTGATCGAATGGACTGCCGCCGATACCGAACCAGAAACTGCCGCGGAACTCATCCGCATTCAAACCATGATTTCGCTTTGGCAAAGAGCATGGGATGAAGCCAGCAAAAATCCCAAACAACGAATATTGCTTTCCGTGCAAGCCAAAGATTGGTCGGACAAGTCGTTGGACTTTTCAGGATTGATTTCGTGATTACCCACCCGTTCATTTTCAATGCAACGATTCCCCTCTCCTTTTAGGAGAGGGCCGGGGTGAGGTCAACCGAGAAAGCCGTTGAGATGATGAAGTTAACCAAGAAGCAAATTGAAGTAACGATGTTCGCGTGCGGTGTTGGAACGTTGGAAGGTTTAAAGGTTGGGAAGCTGGTGAATAGTTAATGGTTCACGGTGAATAGTAAAATAAGATTCGAGATGAGGTATGGATAAGGAAAAGAGGGAAAAACTTCGTGAGCGTTTTACGCGCGATCCCCTTCCCCGCCGCTTGGGCGGACTTGCCGCCACGTTTGGAAGAATAGCATCATCGGCAAGAAAATCATCCGATCCAATGATTGTCACAAATTTATTGGACGAAGCCAAGCATCTCATCGAATGGACTGCCGCCGACGCAGAACCAGAAACAGCCGCGGAACTGGTCCGCATTCAAACCATGATTTCATAACGCAACATGCTATAATTTTCTAAGAGATAAAGATGCCAACCATTCTCGTCGTCGGGCCATATCGTTTCTTCTTTGTCTCATTGGATTCTGGCGAACCGCCGCATGTTCACATTCAACGCGAGAAAATGGTTGCGAAATTTTGGCTTGATCCCATATCACTTGAGCGCACTGGCGGATTCAAGCCACAGGAATTAAACAAACTTTTCAAGATGACACAGGAACACCGCGATTTTTTGTTGGAGCGTTGGCATGAGCATTTTGGAAATTGAAATTCAAGAAGCTAGAGCACAAGCTGTCCACGTTGACGATAATGCTCTCTCGGTCGAACTGACTGATGGGCGCACCATTATCACACCATTAACGTGGTATCCGCGTTTGATGTATGGCACAGCAAAGGAACGCGCCAAGTTCGAAATCATTGGCGATGGACGTTATGTCCATTGGCCCGATTTGGATGAAGACTTAACCATTGCGGGAATTTTAGCAGGACGTCAATCTCGTGAAAGCAACGAATCACTCAAGAGATGGCTTGATGCTCGACCTAAAACGACAAAACCACGCGCACGTCAGGTAGCAGAAAAGAAGACAAAATACGGCAAATCACAATAGCCCGACAATTTCGTCGGACTATTTTGTAATTTTACATATCCGCCAGTTTTCTCATTTCAAACACAATAAATGCTTCTCCCGAAGCAGAGGGGGTGATGTCAACTGCGAAAGCCATCGAATCGAGATGGCAAAGGGGCGGGCAGGTCATTTTGTGGCTTCCCCCGCTTGACAGCCGAGGCGACAAAGGGCATACTATTTTTGTGTCCAATTCCACGAACCGCGAGACAAACGTTGACGGAACTCCGGGGCGATAAAAAACGTCTGTTGATTATGTGAAAGTGTGTGTTCGGGTCCGGAAACGAAGCAGAGAAGGATGGCATCCGTGATAAAAAAGAATCCAAGACTGGTCGTGCCGATTGTCGTCATTGTGCTCTTCGCGATCGCACTTTCCATCTCCGAAATCTCGAATCAAACAACCACAAATCTTTCGGTGCAGGCGCAGCCTGAACAAGTTGGGCCGCAAGTCGCCACGCAGAATCCAATCGCGGGACAGCGGCTGGATTTATCAGGGACGATTCAAATCACGTTCGACCGCGACATGAACCGCGACAAAACCGGCGCGGCTTTTTCGCTTCTTGGCCCGGACGGGAAAGCGGTCGCCGGCAAAGTGAGCTGGCTTGATGCCCGGACGTTTGAGTTCGCTCCCGACTCCAAGCTGGAGCCTGCTGCAACGTATCGAGGAATCATTTCCACATCCGCAACTGCGCTCGATGGGACATCGCCCGCGGATGCCATCGAGCTTGATTTCACAACGACCGAAAGTTTGGAAGTTGGTCAGGTCTTCCCGACTGCTGATGCAGAAGACATGGATCAAAAAACAAACATCACGGTCATCTTCAATCATCCCGTTGTGCCGCTGACGATCAAAGAAGAACAAAGCGGCCTGCCGCAGCCAATTGAATTATCTCCACAGGTCGCGGGACAGGGCCAATGGGTCAACTCGTCGGTGTATGTGTTTCAGCCGGACAAAGCCTTATTAAGCGGAACCCGCTACACGGTCCGCGTGGGAGCCGGATTGAAAGACACGAACGGAGATGCGTTGGATAAATCCTTCGTCTGGCAATTCACCACGCGCGCGCCCGGTATCGCAAGCGTCGCATTGAAGAACGGACAGGAAAATCCAAAGCTGGATAACATCCAGAATGTTTTGCTCGACCAGGCTTTCATCGTCACATTCCTCCAGCCGATGAATCCCGATAGCGTCGCGAGCGCCACGTCGGTCATCAATCGCGAGACAAAAACTCCCGCGCGTCTCGATTTTAGCTGGAACAAAGATTTCACCGTGCTGACCATCCAGCCGCACAGCAAGTACGACATCGCCAGTTATTACGATCTGCAAATTGCGAACACCGCACAGGCCGCAGATGGCGGAACGTTGAAAGACGGCTTGACTGCGCACTTCAGCACCGTGCCGCTGCCGCAAGTCGTGAGCACTTCTGCACAGGGAACTACGCTGACGATTCGTTTTGCATCGCCAATGAAACTGGATAGTTTGAAGAATCGCATCGTTATTACGCCGGCCCCAAAAACTGAACTGCAGTGGTATTACAACGATTACGATAATACCTATGCCACGTACGGACTCGACTACGGCACGGATTACATTGTGCGCGTCGTGCCTGGTGCTGCAGATATTTACGGCAACACGATCAAAACCGAAACGACGGCGAGTTTCATGACCCCTGACATGGCTCCGTACGCCCAGCTCGTCGTGCCGTGGACGCCGCTGGTCTATCGCGCGCACGGGCCGCAGGACGTTTTCTTCGAATACACCAATTTGGATTCGGCCGCGATCTCGCTTTATCCGCTGACCTTTTCTGAGTTTGGCAGCATGTTGAACAGCAACGGCGGCAAGGGGGGAAACGGCGCTTCGACAGTTGACTTCAGTCCGCAAACTCAACCGATCAATCAGTGGACGCCGGATACGCAGGCGGCTAGAAATCAGGTCCACAGCATCAACATCAAACTCGAAGATCAAAAAGGAAATTCGCTCCCGCCGGGATATTATTTCATCGGCGTAAAAGGCTCGCCGCTGAATTACAAAAGTAATTTCTATCAGGGCTGCCTGTTCATTGTCGCGACCGATAACATTACGTTCAAGGCCACTTCCACGGAAGGGTTAGCCTGGGTCGTTGATCTTGAAACCGGCAAGCCGCAAGCCAATGTGTCAGTGTTGTTCTATGACAAGAAATTTACTCAAGTTGGCGGTGCGACCACAGATTCAAATGGTTTGGTATATCTAAAAGGAATCGATTCGCCAATCTACGCGCGCGTTTTGGGAACAGATCATCTGGCGTTCGTCTCCACCGATTGGGGAAGCGGCGTGTGGGCCGGGGATTTGGGAATCCAACAAAATTACTACGGCAACACAACCGCGCCGTTTGTCTATCTTTATACTGACCGGCCTGTGTATCGTCCCGGACAGGATGTTTATTTCAAAGGCCTCGTTCGCCAGAACGATGACCTGCATTACAGCCTGCTCAACAACCCACAGCTATATGTAACGATTAATGAATCTGGACAACAAGTTTATGCCAAATATTTGCCGCTCTCGCAATTGGGAAGCATCAGCGACGATTTCAAATTGGGAAGCGACGCGGCTTTAGGCACGTACACAATTTCGGTTGCAACGGATGCCAAGGCGGACCCATTCGGCTATTTGAACTTCCGCGTGGCTCAATATCACAAGCCGACTTTCCAGGTGAATGCTTCGTCTGACAAATCAAATGTTTTGGTCGGCGATCAAGTCAAGTTCAGCCTCGACGCGGCGTATTATTCCGGCGGGAACGTCGGCAATGGCAAAGTGGATTGGTTCACGGAAGCAGCGCCTTACACGTTCACGCCGAATCCGAAATACCGCCAGTTCAGTTTCTCGGACTGGGATCGCGACATGTATTCCATGCAGCCGGGACAAACCGCGCAAGCCGGGACACTCAAGGAAGGCACAGCCACAACTGACGCGAATGGTCATCTCGATCTTCCGCAAACGATAGACCTCGGTGAAACGAAGACCGATCAGCAAGTGACGTTCAACGCCAACGTCACGGATGTGGCGGGCGATACCGTCAGCGGGCAGACCAGCATTGTTGTCCATCAAAGCGAGTTGTATGCAGGCATCCGTTCGCTGAGTTACGTCGGATCGCAGGGCAAGGAACAGCCATTCGAAGTCGCGGTGCTGGACTGGGATTCGAATCCCATCGCAAATCAGAGTGTGACGGTTCAGTTCGTGGAGCGTCAATGGTATAGCGTGCAGAAGCAGGATCAACAGGGACAGTTGAGCTGGGTCACGTCGGTGAAGGATATTCCGATCAGCCAGCAGACAATTACGACCGGTGCAGATGGCAAAGCCTCGGCCTCGTTCATCCCGCCCGAAGGCGGAGTCTACAAGGCAATTGTGATCGTCACCGATTCAAAAGGCAACAAACAACAATCGTCCACGTACACGTGGGTTTCAAGCGATCAATTCATCCCCTGGCGGCAAACAAATGATCGCACGTTCAACCTGATTGCAGATAAAGATTCGTACTCGCCCGGCGATACGGCTGAACTCCTGATTGCCCAGCCATTCCAGGGAAGTGTTTACGCATTAGTGACCTACGAACGCGGACACATTTACAAGCAAGATGTCGTTCTACTGAATGGCAACAGCACCATTTACAAATTACCCATTACGAGTGACATGGCACCAATGGCCTATGTTTCCGTCGTCGTTGTGAGCGGAGCGGACAACACCAAGACTCCCGATTTCAAGGTCGGCATCACGCGCATCAACGTGGACACGAGCCAGCAGGCCCTCGATGTGAAAGTCACGCCCGATAAACAAACGGCGGGACCCGGTGACAACGTCACGTATACGATCACAACCAAAGATCAAAACGGCAAACCGGTTTCAGCAGACGCTTCGTTAGCTGTTGTGGATAAGGCCGCGCTGGCATTGGCTCCGTCCAATTCAGGAAAAATTCTCAGCAGCTTTTACCCCGATCAAGCGCTCGGCGTTCAGACTTCACTTGGGCTTGTCGCGAACGCAGATGATTTCAACGCGCAATATCGGGCGAGCGTTCCGCAAGGCGGAGGCAGCGGCGGCGGCGGAGAAGGCGTCAGCTATGGAATCATCACCGTGCGGCAGGACTTCAAAGACACGGCTTTCTTCCAGGCGCAGGTCACGACCGATTCGAATGGCACGGCGCAAGTTACCGTGAAGCTGCCGCAGAATCTAACCACGTGGGTTGCGGATGCGCGCGCCGCAACGGCACACGGACGCGTTGGTCAGGCCACAAATGAACTCGTCAGCACCAAGCCGCTCTTTATAGATTTGCAGACACCGCGCTTCTTCGTCGCCGGTGATCAGGCGCGCATCGGGGCGATCCTTCACAACAATGGGGCCGCGCCGCTCAAAGTCCAGGTAAGTCTCGACGCGCAAGGCGTCGAATTGATCACGCCCGCCGCGCAGTCCGTGGATGTCGCCGCGAAGAGTCAAAGTTACGTCACGTGGGATTTGAACGTCAACGAAAACGCGCAGCGCGTCGATCTGACCGCGCAAGCCGTCAGCGGATCGTTTACCGATTCGAGCAAGCCGCCGCTTGGCACGCTGTCGAATCAGGGCATCCCGGTTTATACGTACAGCGCGCTCGAAACCGTCGGCACATCCGGCATGTTGACTTCAGCGAACTCCGCGACCGAAGGTATCCAACTTCCGACCACATACAATTACAGCAACGCGCAGCTTTCGATTGATGTATCACCATCGCTCGCGGCCTCGATGCAGGAGGGGCTGACCTATCTCGAAGATTATCCGTACATGTGCATGGAGCAGACCATTTCGAGCTTTTTGCCGAACGTTGTGACATCGCGCGCACTCAAACTCGCGGGTATCACAAACACAACGCTGCAAACCAATCTCGATCAACAAGTCAGTTCGGCGCTGCAAAAAATCTATGCGAGGCAATTGCCCGATGGCGGATGGAATTGGTGGGACGGGCCAACGAGCGATCCGCAAACGAGCGCGTATGTTGTGCTGGGCTTGATGGAGGCAAAAGATTCCGGTTATCCCGTTTCGCAGGACGTGCTCGATAACGGCATCAAATATCTCAACGAGAATCTTCCGAACCTTTATCAGAACGCGGCAACGTGGCAATACAACCGTTACGCTTTCATGATCTATGTGCTGGCGCGCGGAAACGTTTTGCAGGCCGGACAAACCAACTTCATTTATGACCATCGCAGTTCGTTGGACTTGTACGGCAAGGCATATCTGGCACAGGCGATTTATATGCTGGACCCGAAAGACACGCGCGTCAACTCGCTCATGTCGGACCTCGCGGCGGCTACCGTCATGTCGGCCGCGGGCGCGCACTGGGAGGAGAAAGGCCCGCCCGATTACTGGAACTGGAACACCGACACGCGCACGACCGCGATCGTGTTGAACGCCTTCGTGCAAATTGATCCGCAGAATCTCATCACCGCCAACGCCGTCCGCTGGCTGATGGCTCATCGCCAGAGCGGACACTGGCAATCAACGCAGGAAACATCGTGGTCGTTGATCGCGTTGACCAATTGGCTGACCGCATCCAAAGAATACGAATCGAATTACCAATTCGCGGTTGGCTTGAACGGCGCGCTGCTCAAGCAGGAACAGGTGACGAAAGATAATTTGACCGACACCATCAAGCTGCAAGTTCAGATGAAAGACTTGTTGAAAGATACCGTTAATTATCTGGTGTTCACACGCGGAACTGGAACTGGCAATTTGTATTACGACGCGTATCTCAGCACCACCTTGCCGGTTAAGTCCATCCAGCCGCTCGACCAGGGCATGAGTCTCTCGCGCCAGTATTTCACACTCGACGATTCGAAGAATCCCATTACCCAGATCCAGCGCGGACAGCTTGTGCGCGTCCGCCTGACGATGGTCGTTCCAGATGCTTTGCATTACATCGTCATTGACGATCCACTGCCCGCGGGTCTCGAAGCGATTGATGCATCCATTACGACCGATACAACCGTGCCAACAAAATATACCGTCCAGGATTACAACGAGCGCGGCTTTGGCTGGTGGTATTTCACGCACACCGAATTGCGCGATGAAAAGGTTGTGCTATCGGCTGATTACCTGCCCGCTGGTACGTATGTTTACACGTATCTTGCGCGCGCCAGCACCGCAGGCGCATTCAATGTCATCCCGCCGACCGCGTCCGAGTTTTACTTCCCCGATGTTGGCGGACGCGGAGCAGGAAGCACATTTACAGTGAAGCCATGACCTCTCCAACGCTTCGCGTTGATTCCTTATTCTCCTATACAACAACCAGGTTGATTTGGCTAACATCCTGTAAACACCTGACTGATTCTGCGTGATGCGTTTATAATTTTGGCATGGGAAAGACGCCTTGCTCTTGCCAAATTTTCCAAGAAGGAGAAAAGAAAAAATATGAATAAAAAGACGTTGCTCGTTGTTCTTACCCTGTTTGTGGTCAGCGCACTGCTCGCCGCGTGCGCCCCGGCCGCAGCACCCACCCCCAGCAGTGTCACGCTCACGTTCTACTATCCAGTCGCTGTCCCGGGTCCGATCACGCAAATCATTGATGGTTACATCACCAAGTTCGAACAGCAGAATCCGAGCATCAAAGTGAATGCCGTGCTTTCCGGCGGTTATCCCGATACGCTCACCAAGATCGAGACGACGATCAAAGGCGGAGGCACGCCGCCGGATGTTGCGGTGATGCTTTCGACCGATCTCTATTCGCTGGTGGACTCGAATGCGATTCAGCCGCTGGATGATTACGTCAACGCCGCAGGCGGCAGCTCGTATACTTCCGATTTCTATCCGGCCTTCCTCGCCAACTCGAACTACCAGGGCCACATTTGGAGCCTGCCCTTCCAGCGCTCCACGCCCGTGCTTTACTACAACAAGGATCTGTTTACAGCCGCGGGACTTGATCCAAGCCACGGGCCGGCCAACTATCAGGAAATGGCTGCCGACGCCCAGAAGCTGACCAAGACCGACGCCAGCGGCAACACGACCACATGGGGACTCGAAATCTCATCGGACGGAATCCCCTACTGGCTGTTCCAGTCATTTGTCATCGGCGGCGGCACGAACGTTGTCGGCTCTGCCCCGAACCAGGTCACGTTCGACACGCCTCAGGTCGCGCAAGCGCTGCAGGATTTTGCCGATCTATCTGCCAAGGACAAAGTGATGCCAACGGGCATCCTGCAATGGGCAAACATGCCGAACGATTTCGTCAACGGCAAGGCCGCCATGATCTGGCACTCGAGCGGATCACTCGCCAATATCTTGAAGCAAGCAAAATTCAACGTGGGCGTGAGCTACACCGTCGGCGAGAAGGGATACGGCGCTCCGACCGGCGGCGGCAACATTTATATGCTGAAGGGCATTCCCGCCGACCACCAGGCCGCGGCATGGAAGTTCATCCAGTTCATGACATCCGCCGACATCCAGGCCGATTGGAGCATCAATACCGGCTACATTCCTGGCCGAAAATCTTCGATGGACACACAGGCGATGAAGGATTACATCGCCAAGACGCCGCAAGCGGGCGTCGCCCCGCAGGGATTGCAGTACGCTGGCGCCGAACTCGCCGCGCACGATAACGCGCAGATCCAAAAGGCGCTCGGCGATGCAGTGCAGGCCGTCCTCACCGGCAAGAGCACTCCGGCTGACGCGCTCAAGGCCGCTCAGCAGCAAGCCGATCAGATTCTGTCCGCCTTCAAAAATTGATGAGGCTGCGGCCGCGCACGCCCAATGCGAAAAAAGAGCGGCGGTTCCGAATTGGAGCCGCCGCTTTACCCTATCTTTTGATCTCTCCCACGCTGCTGTTCGTCGCGGTTTTTACACTCTTTCCAACCCTCCGCGTTTTTTACGACAGCCTGTTTCTCCAAAACCAGGCCGTGCAGCAGCCACAGTTCACTGGCTTTGGCAATTACACCGCATTATTCCAGGATCCAACTTTCAATCAAGTCATCGTCAACACCGTAATTTACGTGCTGGCAACAGTGCCGTTGAGCATCTTCCTTGCGCTCATCCTCGCATTGCTGTTGAACCAAAAGATCCGCGCACTTGGGCTTTATCGTCTCGCGTTTTTTTATCCGACTATTTTGCCAATGGTGAGCGCGGCGACGATCTGGCTTTTCATGTACACGCCCGGCTATGGACTCGTCAACGTCTTCATCGAGTTCTTCCACATTCCCAGCCAGAACTGGCTTGGCGATCCAAACCTGGCGCTCCTCGCATTGATCATCCTTGGCATCTGGAAACAGACCGGCTATTTCATGATCTTCTACCTCGCCGGCTTGCAGGGACTCCCGTACGACATCTTCGAGGCAGCCTCGCTCGACGGCGCCTCCGCGATCCAGTCGACGCGTTATCTCACGTTTCCGCTGCTGGCAGGGACAACGCTGTTCGTCACCACCATCGCGGTGGTCAACGCCTTCGAGACCGTTGACCAGATTTACATCATGACCGGCGGCGGCCCGAACAACGCGACCGCCATGCTGCTCTTCAACCTGTGGCAAACATTGTTCAGCTTCCTCGATAACGGCCAGGCCAGCGCGATCAGCGTCATCCTCATCATCGTCCTTTTGATCTTCACCGTGACGAATTTCCTCTACACAGAACGGCGCGACGCGTATGAATGAAAACATGAGACTTGCCAGGTTTAAACTTCGATCAATTTTGAATTCACTTGGACTCCTCGTTCTCGCCGTGGTCGCGATTGGCTGGGCGATCCCGATACTTTGGGCGCTGGCCGTTTCGGTGCATCCGCCCGACGAACCGCTCAGCGCGGCCAACCTCTGGTTCGGCTCGCACCCGACGCTGGCGAACTACGCGCAGGCATTCCAGATCGCACCGTTCGTGCAGTATTACATCAACACGATCCTCATCGTTTTCGGCATCCTGATCGTCCAGCTCGTGACGATCAGTCTCGCCGGTTATGCGTTCGCGCGTTTTCGATTCCGCGGCCAGAACATTCTCTTCTTTCTCATCCTTTTGCAGTTGATGGTTCCATCGAGCGCGCTGATTGTCCCGAACTATTCGACGATCCGCCAGCTTCATTTATTCGACACGCTCCTCGCAGTGATGCTGCCATTCTTCGGCTCGGCATTCGGAACGTTCCTGATGCGGCAGACTTTCCGAACGGTGCCGCGTGACTTGGACGATGCCGCGCGCATGGACGGTGCGAACTGGCTGCAAACGCTGTGGTACGTTTACATTCCTCCGGCGCGCCCGGCGATGATTGCCTTTGCGCTCTCGTCCATCAGCTTTCACTGGAACGATTTTCTATGGCCGCTGGTGGTCACCAACAGCACGAACAGCCGCCCCCTGACGGTCGGTCTTGCTGTGTTTACACAGCTCGGTGAGATCGGCGCACAGTGGCCGCTCGTTACCGCCGGGACAGTCATCGTTGTTGGCCCGCTGTTATTGTTATTCCTGATCTTCCAGCGGCAATTCATTGACAGCTTCCTGCATTCGGGGTTGAAATAAGAATCTACTGTACTACTTGGATTGTTATTACATCGCTTTTAATTATTCCGCCGCTTGAATCCACGCCCTCCGCCCAAAATTGGTGTTGTCCCGCTGATAACGTCCACCAAGCTTGGTATGGTGGACTTGAAAATGTTTGCAATAAATTTCCATCCACGTAAATCTTAACTTGAGAAAAGCTCTGCCCGGCAGCCGCCTGCACAGAAAGCTGCTGGGCGGATTGATTGATATCCGCTGTAATGCGATACGTTGTATTCGGCGTCGGCGAAACCAACATCAGCGCCTTCGCGTTTTGCGTATTTGCGCTTTGCTGAAAGTCCGCCAGCAGTGGCAGCCCCTGTGAGCGCGCCCACGGCAGCGCTTCGACGGGCAAATTCAATGCGAGGATGGATTTGCGCCTGTCGGGCGGCGTCGAATCATTTGCGAGCGAATTCGTCAGCGCATCAATCCAAATTTGTTGATAGTAATTATCGGTCTGCGTTGGCTCGGTGCCATTGATGAACCATTCCATCCGCGTGTGCGGGCAAGCCGGGGTTGGCAGCAATCCCGAAAGATCGCAGACTTCGACTTGCTTCATCCCATCGGGACGGACGAAAGGTTTATCGGGTTTGCCCGCCAACAATGCGCGCATCGTATCGTTCCAGATCGGCGCGGCGCCGGTCACGCCGGTCACATCGTACATGCCTTCATAATTGCTGTTCCCAACCCAAACGCCAGTCAGCAAATCGGGAGTGTAACCGATCGTCCAGTTGTCGTGGAAGTTATCCGTCGTGCCGGTTTTGACGGCCGCGGTGCGGTCAATCTTCAGCGTGCTGTTGAGTCCGAATCCGATTTGGCGGGCGCGGTCGTCGCTGAGGATGTCGCTGATGAGCCACGTTACGCGCGGATCAAAGACCTGAACTGGCGGCGTTCTATTTTGTGCATAAAGCAGATTGCCGTCCGCATCGCGGATATCGAGAATCGAATAATTGCCCGTGTAATATCCGCCGTCCGCCAAACTTGCGTACGCCGTCGAAAGCTGCAGCAGGCTGATCTGCCCGCCGCCGAGCGCCAGCGAAAGATCATAATCCTGCGGATCGCCGAGCGAAGTGATGCCGAGATGATTCGCAAGATTGATCGTGTTATCAATTCCAACTTTTTGAAGCGTCTTCACCGCAGGAATGTTCAACGACGAAGCCAAAGCATCCCGCACCGAAACCGGCCCATGCTCGCGGCCATCGTAATCCACGGGCGTGTACGGCTGGCCGCTGCGCGTGATGAACGTCGTGGACACATCCAGGAGCGAAGTCGCCGCCGTCCATGGATGGAGCCGCGTCGGGTCCAAAGCCTGAGCGTAGATGAACGGCTTGAAAGCGGATCCCGTCTGGCGCGGCGACGTGGCCATGTCGAGCGCGCCGTCAATGGACGCATCGAAATAATCCGCGCTCCCGACCAACGCCAGGATTTCCCCGTTATGCGGATTTAGCACAACCAGCGCGGCGTTATTGACGTTGTGGTTGATCCCGCCGGGTTTGGGTTTGAACTCGTCGAGACGGCGCGCCGCGATCTGTTCCGCAGCCTGCTGATCGTTCAAGTCGAGCGTGGTTCGAACAACCAGACTTTGATCTGGATTCAACCTGCCGGATGTGAACAATTCATCGAGCTGATCCCTGACCAGCCAGATAAAATGCGGCGCTTCGATCGGATACGGAGCCGGGTTATAACTCAACGGTGCGGACCCGGCATCGAGAAGCTGCTGGTGCGTGATGAAGCCCTGCTTCTCCATCAAGTCCAAAACGATTTGCTGGCGCTGTTTGGCCAGATCGGGATGCGTGAACGGATCATAAAGCCCCGGCGCTTGCGGCAGGCCAGCCAACAGCGCGCATTCGGGCAGGATCAAATCGCTGGCAGGTTTGCCAAAATACGTTTCCGACGCGGCTTCGACTCCGTAGGCCATGCCGCCATAATTGACCTGATTCAGATACAACGCGAGGATATCGTCCTTTGAAAGTTTTTGAGTCAATTCCAGTGCGAGGACGGCTTCGCGCAGTTTGCGGCGCAGTGTGATTTCGTTGCGTTCATGCTGGCTCAGAAGCAGATCGCGCGCCACCTGTTGTGTGATCGTGCTGCCGCCTGAGACAACCTCGCCGCCGCGCAGGTTGATCCACAAGGCGCGCAGGATTCCGCCGAGGTCAATGCCCGGATTGCTGTAAAAATTCTTGTCTTCGACGGCAATCGCTGCGTCCTTCATACATTGCGGGATTTTGTCGAACGACAGCACCGCGTGGCGTCCGCCCACCTGCGGGATAATGTTGTAAAGCAAACGCCCGTTGCGGTCCGTGATGCGGATGCTGGGAATGTCGAGATTTTCAGAAAGCGAATTGACCGATGGCAAATCCCAGAACGTGTAAACGAAGAACGCAAGGATCAAAATCAATCCACCGAGAGTAAAATACCTGGCGGGCTTATTCCATGGAGCGCGGAACAGGCGACGAATAATCATCACTTTAATTCTACTGCTTCTCCTGTACAATACCTTCGCCATTTGTGGGACAATTTGGCAGATTGTCCCTACGTTTGCCGCTCCTGATACCGCATTGGCGAAGATATTGCTGTAATCATTTTATACCAGGCACGGTCACAAATTGCGGTTTTCTACCGCTTGATTCGCGGGGCTGAAGCCACCTGCTCAGTACGCGAAAGTTGTCGCCATGGCGCCACGGCGACGCCTTCGGACTGGCGCCACTTTCATGCGCTGAGGCGGGGATTTATCCTTTGCCGAATCCCGTTGAACAAAAGCGCGATTTATGCCCGTGTTCAGTATATATGTCACTGCGAGCGGTGGTCGAGTAAGCGGTGTACTTCCGCTGTAACGCCCTGCACCTTAGGCCCTTTGCTCTGTGAGGATTCAGGGTTGAGACCAAGCGGAGCAGTCTACTCACTCAATATGGGAGATTGCTCGCAACGACATGAAGAAACGTTATGAAAGTCGCTCGCTTCACCTTCGATGAAAGACTTCACTGGCTTCTGCCGCGCAGCAAACGCGGCGATGGATTCGATTACGTTTTCAACGGGCCGCAATCCGTCAAGCACCTGATCGAGTCGGCTGGGATTCCGCACACGGAAATCGGCGAGGCGCGGGCAAACGGAAATGCCGTCAGCCTGGATTACCTCGTCCATGATGGCGACCGGATCGAAGTCCGGGCCGCTGCGCCGGTAAACGAATCCGTTATCGAGCCGCGCTTCGTCCTCGATGGTCATCTTGGCCGGCTCGCGTCCCATCTGCGTATGCTCGGCATGGATTCCTTATATCGAAATGAGTATGACGATAACAAATTGTTCCGAATTGCCGTGGACGAAAATCGAATCCTTCTCACCCGCGACCGGCACCTGTTGATGCGCAAAACCATCAGACTTGGATATTTATTGCAAAGCCTGAACTCCGAAGAACAGTTCCGTGAAGTCGTCCGGCGCTATGGATTAAAAAAATGGATCAAGCCGTTCCAGCGCTGCATCCGCTGCAATCATCTTTTGGAATCGGCGCGCAAGGAAGATGTGCTGGATCGTTTGGAGCCGCTGACCAAATTGTATTTCGAAGAATTCCATATTTGCCCCGCCTGCAAACAAATCTATTGGAAAGGTTCACACTTCGAGCGGATGCAAAAAATGATCGCCGAACTTAAGGATTTGTAAGGCAATAGTGCTTATTGTTTGCGCGCGGATGGCGTATCATCGGCATTGTAATTCCATTTTGAAACAATCGAAACTTTTCGTCCTGAGCGGAGCCGAAGGACATCTGGCAATTGCGCTTCGACTGCGCGGCGCCGAGGCGCTGTCCTGCTCGGCGCGAAGTAACTTTTCAAAAAAGGTTCATCCATTTCTTCGAAATATTCAGACAAGACATGGCCGACATTTTCTATGCGCTCCTGACTCTGGGCAGTTCGAGCCTGTGGGGTTTTGTTGGCGGATGGATTCTCTACTTTTATCTTCCCCCCAACGGCACGCCGCTCGTACCCATCGCGCTGTACAGCATCGTCATGCTCGTCAGCCGCGGCATCAACATCGCCATCACGCTGCCCATCGGTTTTATTTCAGACCAGACGCGCACGCGCTGGGGGCGGCGCACTCCGTATATTTTCACGGCGTCGCTGTTCATGCTCGGTTCGTTCGCGCTTTTGTGGATGCCGCCCCACCGGACCGAATCGCTGGCGAATCTTTTTTATCTCGCGGCTGTGATGATTGTGTTTAACACAGCATACAGCTTCCGGCAAATTCCTTACGAAGCCTTGCTGCCCGAATTTGCGCCGGAAGAAAAGCGCCGCGTCGACATTGCGGGATGGATGGCGGGCTTCCAGCTCGTCGGCGCGGTCTTTGCGGGATTCGCCGGTCCGCTCATCGAAGCATTGGGATTTCGGAACAGCGCGCTGATTCTTGCCGGGATCATGCTCCCGTTCTTTTTCCTGCCCCTGTTCTTTATCCGCGAGAATCAGACTCCGCCGATACTCCAGAAACAAGAACGAGTACCAGAAGCGGATACCGCGTCAATGAGCTTTTGGACCCACCTCAAGCTGACCCTCGCCAACCGCGCGTTCCTGATCTTCATCGCCTCGTGGGGATTATTCTGGATGTCATCCACCTTCGTGCTTTCGACGATCCCCTACATTGCCACTGAAATCTGCCGCGGCACCGAAGCGGATACAGTTTACTTTTATATCCCGCCCATCATCGTTTCGCTGATTTGTTTTCCCATCGTCACGCGGCTTGCCAATGCCCTAAGTGCAAGAACGGGCACCAGTGGTTACGGCACACGAATTATTTTCCTCGGCTCGTTATTATCCGGCGCTTTGATCCTGCCCGGCTTATTCTTCATTGGCGATTCGATTCCCGTCCCATTGCTTTGGCAGGGCGTGATTTGGATTTGTCTCGAAGCGATCGCGCTTTCGGGCGCGCAGGTTCTTCCAAACGCAATCGCAGCAGACATCGCCGACGCGGACGCGCGGGCAACGGGTCAGCACCGCGAAGGATCGTATTATTCAACGCTTGGCCTGCTCGACCAGGCCTCCAGCGGATTAGCGTCTTTCTTGTTGCCGTTATTTCTTTTGCTTGGCCGCAGCAACAGCGACACGCACGGTCCGCTTGGCGTCCGCCTGCTCGGCCTCGCTGGCGGACTCGCGCTCTTCGCCGCTTTTCTTATCTTCCGCAAATACGAATAGCCGGGTGTTACTTTTGAAGCCGCATGCGCTCGGTAAAATCCCGCAGCTGCGTGAAGGTGACCGGCTTGATGAATGTAAGTTCCGCCTGCTCGCGATACATGTCGCCCATGATCGCGTCCGCAGTGACAATCACAATCTTGACTTTTTGCAGCGGCGGATCCGTGCGGATCTGCCCGAGGAGCACCGAACCGTCCACGTGAGGCAGGTGCATGTCCAGGATCACGATATAGGGCGCGGTTTCCTTCAAGCGCTGTTGAGCCACCGCCCCATCGCGAATGATTTCCGTCTCGAACCCCGCCGCTCTAAGCGCTTCGGCAAAAATGTTCGATAGATCCACATCATCTTCGATGATCATCGCCAGGTTGTTTTCCATAATGTTTTCCTCTCACTTGTTTGCGTTGTTCAACGGGAACAGGATGGTAAACGTACTGCCAGACCCAAGCTCGCTCTCCACGGCAATCTCTCCCTGCATGAGACTCACCAACTGCTTGACGATTGACAGCCCAAGCCCGATGCCGCCATACTGACGCGTGGTCGTGCCGTCCACCTGACGGAAGGTTTCGAAGATATGCGGAATCTCATCGTTCGGGATTCCATCTCCCGTATCCCGCACTGATATTCCCCAGTGAGCCGCATCGCGGCGAAAGAGGCGGATATGAACGCCGCCTCTGCCGGTGAACTTGACCGCGTTATTGGCAAGGTTTATGAGGATCTGCCGCAGCCGGTAGGAATCGCCGTTCATTCGCTCCGGCAGCTGCGGATCAATTTCGCTCGTGAAGGTAAGCTGCTTGTCCGCGGCAATCTTGTCCATGACGCCGTGAACAGCGTCGAGCAGTTCCGTCGGCGCAAAAGGCGCCGCCTGGATCTTCAACTTCCCCGCCTCGATCTGAGCCTGATCCAGCAGTTCGCTCACCAAATCGAGCAGGTGCTGCGTATTGGTCATAATCCGATCCGTGGCGCCGCCCTGCTTTTCATTGATGGGCCCATAGACAGCCTCCTTGAGCATTTCCGCGTACCCCAGGATTGCGTTGAGCGGCGTACGCAGTTCGTGTGAGACCATCGCCACGAAAGCGCTTTTCATCCGCTCGACTTCGGCCTCGCGGGTGAAATCGCGGAAAACGGCGACCGTGCCGATCTGCGCACCGGCCGAATCGTAGACCTGGGCCGCGTTGACGGAGAGCGTTTTCTTTCCCCACTCCATTTTGAAGCTTTCTCCGATCTGTCCGGGCTTTTCGAGCATGGCAAGCAGTGTCCCGCGATCTTTTGCGGAAATACGGTCAGAATTCAGCAAATCGTCAATGCTATGCTCCACGATTCCAGAAAACGGCGTTTCGAGCAGATTCACAATGGCCGGGTTGGCCAGCGTGGATTTCCAGTTCGTATCGAAGACGACCACGCCGTCCGCAATGGAATTCAGGATGGCCTCGCTTCTCCCGGCCTCGATCATTTCGCGCGTCAGGGATTCGGTTAAAGCTTTTGTACGTTCCTGGACGAGTTTGTCGAGGTTGGCGTTGGTAGAACGTAAATCACCTAATGCCTGTTCAAGGCTGCGAGAGGAAAGCCAAGAAACAAATGCCACTAAAAAATAGCCAAGGATGGCAGGAGAGTTGGGAAGCTTTCCTATCGATATTGAGAAAGCCGAGATCATTATGCTTCCAAGAGCAGCGAAGATGAAAGCCGCACTTGGCTGTAGGATCAGACTGGCCATCACTATGGGAATAATAAAGATAAACAAAGAGCGTCCCCCAGAAAGCTGTTCGGGATCATCACTAAAGGCAATAACTAAAAGCAAAAGCAGAAGGAATAGGCTGGCCGAAAACTTTCCAGACCAGTAGTGGTTGATAAGGTAAATCACGATCACGCCAAGAAGCATGATCACACTTCCCGCAAGAATAATTAGGCTTCCCTGGCCCTCAGCACTTCTTGCAGTAAAGAGTGATATCACTATTGATAACACTAACAGCGGTGCAAGCCCGAGCAACAAAATGTTGAGATTTCTTCTTCTGCGCGCATCATCTGGGTCAGGCGATGAAACCACAGTCAGACGCTGCAAAAATAACTCTAAGTTAGTCATGGGCATTCTCCCAAGGTCAAGGCGCTAATAACCGCAGAACGAATCACCAAATTGGGAGCATATAAACATTTACCTATCCATAGCGGTTGATAGGGTCCATCTAAATGTTCCTGCAACCAGCGGACTCCAGCTTTGATGACCTCCGGCTCAACTTTTCCAGCTTTTTGATTCCATACCCATAGGGCCTGTAATGCATAGGCGGTCTCCTCAGCAGTTGGAATATACATTCCCCAAGACCCATCGGGATGCTGAGAAGATATAACCCAATCCACCGAATCTCTTACAAGACTATCTTCATAACCAGCAGCCGCTATAATGGCATGCGCTGTTGTGTAATAAGGAGATGAGTGCCATTTATCCACCCAAAAACGGTCATCCCCTTTATTCTGTTTTAGAAACCGAATCGCCTTCTGAATCGAAGGATTATCTTTTCTAAGACCTGCTCTGCGAAGCGCCCCTAGAACATGAATATTTGCACTTATTGAAGGGTTCATTTCCAAGGGGTAGCACAGGAAGTATTCTTGTTCCTCATAACTCAATATACTCTCCACATCCTTTTCATAGCCATATTGCAAAAGTGTATCGAACACCAAACTGGTCATGTCGCTATCTTTGACTGAGTAATTGGTTGCAAAGCCAATACCTCGCCCAAGCTGCCAAGAATTTGCCAACAAATCTAGTAACGGTTTAATCTTGGGATCGGCGACAAAGTCAGGGATTAGGCGGAGATTCCACAAGGTCCATGAGATTTCAAACGCGTCAAAGGGAGCAACATTAGGGAAGCCGCCGTCGTTCTGCATGGTTTTATGCAAGTACGCCAGCGCGTTACTGTCTTGCTGTCTGACGTATAAGGAAAAGTAGGCCGTGGCCGATGGGCTATCTCCAGACGAACCATTGTCTTCTTGCAGGTTATCAATATCAATGATGTGCTGTCCATCAATTCCTGCCATCTCGGCTGAGAAAGCCATCGTAGTATTCCTGTTAATCATCTTCCCTTGGATTTTGGAGAGTTTTTGAGAACGCTGTTTGCTCAAGCGTTTCAATATACTATCTCCTTGTTGCTTGATTATTCCCAATTTCTCGGCTTCGGCTACTAAGGTAGGAGCTATCATCTCAAATCCAATCGTGGCACCGTTTGGATCTGCCTGTAAGCCTTGCGTGGCACCATCGGTAATCTTTTCAAGGGCGAGTAACCCACGTTCAATCTGTTCCTTATCATGAGCGCGGCGGCCCCGATAAGTAAGCGCGATCATGGCTGCCAATGTACTGATGACGCGGTCATGATAATAAAATGGCTTCTCGGCGCCCCACGACCCATCAGGTAATTGATGTTCGACCAGCCAGTTAAGAGCGCGACTGCTAAGTTCCCAGTCGATATCGCCAAGGCGTGCAACCCAAGCCGTGTCGTAAGCCACATCCGACATATTGCCAGGACCAATTTCCTGAAGGATTTGCTGGACGAGTTTTTGCATTTTCGAGGCCCGTTTCTATTTGAGAGATGGAGTCCAGATTCCATGAAGAAGCTCGCCAGTACCCAAAGTATACTCACGGCTTTGAATGTAAAAGTTGCGTAACTCTTGCAATCCTTCGCGCGACATATTACTGTATTCAGGGTCAGGCGCGCGGCGCGTGTAAAGGTGGTCATAGAGAATACGACGAAGCTGGCTGGCACTCATGTAAAGAGAGGGACTAATTGTGAAATACAGATCCTCCTCGCCGGTAGCAATCAAAGGCATGTCAAATACACTGAAACGATCAAATCCTATGAAAAGACTGACTGAATCAATATATTCGCCATAATACATTTTAATTAGTTCGCGTTTTTCAGGAATACGGTTGTGTTGCTGAAAATATTGTACAGAATATTCCGCCACAGCATTGGTAGCGTCGTTTCCAAAGATTCCAAAGAACAACCGGAAACGCTTATGATTACTGGTCCTTTCAGATGCGGCGTCAAACATATCAGACAAATAACTAAATTCGGTTCCGTGCAGGAAGCGGCGATGGTCACCATAAAAATGGACACGCACATCATATTCATCGTAGAAATCCAAGAAAGCAGAATGTTCTGCCAGTCGAGCCAATCCGCCCGCGCCGATGCGCCGCACATATTCATCGCCGCGCAGTAACAAATCGGGGCCAAAGGCAGGCGTAATCAAAGTATCAATGCCGTAGTCAAAAAACAAGCGATATAGCGCGATATGATATTGACTAGCAATATCTGTGTAAGCTTTGATCGGGTCATCGAAGGATTCGCTCCCATATTCCAACGCGAACCAGCGCCGCGTGCCGTTGATTGGGAAGACCACAACTCTGGAGCCGGAGGCTCTCACTAATTTTGCGACTTCTTCGGTGGGAAGTCGCAGGAACTCCTCCAGAGAAATCAAGATTTCCTCCATAGGCGTGGTACGAAGCGCGAGGTCCGCGCCATGTAAACGGCGTAATCTGGCAATGTTTTACTCAACAATTCCTCTTCCTGGCGGGCAGCGCGGGAAAAGTCCCAAAAGGTGTAAATCAGCATTACCAGCGTCGTCAGCGCCGGATTGACCAGGAAGAGTCCAATCGCCATGCCAAAGAACGAGGTGATCACCGGATGACGAATCGCTGCGTAAGGGCCGGTGTCAATTACGCGGTGTTCCGGCTGGACTTCCACGCGCTCCGCGTAAAACTGTTGCAGATGCAGGCGCGCCCAAAAGTGAAGAAGCATTGCGCCAACCAGCGACAAAACGCCGACGACTTGAATCACCAATCCCCACATAGAGTCAGTGCGCCAACCAATTTGCGGGATGACGATAGGCTGTAAAACCAGCAGCGCGGCAAAAACCAGCATGAGCAGAGTAAAGTCCCAGCTGCGCCCCGAGCCGCTGGCGCGTCTCTGTTTGTCATATCGGTGGATGAGAAAAAAATCCATCATGTAGAAAAGGAGGATGACAAGCAGAAAAACGATGGATTGATAAATTCCGGTCAACATTTTATCCCTATGAAAACGCGCGGCTGATCTGACGAGTCCAAAAATTTGCGCCGACGACCGCCGTGTGATTGTTATGTTCCAACGTAAAGCCAAGCTGTCGCTTCACATCGTACGCGCCGCTTCCCCAGCGTAATAATCGAACGCGCTTCTTGAATGCAATTTCCAGGCTGGCATAAACCAGCAGAAAATATACATAAGGAATTTCTTCAGCCAGACCGATGGCAGTCGTCATTTGAGCACAGTTATCCTCGAGCAGCACACCGCCGCCGACAATCCGCTCACCGATCCTTGCCTCCAGCCATGTACCGCCGATCGAAGCAAGATTTTCGAGGAGGGAACGCGTCCAGGGGTTATGAACGTTGTCGTGACGATGTTCCACGTTGCGGATCAACACCATCGCTGAATCAACATCCGGCACGGTCCGATGGGACATCACGCGAATGCCCAGCTTTTCCGCCTCGCGCAGACTGCGTTTGTAGTGCTGTCGGTCCTTTTTGTTTCCCAATCTGAGATAATCATCCAGGCTGTTCCAGCGATTCTCCATGACCGTTCCCGGACCAAAAACGGAAAGAACACTGACGTTCGACGGCCAATCGTGCATTTCGTTTTCACACAAATAGTCAAACAAGACAAAAGAAGCGGATTGATGTTTGGCATTCTTAATCGCTTCATCAACCAACGCGGACAGAACAGGCGCCCGCCGCGAGTCTTCAGGCAGGATGATCCCCGAAAGATTTGACATCGGCGAACGGCAGATCAGAAGCGGCCAACGCTTTAACAAACCAGGTGCCAATTTCCTCAGCGGGGAGAGCGCCCTGCGAGGCAACGGCTCGTTCCGAACCAGCCACAGGCAGGCACGCGCGATCAATTCAGTGCCTTCCCAAACCAACAGGTAGGTCGGCGGGCAATCAGACATGACACGCTCGCCAAAGGCATACCAGCGGTGGCTTTGAAAAGGGCGACCCGCGCTGAGACGGTCCCACATTGCGGCATCAATGTCATGAATAGTGTTCGCCACCTTTATACTGAAATCCGTCATGGTGAAATGGACCTTCACATATCCCGTATGCCTTGCAAGGCCATTAGAGCGTCCACACTTTCGAGATACTCCCGCCATCCGGGGTAAAGCGCAAAATCATCCCGATTATAAGACTCGTCGGGATAAAGGGTCTTCACTCGCAGGAAATTGTAAAGTGCGCGTTGTTCTTTTGTGGCCTGAGACATCTCAGCGATGGATTTTTTATATTGATGATGCCGTTCATTTCCGGATATTCGAGCCTGCATCACCTCTATTTTTTGCCGCGCGTCTTTGTCCGGACTCCCACAATGAAAATCCAGAAAGCTGCAAAGCCGGGCGGTCTCCTGCTCTGGATGGTTGATCAACTGGTCGTAGTTGACAAAGATTTTGCGCGGATTATTCTGCGTGTACGCCAACACATTGAACATGCAATACTGCCAGTAAGCAAGCCCCGCGGAATAAGGTAAGCCGTCTTCGTCAATTTCCGCGACTTTGGCTAACGATAGTATTACTTCTGCCGGATGCCGAACAGTGATCACGTAAATCACGTCGCCCCAAAGAAGCTCCCAGAAAGGCAAAGTCAAGGGCAAACGCGCATCCTTCCAAATCCAGGCCGCTTGCCCCGATTCGACCGTCTCCTGATCCATATTTTGAATTAGACTTATTGCCTTTTCCTGATATTCTGGCTCTGAGGCTTTTTTCTCCAGTTCGCCGAGATGAGGCGGGAGCCTGTCATTGCCGTCCAATAATTCATCGTTGAGGCGCTGCAAAGGGATATATTCCATGTAGCCATAGCCGCGCGGATCGTTGATGTCGGACTTCCAGATTTTGTCCTGCGGTCCGACATAAGCTCCCCACAAACGAACCAAATCGGCGACTAATGAAGTTCCGCTCCGCATGATTCCCAAAACGATTATACGCTTGGGCACTTTAAATTTAGAGTTCGATAGATCGGTTAAGGGATCGGAAATCTTATGGTTCATCATTCCAACCTTCTAAAGAGATTACAAGGCATTCTAAAATCTACAACCTTTGAAAAAGGTGAATTCACCAAGCGAATGCGCGGTCTGTGCAGTGAAGTTCGACACGGGCGAATTGTAAATGAAACCGCCCCCATCTCGAATTACAAAATTGTCAAGCATTCTCCGCAAAGGAAACCTTATCTTTGTCACTCCCCGCTTTCGATGCTCGGAGGTACAATACAAAAAAATAAAGGCCGGCCTTACACGGCTGGCCCAATCGGATCGGTGGTCGTGGCGCGGAACGCGCCGCGGCGTCAGGTTGAGAAGCGACCTGTCGAAAAGTGCCACTCCCAACAAGGACTAAATCAAATCACCGGTACCGATATGACTCTCTGGCAGCAATACCTCCAACCGAAAACTGTAACGGAAGCACTTGATGCGCTCGCGCATTCGCCGGAATCTGCCCTGCTGATCGCGGGCGGAACGGATCTGCTTTTGGATTTGGATCAGGGGCGGCATCCGCCGGTTCACACGCTGGTGGATGTCAACTCCGTTCGAGAGATGCTCCCCATCGAGATTCGCGGCGATGAATTATTCATCGGAGCCAGCGTGCCGCATTCGAACATCGTCGCATCGAGTCTGGTTGCCGAACACGCGCAAGCGTTGATCGAAGCGTGTAACTTGATTGGCGGACCGCAAGTCCGTAATACCGCAACGCTGGGCGGGAATGTAGCCCATGCCCTGCCCGCTGCAGACGGCACGATTGCGTTGATGGCCTTGAACGCGCAAGCCGAAATTGCAAGTTCGTCCGGGGGCGCCCGGCGTGTTCCACTAAAGGAAATATTTCTCGGGCCGGGAAAAAACACACTTGCAAAAGACGAACTTCTAATCGGCTTTTATCTTCCATTGAAAAGGAAAAGTCAAGCTTCGGCCTTCGAGCGGATCATGCGTCCGCAGGGTGTGGCACTGCCCATCATCAACATGGCGATTTGGCTGGCACGCGATCAAGATCAAATTGCGGATGTCCGCATCGCAGTCGGACCGGCGGGACCGAAGCCGTGGCGCGCTTCATCCGCCGAATCAATTTTACGCGGTCGGTCCTTCGACGAAAAAACGGCGGCGCGCACCCTCGAGCTTCTTCTGCAGGACGCGCAATTCCGCACCAGCCCGCGACGCGCCAGCGCCGATTATCGCCGGCATTTGGTTAGCATTTTATTCAAAGACACTTTGCAAGTCGCATGGAACAGAGCGCTTTAGAACACGAGGTACAAGCCATGAACGAAATCACCCTCACTGTTAATGGAAAGAAATGCACATTGCCATCCAAACCCGGAGAGATGTTGGCCGGATTATTGCGTGAACGCCTGAATCTGACCGGGACAAAAATCGGCTGCGAAGAAGCCGAATGTGGAAGTTGTACCGTCCTCGTGGATGGCGAGCCAGTTCTTTCATGTGTTTATCCCGCAGCGCGCGCAGACGGAAAAGAAATTGTCACCATCGAAGGACTCGCACAGAATGGAAGACTTCACGCTTTGCAAGAAGCGTTTATCCAGCACGGCGCGGTGCAATGCGGATTCTGCATTCCGGGGCAGTTGATGACCGCGTACGCGCTGCTTAAACGGAACCCGGATCCAGGTCGGGAAGAGATTCGTTACGCGTTGAAAGATACGTTATGCCGCTGCGCGGGTTATCCAACGATCGAAAATTCGATCCTCGCCGCGGCCAAGTCAATGAAGACCGGCGAACCCATCGAGCCGCCGAAGATTCAACTCTCGTCAGAAAAGTATCAAGTCATCGGACAGATTGTGACGCGGCCCGACGCGGTCGAGAAAGTAACCGGCCAGGCAAAGTTCTCCGACGATCTCAAGTTCGATGGAATGTTGTACGCCGCAGTGAAGCGAGCAGGCATTCCGCATGGTTTTCTCCGCCGTTTGGATACCAGCAAAGCGCGCGCGCTGCCGGGCGTGGCTGCTGTGCTAACCGCAGAAGATATCCCCGGCGAACATAATCATGGTTTGGTTGTTTATGATTGGCCTGCGATGGTTGGCATCAATGAACGCGTCCGCTATGTGGGCGACGCGGTTGCCATCGTCGCCGCGGAGACTCAAGAGGTTGCGGAACAAGCCGTCCGGTTGATCGAAGCGGAATTCGAATCACAACCGGTCATCAGCGATCCGGTTCAGGCGCAGCAGCCCGAAAGCCCAAGTCTGCATCAGTCCGGCAATTTGCTAAAGCACATCAAAGTCCGCAAAGGAAATATGGAACAGGGATTTGCCGAAGCTGACGTGGTCATGGAACATACCTTCCACACAGCCACAACCGATCACGCATTTTTGGAACCGGAATGCAGCATCGCGGTACCGCTTCCCAATGGCCGCATGGAGATTTACGTTGGCTCGCAGATTCCATATCAGGACCGCGAACAGGTCGCGCGCATTCTCGGCTGGCCGGAAGAGCGCATTCGCATCGTCGGCCAATTGATGGGCGGCGGCTTCGGCGGCAAGGAAGATATCGCCGGGCAAATCCACGCTGCGCTGTTGGCAAATGCCACCGGCCGCCCGGTCAAGCTGCTCTTTGACCGCCACGAAAGTCTGCTCGTTCATCCGAAGCGGCACGCGACGCAGATCAAGGTCAAGGTTGGCGCGAAGAAAAATGGCTGTCTGACCGCGGTCGAAACGGAACTTTATGGTGATACCGGCGCGTATGCTTCGCTCGGCGATAAAGTGATGACGCGCGCCACAACTCATTCGGCTGGCCCGTATGAAGTCCCGCACGTGCGCGCGGATTGTTACGCCATGTACACCAACAATCCGCCTGCAGGCGCGTTCCGCGGTTTTGGCGTGACGCAGTCCGCGTTTGCTGTCGAAAGCATGATGGACATGCTCGCTGAAAAACTTGGCATGGATTCGGTTGAGTTGCGGCGCATGAATGCGCTGCATGTTGGAAGTGTGACCAACACCGGTCAAGTCTTGCGCGACAGCGTTGGGCTGACCGAGTGCATTGATAAAGTTTCAAATGCCATGTGTCAGGCGTCAGGTCTATCGCGCGCCGACTTGTTCCAGCCGCACGCGACACCCGAAACTCCGCACTTGATACGCGCCTGGGGCTTCGCGGCGGGCTACAAAAACACGGGTCTCGGCGGAGGCGCCCCCGATAAATCCGGCGCGGAAGTTGAGCTATATAAAGATGGCTGCGTCGAAGTCCGCACCTCCGCCGCGGAACTCGGCCAGGGCCTCGTCACCGTTTTGCGGATGATCGTTGCAGAAGAATTATCCATGCCGCCGGAAAAAGTCCGCGTGCTTGTGATGGACACCGACCTGACTCCCGATGGCGGGCCGACAACTGCATCACGCCAAACCTATGTCACTGGCAACGCGGCGCGCATGGCCGCGCGGACTCTGCGCGCCGCGATGACTTCGACTCTCGCGGAAAAATATGACCAGCCTCCCGAAAAGATTTGCTACATCGAAGGGCTGGCGCATGTGGACGGTCACACCGTTTCCATGGGCGATGTCGCGGTCGAGATGAAGAAGAGCGGGCAGGAACCGCGCGCGCTTTACGAATATTGGGCGCCCGAAACAAAACCACTCGGCGAGGGCGGAGACATGCACGTGGCTTTCTCGTACGCCGCGCAAGCCGCGGAAGTGGAAGTCAACACAAACACGGGTGAAGTGCGCGTCCTGAATGTGATTGCCGCCAACGATGTGGGCCGCATCGTCAATCCGCTTGGACTCGAGGGACAAGTCGAAGGCGGTGTGATGATGGGGCTCGGCAACGCGCTCACAGAAAACTTTATCGTTGAAGATGGACGCGTCGTTACGGATCGCCTGGCGCGTTATCGCATTCCGGGCATTGAGCTTACGCCGAACATCATTCCAATCATGGTCGAGCATCCGACGAAAGATGGGCCGTACGGGGCCAAAGGCGTGGGCGAAATCGTCAGCATCCCGACGACGCCCGCCATCACGAATGCGATCTATAACGCGGTCGGCGTGCGCGTGGACAGTCTGCCCGTGGATCAGGAACAAATCCTGTGGGGATTGAAACATTCGCCCAAGTAGCACAGGAAAAGAATTTAGGAATTAGCATTACAGCGCAAGGTTAGAGTGTTGAGGGTTCTGCTCATGGCCTTTCTACCGTTTTCGCCCTCATCCCCAACCCTTCCCCCGAATGGGGAAGGGAGTCTCCTCTCCCTTTGGGAGAGGGAAAGGGTG
>JAJYLQ010000023.1 GCA_021787595.1 Chloroflexota bacterium | reverse complement strand
TATTCGGGCAAAATAGCTCTTGTGGGTTCATTGGTATCCCTTGTGATTTGGAAGTCCCAAGAGTTTGCCAATGAACCCCATTTTCCGCAAGGTCTATGCACTACCACGCTTTAGTGCGGTGCTACCAGCAACGTTTCCCATCCTAAGAATTCGATTATTAATATCCTGAATAAAGCTTGCATTAACATTGTCGTCAATTACATTGTCTACCTGATTGATTTTACGCAATTTTCTCTCATAATTTTCGCAAAACATATCTCGTAAACCGATTACATCGAACCCCCTCGCCATGTAACCTTTATATCTGGCCTCAATTTCACTAATCACCCTCTCATCAGTTCCAACATTGATTATCACAAAATTGATTAATGCGTTCGGATTTCGGTGTATCCATCCGGCAGGACGCACTTTGTCAGAAAGCAGCTCCAAACATTCAAAGCTCAACTTGTCATACCCAACTACTTGAGTTAGGATGTGCCGAGTAAAGATAACCTCGCCTTTCCCTTCCGTAAAAATAACAACGTTCTTCATTCTTTGTAATAGCCGCTGGAAAATAGATCAAAGTTATTTAGACCAGTATCATAGAATCTTTCGAACATTTCCTTTGAGTTTCGATAGTTCAAGTTTCTAACCCGTCCCCCTTTTCTAACCAGGATTATCCAATAGTCTAACGGGACGGCGTTCATGATGAATCGATCATTAGTGGTCATCAATAATTGAATTGGCGAACCCTTTGTCTTCTCAATCAATCGTTTCACGATTGAAGACGATCTCTCGAAATCAAGCCCTTCGCCGATATCATCTATTAATATACAAGTCGACTTGTTCGAGAGAAGGCCATAGTTAATCTGTATGAACAAAGAAAAAGCCCTGAACATACCTTGAGAGATCGACGGCTGAATTGTTCTCGTGGGCAGATCGGTTTCTTTAATATAAGTACCAGTTGGTCGGCCTGTTATTAATGCCTCCAACCCGCCTGCCGTGACAAGAGACATTCCTGCAATTGAATCCACTCCAATGTCCTCAATATCATAACCAATATAATTCATGTCGGAAATAACATCGATTTTGAACTTATCTGGAAATTCCCGCTCTGCCTGTAAGAACAAGGGCACTATTTTCTCCGTGTCTTTTATATTTAGCTTGGCTTCTGAAGTTCTGTCTGTTTGTTCATTGACCTTTATTGCCAAATGATCCTGTCCCAAGGCGGTGCCAAAATCCAAACGCGTAACACCTTGCGCCCATTGATATAAGTCGTCAAGAAACGGATGCTGTATAGAGTCTCGTTTTGCAACAGCCGCAAGCCTGTAGAACTCTGTCTGGAAGTCTAACTCTCCTCCCAGTTTTACTGCGTGAACAGAGCCAACACCATCCGGTCCCCTCCACATACGCTTATCACCATCGATCTTCAATTCCTCTGCGATGACTCTTCTATCATGATATTCACAAATATAGTCGTACGATACCCCGTCTTTGTCAAAGTGAACAACGTAGCTCCCTTCGCTCACTTGCAGAAACGGAGATTCAGATAATTGCGCGGCGAGCCCTCGTATGACGTTAAGGGTTCTTGTCTTGCCGGTGGCATTCTTGCCCACAATCAGATTTACGGTTCCAAATGTGCAGTCTTCAAATATCCACTCACCCGGTTGACCTTCGAATTCCGAGTAAGATAGCTTTTGTATTTTCATGTTATACCTCTTGTCATCATAAACCGTATGAATACGTTTTATTATACGTCAAACTATATTCACCACATTACTCTATCTACCACGAAATGGTTTGAAGTCGCACTTCCTATTTCGCGCGCAATTGGCATGGCATGTATAGAGACTATTGATGGTAAGGGCGATTTGTTCCCGAATTCGAAACAGAAGAGCAAATTTCATGAATCCAAAAGCTCTGCACATTTGTGTGCAGAGCTTTTATACCAGAAAAGTCATTTGGAATGATTCGCAATCGCCTGTTTTGCCCACGTCAGCGCGGTCATCATCGTTGAAAAGCCCAGCGTATTGATTCCAAGCAGGATGGCATGTTCGATTTCTGCGGCGGACGCGCCCGCGTCCAAGGCGCGATGTGTGTGCGATTGCACCGCGCTTTCGGACTTCATCGCGGCGGCCATGCCCAATTTAATCAGTTCGCGCGTTTTCATATCCAGCGGTCCAGACTCGGCGGTGACTTCTCCGAGACTCTCATAAGCCTTATAAACATCCGGGTGATCCTGGCGAAACTGCTGGTACGGTTTGGGAAGTTGACTCATCTCTGCCTCCTTTGGCATATTGTCATTCTGAGGAGCGAAGCGACTGACACTTGCACCTGCGCAAGTGCAGGTGAGAATCTCGTTTTGAGACTCTTCGCTGCGCTCAGAGTGACAATCAAGTCTATTTTGACGGATGATTCATTATCGCGCAAGTCTTGCCATGTGCGGGATTCAATCCGTGTGCAAAATCAAATTTCCATTCGAGTTCACTTCGACGCGCAAAGCCCGCAAAGGCTTTTGGGCGGGGCCGCGCAGAACTTTTCCGTCCGCATTATAGAGCGAGCCATGACATGGACATGCAAATTCACCGCCCTTTTGTTCGACAGTGCAGCCCAGATGCGTGCAGACGAGACTCAGAGCCGAGAATCCGTTTTGGCTGTGGATGAGAAACGCCGGAACATCCGGGACGAGTGAGCGGCTGCCGATTGGATAGTTGGCAGCCGGCCCGAGATCGAATTCCGTTTTGGCGGGCGGCTCGGTCTGGTAATCCAAAAAACGAAACAACGCGCCAACGCCGAGCGCGCCGCTGATGGTCAGCAGCGTGGTGGTGGTGAGCTTGAGAAAATCGCGGCGAGATAGATCAGACATAGTTACATTCTGTCATTGCGAGGAGCGATGCCCTGAGCCTGTCGAAGGGCGGAGCGACGTGGCAATCTCCGCGCAAAACAGGAGATTGCTTCGGGCGGGGTTTCGATACGGCAGAAGAACACTGCCTACTCAACCACCGCCCTCGCAAGGACATGCTAACGTTGCACCGAATGGCAGGTATGGCAATACGCGGACGATTGATCCAAGCCGTTTTGCGTGCATCCGCTGCCTATCACCGGCCGGAACGTGAAAACCTGGCCGGTGGCTTTGCCGACAAGCTGATATGTTCCATCGGGCAGAACGCGCGTGTTCCACAGCGGTTCGCCTTTGCTGGTAACCAGAATTGTATCGCCAAGTTTCAAATCAACAACCGGGTTGAGCTGCGCCAGCCGGAACGCAATATCGTTTGGATTTGTCAATGTTTTGGTTTGCGGCAATTGCGTCGGCGTGCCATGACAGGTCTGGCATTGGATGTATTGAATATCCTTCATGCTGGAATGTATATCGCCGTCGCCCATCGCTTCGGCGCGCGTATGGCAATCAATGCAGTCCAGCGTGTATTCGCATTTCGTGAACTGGGCAATCGGCTGGTAGTAGTCTTGTAGTCGAGTGGTCGGTTGGTCGGTGCGCTGAATGAAGCTCATGGTTCGCAGATCGTAATTGCCGCGGTTGTGGCACGTGTTGCATTGCGTGTACGGGATGGCCGTCGTTAATTCGTGGATTTGCCCCCTCACCCCTTGCCCCTCTCCCAAATTTGGGAGAGGGGTGTGGCACGCCGCGCAGCCAGTCAAGCGATCAAATTGAGAACCGGGAAGCGGCTGGGCATTGATGTGACAGTTCAAACAGTTCGCTGCAAATTTCAAGACAGAAGGATTGGTCTGTTTTGTGGGATCAAAAACCTGAAGCGCTGGCACGCCGGTCGTGGTGGTGATTACATCGTCAGTCACCGCGTGAATGCCGAAGCGGGCCGTCAAATCTGGTTCCACGCCAAAAGTATACAGAATGTTCGCGATTGCGCCCGCATACGTGGATTGGACACTCTTCATCACGCGTTGGATGTGATCGTTATTATCCGCAGCGGTCCCGGAATGACAATTGCTTCCGCCGCAATTTTCTTGTACCACCGATAAGTCCGATGGATTGGCTCCGCCGCGCAGCGTGCTGTGCGCGAGGTTCTTATCCAATGCCAGCGCTTCGCCGCCATGACAGATCACACAGCCAAAGGTTTTGATGGGATGTGACGGGCTGATTTCCCGCAGGCCGCTGTGGCAAGTCAGACAATATTCCGGTTTGCCGGTCAGCGTTGGAATCAGAACGATGGGCTTCGGCTGGCGCGAATTCGTCCACCAGGCCGCGACGATGGCAAATAAAAGAATAGCGGAACCTAATGCAATCAAACGTTTCATAACTTATCCAATAATGTTAATGTCACCCTGAGCGCAGCGAAGGGTCTCAAGTTTTGAAGTGTGAGACTTTCGGTCGCCGGGTCTCGATACGCGGCGCCTATGGCGCCACTACTCGACCATCGGCTCTCTCAGAGTGACATGACTTTCAAGAGGCAGGCAAACTGCCGAAGATCGTCAATACGATAATCAGCAAAGCGATTACAGCTAGGATAATTTGAGCTGATCGATTCGAGCGCGGAAACCATTTTCCCAATTCGCTGTCAGCCGGTTTTGGAAAGATATAAGGAATCAGCGCGAGGACAGCCAAAACAATGAGCGGAACGAATACGCCCCAGGTGAATGGGTCGCCCCATTTGAGCATTTGCTGAACCCAGAGAAAAAACCACGGCGCCTTTGCATCACCAGCCATGACATTGATATCGCTGATCGGTTGTGCAATTGGCGCAGGAATGAATGCTGCGAAAAGGATCAGCGCCGCGCCGGTCATCAGCATCGCCAGCACTTCGCGCCGCGCCAATTCTTTGCGCGTGATCCGCTCCTTGTCCACGCGCAGAGGCGGAGGCGGAACCGCGATCCCGCCGTCACGCCGCACGCGGAAGATATGCCACACTCCAAGAATGACCGCGCCCAGCGTAAGTCCGAAAATGTGCCAGGCGTAGAATCGAATCAAGGTCGGGAGTCCGGGTTGGGTCCCGCCAGTGAGAACGATGTAAAGCAAATTCCCAATCAACGGAATCGTCTTGATGAGATTCGTCCCAACGACTAATGCCCACTGAATCCCCTGGTCCCAGCGAAGAACATAACCGGTGAAGTCGAGCAGAATGGCGAAGATAAATAGCGCAAGTCCGAGCAAATAGTTGAAGCGACGCGGCGGGGCGTATGAGCCAGTGAAGACGACGCGCACGAGATGAACCGCGCTGACAATCAAAAGAAGCTGCGCCGCCCAGAAATGAATATTGCGAACCAGTCCGCCAAACGGAACGAGATAACTGATGGTTTGAATGGATCGAGCGGCTTGATCGGGCGTGGGAATGTAATAGAACAGTTCGAGGATGCCTGTCGCGCCCAGGACGAGCAACAGGAATACAGCCATTCCGCCCGCGCCAAGCGTGTATCGCCAGCGCGATTGTTTGGCCGGGATGGTCGGCGGATGCAGGTGATGAAAGAAGGACGGGCGCATTCGAATACCGCTAAATGATAACTGATATTGCTGTCTGTTTTATATCAATACCTTCGCCAATGAGGTATCGGGAGCGGCGAATATAGGGACAATTTGGCAAATTGTCCCACAAATGGCGAAGGTATTGTTACATATCAACATTATCGCGCTGAGCGGAGGACGAAGTCCGCAGTCGAAGCGTAGATGCTGGCTTTTGATTTGCCCTTCGACTTCGTGGCGCCTTTGGCACCACTCCGCTCAGGGAGATGTTAGTTTCTGTTTTGCAACAGGACACATAATACGTATAAAAACCGCCCCAGTGACGGAGCGGTTTTTGGTTAGTGTGATGCTGTGTGATGACCGTCTTCCTCTTCAAAGAGCGGCAAGTATTTCGCGATCAAACCAAACGCCAGGATGCCTGCCGAGAAGATGCCGATTGAAATGGAAAGTTCCGGCAACGATGGAATGTAATGTGCGTTGAATTGCATCAAGCTTGGAATGAACGTCAATGGATCGGGATGACGAACAGCGAACCAACTTACATCGAAGCGATCCAGGATCATGCCGATCAGCAGAACGATCGCGCTGACCAGCAAACCGTTGGGGCTTTGGCGAATCTTCTTGATCGAGAATAAAACCAACGGGATGACCGAACCGAGGATGATCTCCGCCCAGAACAGGATGCTCATCAATCCGCTGTTGAAGAGATATTGCAGATCGTTTGCCAAAGTCAATTGGGTGAAGCGGACGATCAGATAGATCGCTAAGACAATCGGAACAGCTCTACCCAATTTTTCCAAGAGATGACTTTCCAAACCGCGATGAAAATAACGGGCGCTAACCGTTGATTCGAAGATAATCATCGCCAAGCCAATCGAAACTGCCGAGATGAAGAATAACACTGGCAGGATCGGCGTCCACCACAGCGGATAAAGTTTCGCGGGCTGGATTAGCAACAGCGAGCCAAGCGACGATTGGTGCAATGTCGAAAGCACAACGCCAAGGATCACAAACGGCATGATGAACTTATGGATGAAGTGCGCCGTCTTTTTCCATTGGATGCCCTCGAAGAAGACCGGTGAGAATTCAATCGCTAATACCGTGAGATAACTCATCACACAGATGCCGATCTCCAACAAGACCGAGGTGTGATTCCAATGGATCATCATGTACCAGATTCGTTCGGGATGACCAAGGTCAACCAGCAGGGCAATGACCACCATGGTGTAGCCGAGAAAACCCGTTAGAACGGACGGCTTGAGCAGTGGCCGAAATTCCTTCAGTTCGAAGATGTACACCGCCGCAGCCATGACGAACGCGCCGCTGCCGATGGCGACGCCGGTGAACAAATCGAAGCTGATCCAGAAGCCCCACGGATAGGAATAACTCAAATTGCTGATCGCGCCAATGCCATTGATATAACGGATCATCGCAACCACGAAAGCGATTCCCATCAATGCCAATAAAACCATGACGAGTGGGCTTAGGCGGAGACGCGGGTTGATGTTGATTTGCATTTTCATTTGGCATCCTCCGATTCCTTTTCGGCTTCCACGGTTTGTTTTGCGGCGTTTTCTTTTCTCTTGTTGTATTCATGCACGCCGACTGTCACACCGGTAAGGACGGCGCCCCAGGTAAGCGCGAACGGAATCGTAAGCCCCATCACCGCTTCACTGACTTCCTTGACCGGCTTGGATGTAAGCGGAGGCAGTCCAAGTTCGCTGAATGGAACATGTGAAAGGATCAAATAGGATGTTCCGCCGTTTTCCGTCTCGCCGTAAACATGATCAATGTAGCGATCAGGATGTGCGGCGATACGCGCGTGAGCTTCCTTGATCAGATCGGCGCGTTCACCGAAGACCAGCGCTTCGGTCGGACAGGTTGCGACGCAGGCCGGTTCCAGGCCCACATCAATTCGCTGGGTGCACATCGTGCATTTGTCAATGAATGCGCCGTCAATCAGGCCCTTGTTGTAATCAAAATGCGGCACACCAAATGGGCAGGCGTTCATGCAGTAGCGGCAGCCGATGCACACATCCTTGTTGTAAAGTACCGGGCCGTCTTCACGTTTGCTGTAAGCGCCCACCGGGCAGGCCGACATGCAGTCGGGTTCCTCGCAGTGCATGCAATGGTAGACCATCGAGGCGCGATCCAGATTCGGGTATTCACCTTTAAGTCCAACCCCGGCGACCCAGATGCGGGTCTTGTCCATCGGAATCTTGTTTTCGACACTGCAGGCGATCATGCAGGCGCGGCAATCAATGCAGCGTGTGGCATCATAAAGAAAAGCCTTGTGTTTGATATTCTTAATGTCAGTCATAATCTTTTCCTCGCCCCTCTCTTTTAGGAGAGGGGATGGGGGTGAGGTCAAGCCTTCTTTACCGTTACGAATGTCTGACTGAGGGCCTGACCGCCGCTAATGGGATCCGTAAACGTAACGTGCAGATCCGAGTCGCTCGAACCCAGGCCGTACGCTGTGGTCAGTCCCTTCGAGAGATGACCGAAGCCGGGCTGCATGTAAACGCAATCGGGGCGGATGGCTTGCGTGGCGATCAGCTTGATATAAATCTGACCAACGTCGCTTGTCACCGAGACCATATCACCATCGTCCAAGCCTTGTGATGCCGCGGCTTTGGCGTTCATCCACAAACCCGGTTCATCGTCATATTTATGGAGTAATTGATTGTTCTGCGTGCCGAACTGAGTCTGGCGCGCACCTTTGCCGGTCAGCAAATAGAACTGGCCGGATTTGGGCGCGGGCGGCTCTTCCCATTTCGGGACGCCATCAAAACCAGCTTTATCCAGCGTGGCTGAACTTAGCTCGACCTTCCCGCTGGGCGTGCTCCATCTGTAAATGTTGGAGCTGCTCTCAGGCAGTTCTGCATAACCTTGCTTACGGATTTGATCGAGCGAAACGCCCAACGGCGCAAGTTCCTGCTGGATGTAATCTTCATCATCCTTGTATTGGAAATAGTCGCCCAAGCCAAGAAGCCCGCCAAGCTGTTTGTAAATCCACAGCGCGGACTTGGCTTCGCCTTGCGGTTCGATCACCGGCTGGCGCAGGAACGCGCGGTTGCCAACCACATTCAATGGATCGTAACGTTCGAGGTACGACGCTTCCGGCAGGACAACATCCGAGAACCAGGCTGTGTCATTCATGATGATGTCCATCGTGACAATGAAATCCAGCTTGGAAAGAGTCTGCAATGTCTTCTTGCGATCCGGGATGGACATGGCCGGGTTCTGGCGCGAGATGAACCATCCGTGCGCCGCGTAGGGATCTTCAGCCAGGACGGAGTCGCGCATCTGCTGGATAACTCCATATTGAAGCGGCACGAATGGATATTTCCACGGCACGCCGTCCAACCGCAGCGCAGAGACACGCGGATAAGCTGGCTGCTTTGGCGCGCCCAAACCTGCGCCTTCCGCTCCAGCCGGGAACATGGTCGTTCCCCAATTCCCCATCAACGCGTTGAGAATGGCAATGGCGCGTTCGGTCTGGAATGAGTTGACAAAGTTCGACGTGCGCCATCCGTTATGGGCCAGCGCGTAGGGCGCGGCCGCCGCAAATTCCCGTGCAATGCGTCGGATCGTATCTGCCGGAATTTCGGTAATCTTTGCGGCCCATTCAGGCGGATATTGGCTGACACTGTTGGCAACTTCGTCAAAACCAACTGTGTATTGCGAAACGAAATTTTGATTGTATAGTCTCTCGCCGATGATGACGTTAAGCATGGCGAGATGAAAAGCCAAATCAGTACCGGGCCTGATTGGCAGCCATTCGGACGCTTTCGCCGCGGTCTTCGTAAAGCGCGGGTCGAGATAAACAACCTTCACACCGCGGTCAATCGCGTGGATCAAATCCTGGGTCTCGGAGTTCGAGATGGCTTCAGCCAAATTTCGTCCCGTCAAAATAATATATTTGACCTGGCTGTAATCGCGGTTTGGCTCTTCCGTACCGTACGTCATTATGTTCGTAATCGTCATGGCATTGAAACACAACGAACGTTGTGTGCCGTAATTCGGCGAGCCAAACGCCTGGAGCAGGTTTTCAAATAAAGGCTGCGACAGATTGTGCGTGGACGAAAAGACCATCGCCTCGGGACCATACTTCTGTTTGATGTCGAGCATGTTCTTGGCGACGATCCCCAGCGCTTCGTCCCACGACGCTTTGCGGAAGAGGCCCTCGCCGCGTTTTCCAACCCTGACAAGTGGAGTCAGCACACGGTCCGGGTCGTACGTATTCATCAACCCAGCCTGACCGCGCGGGCATAACTTGCCTTTGGAATGCGGATGATCGGGATTGCCTTCGAGCTTGACCACGCGTCCGCCTTCGACTTTGGCCAGCAGGCCGCAGCGCCAGACACACATTTCGCACATGCTGGGAATGTAGCCGTCACCGTTGGCATCGAGAGTGCCTGCCTCGCGCGCAGCTTTTGCCGCGAGCGGCGGAATGAATTCACCGATTGCAAGCGCTCCAGCCGCCGCGCCGCCCAGTTTGAGAAAGTCGCGCCTCGATATAAGATTCGTCATGGATTTCTCCGCTTCAACTACTTCTAACTGATCACTGTCTGCTGATCACTGATTACTTCTCTTTTCTCTGCATGCCCATGCGGTCAATGAAATAGAACAGGAGCAGAGCCATAAGTGAGAATGCGAGGACCGTCAAATACGGATTGATGTTCCACGCCTCAGGGATCACGATGCCGCCAAAGTTTGCCAGTTTCGAGATTTGCGGAAATACCTGCTGGTACGTCAAGCCGTAAATGACTGCACCGGTCAAGAAGCCAAGCAAACCAGGGATGAGATAATCTAATTTTCCTTCGCCGGACCCGGCGACACAGGTGCCCGGTCAGTATCCGGTCAGGGCCATGCCGACCCCGAAGATCAGCCCGCCCACGAGATTGCCAACGATGTACGTGTTCGGCACGGACGGGAACGCGATGAGTCCCAGACCGCGCAGGCCGTAGAGTCCGATCATGGCAACGACCAGCGCCGTCATCATGAATTTCAAGACCGCCATATCGGTGAAGCGGAATTGATTGACGATCTTGTTGTATTTGGTCAAACCGGCTTTGTTCAACGAGAAGCCGAAGAACGCGCCGAGAAACAAAGCAATGACGTAGTTCACTCCATCCTCCTTGTTAATAGCGGTTGCGATAAATGATCCACGCGGTCACGATGCCGGACGCAAACATCCCGGCGATGAAGAGGAAGGCCGCCGGAACCAGCAACATGCCTCCTGAAATTGCCAGGCCGCTGGTGCATCCGCCCGCGATGCCTGCCGCATATTCCAGAATGATCGCGCCGACGAATCCCAGAACCCAGCGTTTCCACGTTTGCGGGCCAAAGATGCTCTTCCACTGAACATCACTGTTGGCCGCATCTTTCCTGCCCCACTTCAACGTTTTGCTGGTCGCGGCGCCGATCATGCCGCCGAAGAATACGCCGATCAGCAGGATGACACTCCAGCTGATTCCGGGCGGCATCACAAAATTGAAATACAAAATATCGAAGGCTTTGGGCGCAACTGCTTTGCCGATCATTCCAGCAATGTTCTCAAATGCGCCAGAAGCGCCCAGCAGACTATTGGACAGAAGCACGGCCAGGATACCTACGATGCCAAGCAGGATTCCGGCCACATAAGGCGACCATGTCTCTTTGCTGATTTGTTTGATGATCCAGTTCATAATGGTTTCCTCTCACAGAAGTGAAAATACTGGCTCATTACTCTTTCTGATTCGAAGGTTTATCGTCGGTCAGCTTATCAATGGACGTTAGCACTTCGGCGGTCGCCTCCGGTCTTTCGAGCAGGCGGCGCAGTGACTTGCGCGCATTTGGCTTTAGCTTCGCGATGCCCGGAACCATGTCCACAACATCCGCGGGATACTCGCCTTCGACCGGCTTTGTTTCCTTGAACGAAACTTTGATCAAACCCTCGCGGCTGACAACCAGCGCGCCGCCGCCGATCACCATCGCGCCGATCATGACCAGCAGGATGACGTTGCCCCAATTGGCAGGATATTGATGCAGCACGTTCTCGTTGTATCGCTGAACATAGTTGACCAGGTTCGGGTCGTTGGGAGCCAATGTGACCTGCGGCACAGCCGCGGCAGGCTGCGGCGTTGCAGACGTATTGCTCGCAGCCGGCGCGGCGGAAGTCGTCGCGGAAGCCGCTGGAGTTCCACTGCTCGATGCGGCAGAGCCACTCGATCCAAGCTGGACGCCCAACTTATCCGCGTAAACCTGAGCGCGGGCCTGCAGATCGCTGGGATGGCACTGCGCGCACGAGGCTTTGATATCCGAAAGCGGGTTCACCATGCCGGTATGCGCCGCAGTTTTATCCGTGGCCTGCTGGTTGCCGCCGTGGCAAATATAGCAAAAATCGCCGAAGGCATGCGAAGTGTGCCAGGGAGTCCCATCATTATTGACGGGCTTCTGTGCTTGCACTTCGTGGCAGTTCTTGCAGGACGAGGCCTGTGATCCGCACTGCGCGTGAGCAGGCTGTGTCAACGCCAGTGCGATGCCGCTGACGATCACGATCAACGCGCCGGCGGCCACAAGCATTACAAACAGTTTCTTACGTTGCATCCAATCCTCCTCGAAAAGAATGAATTCATTTCTTCCTCAGGCGTTCGTGCTTGCCTTGGTTTCTTCCATCAGGCTGGCTTTGTAGGCCAGCCGTTCGCGCATGACTGCCCGCAACAGATCCAGCGCCTGGATAAGCCGGTTATCCGACAAGTGATAAGTGACCGTTGTCCCCTGCCGGACCGTATAAACCAGCCCGCGCTCGCGCAACACTTTCAAATGCCGGGAGATTGTGGGTTGAATGACACTCAAATCGTTGGTCAGTTCGGTCACATTGCGCGGCTCATCCGCCAATGCATAAAGGATCAAAAGCCGTGTCGGATCGGACAAAGCGAAACAAAAGTCTGCCTCGAGCTGGGATATTTCCTGAACCAGTGTTTGATTAACCATCTGCTGTACCTGCTTTCATACGCATAAACGCATAAATACAAGCCGATAATAATTCTGTGAACAAATTCACAATAGTGAAGTGTGTCACATTTTCTAGGTAGCAATGTCACATATAAATTCGTACAGTTTTCTCTGAGTTTATGAAGGAACAAGGCATCGAAAAAGGCAAACAGCGCAAAATTCCCTTTCTACCGCCCGGCGAATTGGGGTGACCAGTCAGCATCTATGTGGGATTGACGTACAAAAGACACGGGATAAGAATCAGCACAAAAGGATCGCCAACGATGATTGACCAAACGCAACTCAAGCGAATTTCGGATGCCCTGCCTATCCTGCAAAAGTCCAACACACAACTGATCCGGGATTTCCAACAGGTCGCTTTTTTCGCCAAGATTCCCGCCGGTCATGATGTTTTTTTGGAAGGCGACCGCGTGGACGCGATCGCCCTGCTTCTCTCCGGCGTGGTGCGCGTCTACAAAATTGGCGAAACCGGACGAGAGATTACACTCTACCGCTTTGGCAACGGACAAAGCTGCATTCTCACCGCCAACGCCATTTTGAGTCAGAAAACGTTTCCGGCGGTGGCAACTGTCGAGCAGGATGCAGAAGCAGTGATGATTCCTGCAAAAGATTTCCGGGAATGGGTTGCTCGCTATGATGTTTGGCGCGAGTTCGTGTTCGAGTTGCTTTCGCAACGGCTGGCAACTGTCATGGCAATCGTGGATGAGATCGCCTTCCGCCGCATGGATGCGCGCCTCGCTTCTTTGCTGCTGACCCGCTCGCGGGTCCAGAACCCGATGCGGGTCACCCACCAGGAGATCGCGGCGGAACTGGGAAGCTCGCGCGAAGTCGTCAGCCGTCTGCTCGAAGATTTCTCCGAACGCGGCTTTGTCCGCGTGGGGCGCGGCGAAGTCGAAGTGATTGACCCGGATGGGCTGCAATCACGCTCAAACGCGTGATCAATTTTCTTATAAGATTTTGATGGAAACTTGGTGACTTTGTCACCGACAAAATTCGTTCAAACTCCTATACTGGGGGCAAGATCATACAAACAAAAAAGGAGATAGAAAATGAACCCGTTTGTTTCTTTCATGGCATCCACTACCGGACGCATCGTCCGCATCGCGGCAGGCTTGGTTTTGATCGCCTGGGGCTGGCTTGGCCTCGGCGGCACAACCGGCATCATCGTGGCCGTGATCGGTTTGGTTCCGCTTCTCGCCGGTGTCTTTGACTTCTGCGTCTTTGCTCCGCTGTTTGGCAATCCATTGAGCGGCGCACAAATCCGCGCTGGCAAGTAATCGCGAACGAAAAAGCGCTCAATCGAAAGCACGAAGACCGCCCTTTCGCCGGCGGTCTTCGTGCGGATTTCTCAATTGTTATCTGGAGCTTACTGCGGCTGCAGGATTTCCAGCATTCCGGGAATCAAATCCTTGAACTCAGCTCGGACGCGCGCTTCCTGCTCGTCAGATAGAAGCGATTGGGTATTGTGCGACAGGATTTCATCCACCTTCAACTTTGCGTGCGCTTCGATATCGAGCGAGCCTTTCTTCTCCCAGATCGGGCGCGCGTCGCGGTCGGCCAATTTTGTGAGCAACGCTTCGTTCTTCATGCGCTTCACCGTGTGCGGTTCCATCAGAAATGAGCCGCCCGGCTTGACCTTTGCAATCACATCCACGGCAAGCTCCTCTTCGCTGAAGGCAATGCCGCGCTTCACGCGTTTGAGCATCTGCGCGATCTCATCGTCAATCACGGCTTTCGCAAAGTTGAAGGCCTTAAGCGCGTCCAATAAGCCGCCCATGTTGAACATATCCATTCCGCCCAAAATCCCTTCGACGACAGACATGCCCGTTTCGTAACCCATCTGCGCGTCATTGATCTTCGAATTGGTGAGGCCAACGTATCCGCCGCAGGGCACATTATAAAAACGCGCCAGCTGTGCGAACGCCATGTGCAGCATGCCGCATTCGATTCCGCCGGACGCGTACGCGCCGCTGCGCATGTCAGCCACCGTTGGCAGCGACGCGTAGATCGTCTGCGTGCCTTCGCGGACCATCTGCATCAAAACCGCGGCCGCTAAAAATTCCGCGTTGCCCTGCGCCAGCGTCCCCGCCATGGACATCGGCGAAGTGAGTCCCGCATTCGGCACGATGGTCGGATAAACCGGAAGTCCCAGCTCGCTGAAGTAGATGATCGCTTCTGTCGAAAGCTGGTCCATCGTCAGCGGCGAAACCACCGGGCAATAATGATGCGTCACGAACGGGCGCTCGAAGTACGCCTCTTTGCCTCCCGCGACGGCGTACAACAATTTCATGATCGCTTGGATGTCGTCCATGTCCTTCGTCGTATTGCGAATCGGTTTGACGCAATACTTGGTGGCCGGATACAAACGCGCCAGCGTGAATTGTCCGGGAGGCGCATCGTCGGCTAATGTGGAAATCGAGAACATATCATACGCAGGCAACTCATTGATGAGATGCGCGATGCGCGCGATATCGTCGGAACGGGCGCGTCTTTCCTGACCCGTGAGCGGATCGATGATATCCGGTGCAGAACTCCCCGTAACGATGACCGGGCTGTCCTTCGGGATGGTTTTGTCGAACTTCGGGTCGCGTCCGCGGAACGTGAACGTCGGCTGGAGCATTTTGATATATTTTTCGGTTACCGCACGCGGCAGTTTGACGATATGGGATTCAGGGTCCACCTTTGCCCCGTGTTTGAAGAAAATGGACCGCGCCTTTTCGTTGCGTACCAGTAAACCGACGTTTTCAAGAATCTCCAGCGAGGCTTCGTGCGTGCGTTTCACTTGTTCATCAGTAAGTAAAGTTGCAAAAGCCATTTCTCTCTCCTGTTGTTGAAACACCGGTCAATTCAATCAGATATCCGCAATCAATACCTTCGCCAATGCGGTATCGGGAGCGGCGAACGTAGGGACAATTTGCCAAATTGTCCCACAGCATTAGCGGACAAAGCCAACGCTTTCAGCAAGCAGCGCTTCGACTACGTGGCGCAAAAAGCGCCACTCCGCTCAGCGCGAGCCACCGCGCCACAACGTTCATCTTTCGTCTTTCTTCCTCTTCACTGTCTTTACAATCGCGGCAACGTGCTCAGGCGTCGAGCCGCAGCACCCGCCAACGACGCGCGCGCCGAGCGAAACATACTTCTTCGCGAAGTCTGCCATTTGTTCGGGAGTCACATCATAAAGGGTTTCGCCATTGACCAGTCGCGGAATGCCCGCGTTCGGTTTTGCCCACAGCGGAAAGCCCGGATCCACCGAACCATATTCTTTCAGGATGGTTTCCATATTTTCCAACGTTGTGCCGCAATTCGCGCCGATCATCGTCACGCCCATCGGCTCATATTTCTTGATCACCTCCGTTGGCTTGACTCCCATCATCGTACGCGTGCCGCGGTCGTAACTAAATGAAACAACGATGGGCAAATCAGTGACGGAACGCGCACCTTCGAGACCAGCATCCACTTCATTCAAAGCAAAATGCGTCTCGAAGAGAAGAAAGTCCACGCCGCCTTCGGCCAACGCTTTGGCTTGTTCGGCGAACGCATCGCGCGCTTCTTCGTGCGTGAGCGGGCCGTACGGCTTCAACAACTTGCCGATCGGGCCCATCGAACCAGCGACCAGCACGTCGTCTCGCGCCGAGGCGGCCTCACGCGCCAGTTCCACAGCGCGTTTGTTGATCTCATAAACCTGGTCGCCGTGTTTCGCGCCCTGCATGCGCGGACGCGTCCCGCCGAATGTGCAGGTCAGGAGGATGTCCGAGCCTGCGGCAACGAACGCTTTTTCGAGATCGAGAATTTTTTTCGGCTCATCGAAGACCCAATCTTCGGTGTGGATGCCGCCGACCAGGCCAACTTTTTGAAGATTCGTCCCGGTTGCGCCGTCGGCAACCAAAACCTCCCCGGCTTTCAATCGTTCGACAAACTTGTTCACTTCGTCCCTCCCGAAAATTTTTCCGCAAGCGGATCAATCTTGCGATTCGGAATCAAATGTGCGATGTGTGGAAATGGTTCGCTCATGTGCGGAAAATTCATCGCCAGCATGAATTGCTGTTGGAAATTCGGATCAGCCGGGAGTTCATAGCGGTGGACGCGCGCCGCGACGTTCGCGGCCTCTTCGCGGCGTTCCCAATTCAACAGCGCGATGCGCGCGCCGTCTCCGGCGGAGTTGCCGACAACATAAACATTTTCCAGCGGGCAATCCGGAATCATTCCGATCAGCATCGCCTTGGTCTTGTCGAGATACGTTCCAAAGCCGCCCGCCAAAAGAATCTTGTCCGGTGTTTGGAGATTGAATTGATTCAACAACGTGCGCGCCGCGACGAACAACGCGCCCTTCGCAAGTTGAATCTGGCGCACGTCCTGCTGCGTGATTGGAATCTCGCGCTGAATACTTGTTTCGTCCGCCCACGCAATAACATATTCCATCCCGGCCTCGCCTTTACGAATTCGGTTCGATGAACTTTCGCTGACAAATCTTCCGCGCGCATCCACGATTCCAACGCGGAACAATTCAGCCACCGCATCAATAATGGCGGAACCACAAATGCCTTTGGCTTTGCCCGTGTTCCAATTTTCTTCGCCGATGATTTTATAGCGCGGCTCCAGAGTCTTCTCGTCAATCTCGACGCGTTCGACGGCGCCCGGCGCGGCGCGCATCCCATATTCAACATGCGCACCTTCCAGCGCGGGGCCGGTCGGCGTGGACGTACAGATCAATTTTTCTTTATTGCCCAGCACCAATTCCGCATTCGTGCCGATGTCAATGATGAGCCAATTCTCTTCCTGCCTGTGCGGTTCTTCGGCAAGCAAGACCGCGGTTGTGTCCGCGCCGATAAAACCGGAAATGGTTGGAAGCGCGTGAATGTTCGCGGCGCGATTGATCTTCAATCCAAGTTCACGCGCTTTGATGTCAATGTCATGATTGATCGCCGGGACATACGGAGCCAATCCCAGTTGTTTCGTCGGTAGATTCAGGAACAGGTGATGCATCGTCGTATTGCCCGCAATCACTATTTCGAGAATATCATCCGTGGAAATATTTGCCGCTTTTGCCGCCTGTTGTAATAATTTATTCAACGCGCCGATGACCGCATCGTGCAATTTTTGCAATCCATCTTCGTTCACGATGGTGTATTGAATGCGCGACATCACATCTTCGCCGTAAACGATTTGCGGATTCATTTCCGATTCCGCGGCGAGGATTTCTCCGCTTTCGAGATCGCACAGATAAAGCGCGATGGTGGTCGAACCGATGTCCACGGCCGCGCCGTAAAGTCCTTCCACGTATCCGGGTTCGACGCGCAGCACTTCCTTGTCCTGCCAGATCGAAACCGTCACGCGCCATTTCGATTCGCGCAGTGTCGCTGAAAGAGTCCGCAGGCATTCGTAATCAATCGTCAAATCTTTTGCTCTGGGAAAATTCGCTTCGCCGGATCGGATCAACCCCATCGAGGTGCTGATTCCGTTTTGCAGGCGTTCCCAATCCGCCTTCGGGTTCGAGACGGTGGGCGGCATCAGCTCAACGAGATATTTCCGAATGGACGGCTTGATCTCGAAGGCGCGCTGCGTCGCGGCCTTGCGGACGACTTGTCTATTGACCTGGCTTTCTTCAGGGACGCTGATCAGCACGTCGCCGCGCACCCTGGCCTGACACGCCAGCCGGACCTGCCCAGCTTCCCAATGATGCGCGGCCATCATCTTTGGACGGCGGCGGAAAAATTCGGCTTCTTCCGGCGTGACTGGACTCAGGTTTTCGCGTTTGGATGTGATGCCGTAGCGCTCGAACGCTCCCTCTTCAACCACAACTTTGCATTTGCCGCACGTGGCATTTTCCGCACAGATTGATTCGATATCCACGCCAAGTTCGCGGGCAATCGCCCGCAGATTTTTCCAATCCGCCGATTCGCCGCGCCGCCCTGAGGGCTGCAAAATAACGGTAGGCTTATCGGCCATCAAGAATCTCCGTTGCGTTTATTTCATCGAATCTCCCGGCAACAAAAGACTCAAACACAAAGGGCACAAGGTACACAAGGGAAGAAACGAGACGAGACCTTACAGGCTTTTTCCCTTTGTGACCTTCGTGTACCTTGTATTTAGATAAATGTTTTTCCATTAGAAACAGAAGACTTACTTCGCTGAATGATTTAATCACTTAATCAACAGCTCCCACAAGCTGCTTGGCGACAACCACCGCGCCGACGGCATCTTCGGAATATCCGTCTGCGCCAATGTATTTGACCCAATCGCGCGTGATCGGCGCGCCACCTACCATCACTTTGAACTTGCCGCGCAAGCCTTCTTTTTCCAACTCATCAATCACTTCTTTTTGACGGATCATCGTCGTCGTCAGCAAAGCGCTCATCGCGATAATATCCGCATTGATTTCAAGCGCCTTGCCGATAATTTTTTCCGCCGGGCAATCCACGCCCAGATCAAAGACCTCGAAACCGGAAGAACTCATCATGATGGTCACAAGCGTCTTGCCGATCTCGTGAATATCGCCTTCGACCGTTGCAATCACAACTTTGCCAAGTTTTCGGCGTTCCGTGCCGCGCTTTCGCAGTTCGGGATCCAACGTCGCAACCGCAGCCTTCATTGCTTCGCCGGCCATCACCAATTCCGGCAGGAACATTTCGCCGCGCCCAAACGCATCGCCAACTTCATTTACGCCTGCGACAAATCCATTCGAGATGGCATCCATTGGCTCCATGCCGGTGGCAATGGATTCTTTCGCAAGCGCAACCGCCGTGTCAACGTCGCCGTCAATGATGCTTTGCGCCATTTTCTTCCTTAGCTCTTCGCTCATGAAACTCCTATGATCAAATAAAATGAACTGCTCTGATTATCTTGAATTGTCTCAGGTATATACACTATCACGTCGCTGCGATGGCGTTCTGCCGAATCAGTCTCCCAATTTGTGAGGGAGATTGCTTCGTCGCGGCTCTGCCGCTCCTCGCAACGACATCCAATGAATTCATCCCTTGCGTGAACGGTTGGCAAGTGACTCTCTCTCCATTGATAAGATGGATGATTTTACCTCAAGGCCGGCAGCAGTCTTCATGATTTCTTCCACCGGGAACATTTGCAGCCCCGCCCGCATGACCTTGAGCGAAGCCGCCGCCGTCGCAAATCGCGCTGACTCTTCGATCCTCCAGCCATGCAGCCAGCCATAAATGAAACCTGCTGAATACGTTGCTCCCGCGCCGCAGCCATCAACTGCCGTTACCTGCGGAGCGCGTACGCGCAAGATTTCATCTTCGTGAAGCACAAGACTGCCCTCACCAGCCAACGTGACCAATGCCGTTTCGACGCCCGCGTTTCGCAACTTTAGCGCGACCTCCAGCGGGTCGGTCGCGTCCACTTGCGCGACGTCGGTGACAGCCTGACATATCGCGGCGCGGCCCGCATAACGAGCCAGCAATTCCGGATCGGCATGAGCATATTCCATGTTCAGAAAAATGGGAATCTTCAAGCGCGCGGCTTCATCCATTGCGCGGAGAATATGATTGCCGTCGTACCAATCCACGTACAGCAGGCGCGCTTGTTCCAGATAGGAAAGATCGGCGGTGTCGAGCGTGTTTAACACATCCACGGGGCGCTGCCAAAAATAAGTGCGCGCGCCGGTCTCATCGGAGACGTCCACTTCGAGCGGTGTCTTGAATTCTTTGGAGAAACGCACCTGACTTTGTACCCCCCATTCTTTGAGTTGATCCGCGAGATTGTGTCCGCGCAAATCATCACCAACCGCGGTTCCGATCATCGCGGTCGGTACATTCCATTGACGCAATAAGCAAGCGATGATCGCGGCGTCATCGAAGATGAACTCGTTCACTTCTTTGACAATCGCACCAGTGTTATGTTCGGGCAATTGATTCACCACCATGATCGCTACCGGGGTGAGCATTCCAAAGCCAACGTAAGCGGGAGGGTTCATAGTTTGATAGTTGGGTAGTTCGATAGTTTGATTGTTGATGAGTAGTAATTGGTAAATGGTAATTACCGCTTACCAATTACCATTTGCTTCATGAGCGCAAACGCTCGCCTTTCGGATCAAACAAAACAGTTACGGTAACTTCAACCATTTGACGTCCCTCGATCAATTCCGCTTCGAAGCGGTTGCCGACTTTGGCAAGTTCAATCGGAAGATACGCGTACAAAATATTTTTCTTGACCGTATATCCCCATCCGCCGCTTCGGACGCGCGAGATGACTTCACCATCCCAATAAACCGCTTCCCCTCCATAGATTTGCGTGAACTCATCGCCGTCCACAACCAGCGTGCATAACTTCCGTTTCAGTCCATCCTGCTTTTGTTTGACGAGTGCATCTCGGCCAATGAAATCGCCTTTATCAAGCTGGACGCAGAAACCCAGCCCGGCCTCATACGGAGTTTCGAGCTGAGTCACATCCGCGGTGTAATAGCGATAACCTTTTTCGAGTCGCAGCGCATCCAACACTTTATATCCGCCAACCTCAATGCCGAATTCTTTTCCGGCTTCAAGCAGCATATCCCAGATCAGCGTAGCACGATTGTAAGGAACATAAAGTTCCCAGCCGAGTTCGCCTGCGTAACTGACGCGTTGTGCGTACACCCTCGCGCCGTTGATATCAATTTGCTTCGTCATCAAATATGGATGCGCTTGATTCGATACATCATCCTTCGTGATCTTTTGTAAAACCTCGCGCGCACATGGGCCCCACAACGGAAGACAAGCCCACTCTTCGCTGATGTCACGGATATTAACTTCGCCATTGTTTTCGTCCATGTGCATTTCAAGCCACGAGCGATCATTGCCGATGAATGCTCCACCTGTGATAACCCAGAAGCAATCTTTTCCAAGCCGCGTCACCGTGACATCGGCTTCGACTCCGCCGTTGGGATTGCAGAACTGACAATATGTTGCCGAGCCAATTGGCTTGTCCATTTCGCTATCGGCGACGCGATTCAATAATGGCAACGCGCCCGCGCCCGTTACTTCGATTTTGCTGAACGGAGTCAGATCATAAAGACAGACGCGTTCACGCGTGGCGATATGTTCTTTTCGCAGCCGCTCGAAATACGGCGGCTTGATCCATCCGCCCCAATTGCGCTGGTCTTCGCCCATGCGCCGCGAGGGCTTGTCGGGGTTGTAATAATTGACGCGTTCCCAACCAAACTTCTCGCCAAACACCGCGCCCAATTCCAGTTCGCGATGATAGACCGGACTAATGCGATGCGGGCGCGCCCATTCAAATTCATCATTCGGGAAGCGCAAGCGATAATAATATTTCACGCTCTCGCGCGTTCGCTCGCAGGCGTATTGCGGGTCGTCATAATAATTGCCAAAGCGCGTGGCTTTGTATGGATACACATCCATCGTCGGCTCGCCGCCGATGATCCATTCCGCCATCAATTTACCAACGCCGCCCGCGCCGCCATAACCGTTGAGCGAGAATCCTGCCGCCATCCACATGCCGCGCACACCTGCCATTGGTCCGAGAATCGGTTGGCAATCGGGCGTGTACGCGCCGGGATGACAAACCAACGTGATGATTCCGGCTTGATCCAAAAACGGCAAACGTCGAATCGCACCTTCCAGCAATTGCTCGAAGCGATCCATTTCCGCGGGCAGTGTTGTGCTGCCATGTTCCCACGGCACGCCGTCAATCCAACGCGCCAACGGATTCGGTTCATAACCGCCGATCACCAGCCCGCCTTGCTCCTGCCGCATGTAAACCAAATTTTCAGGATCGCGCAAGCACGGCGTCTTTGAATTGAACTCATGACCCGGCACGGCTTTCAATGCGATATGTTGATGATCCACCGGAGTCGTCGGGAAATGCAGACCCGCCATTGCCGCGACGCGCGGCGCCCACATGCCTGCCGCGTTGACAACGATCTCGCATCGGATCGCCCCTTTATCGGTCACCACCTCTTCGACTTCTCCCTCCGCCGATAATTTGATTCCGGTCACGCGCGTGTTGGTATAAACGGTCACGCCCAAATCTTTTGCAAACTTGACCATGCTGGTTGTGGTGGTATACGGATCAAGTTGTCCATCGCGCGGAAGATAGATCGCGCCGTACAGATTTTTGTTCGTGATCTGCGGCATGTGTTTCACCGCTTCATCGGGACCAATCACTTCGCAATCCAGCCCCAATGCTTTGGCGCGGCTGACGCCTCGCTCCAAATCCAAAAGCGATTCCTTCGTCGACGCGACGCGCAAACTTCCGACGTGATCGAAGAGTCCAAGTTCGCTGTACAGTTCGATGCTGTACATGCGGAATTTCAACATGGTCTGTGATGTTGCAAATTGAGTCACTAAACCCGCCGCGTGCGATGATTCGCCGCTGGCAATTTCCCCCTTTTCTATAAGCGCCACATCCTTTTCCCCAAACTTTGCAAGATGATAGGCGATCTGAGCGCCGACGATCCCCCCGCCTATGACCACGATCTTTGCCTGATCTTTCATGAATAATCCATTCTGCCTTTCGATGATATTTGAACATCTTTTGACCAAGTTTGTTGACCCTGGTCAAGAGTTCATGATTTCATTGCATGAGCTATTCGACCGCTTGCTATCAAAATCTCGACCGAGTGCGGCGCAAGGTCTTCCATAGCGGATGCATCAATTTGCCGGTCGGTTACGATTTTGTCAATCTCGTCAATGGGTGCAACTTGAAAATTGGAAACGACGCCCCATTTGCTGTGGTCAGCAACGATGATTACCTGACCATTGGTGCTCTCGATCATCTGCCGGACGACCTCCGCCTCCGCGTTGGTCGGGACAGTGCAGCCGCGCTTTATGCTGACTCCGTCCACGCCGATGATGGCTTTGTCCGCATAAATTTGTTTCAGGTTTTCGATCGCAAAACGGCCGGCGACAGAATTGGAGCGCGGCTGGAACTCGCCGCCAATCAAATAATGATGAAAACCCGCGTCACCAACTTCAAGTGCCGCGTTTAGATTATTGGTAAAGATCGAAATGCTTGGATTATTCTGTATGTTGCGAATCACCTGATTCGTGGTAGTGCCGCTGTTGATAAAAACGATATCCCCGTCTTCGATCAACGAAGCCGCCAACTCGCCAATTATTTTCTTTTCTTCTGGAAAACTTTGAACGCGTTGAATGTATTCCGGTTCAAATGCCATGCGCTGATTAAGTGTTGCTCCCCCATGTGTGCGTTCTAAGATCCCTTTTTTTTCGAGCCACTCCAAGTCCCGGCGGACTGTCGCTTCAGAAGCATCCAGCATATTACACAAGTCAACCATTCTGGCGACTTGATGTATTGTCAAATACTCCTGAATTCGTTCTCGCCTCTGAGCCGGGATGAGGGGTTTGCTCATAACAATTGGCGCTGCCTCAATGAAGGTTTTTGAATGTTTTAGTCGTACATTATATGAAAATCTGAAGAAATTTGCAAGTTTTTGTTTTTTTCATTATAATTGCCCGCATTAACCTGCAGGCAGAAACCCAAAACATCAGTTCATTTCTCCAAGGATAAAAACGATCATGGCGCTTTCTGCAGAAGAGGCTGTTGCACGGATAGCAGGATGGGCAAATGCCGACGGCTTGAAAATATCGCCGCTTGGCGGCGGGATCACCAACCAAAATTTTCGCGTGGATGTAAATGGGGAATCGTTTGCCCTGCGGATTCCCGGTGAAAGCACCGAACTCTTGGGAATCAATCGAGAATATGAACATGCTTCAAACTCAGAGGCTGGAAAGTTAGGTATCGCTCCAGAAGTGATCTACTTTATAAAACCCGAAGGCTGTCTTGTCACGCGGTTTATTACTGGTCAGCAGCCGCCACCCGAAGAACTTCGAGAGCCAGAACAAATTCGCAAAATCGCCGCACTTCTTCACCGAATTCATTCCATGCCAAATCTGTCTGGGACTTTTTCCGCGTTTCGCGTTGTCGAAGATTATTCGAAAATTGCGCGCCAATACGACGTTACGATCCCGAATGGCTTTGACAACTTGGTCGAGAAAATGCGCGGCGCGAAAAAAGCGCTCAATCTCAAAACGAACGACCTGCATCCATGCCACAACGATTTGCTGAATGCTAATTTTTTATACAGCGATCAAATTTATGTCCTCGATTGGGAATATGCGGGCATGGGCGATGTGTTTTTCGACCTGGCAAACTTTTCCAACAATCACGAATTTTCAAACGACCAAAATCATTTGCTGCTCAAATCATATTTTGGATCATACACTCCTGCGCAATGGGCGCATTTGAAAATTATGCAGGTCATGTCCGACCTGCGCGAAGGCATGTGGGGACTCGTGCAATTGGGCATTTCCAAACTTGATTTTGATTTTCGCGAGTACGCGGACAAATTCTTCGACCGTGTATTCGCTAACATTCACAACCCCGATTGGGATCAATGGCTTATGGAGGTAAGCACGAATGGGTGATTTTCCTGCTCATGCTCAAGTGGTCATCATTGGCGGCGGCGTCGGCGGATGCAGCATCGCCTATCATCTCACGTTGATGGGATGGAAGGATGTCGTCATCCTCGAGCGTCACGAATTGACCAGCGGCTCGACATGGCATTCCGCCGGCCTGGTCGGTCAGATGCGTACCGATGCCAACCTGACGCGCATGATGCATTACAGCACGGATTTGTACCGCCGCCTAAAAGATGAAACCGGCCAGGATACATCCTGGCGCGAAGTTGGCGGCGTGCGGCTTGCTTCGTCGGCAGAACGCATGGAAGAGATCAAACGCCTGGTCGGCATGGCGCGTTCGTTCGGCGTGCCAATGGAATTGATTTCACCCAAAGAGGCACAAAAACTTTTTCCGCTGATGTCGCTGGATGGCGTGGTTGGCGCGGCGTACACGCCCAATGACGGAAGCATTGATCCAACCGGCCTGACCAACGCGCTTGCCGTTGGCGCAAAGAATCGCGGCGCCCGTTTCTTCACCGACACCAACGTTGAAAAAATCAATTTGAAGAATGGCCGCGTCGAAGACGTGGTCACAGACAAGGGTACGATCAAGACCGAGGTCGTGGTGAACGCTTCCGGGTTGTGGGGACGTGAAGTCGGAAAAATGGTCGGCTTGAATCTGCCCGTCGTGCCGATGGCGCATCTTTACATCATGACCAAGCCCATCCAGGGCGTGACGAAGGATTTTCCAAATTTGCGCGATCCCGACCTGCTGGTTTATTGGCGCGAAGAAGTCGGAGGCTTGATCACCGGCGGCTACGAACGCCAACCCGCGCCGTTCGGTTTGAAGGGCGTCCCGCGCGATTTCAAATTTCAGTTGCTGCCGCCGGATTGGGATCGCTTCGCGCCGCTCATGGAAAATTCCATTAAGCGCGTCCCGGCCATCGAAAACGCGGAAGTCGTCAAGTTATTGAATGGCCCGGAAGGCTTCACACCGGACGGCGAATATCTGCTTGGCCCAACATCCGTCAAAGGATTTTGGGTCGCCTGCGCGTTCTGCGCGCACGGACTCGCGGGCGCGGGCGGCATCGGCAAGACAATGGCCGAGTGGATCATTGACGGCCATCCCGAATGGGACGTTTGGCGGCTGGATGTGCGACGCTTTGGCCCGAATTACGACAGTCTCGATTACACGGTCGCACGCACCGTCGAAACCTACACACAATATTACGATATTCATTTTCCCGGCGAGGAACGACTCTCGCGGCGCGGCCAGCGCCTCTCCCCAACCTATTATCGCCTGCGCGACTTGGGTTGTTCGTTCGGCGAAAAGTTTGGATGGGAACGTCCGAATTGGTTCAAGATTTATGAAGAGAAAGCGAATCATGGCCATGAACCAAAAGGCTGGGCGCGTGAAAATTGGTCGCGCGCCATTGGCTACGAACATCTGATGACGCGCGAGAACGCTGGTCTCTTCGACGAAACTTCGTTCAACAAATTTGAAGTCCGCGGGCCGGGCGCGTTGAAGTTTCTCAATTATGTTTGTGCCAACAATATTGATCAACCCGTTGGCTCGATCATTTACACTCAATGTTTGAACAAACGCGGCGGCATCGAATGTGATTTCACCGTCACGCGTTTGGCAGATGATCGCTTCTTTATCATTACTGGAACCGCGTTCGGACAACATGATTCATCCTGGCTTTCATTGAATATGCCGGATGACGGTTCGGTGACCATCGAAGATGTCGGCTCATCGTACGCCTGTCTCGGTTTATGGGGACCGAAGGCGCGGAAGATCCTCGAAAAAGCTACCACCGACGATGTTTCAAATGCGAACTTTCCATACATGACCGCCAAACGAATCACCGTTGGCGATGTTCCGCTTCTCGCTTCGCGCGTGACGTATGTCGGCGAGCTGGGCTGGGAGTTCTATTGCCCGATGGAATATGGCGCGCGTCTGTGGGATACGCTTTGGGAAGCCGGAATCCCGGAAGGAATGGTCGCGGGCGGATACAAGGCGATTGACACGATGCGACTGGAAAAAGGTTATCGTTATTGGAGCAGCGAGATCAGCCCGGACTACACTCCTCTCGAAGCCGGATTAGGATTCGCAGTCAAGTTGGACAAAGGCGACTTTCTCGGGCGCGAGGCTTTGGTCAAACAAAAAGAAGCGGGCCTCACACGCAAACTTTGTTGTTTAACGCTGGCCGATGATCGCATGGTTGTGTTGGGCAAGGAGCCGATTCGCACCAGCAACAATAAAATCATTGGCTGGATCGCGGCAGGCGGATACGGCTACTCAGTCAAGAAAAGCATTGCCTATGCTTATCTGCCCATCGAATATGCAAAAGCCGGCACGCCATTAGAAGTGGAATTTTTTGGGGAGCAGATTGAAGCCGAGGTGGTTCAGTCGCCGCTTTGGGATCCAAAGGGAGAACGGGTCAAAGCGTAAAGAGTTTCTAATTCCGTCGAACTAAAAACAGGAGCATCCAGTTGGACACTCCTGTTTTGGTAAATCACTTAATTCACCCAAGTGGCCGCCCTGCCAAGATCGGAAAAGATTCAACGCGAAGACACAGGGTCGCAAAGGGAAAAAGCCAATCTTTGTGTCTTGGCGCTTTTGCGTTAAGAATTCATCTTACACAGAGCGTCCCGAAGGTTCCCTAAAAAGAAGATTTGTGGAGCAATAAAACCTTCGGGACGGTACGTAACATCAGTTAAGAAGTGATGTTACCCAATTTTGCTCGAAAGCGTGTGTCTCCCCTCACCCTGGCCCTCTCCCTGCGGGAGAGGGAACTCCCTTCCACTTTCGGGGGAAGGGTTGGGGATGAGGGTGCGTATAAAACGTTTCGAGGAATATGGGCAGCAACTTACGTTAGTTAATTCAGTAAGGGAGGCCAGTCAGCGAATGATAGGTCACCGAACCAATAAGCAGCAAAACCACGACCCCGGCAGTGACCGTCATAATGGGTTTGGTTTTCAGCTCTTTCGGCTCTTCAACATCATCAGATTGGACTTGGGTTTCCCGTCTCGCCTTGAGCTGCTTGTTGTTCAAGCTGACGCCGGTCGTGGCCGCCACGGGAATTGCCGCGCAAAACATGCACATGGGTTCCTCCGAAATTTACTCTAATTGGTTTTTGTCTGTATAGCAAATATATCACATTGAAATTAACAAGAACTTAGAGATTGCGGCGTGTCGGACCTCTTCAACTATAATCGCCCCTGAGGTGACCGGATGAAAATAACTTCCCGCTGGTTTGTCGGAGGGACAATCGTCGTTGCTGTGCTTTTGATTCTGTTCGCGCTCTTTGGGTTTCCATACTTTTTCAAACCCCCGCCCGTGCAAAATGAATCAGCCACTCTTGGGTCACAATTGACACTCGCCAGAGTATCGAGGATTCTCAAGCAGGGCCAAGTGGTCTTGAATGATAGGAGTCAGTTGTACCAGATTATGGAAGTGAAGCCTTTGGAAGGAAATTATCAGGGCATCCCGTTCCAGATAGATTATGGGCTGCGCGAACTCCGCACTGACAATTTTCAATTTCGACCGGGCGATGAGGTCTACATCCTTATAGACAAGACCCCTGCCAACGCGCTTCAAGCCTATTATGTGGATTACGTTCGCTCGCAACCACTTTTGATTCTCCTGCTCACTTTTGTGCTATCCATGCTCGTCATGGGCCACTGGAAAGGGTTGGGTAGCCTGCTCGCATTGGCGGCAAGCATGATTGTGATTATCTGGTATGTGCTTCCCCATATTCTTGCAGGAGAGGACCCGGTGAAGGTCAGCCTGATTGGATCCATCATCTTGGTGGTTGTCACACTGTATCTAACGTACGGTTGGAATCTCAAGACACATGCGTCTGTTGCCAGCATCATCCTTTCTCTTCTGCTCACCGGCGCTCTTTCCCTGTTGTTCGTTTATTTGACTAGGCTAAACGGCTATGGCGACGAAAACGTAACGTACCTGATGCAGTCGTCATCAATTCGGGTTGACGCACATGGTCTCCTGTTGGGTGGAATGATCATTGGTTCGCTGGGCGTGCTGGACGATCTCGTAACGTCGCAATCCGCCGCTGTCGTCGAAATATATGAAGCCAATCCCGCATTGGGATTCTGGCAGATACTTCAGCGCGCCATGCACATCGGCGAAGACCATGTCGCGGCTACAGTGAACACCCTAGTGCTGGCCTACACCGGGGCATCACTGCCCTTGTTATTGATGTTTACTCTTGGCAATGGAAGTTACAGCTATCTTGTAAATTCGGAATTTATGGCTGAGGAGATTGTGCGGACATTGGTTGGCTCGCTTGGGCTGATTGCTGCCGTGCCAATCTCGACCCTGATCGCAACTTCGCTGATTCTCTATCGGGGGAAATTCAGTGGATCGCATTTCCTGCCCGGCTCGGAAACCGGCAGCCAAGCCGGACGCGTTCAGTAATCGCTCATTGCAGACTGCTCAACAGCGATGAAGATTGTACAGAACACCAGGGCTTGGTTCGCAAAAGGAATCGCTGTATTCCTTATCCTTTTGATTCTCGCCCTTCCCGCGGACGCAGTCCACGCCGACCCGCCGGACATGTACGCGCAGAATCAATCCATCGCGATTCAGCCCGACGGCCTTCACATGGATTGGAAGATCGCGCCGGGACCGGTTATTGCCGATGCAACCTGGCAAGCCGCCGATCTCAACCACGATGGTTCCATCAGCCAACGGGAAGCCGCGACATGGACAAAGCCATTCATTGCCGGATTCTCAATCAACATAGATGGCAATCCTGTCAATTCCATTCAGATGGAAAACGTTCGCTGGCCCGCGTCGGTGGACAGCCTCCGCACGGGGCAGGACGCGATTGAAGTCCAATTGCTCGTCAAATGGCCGGGCGGTCTGACTGGCAAGCATTCGATCCAAATAAACAATTCGTATCTCGAATCAAACAGCCTCAACTGGTTTTCGTTGACCGGCGAGCAGGGCTTTTCCTTCGACCCGCCAAATCAGGATAACAACAAACTCAGTTTCAATCTTTATTTTCCTGCTTCATCCAACACATCAACACCGATTGCATCGAACCTGACATCCTGGAATAGCGGCATTCCGAACCTGCCGGGATTTACCGGAACGATCTCAAAGCTGGCGATTAATCTCGCCGCGCCATCTTCGTCAACGCAGCCAGAATCACAAACACAAGCGCCAGCCGCGCCGACCAGCGCAACGCCATTCACTGCTGCACTCGTCGGTCTCGTCAAAACGCCGCAACTCTCGCCCTTATTTTTGATCGGCGCATTTCTGCTCTCGCTGGCGCTAGGCAGTCTTCACGCGCTGACGCCCGGCCACGGAAAGACGCTGGTCGGCGCGTATCTCGTTGGCTCTCACGGAAAAATCCATGACGCAGTTTTTCTTGGCGCAGTGGTCACAGTTACACATACTGGCTCAGTTCTCCTTCTCGGATTGTTCACGCTGCTTGCTTCGCACTTCATTCTTCCATCGCTGATTACGCCATGGTTGGAAATTTTGTCTGGCTTGCTCGTGATTGGGTTTGGAATCAATCTGCTTTTGCAGCGCAGGCGGGATTTTCTTGCATTGTCAAAGAAGGAGGTAGGGCAAGATAACGTCTCGCTCTACGAGACGCATCATTCTCACAGCCATTCGCATGATGACCATGCTCACGAACATACGCACGGAGAATCCGGCCACGAACATTCCCACGCGTTGCCAGACAACAGGACAACGTGGAAATCTCTGCTCGCGCTGGGCGTCAGCGGCGGACTGGTCCCCTGCCCGGATGCAATTGCCATTTTGTTGGTGGCAGTCGCCATCAATCGCATTCCGCTTGGGATGTTGATGATCGTGGCGTTCAGCATCGGGCTGGCCCTGGTGTTGATCACGATTGGTGTTGCGATGGTTCAAGGAATGCGCTTCGTAGCGCGCAGTGATTTTCTGAACCGTTTTAGTGTTTACACGCCGGTCATCAGCGCGGTGGTCGTTCTGGGATTAGGCTTCGCACTGACGATTAACGCGGTCAACTCACTTCGGTTTTCCACAACCGTTTTGGCGGCATCCGGTTCAAGTCCGGTTGCGAGCGCAGATTCATCAACGCCAGCCGCGCCGACATCCGTTGTCAAACCAATGCGACTGCTTTATATCGCGTCCGATAGTCAAGGTCACGATCAACTTTTCGCAAAACAACTTTCCGGCGGCGCAGCCATCCAATACACGATGGAGCCATCGGGCATTGTAAGTTATTCTCTTTCGCCGGATCATCAAACGATTCTTTACACGGTCTTCGAGTCAGACAACAGCACTTCGATTTGGGCAATCAATTCAGATGGCAGCCAGAATCGGCTTGTCTTGAAATGCCCACAAACGGAATGCGGCTCGTTGCAGTGGTATCCCGATAGTCAAAAAGTTGTGTATGAACGTTTGGAAGATGCGCAGGATTCTGCACTGGCAAGATTCAGCATTTGGTGGCTGGATGTTTCAACCGGGGATACTCAGCCTGTCTTTCGTGACCAAACATTTCCAAGCACTGCCGCGAAATTTTCACCGGATGGTCAATGGCTGAGTTATATTTCCCCGGCGACCAACACGCTCACGCTTTATCGTTTGAAAGATGGGCACACCATTTCGCTACCACTCAACTCGCAGCAAATGATTCCGGAGAGTTGGAGTCCTTCGAGCGATTCACTCATCTTTGGCACACCGGCAAGTTCGCAGGATGGAGCGCCGATTCATGTTCAACGATATATTTTGGATTCCGGCAAGACAATTGATTTGGGTGATTCAAACAACGGCGCATCGGACTATTCCGCCTCGTGGTCGCCGAACGGAAGTTGGATCGCCGTTGATCGCGACATTCCTTCGTCTGATGGTTCCGGGTCGAGCAACCAAGTCTGGCTCGTCAAACCAGATGGAACTGATGCCCACGCGCTTCTGGCAGAATCCGGCGCATCGTATTCTGACATCACCTGGTCGCCCGACGGAAAATCAATCATCTACTCGCGATACTCTTTGCAAAATACATCCAACAGCATCGGCCAATTCGATATTTACCAAACTGACATTCAGACCGGGAATTCAACCAAACTGGTTTCAGGCGGAGATTATCCAACACTATTGCCGTAATTTAAAAAAGCGAAACGTATGGCATTCCCATTTAGCTTTGCGTTTTGCTTTTTACGTTTTGTATTTCAATTCATCAACTACGAGGAAATCAACTGATCCGTCTTCGCGGCCATAATGAAGTCGTTCTGATGCAAGCCGCCGATCTTGTGCGTCCACCAATTGATGGTGACTCGTCCCCATCCCGCAATGATCATTCTGCATCAGCCAGTACGATGATGGGAATTTCAGATACGTGTTTCAGGCCTGCATCATTAGTCAGGAAGGCTTCGCATTCCGACTGAATGGCTACAGCAAGCTGAAAAGCATCCGTCAAGGTCAGATTGTAACGAGCGCGCAAATTTGCAGCTCGATCCGCAGCAACTTCATCAATCGGGTAGAACAAAACACTTTCGCTGCTCACGAGTAACTCGGTAAAAATCCTGGCGATCTCCCCGTTCTTTTGTTTGTATGGCAGAACCAGGCATTCTGCCAGTGTAATCGGCGAAACGACCGCCGTCAACTTCCCCTCATCCAACGGGCATGGCGTTACCAAAGTCGGGAAATTCTTAACGCGAATGCCGCGAACGAGCGAATTTCACGAATTCTTCAGGACTCTATTCGCGTTATTCGCCTGTTCGTGATGGCGCCATGGCGCCACGTCCCAAATCTGTCATCCTGTCAAGCGACTTTGGTAAAACCATAATCCAACGGGTGCACGAAAAGGTTGTTAGTTTGGGGACGAAATCTGGAGATTTCGCACTCCGCGCTTACATACTTTGATACTGTTGGCGAAATCGAGAAATTGCGCTTGTATAACTGTTTCCAGCCGCACATTTACAGGCGAAAAATGAATTCGCCAACAGTATCATACTTTGCGTGCTCCCCATCCAACCGCTCAAAAACTCTCTGCACAACCGAAATAAATTGCGGATTTTTCTCGACCCAATAAATGACCGGGGCTGTGTCGAGAAAGATTAGCCTGACCTTTTCAAGCCGTTTGGCCAAATTCATTTTCCATCCCTAATCGTGCGAGAGCGGCGGGCTTCGCCATCACGGCGAGATTTGCTGATGTATGCCTGTGCGTCCATGCCCAGCGCTGGATACGGCAAAAGTCCAACCGCGTCACGCCATTTGCGGCGCGATTTACGAGACGGCAAATCGGAACGCACGCCCTGGATCAGGCGGCTGGCAAGCAATAACCGCTCGGATGGCGTCAATTTACCTGCGCGCTTAAGGAGTTGGTCAATATTTTGGAGAGCCATAATCACCTTTCGAATTTCCTGAAATATTATACCGTTTCCGCGCGTAGATAGAAAAAACAGACTTGAGGGACGCGCTAAAAGAATAGGGCGAAGTACAATCTTCTCGAGCCCTCCGATTCGCACAAATTACAAGTTACGAATTTACCAACTCATCCGTCTTCGCGGCCATAATGAAGTCGTTCTGATGCAGGCCGCCGATCTTGTGCGTCCACCAATTGACGGTGACCCTTCCCCACTCGGTAACGATCAGTGGATGATGACCTTCCTCTTCGGCGATGGCGCCAATTCTGTCTGTAAACGCAAGCGCCTCGGCAAAATCTCTGAACTTGAAGAGGCGCTCCAGTCGTTTCATGCCGTTCACTTCTTTGATTTGCCAATCAGGAACTTGCGGCTGAAGCTCAGCGATTTGTGCATCGGTCAACGTCGGCTCGCCGCCGCGGCAGGCAACGCATTTTTGTTGGGAGAGAGTGGTCATGGTCATCTCCAATCAAATATTGTGATCAATAAAATATAAGTAACCCTGACGCCCGCCCTGTTTTGTCCATAACTCAATGGATTTGCGAATCCGCTTCAGGCAAGCCATCATTTCGTCAATCGAAATCGGCTCCGGTTTCAATCGCATTAACTCCTTATCCGTCTTTATAGTTTGCCGCCCAAGCCGCCATTCGCACATCTCTTTGACGCGGTCATAAACCAGTTGGGCATTATCGCCAAATTTTGGCCCAGAAACCATCCTGCCCTGTTTTTCGTTTCGATATTCCGTCCAAAGCAGGTTCAAAACCTTGTCCACATCATAATCCACCAAATCACGATGCTCACGATAGACGCTCAGGATCGCCATTTCGATATTTTGCAGAACGTCCAGGTATTGATCTTCAAAAGTGGGCATAAGATTTCTCCGCCGACTACTGCAAAGCCTTCACCAATAAACCGATATCTTCCGGTTTGGAAAGATGCACGCGGATCACGCGTCGACCGCGCGCAACCAATGTTTCGTAATCGCCGAGCGCCTGCGCGCGGATCAACGTTCCAAAGGTCATGCCCTCGTTTGGGATTTGCATATCTTTTTCGGCATCGGAAATGATTTGAATGAACAGTCCCGTGTTCGGGCCGCCTTTGTGGAACTGTCCCGTCGAATGCTGGAAGCGCGGACCAAAACCAGCCGTCACCGCGCATTTGGTTTTCTCGCGGATCAACACGCGCAGTCTTTGCAATTCAGCGACCATATCAGCATTACGAGGCAGATAGGCATTGATCGCAACATAATCGCCAACCTTCGCCTGCATCAAAAACTCTGCCAGCGCTGGCTTTGCATCTTTCAACTCCACCGATTTTCCTTCATTCAACTTTCCGCTGGATTTATATTCTGCGATCTTGGCTTTCGTTCGATCTTTGCTGTCTTGCACGTCAGGCTGATCGAACGCGTTGACGCCGATGATGTGACACGCCACCGCGGTCGCAATTTCCCAGCGATAAAATTCCGCCGCCGCGTCGTACGAATCTGCAAGCGGGAACTCGATCACCGGATGACCCGTAGCGCGCAAAACCGCCACGCCATTATCAAGTTCGCCGGTTTGTCTCAAATAAACAAAGGTGCGATCGTTGCCATAAACATCCGGCATATCGAGCGGCTCCAGCGGGACGGGCAAAATTCCCTTGCCGTTCTTCCCGCTCGACTCGGCGATGATTTGTTCGATCCAGCCTGCCAACGGGGACAGCGGCGCATCGGCCAGGACTGTCAGCTTGTCGCGGCCCGCCAAAGCGGATTCGCCCAAGACGGCTCCCAGCGCCAGACCGGGATTACGCGCCGCAGGAATATCTTTCATGCACTGACGTTTCATCCAATCCGCACGGTCGAGCAAACGATCCAAATCCACGCCAAGCAGCGCGGCGGGAACCATGCCGAAATCCGTCAACGCGGAATAGCGTCCGCCAACGGTTGCATCGGACGAAAAGATTTTTCGGAAGCCGCGTTCACGCGCTAATGTTTCCAATGAAGTGCCTGGGTCGGTAATCGCAATAAAACGCGAACCATTGCCTTTGCTGAGCTTCCAGAAATAATCGGAATTCGCCGAGACTTCCGCCGTGCCGCCGGATTTGCTAGAGACAATGTAAAGACTCTTATCAGGCGGGTAGTCTTCGGCGGCTTTGGCAACCTGAGCCGGGTCGGTCGAATCTAGAATCGCAAGGCAGACATCGCCCTCACCCCTGTGGCCCTCTCCCTGTGGCGTCAAGGCGCCATGCTTCGCGAGGAGAGGGGATGGGGGCGAGGGAAACAACGAACTTAACACTTCCGCCGTCAACGATGAACCGCCCATGCCCAAAACCAAAATGCGACCAATACCTGCTTGGCGAATTTCATCTGCAAAAGATTTGTAAGCAGGAATCAACGCGCGTGCTTTTTCGAGCGAGTCCATCCAGCCCATGCGGATGGTGACTTCACTCTGCCCCGCGGGATCAGTCGTCCATAACGCGGGATCATGCGCCCACAGGCGCGCGGGTACGGAATCCGCTTCGAGTTGGGTGATGGCTTTTGAAACGGAGTCCGCCAACAGCCCGAGGGAAGAGGCGGCGTTCTTTCGTCTATCATCAATTGTTTTCAACAACGCGGTGATCGCATCCGCAAAAGCCTTGACACCCTCCTCTTCCAATTCCTGCGTGACTTGAGCCATTGAAATGCCTGCAGCTTCGAGCTGGGCAATTTCATCGCGCGCTTTGTCAACGTCTTTGTTGATCGTGATGTCGGTCTTGCCATGATCTTTGACAGCTTCCAGCGTTTGCGGCGGAACCGTGTTGACGGTATGCGGGCCGACGAGATCATCCACGTAGATCGTGTCGGGATACGCGGGATTCTTTGTGCTGGTCGAAGCCCACAACGGACGCTGGAGGCGCGCGCCTTGCGCTTTGAGTTTTTCCCAGCGTTCGCCCTGGAATGTTTTCTCAAATTGTTCATAAGCAAGTTTGGCATTGGCAACCGCAGCCTTGCCGCGCAGAGGTGAACCTTCGGGAAGTTTTGGATCAACCTTCGTGTCAACGCGCGAGACGAAGAACGACGCGACCGAGGCGATATGATGGATCGGATGCCCCGCGGCGACGCGGTCTTCGAGGCCGCTGAGATACGCCTCCATCACTTCGAGATAACGCGCAATCGAAAAGATCAGCGTGATGTTGACGTTGACGCCCGCGGCGGTCGCGCGTCGAATGGCGGGGATGCCGGCTTTCGTCGCCGGGATCTTGACCATCAGATTCGGCCTGGCAACGCGCGCCCAAAGCTGCTGCGCCTGCGCGCAAGTTGCTTCCGTGTCGTTGGCAAGGAACGGACTGACTTCGATGCTCACGTATCCGTCGCCGCCGTTTGATTCTTCGTAAAGCGGCGAGAGCTGACGGCAGGCTTCCTTGATATCTTCGACGACCAATTCCCAAAAGATTTTTTCCGCGTCCCAGCCGGCCCATGCCAGTGGAGTCAGCGCTTCGTCATAGTCATGCGAATTGGCAATCGCGTGATTGAAGATGCTCGGATTGGATGTGACGCCGCGGATGTCGCCGCGTTCAATCATGGCTTGGAATTCGCCGTTCTCCAATAATTTGCGTTGAATGTTATCGTACCAGATGGATTGACCGAGTTGGGTGAGTTTGGTAATTGTGTTCATGGTATTCTCGTTTTCGGGTTTGAAAGTCAAAAGGTTTCAAGGTTGTCAAGTTTACAGGTTAAGATGTTGGCAAGTTAAACTTCGTATTCTGCAAGTTCTTCGCGAATTTGACGAGATTGAGGATGAGATTCGAGGTAAGAAATAAAGCGAGCAATTTGACGGGATGATTTCTCGGCAAGCTGAAATGCCCGGGCAAATTGCTCTTCAGTCAAATAATTCATGTCGCAGGAAACATATAATTGCGAACGAACTTCGCCTGCCGAGGCTTTCGCTATTGCCAAATATTTTACAAATTGTTGCTGCGTTTGAGACTCAAAGCCTTCGGCAATGTTGCTCATCACCGAAACTGCCGCGCGGCGAATTTGATCTCGTAATCCAAAGTCCCGTGAAAATTCACCTTCGTCAGTTAATGAATAAATCAATTTAGTCAACTCTCTCGCAGTCTGCCATACTTCGATTTCTTCAAAGCGCGTGATCGTCGGCATAATCTCTCTCTTTGTTTGCAAGTTCGAAGGTTGGAAAGTTTGCAAGTTGCGCCAAACAACCTGAAAACCTGCCAACATCACAACTTGCCAACCTCTTCTAGTTTATGAATTTTTCCAACACGTCTCGCGAGTCTTTCACCGCCGGGATCATTTCCTTCGTAGCGCGCGCTCAAAAATGCAGAGGCGAGGCTCTTCGCGAGTTCGGGACCGACGACGCGAGCACCGAGGCAGAGCACATTCATATCATCGTGACGAACACCCTGCGCGGCGGAATACGTATCGTGACAGATCGACGCGTACACACCTTTCATTTTGTTGGCCGCGATGCACGCGCCGACGCCCGAACCGCAAACCAAAATTCCGCGCTCGGCCTCGCCGGTTTGAATCGCGCGTCCGACCTTTTCGCTGTAATCCGGGAAGTCCACGCTTGCGGATGAATAGGTACCAAGATCAATCGGCTCATGTCCGACAGTGCGAACAGCCTCGAGAATAATTTCTTTCAGTGGAAAACCTGCATGGTCAAAACCAACAGCGACTTTCATGAGTCTCCTGCGATGGTCGAGTAGGCGGCGGGTCTCGATACATCCTTCGGATTACTCGACCATCGCCGCCATGTCAAGACCACCTATTTCAATAATTCTTTTGCTTCTGCAATCACATTCTCAACAGTAAAGCCCAAATGTTCAAAGATGGTTTTATACGGAGCCGATGCACCGTAACGGTCAATGCCGATGATCTTTCCATCGAGGCCGACGTATCGTTCCCAGCCGAGGCTGGCTCCCGCTTCGACGGCGAGTCTGCGTTTGACGCGGCGCGGTAGAACAGCCTCCTTGTATTCGTCGTCCTGTTGCTCGAAAAGCTGCCACGACGGAAACGAAACCACGCGTACACTGTATTCCTCTTCTGCAAGTTTCTTCGCGGCTTCGTAAATCAAACTGACTTCCGAGCCGGAAGCCATCAAAATAATGTCCGGCTTTCTCTTTCCAAACGAAGCCAGCACGTATGCGCCTTTCTCAACGGTTGGAAAGTTTGAAGGTTGGAAGGTCGGAACGGCTTGACGCGTCAACGCCAGCACAGTCGGGCCGCGGCGATTGGCGATGGCGAACTTCCAGGCTTGAACGACTTCATTTGCATCGGCGGGCCGGATCACGGTCAGGTTTGGAACCGCGCGCAGCGCCGCGAGATGTTCAATCGGCTGGTGCGTGGGGCCGTCTTCGCCAAGGCCGACGCTGTCATGAGTAAAAACGAAGATGGAGGGAATGTGTGATATGGCCGCGATGCGGATGGCAGGCTTCATGTAATCCGAAAAGATCAGGAACGTGCCGCCATAAGGGATCACGCCGCCATGCAACGTCATGCCGTTGAGGGCCGCGCCCATCGCGTGTTCGCGCACGCCGAAGTGGAAATATCGTCCGGCCAGGTTGTCTTTCTCGAAATCGCCTGCGCCATCGAACTTTGTATCGTTCGACGGAGTCAAATCAGCTGAGCCGCCGACCAGTTCGGGAATGATGTTCGAAAGTGCAGCCAGCACTTTTCCAGATGAGGCGCGCGTCGCCATGCCTTTCGGGTCTGCCGGGAACGCCGGCAGCGCGGCTTCCCAGCCTTGCGGCAGTTCGCCTTTCAAACGGCGTTCCAATTCCGCGCCGGGATCGGGATGTTCCTTTTTATAAGCATCGAAATTGCTTTGCCATTCGCTTTCGAATTTCCGTCCGCGTTCGACGCTCTCGCGATAAAACGCAAGCACATCTTCGGGGATATAAAAGCGCGGCTCCAGCGGCCAGCCAAGGTTTTGTTTGGCGGCATTGAGCTCATCATCGCCAAGCGGCTCGCCGTGCGCCTTGGCTGTATCCTGTTTGTGCGGCGCGCCGAACCCGATATGCGTGCGGCAAAGAATGAGCGATGGCTGCGAATGGATCTTCGCGGCCTGGATCGCGGCATCCACCGCGTCTATATTGTTGCCGTCGTCCACTTTCTGGACGAACCAGCCATAGGCCGCGAAGCGCGCGGCGCGGTCTTCCGTGAACGCCAGATCCGTCGAGCCGTCAATCGAAATGCGATTGTCATCGTAAAGATAGATCAGATGGCTCAACTGCAAATGCCCGGCCAGCGAGGCGGCCTCGGACGAAATGCCTTCCATCAAATCGCCGTCGGTGACGATTCCATAAATGTAGTAATCGAATAAATCGGGAGAAAATTTCGCAGCCAAATGCTCACGCGCAATCGCCATGCCGACGCCCGTCGCAAATCCCTGGCCAAGCGGGCCGGTCGTGGTTTCGACGCCGGGCGTGAGACCGTATTCGGGATGACCGGGCGTCCGGCTTTCCCATTGGCGGAAATTTTTCAGTTCATCGAGCGACAGATCGTAACCGGTCAGATGCAGAAGCGAGTACAACAACATCGAACCGTGACCGCCGGATAAAATGAACCGGTCGCGCCCGGGCCACTTTGGATTGCGCGGGTTGTGGCGCAGATGATGCGTCCACAACGTGAAGGCCATTGCAGCCGCGCCCATGGGAAGTCCGGGATGGCCTGAGTTGGCTTGTTGAACGGCATCCGCCGAAAGGAATCGAATCGTGTTGATCGCGCGAGTTGTCAGGTCGTCGGTCATAAAGTCTCCGTCATGAATGGGACAATTTTACCACTCGCAAAATTCCATGGCCCCGGCGCCGTCAGGTATAATTTTCTGACTTGAAGGAGGAGCCATGTCCATCCCGTCCAACGAAGAACTTTCGAACCAAATCAGTTCCCTGCAATCGCGCCTGAATTCACTGGAAGACGAAACGCGCCTGACAAAGGTCCGCGACGCTGTCGAAGCTCTGCAAACGATCATCAACGGATTGGGCCAGCAGATTTCCGGGCTGCGTTCGCGCGGTTATGTTTTTGGCAGAGACCTCGAGACGCGCGCCGCGAATTTTTCGAGTCAATGGACGCAGGCCGCGCCGAACGTGACGAATCAAATTGACCAGCAGTCGAATCGTTTGCAGGCCGCGCTCGCACCGCTTCGCACGCGGACGAATGAACTGGCCGCCGCGTCGAACGGCATTTCCGCGGCCCAAAACATTCTCAACCAACTCGATCCGCAAGTCGCTTCGCTGGAATCGCAAGTCTCCGCGGCCGAGAGTCAAATCCACAGCATGGTGGATGGTTTGCAGAATCAGGTGAGCGATTTCGACGGGCAACTGAAGAAAATTGATTGGATGCTGACCCAGCTTGCCGAAGCTTCGTTTCGATTGCTTGCGACCGAGGCGGGCGTGATGGCGGTCAAAGCCGTGTGGGTCAAAGGTGGAAAAGAACAGAAGGACGATCCTGATGGAGTCCTGTATCTGACTGACCAGCGATTGATCTTCGAGGAGAAAGAGGAGGTTGCGAAGGAAAAAGTTCTCTTCATTGCCACAAAGAAAGAAAAGGTACAGAAGCTTTTGCTCAACGCGCCGGTAACTACCGTCGAATCAATCACAACGAGCAAGCAGGGATTGTTGAAAAACGAAGACCATATCGAGATCAGGTTTGGCGCGGGCGCGCCGGTGGAATCCGCGCATTTCCACATCTGGCAGCCCTGCGACGAGTGGCAGGCGCTCATCAACCGCGCGAAATCAAAAGATTTCGATAACGACCGCGCGGTTGCGATCGACGCGGCCGCCGCGGCCAAAGTCAAAGCCGCGCCGAGTCAATGCCCAAACTGCGGAGGCAACATCAACCAGGTCGTCCTGCGCGGACAGGACAGCATCAAATGCGAGTTCTGCGGATTCGTCATCCGGTTGTAAATTTTTTGGCTAAGATATAGTTCAGCCAGCTCCACTTTTGGGTTCATCGGGAATTGCCGTGATGGACCAGCATATTTGGCGGCATGCTGTAGGTCAAATTGGTAATTTGACCTACAGGTGGCAGCGCACCACTTTCACGAATGTTCGTGGCATTCGTAGATTCGTGAAATTCGTGTTAATCATTTTAGTCTGACCGCCACAATTTTTATCAGGAGAAAACATCATGGTAAACCCGGATATTTTTAACGAAGTACCGCTATTCAGCCTGCTCGATCACGATGAGCGCAATGTGCTGGCAAAACAAGTATCCATCCGCGAATTCAAGAAGGGACAGACGATCTTCAAAGCTGGCGACCCCGGCGGACTGGCATACATCGTCCAGAAAGGATTGATCCACGTCAGCATCGAAGATGTGAACAAGGAAACCATCGTCGTTGACGTGGCAGATGACGGCGGCATCGTCGGCGCGTCATCGCTGCTGGCCGGAGAGTCACACCAGACCACGGCAGTCGCGATGGAGGACACCATCGCCATCGAAGTTGACCGCAACGACATCACCGCCCTGTTGAGCGCCAAACCCATGGCCGGACTCGACATGCTGACCATCGTCGAAAAACACCTGCGCGCGGCGCATGAACTGATGCGGACACGCGCGTCCCGCAACCCAAACGAAGAAATCGAAGAAAATGAAACCTTTGGCGAACGCGTCGCGGATAACGTCGCAAAATTCGGCGGCTCGTGGACGTTCGTGATTCTGTTCGGCGTGATTCTGCTAACTTACACCTTCATCAATTCGCGTCTCCCCCATCCATGGGACCCCTATCCGTTCATCCTGCTCAATTTATTCCTCTCGATGCTGGCAGCCATCCAGGCGCCCGTCATCATGATGAGCCAGAACCGGCAGGACGCCAAGGACCGCGTACGCAGCGAACTGGATTACCGTGTCAATCTCAAAGCCGAAGTGGAAATCGAAGACATGCTCCAGCGCATGGGAAAGATTGAGGAGATGCTGAATGAAGTTTTACCGGATGCAAGGGGAGAAGCTGAGTAAGGAATCTCAGCATTGCTCATCGCGTTTATGAACTCTGTATTCTCCGCGGTAAAACGGTCTTTTGCGGCAGTCTCAAATTATCTTCCCGTTAAAAACGGTAGAGCCCTCCTTTCCAAAACTCTCGTTCAGAGACTGTTTCTAAAGAATTTTAACAATACCTTCGCCAATGCGGTATCGGGAGCGGCGAACGTAGGGACAATTTGCCAAATTGTCCCACAAATGGCGAAGGCATTGTTTTAAACCACAGACATCTCGACTGGCATTCACCCCGAGTCTACTCAAGCGGTGATGGAGACCCTTCTCAGACAAAACCTCAGGTCGGTCTATAAGCCGCATTTTGTAAAGCAAGACGCATGGCGCTAAAGGCGCCACCGCCTCGCTCCGGTGATCATCTATCTATGCAGTCTACCCGAGACTTAAAGGAGCGGGCCGCTCCATCGTCTCTGCTTGACCTTGCTCTCGACGGGGGTTGCCTGGCCGCCCGCATTGCTGCGAACGCCGGTGGTCTCTTACACCGCCATTTCACTCTTACCTTCGCCTCTTCTCCTCCCAACGGGAGAGGGGGAAGGGACGAAGGCGCATTGTTTCTGTGGCCCAATCCGATAGATTTCTCCATCCCGGGATTTCCCCGGCATCGTGCCCTGCAGAGTACGGACTTTCCTCGATCCAGCGCTTGCGCGCGGGCCGCGATCACCCGACCGGCCTGAGGCGCTTTCATCATACACGGTCACACACAACGCGTCAACATTTACAATCCGATTCTTCCTGCAGCGCACAATAAGTCTTTGAACCGCGAAGTCACAGAGAGCACCCAGAGAAAAATCTTTGCGATCTTGGCGCGCCTGGCAGTACATTCTGGGGCAGCGCATTCAGGAGTCCATAATCAACGTGCAGCAAAAAGTCAAACATCGCTTTTTAATGTAAAATAGGCCTGTAATCAAATTTCCATCGAGGCGATCAATTGAGCAACTGGCCCGGAAAATATGTCATTGGTCTGACCGGCAATATTGCCACCGGCAAAAGCGTCGTCCGCCGGATGCTCGAGCATCTGGGAGCATACACGATTGACGCGGATGCGCTCTCGCACCGCGCCATCGCCAAAGGCGCGCCGGGCTATAAGCCGGTGGTCGAATATTTCGGAAGGTGGATTCTGAACGCGGACAGTGAAATCAACCGCGGCAAGCTCGGCGAACTTGCCTTCCGCGACGCGTCTGCCCTCGAAAAGCTGGAAGACATCATTCATCCGCTCGTGACACAGGCGGTGGACGTCCTAGTCAAACGCGCCGGCCAATCCGTTGTCGTGATCGAAGCGATCAAACTTCTCGAGAGCGGATTACGCAGAGGCTGCGATTCCGTCTGGATCACGTACGCGCCGGAAGAAGTCCAGATCGAACGATTGATGCGAAAGCGCAGCCTGACGCGCGAACAGGCCATCCAGCGCATCAGCGCGCAATCTCCGCAGAGCGATAAAGTTGCCGCCGCGGACGTTGTGATCCGCAATATCGGTTCCTACGATGACCTGTGGAAGCAGGTGAATAACGCATGGAAGCAAACGGTGCCGACCGGGCCGACACAGCCAACGATCATCCGAAAAGCGGTTGCGGGTGAGTTCAGTGTCAGCCGAGGCAAGCCAAAAAATTCGGAAGCCATTGCCGGTTTGATCAATCGCTTGGGCCAAAATCACCGAAAGGTCACTACCGACGACATCATGGCGGAATTCGGCGACAAGGCCTACATGCTGCTGCAAATCGGAAACGAACTGATGGGCGTGGCCGCCTGGCAGGTCGAGAATCTGGTTGCGCGCACCACGGATTTGTACCTCGATCCGGGCATTGATATTGACAAAGCGCTCGAAACCCTGATCAACGAGGTGGAGCGCGCCGCCGGTGATTTGCAGTGCGAAGCCTCGCTCATTTTTCCGGCAGGCAGCCTGGCGGGCCGCGGCAGCGTCTGGAAGAAACTTGGTTACGAGGAACGAACGCCTGATTCGCTTGGCATTCAAGCCTGGACGGACGCCGCGTTCGAGTCGATGCCCGCTGGCAGCGTCCTGTTCTTCAAACAAATGCGGCAGGACCGCGTCCTGCGCCCCATTTAGAATCCAAAGCCGGTCCCGCCGCAAGCCGTGCCGGGCGCGCAGGATGACCTTTCTCCCGGTCTGATCTTCACCGTGAACGAATTTCTGAACAATCTCCTCTTCATATTCCAACGGCTCAACTGGCTCAGCGCCATTGATATTCTGCTGGTCACGCTGATCTTCTTCAGCCTGTTGCATTGGCTGCGCGATACGCAAGCCATGGCGTTGTTGCGCGGCGTGATTCTTATCGTTGTCTCTCTTGTGCTGTTAACCAGTCTCGTGGACCTGCCGGCATTCTCGTGGCTCGTGCGGAATTCCGTGCCTGCCATGCTGCTTGCGATCCCGGTTGTCTTCGCTCCGGAGATTCGACGCGCGCTCGAACGCATTGGACGCGCCGGGAATTTCCAGTCCGTTTTTGCGAAAAGCGCCAGCCGCGAAATCGAACAACCCATCCACGCGGTGGTCACTGCCGCGGCGCGGCTGTCCGCGCGTCAACACGGTGCCCTCATGGTGATGCAAAGACTCGACAATCTCGACGAATACATTCAGAGCGGTGTGCGGATGGAGGCCGCCTTGACCCCGGAAATTCTATTGCAGACCTTCTATCCCAACACGCCTTTGCACGATGGCGCGGCGATCATTTCCGGACCCAGGCTGGTTGCCGCCGCCTGTGTCATGCCGCTTTCCTCGAGCGGAATCCTGAACCGCTCTCCCGAACGCCAGATGGGACTTCGTCATCGCGCTGCATTGGGAATATCCGAAGAAAGCGACGCGGTCGCCGTTGTCGTTTCGGAAGAGACCGGCGCGATTTCCATCGCGCACGCGGGCCGCATGATCCGCCGCATTGATCCGGATCGACTCGAAAATATTTTGCTGGCCTTCTTCCGGCCATCCTCCGCCGAACGGACCAACAAGTGGTTCGATAGTTTCTTCGGTTATCTTTTCCCGCGCAAGGATAAATAATGTTGGGCCGACTTGGCGAAAACCTGCGTACCCTTCTTTGGGCTTTCGTATTGGCCCTTGCCGTCTGGGTGGCCGCGGTAACTGCCGCCGATCCAAACGAAGTCCGCGTTTATCCCAACCCGGTCAAGATCCAAATTGTGGGCCAGGATCCGGGTTTGGTCCTGCGCGGAAATGTTCCACAGGAAGCCCAGGTCACTTTGCGCGCACCCAGTTCGGTTTGGGATCAATTAACGGCGCAGCCGGATAACGTCCGCGCCGTGCTCGATCTATCCGGCTTGGGCGCGGGTCAGCATCAAACCAATATGCAAATCCAGATCAATCTTCGGCCCGTTCAAATTATCAGCGTCAACCCATCCTCCATCACGTTCTCACTCGAACCGCTTATCACACGCACACTTCCAATTGATTTGAACCTGACCGGTCAATTGCCTGTCGGATATCAGGCCGGAACATCGGCGCTCGATCCCGGTGAAGTCACCATCTCCGGCCCCCAATCGCTGGTATCGCAGGTGAAGCAGGCGCGCGCCGTCATCGCGCTGGATGGCGTGCGCGAGAATATCAACCAGACGGTCCCGATCAATTTGCTGGATCAAAACAATGAAATCATCTCCGGCCTTACACTTCATCCCAGCACGACGCGTGTGGCCCTGCCGATCACTCAGGAAGGCGGCTTCCGCGACGTTGCCGTTAAGGTGATCGTCCGCGGACAGGTTGCAAGTGGTTACCGGCTCGATAACATTTCCGTCTTCCCGCCTGTCATCACTGTGTACTCCTCCGATTCTTCGCTGGTAAACGCCATGCCCGGTTATATCGAAACGCAACCGATTGATCTGCAGAATGCAAGCGATAATATAAACACCCGCGTCTCGCTTAACCTGCCGGAGAGTATCTCCGTCGTTGGACAGCCAACGGTTCAAATCCAGGCGGCGATATCGGCCATCCAAAGCAGTCTCACGATTTCCGGCGAAGCGGTGCAAGTCATCGGAGTCATCCAGGGCATGTCGGCGCAAATTTCGCCGGCGACGGTGGACGTAATTCTCTCCGGCCCCCTGCCGGTGCTGGATGCGCTGACCCGCCAGGATGTCCACGTGAGCGTGGATTTGACAGGGCTCAATTCCGGTTCGTACCAACTGACTCCGAAGGTTGAAGTCCTGGCTTCGAATGTGAGCGTCGAATCCATTCTTCCGGGGACCATTGGCGCGGTCATCGGCCCGAGTCCAACCGCCACGCCCAAACCTTGATCCGATAAAAATCCAAGCCAGGAAAATTTTGTGGCAGAAAAGAATTATGCCTAAACCCCTCGTCGCCCTCGTCGGCCGCCCGAACGTTGGCAAAAGCACTTTATTCAACCGCCTGGCCGGTGAACGTCTCGCCATTGTGGATGATGTCCCCGGTACGACGCGGGACCGTTTGTATGCCGAGACTACCTGGAATGGCCGCGCCTTTGGAATTATAGACACGGGAGGAATTGACCCGCAGCACGGCGGCAAATCTGCATTGTCTATCGGCTCCGCAGATTTCATCACCGATATCAAATCGCAGGCACTTATCGCGGCTGAAGACGCGGACGTCATCCTGCTCGTGACCGATGGCGACACCGGCATCACCGCGGCCGATCGCGAGGTGGCGGATCTCCTGCGGCGTTACCAGAAGAAACAAACGGACGGAACGGTCACGCCGCCGATTTTTGTAGTCGTCAACAAATGCGAATCGGCGGAGCGCCGCGCGGCTGCCAGCGAATTTTACGAATTGGGGCTTGGTGATCCGTATCCGATCTCGGCCGTTCACGGCACGGACGTCGGCGATCTGCTGGATGCGCTGGTGAACAGTTTTCCCGAAGCTGTCGAGGAGGAGGATGAAGCGATCAAGATCGCCATCGTTGGCAAACCGAACGTCGGGAAGTCAAGCCTGCTGAACAGGCTGGCTGGCGAAGAACGCGCCATCGTCAGCCCCATCCCGGGGACGACGCGCGACGCGGTGGATACTCAATTCGCATTGCAGGGAACCAAAATCTCGCTGATTGACACGGCTGGCATCCGCCGCCGCGGAAAGATCGAACCCGGTGTGGAGCAATACAGCGTACTGCGATCCTTCAAAGCCATCGAACGCGCGGATGTCGCCCTCTTGATGATCGACGCGACCACCGGCATCACCGCGCAGGACGCGCACATCGCCGGTTTTATACTGGAGGAGTGGAAGTCGTGTGTTGTGCTGGTCAATAAGTGGGATGCGGTCGAAAAGAACAACGAGACCATGGAAGAATTCACGCGCAAAATCCGCGCGGATTTGAACTTCGTTGATTATGTTCCGCTGCTGTTCATCTCGGCCAAATCGGGCCAACGCGTGGATCAGGTTTTGCCGCTGGCCCTGCGCGTCCAGGAGGAACGGCTGGTGCGCCTGACCACATCGAAGATCAACAAAGTGCTGGTCGAGGCGCAGGACATGCACGCCGCGCCCGCACATGCAGGCAGGCAGCTTAAATTGTTTTACGGCACGCAAGTCCGGTCTGACCCGCCCACCTTCATGATCTATGTCAATGATCCAAAGCTGATGCACTTCAGCTACATGCGTTATCTCGAAAACCGTCTGCGCGAAGAATATGGATTTCTGGGCACACCCATCCGCATCGTCACAAAAGGCAGAAGAGAAAAGTAAATATCCCCACTTTTTAAAATCAGAAGAGAAATCGCCCGGCTTGGGCGATTTCTCTTTGCTACTGATTGGCGTAAGTTGACATGATCGCCGGGAAGACAGCCGACTCAGCCGTCTTATCATATACCGGCGGCGGGGTTACGTAATTGTCCGGATTCGTCGAGTGCAGGACCAAGGTCAAGCTGATGCAGGCACTGCCTTTCGTCGTGGAATAACCGATCCAATCGTAAATGTTGCCGGCCGCGCCTTCCTGTCCGGTTTCCTTCAGGAAGGCAATGCCATTGATGGTCACGTTCTCTGATGTCGCCATCGGGCTGCTGGATGGACTTTTACAGGTTGCCGCGCCTTCCACCACGCTGACATCTATATATTTTTCCTGCAAGTTGGTTCCCTGTGTAACGAGCGGCAGGGAAACGCGGCCCGAGGCATCTGACTGATTTGAGGCTGCAGAGCCGGGCGGGTACTTGAACAAGAAGCCATACTTATTGTTCTGATACGTACCCCACCCGCTCGTATCCCCTCAAGTCGGAGTGGGAGTTGGGGTAGTGGAAGTCGGAGTAACAGGAGCCGGCGTGGGAGGTATGATGGTCGGCGTGGACGAAGGCGCAATGACAGGCGCGCTGGAAGCCGAAGAATTGTAGATCATTGGATTCACCCACAGAGCGCGGTCGCCGGTTGGAGACCCGACGGAAAGAACCGTGAGGATGAACTTCACATTTTGGCCCACCAGCGAACTGAGATCGAGGTCCGCCTGATAATACAGCCCGTCATACTTCTCGGCAAATGCCCAGAAGGTTGTGATCGGCCCGGAACCTGATTGATAATCGAGTCGGAAAACCACATAACAGGACGGCTGACCATAGGAACAGTTAACAATGGAGCGGAAACGGTCGCCCGCTTTGACGGTATAGGGCGGGTAAATTCCCTGAATATAACCGTTATAGATATTCTGCGGGAAAGTTACCAGACCAAGCCCGGAAGAGGCAGCACCGCTTTCAAGCGTCGGATTATTGACCTGCAAAACGAATCCCTTCGGATCGCCGTCGGTTCCCGGACAAGGCAGGGCGCCTGCGCCCGAATACCACGCGGCTGAACAAACATTCGACGAAAAGTCGTACACCGCGCCTGCTGGAGGAGTCGGCGTGGGACCTCCCGGCGTAGGCGTCACAGGAGGCGGCGGCGTGGCCGTTGCGCCGCTCACATTGATCTCAACCCAGAAGGAATGTAACGCGTCCACGCCAATTCCAAACGGAACGCCGCTTGCATTCTGCAATCTCCAATAGCCGACATACGTGCCGCCGGTGTTGGGCGAAGTGAGATTGATGGATAAATCCACCGTTTGCCCCGGAGCTACGCTGCTCGGAAAATTAGCCGGTGAGGGCCCGCCCATTTGATTGCCCGAATTGAAGATCAGCGCATAGGAGGTTGTCCATGTGCAGGTGCCGACATTCTTTATCTCCCAGGTCTTGACGAACGGCGTATTTGGAGCAAAGACTGTTCCATCCGGGATGGTCACATCCGAGATGAATTTGGCCCTATCCGTACACGACGCAGGCGTAGCGGTCGGCGTGACGGTTGGAGTGCCCGGCCCAACGGTCGGGGTGGGAGTCGGGGTCGAAACACTGATGCCGGGTCGCACAACGACCGGGTTAACCCACAAGGCCCGGTCGCCTATTGGAGAGCCAAGGGCGCGAACGCCAAGAATCAAACTGACCGTTTGCCCGGCCAGTGAATTGAGTTTTACGCTGGCATTGTAGGAAAAGCCATCATATTTTTCATCCCACGTCCATAAGGTATAAGTGGCGCCGCTTCGCGTCTTGTATTGCAAAACATAACGATCATAGCAGTCGAACGCGCCATCCTGACAGCTCAATTGAGCCTGGAACAGATCGCCTTTCAGAAAGGTCATTGGCGGAAAGATGGCAAATACCTGGCCATTATAGACTTGCTGGGGCGACATGAGTATTCCGGGCGCCAATCCGGGCACGCCATTCTCCATGATCGGGTTGCTCAACGCATACGCAAAGCCCAGCGGATCCCCATCCGCTCCAGGGCACGGAAGCCTTTGGGTGGCATTCCGCACATTTGCCGAACATAGATTGGATGTGAAGTCGTAGATCACGCCGTATGGCTGGGAAACATTGATCTCAACCCACCACGAATTATCGGCTGATGATCCAATACCAAAAATCACACCGGACGCATTCTTGAACTTCCAATACCCAATGTAATTGCCTTGCGTGCCGGGGGCTGTGAGATTCACGCTGACATCCACTGTTTGGCCCGGCGCAACACTGTTCGGCAAATTGACGGAAGCTGGTCCGCCCATCTGTGTTCCGCTATCGAAGACCAGCGAATAGGAGGTTGTCCATGTGCAGGTGCCGATGTTCTTCAACCGCCATGTCTTGGTAAAGGTGGCTCCGGGTTGGAAGACCGTGTTATCGGGAACGGTCACATCGGTGACAAACTGAGCCCAATCGCAAAGGGATTGCGCTTCAGCATGTTGAGTGCCAACCGTCGCGGCTGGCGCCAATGAAAGCACCAGCGCAGCCAGTACGATCAGGCTCAAAGTCAGTTTCGATTTCATAACACTCTCCTTCTTTCAAACCGGAAACAAAAAGGCCTGACAGAAGACGCTCAAGTTTATGAAAAGTTCCGGTTGGCTATACGCCGTCTATAGTATAACTTTGATTGAACGATTGTTCAATATGTAAAAGGAGGGGAATTAATTTGGTGAGCCTGCAATCAATACCTTCGCCATTTGTGGGACAATTTGCCAAATTGTCCCTACATTCGCCGCTCCAGATACCGCATTGGCGAAGGTATTGTGCAATGGGAGTTATTTTTATACGACTCCTTTGGGCCAAAAGCGAGTCTGAATTACGAGAGCCCTTCGAATGGCTCAGGAAAGGGCCTTCGGAACGCTTTGCGTAACGCGAGTCAATAATGCACGTTCACAGTCGTGCCGGCAGAGTCGCCGCCTCGGATATCGTAATCCTGGGTAAGGTTGTTCGGATCGGGGTACGGCTGCGACCAGCGGAACAACCATTTGGCTTCTTCGGTCCGCATGTTGACACAGCCATGGCTCATCGGTGTGCCGAAATTATCATGCCAATAGGTTCCATGAAAAGCATGACCCGCATTTGTAAAAAAGGAGGTCCACGGAACGCCGGGCAATTCATAATCTTCCGCGCCCGCAAAGAGGTTGCCATTCCCCATGTGCTTGGAAGGCGATTTTTCCTGAATGTGGAATCCGTTGGCCGGGCTGACTGGCGTGGCCGTATGATTTCCGTACAAGAGTCCAGACGAGATGTTCGTCCGGAAAACCTGCCTATCGTTTTCGTAGGCGGTCAGTGTTTGCGTTGTCAGATCCACGTCAATTCGTTTGTTCTCCCACGGAACGCCGGGGGAAATCGGCGCGAGCGAATCAGCCGGGATCAAACGCAGGTGCGTCGCGTTGACGTAATACGTCCCGGCCAGATCGTCGAAGACGCGGTACCACGGCAGGCCGTCCGGCCCGACTTCGATGGCCTCCACCCAATAAACCGATTCATAATACAGGCGGAAATTCAATTGCTGCCAGCCATACGTTTTCGTGTGGCGCCACGGCTGGGTAAATGGAACCGTCACATCCATCAGGACGCGTTCGCCGTCCGGGATGGAATCAATCGGCGAATTCAGAATCATTTGAACCGGCTGCAGATGTGCGCGCCAAAGATAGCCTCCCCACACATGATACCAAACCGGATTCAGCTTCGGCTCATCCGCCGTCACTTCCCCGTACACATGGATCAAGTCATCCTTGTACCACGTACTGGTAATCGCAGATTTATCGGAGGGCTGACTATAAACGCTGACCGAACTCGTGGCAACACGCACCAAAGTGCTGTCATCGAATCCTGTGAAATTCGGAGAGAACCTTCCAAAAGCGAGGCTGGCAAGACTCAGCCCGCCCACCTTGAGAAAGTCACGTCGGGAAAACTGTTTAGGCATGCGTGGCATTTTACTCCAAATCGAGGATGATTTAATATTACAGCGCAAAGTTAGAGCATTGAGGGTTCTGCTCATGGCTTTTCTACCGTTTTCGCCCTCATCCCCAACCCTTCCCCCGAATGGGGAAGGGAGTCTCCTCTCCCTTTGGGAGAGGGAAAGGGTGAGGGAGAATTGGCAGGGAACGATTGCTCGACCTTGCGCTGTAATGTTAAACAGTATGAAGAAACACTCTACCATGGAGTCCACAGAGAACACAGAGCCTTTTGGTTTTTTCTCTGTGCGCGAGACGATCTCGCGCTGCGTCACTTGCTTGCATGCCAGACCTGCGTTCGTTCAAAAACAAAACTGCCCTCCACAATCAAATGGAGGGCAGTTTGAATATTCAATTTTAGTTTACACTTCCACCGTTGCCGGGATCATGTCCTTCAACAATATTTCAAGTGCCATGGTGTGTCCGCAGCGCTGGTGGGTAATGAAGAACTCGCAATCACATAGAAATTTCTCGTTTTCGAAAGTCACATGATGGTCGTTGTTATCACCGTGGAAAGTAAGATCGAAGCGGTTGAAACGAAAGCGATTGCGCTCCTCGGCGTAGCGCTTGGCTTTCTCGATCTTTCCGATCATCCCAGAGTCCATCTTTTATTCTCCTTTCGGATTTGGAAATAAAAAAGGCACGCGAAAAGACGCGTACCTTTTCTGTTACACCACGAACTCCTTATTGCTCAAAACTCGCATAAGCGTATGATTTTCCTTGGCGCGAGTATAGCCAGATTCAAGATGCGAGTCAACTACATTTTGCGCATATTCTCAAATCGTCTGGTGATTGTAGGGTAACGTTAATCAGCCGTCGCGCCAGCCATCACCGGCTCGTCGCCGTTATAAGCCCAGATTTTCGGCCACTTGAAAATCACGAAGACCACGCCCAGAATCGCACCGATTCCGCCGCTGATAATTGCAAAAGGCGCGCCGAATAATTGCGCCGCCGCGCCCGCTTCCAGTTCGCCAAGCTGCGGGCCGCCCTGAAAGAAAATCTGGTTGACGCTCGTCATGCGCCCGCGCATTTCGTCCGGCGTCTGCAATTGACGGATCGTATTGCGGATGATCGTGCTGACCGAATCTGCCGCGCCGGTGACGGCCAAAGCGCTCCACGCCAGGACAAAGGAGGTGGCCGCGCCAAAAAAGACCGTTGCCGCGCCGAACACGACCACTGACAGCAGGAAGAGCGGTCCCTGCTTCCGAAGTTCGCGCACCTGGGAAATAATGACCGCGGCCAGCACCGCGCCCACCGACTGCGCTGCGGACAGCCAGCCGTACGCCACAACGCCCACATGCAGAACATCGCGTGCCACAAATGGCATCAGCGTATTGGCCGACGCAAAGAATGTGGCGATGAAATCCAAAATCATGGTCGAGAAAATGATCGGTTTGTTGACGATGAAATGAATCCCCTCGCGGATGGATTGCCAGGAAACACCCTTCGACGTTTTATCAATTTTCTGTTGGACGCTGCCGATCAAAATTAATGCAATGATCACGGCCACATAAGAAATCCCATTGATGTAGTAAACCGCGGCCTGGCTGGTGGCGGCAATCACCAGTCCGCTCAAGGCCGGGCCGATCACGGAACCTGCCTGGAATGCAATAGAGTTCAAACTGAAGGCGTTGGCCAAATCCTCCTGTGGAACCAGATTCGGAATCAGGGCGGCGCGAGCCGGTCCGTCGAATGCAACGACGACCGCTTGCAGCGCGGTCAGCAAATAGATGTACCAGATCGTGATATGTCCGAACTGAGTCAACCAGCCGAGAATCAATGCCAGAATCCCCGCACTGGATTGTGTGATGAATATGATCGTGCGGCGATTGTAAGAATCTGCCACCGCGCCGCTGACCAGCGAAAAGAAAATGACCGGCAGGATGCGCGCCAACCCAACTCCGCTGATGGCGATCGGTTGATCCGTCAGCGTGCGGATGTGCCAGAAGATGGCCCAAATTTGCATCTGCGTACCGGCAATCGAAATCAATTGGCCAAGCCAGAGATAAAAGAAACGACGGTGCTTCAAAGCAGGAGGAATATGCATATAGGTTTCAGGTTCCAGGTTTCAGGTTCCAGGCATCAGATGTCTGCGTCGAATCACTTGACACCTGACACTTGACACTTGGAACTCACTCATGTTCCCCAATCGCGCAAGTACAGGAAATCGTAACCGATGGTGCGGTTGCTCAGTTTTGCAATCGGCGGCAGCATGCGCTTGAATTGGCTGCGGCGGACTCGCTCGATCACTCTGTCCGCGAAAGATTCCTGGAAGCCGGCTTTGAGGCAGTCCTCACGCATGTATCTGCGATCCACAAGCAAATACAACAGCTTGTCAACTTCCTCGTACGTGAAGCCGAGTTCGCCCTCGTCCGTTTGCCCGGCCCACAAATCCGCCGACGGCGGTTTATCAAGGATCGGCTGTGGAATCTTCAATGCACGCGCCAATTGTCGCACCTGGGTTTTATACAAATCACCAATTGGGTTTATCGCCGCAGCCATGTCGCCCCACAGCGTTGTGTAACCCAGAAGGATTTCGGTTTTATTGCTCGTTCCGACCGGCAAGCCTTGAAAAACTTCGGAGCGGTCGTACAAAACGATCATGCGCGCCCGCGCCATGATGTTGCCTCGCCGCGATTTGGACATTTCCGGATCATGACGAAACAACGGCTCGACCATATCTGTGATTTCCATCGTCTCGCACCGGACCTTGAACTGGTCAATTACCAATTGAGCATGTTCCAACGAATCCGGCGACGACGATTTATATGGCAGGCGCAACGCTAAAACATTTTCCGCGCCGATGGCCTCCGCCGCCAACGCGCACGAGACCGCCGAATCCAAGCCGCCGGAAAGGTTGATGACTGCCCGCGTATAGCCCACGCGTGTTATTTCACTCTCGATGAAGCCCGTGAGAATCTTGCGCGCCAGATCGGTATTGATCGTCAGGTCAATGTTCATTTCGACAAGATACGGCTAAGTTCTTTATGCACGAGGTCGGCGCGCTCGTCGCGCACCAGGGGCAGCCGGGCGCGCACACGCCGGATTTGATTCAAATCAAGCGGAGCCATCGTCAGGGCCTCTTCGAAATAAGGCCCATGGGCCAGCCGTTCGCCTTTCGGATCAAAGATGGTCGCGCCGCCCCAAAAAACAAGCCCGTCTTCGAAGCCGACGCGGTTGCTGTGCGCCACGTAACTGGTGAACAGATTCGCGTACGACTGGTTGACATTTTCGACCCACCACGCCGATTCGAGTTTGTCGTGTTCATTAAGTCCGCGGCCCGGCGAAGCAGATGAGAACAATAACAAATCCGCGCCATCCATCCACAGCAAATAAGGCGGCGAGGCGTGCCAGAAATCTTCGCAGATCAACATCCCGACGCGGCCAAAACGCGTATCGAAGGCGCGGATCGAATCGCCGTGCGAGAAGAAGCGGCCCTCGTCGAACAACGCATACGTTGGCAGGTAAACTTTATGATGAATGTGGAGAACTTTTCCGCCGGAGAGATAGGCGGAGGAAATATAAAAGCGGTGACGCGCATCCTCATCAACGAATCCCACCACAACGTCCAGGTTTTGGCTCGCTTTGAGAAGCGGACCGAAAACGGGGTCATCGTCTTCTGGCCGGTGTGCGACCGTCGCAACCAGATCCTGCAAAACATATCCGGTCAGGGAAAGTTCGGGAAAAACGACCAGGTCAGCTTTCTGGGCTTTGGCTTGACTGATATAGTCCAGATGCTTTTCGAGGTTGGATTGAACGTCCCCCAGTTTGGTTGCAATCTGAGCAAGGGCCAGGTTGAGCTGCATCGAATGAATCTTACCACGCTTGATAAAAATGCCTGATGGATTTTAATGACCCATCAGGCGGATTCAGCGGAGAGGGTGGGATTCGAACCCACGGCGGCCACAAGGACCGCAACGGTTTTCGAGACCGTCCCATTCAACCGCTCTGGCACCTCTCCGAAATGTATCACGTGCCAAGTGTCATGTGCGGGCGGTATTATATCCTAGTACTGTGTCAAGCATGCTTTGATAAGTGCGATTCGGATTATCCTGTCTCCATACAAAGGAGACAGGCATGGTGAAGAAATATATGGTGGACTTGAGTGAAGAGGAACAGACATTGCTGAACG
>JAJYLQ010000055.1 GCA_021787595.1 Chloroflexota bacterium | reverse complement strand
AATAGTTCGGCAGGTAAGGTAAAATCCTCGTGGTAGGTCATGCTGTTTCTCCTTTCGTCTCAATACCGCAAGGATAACACTTGACCTACCTTTCATTGCAATTTACAGAAGCAATCCTACACTACTTCGAATCTACCAGGTCATCAATCTCAAAGTCTTTATATTTTTGCTTAAGACGATCATCGTCTACAACATGTGGAGTAGCGTGCGACCACATAATCTCAAATAGTTTAGTATATTTTACTATCTTATTCTCATCAACACATACAAAGTGTGCACGCAAAACATGATACTGACCTGAAAATAGTCAGACTTGCAAGTCTGACTATTTTCAGGTCAGTATCAATATTGTCTGCCCAACCCGCCCTTGACCAAAACGCTTACGTAGAAGCGCACTCCATGCGCTTATGGTTTTTTACCAAAGTCGCTTGACAGGATGACAGATTTGGGACGTGGCGCCATCACGAACAGGCGAATAACGCGAATAGAGTCCTGAAGAATTCGTGAAATTCGCTCGTTCGCGACATTCGCGTTAAGAATTTCCCGACTTTGGTAATGCCATGCCCCTGCGCTTGTGGAGAATTGTACAAAATCAATTTTTATGGTAGATTTATGAACAAATCCAGTAAAGGCGAGGGCAGATCAAAATGAACGCAGATAGAATTCCGGATATCATTATCGGCCGCCTGCCAATCTATTTGCGGGCGCTGCAGCACATGTCCGAAAAAGGCACGAAGACCACCTCGTCCCAGGAGTTGGGCGAACACGTGGGTATTTCTGCCGCGCAGATCCGCAAGGATATTTCCCAGTTCGGGGAATTTGGCAAACAGGGAACCGGCTATTCGATTCCCTTCCTGATGGACAAACTGCGCGAAATCCTGAACGTCAACAAGATGTGGGATGTGGCCGTTGTGGGCGCCGGGGATATGGGCCATGCCCTGGCGCGTTATCAAGGCTTCAAGAACCGCGGCTTCCAGATCGTGATGGTTTTCGATAATGACTCATCCAAGATCGGGCAAAAGGTCGGGGACTTTGTGGTCGAAGATACGACCAAAATGGTCGAACGCATCCATGCCGCAAAGATCAAGATGGCAATGATCACCGTTCCGGCTTCAGCAGCGCAGGCCGTCGCCGATAAGCTGGTGCAGGCGGGCGTGAAGGCCATTCTCAATTACGCCCCGGTCAGTCTCAACGTGCCAAACGATGTGTGTGTCCAGCACATCGATCCTTCCACTCACCTGCAAAGAATGACATATTATCTGGATTAGAAAAACCGCAAATCAAAAAGCGACCGGTTCCGGTCGCTTTTTCCTTATACCTGCGGGAGGTTGCGCCGCAAGATATTCATCATTCCCAATCCGCGGATCGAACCTTCGACCACGCACGTCATCGGATTGTCCACCAGATAAGCGGGAATGCCCAGGGTCTTGGTCAGCAATTTGTCCACGCCGCGCAGCAGCGCTCCGCCGCCGCACAAAGCCACGCCGCGGTCAATGATGTCTGCGACAAGTTCGGGCGGCGTTTTTTCCAGAACCTTGCGGCAGGTTTCCGTAACTTCTTTAAGGGGTTCCTGCAGCGCTTCGACGATTTCACCCGTGGTCAGCGCGACCGGGCGCGGCAATCCCGTGACCTGATCCTGCCCCTGCACTTCCATGCTGTTCTCGGTCTCCTGCGGCACCGCCGCACCAATCTTGACCTTGAGCTGCTCTGCCGTCGCCTGACCGATAATCACACCATATTTGCGGCGGACATAACTCACAATGGCATCATCGAGATCAAGACCGCCTTTGCGAAGCGTATCCGCAGCGACAATTCCATACATCGCCATGACTGCGGCTTCCGTGCAGCCGCCGCCAAGACAGATGACCATATTTCCCGAGGGCGAGGCAATGGGCAGGTCAATGCCAAGAGCCGCCGCCAACGACTGCTGGATCAATGACGCTTCGCGCGAGCCAGCTTCCATCACGGCCTCGTAAACTGCGCGGCGTTCCACGCTGGTCACGCCGTACGGCACCGAGATCATCACGCGCGGACGAAAGACGCGCAACGATCCGCTGACGCGCTGGAGCAGATACGAAAGCAGCGTTTCCGTGATTTCGTAATCGGCGATGACGCCGTTCCGCAGCGGGCGCGCCACTTCGATATTATCCGGAACGCGCCCGTACATGTCGCGCGCTTCCTGGCCCGCCGCCACCATCTTCTGTTCATTCGCTTCGATGGCGACAATGGTCGGCTCCTGCATCAGCACCTGTGTGCTGTCTGCAAGGCGGGTGAATATGGTTCCCAGGTCAATGCCCAGATCTTTTGAAAATACGGCCACGGATCAAGTTCCCGGAAAGCGACTCTCGCTTTTGCGATAGCGGCGCGCCACGTCAATACGCAGGTTGGAGCGGCGCAAGGCGGCTTCGACAACCAGAAGCGCATCCGGACTCTTGGGCGCGCCCTTGGCAAGCGCTTCCTCGGCGCGCTTCTTTGCAAGCTGGGCGCGCTCCACATCAATCTCTTCGACGTCCTCAGCCGCATCCGCCAGGATCGTTACAATATCAGGCTGGACTTCGGCCACGCCGCCCGACACCGCGTAAATATCTTCCTTGCCGCCGCGGCGCACTTTGACGACGCCGTATTTCAGCGTGGTCAAAACCGGCGCGTGATGAGGCAGGACGCCCATCTCACCACCCGCACCTGGCAGGACGACAATATCCACATCGCCCTGGAACACAGTCCGGTCCTGGGAGACAATTTCACAACGAATAGGCATGATATTTCATCCGAGTCACGACAATCAAATCCACGATAACATTAAGAGGTTCTTGCCAGCTTTTCCGCATTCGCGCGAACATCATCAATCGTCCCAGCCATCATGAAGGCTTGCTCGGGAAGGTCATCGCATTTGCCGTCCAAAATTTCACGGAAACCAGCAACGGTATCCTTGAGCGGGACGTATCGTCCGGGAATGCCTGTGAAACGTTCCGCGACAAAGAACGGCTGCGAGAAGAAGCGTTCGATCTTGCGGGCGCGCGCTACAATCAGTTTATCATCTTCGCTCAATTCGTCAATACCAAGAATGTTGATGATGTCCTGCAAATCCTTGTAGCGCTGCAAAAAGCGCTGAACCTCGCGGGCTGTGTTGTAATGATCTGCACCGACGATGTTCGGATCGAGAATGCGGGAGGTCGAAGCGAGCGGATCCACCGCGGGATAAATGCCTTTTTCCACGATGGAACGCTCGAGGGCAATCGTCGCGTCGAGGTGCGTGAACGTCGCCACCGGCGCGGGATCCGAATAATCGTCCGCGGGAACGTAAACGGCCTGCATCGAAGTGATCGAGCCGGTGCGTGTCGAGGTGATGCGTTCCTGAAGTTCGCCCATCTCGGTCGCAAGAGTCGGCTGATAGCCCACTGCGGACGGCATGCGTCCGAGCAGAGCCGACACTTCAGACCCCGACATCGAAAATCGGAAGATGTTATCAATGAAGAGCAAAACGTCGCGGCCCTGATCGCGGAAATATTCCGCCATCGAAAGCGCCGAGAGCGCCACGCGCAGGCGCACACCCGATGGCTCATTCATCTGGCCGTAAACCATCACGGTATCTTTCATCACACCGGACTCGAGCATATCGCGATAAAGCTGCGTGCCTTCACGCGTTCGTTCGCCAACGCCCGCGAATACCGAGTTGCCTTCGTGTTCGGTCGCGACCGAACGGATGAGCTCCATGATGATGACGGTCTTGCCCGTGCCTGCCCCGCCGAAGATGCCGGTCTTGCCGCCTTTGGTGAACGGCGCAATCAAGTCAATGACTTTGATCCCGGTCTCGAACACTTCCACACGAGTGGATTGCTCCGCGAACGGCGGCGCGGGACGGTGAATCGGATATCGCGTCGCGGCCTGGACATCGCCCTTTTGATCCACCGGGCGGCCCAGCACATTGAAGATGCGTCCAAGTGTGGCGGGGCCAACCGGGACCAAAATCGGCGCGCCGGTTGCGACAGCGGGTACTCCGCGCTGGAGGCCATCAGTCGAGTCCATCGCCACCGTGCGAACCCAGTTATCGCCGAGATGTTTCTGCACTTCGAGAACCATTGGTAATTTTCCAGAACGTTCCACTTCAATGGCTTCGTAAAGTTCGGGAATTTCGCCCTCTGGAAATTCCACGTCCACCACACCGCCAAGAATTTGCACCACCCGGCCTGTTGCTTTTGCCATGAGTTCCTCCGATTATTTCGCGGCAAGCGCTTCCGCGCCGCCCACAATATCCAGAATATCGTTCGTGATCGTCTGTTGACGCATCTTGTTGTACTGCAATTGGTAAGCCGCGGCGAGTTCTTTTGCATTGTCCGTGGCATTGTGCATGGCTACCATGCGCGCCGCATGCTCGCTGGCTTGTGATTCAAGAATGGCCTGATATACCTGCAGAGCCGTAAAACGCGGAATAATCTCATCCAGGATTTCGCGCTGATCCGGCTCATATTCGTACGCGGCGGACGGACCGCTGCGCTGTTCATAATCCATCACGCGGCCTTCGCCGCTTTTGACTTCCAGCGGCAGAAGCTTTTTCACAGTTGCCGTCTGGCGACTCATATTGATGAAGTCGGTATAAAGCAAAAAGACCTCATCCACTTCGCCTTTGCGAAACTCATCTACGGCCAAACGGCCAATGGCGGAAACATCTGCAAAGGAGGGCGCGGCTGGAAGATTGCTGAAATCCGCGAGCAAATCCTTGTGCCGGCGAATGAGAAGATCGCGGCCCTTGCGTCCGACTGCAATGTATTTCACCGGAACGGAATAATGATCGAATTGCTGGGCCACATAGCGGATGACGTTGGTGTTGTACGCGCCAGCCAGGCCGCGGTCGCCGGTGATGACGACAATGAGAGCCGCTTTGGGATTGGGGCGCATCGTCAATAACGGATGCAGGCTTTGGCGTCCAGGTTGAGCGGCAACGTGAGTCAATACCTGCCAGGCTTTGGTCGCGTAGGAGCGCGTCGCCGTCACGGCTTGAATCGCCTTGCGGACTTTCGACGCGCTGACCGCTTCCAGTGCGCGCGTCACCTGCGAGATGTTCTTTACACTCTTGATGCGTAACCGCATCTCACGTGCGGATGCCATCGCTTACGCCTTCCACGTGCTGCGGAACGTATCGAGCGCGGTCATCAACTTTTTGCGATTATCGTCTGTGATGGTTTTCTTTTCGTCAATCTCCCGGCCAATTTCCGGGTATGACGATTCCATGTATTTGAGCAAATCAATCTGCCATTTCGCCATCTGGTCAACCGGGACGAGATCGGCAAAGCCGTTCGTGCCAGCGAACATGACAATGACTTGATCCACGAGTGACATCGGCTCGTATTGCGGCTGTTTAAGAATTTCCTGCATGCGCTGGCCGCGGCCAAGCTGCTGCTGCGTGGCCTTGTCGAGATCGGATGCCATCAACGCGAAGGCGGCGAGTTCGCGATAGGCGGCCATGTCGAGGCGCAGGCGGCCAGCGACCTGCTTCATCGCTTTGGTCTGCGCGTCACCGCCCACGCGTGAAACAGAAATACCGACGTTGACTGCCGGGCGGATGCCGGCATTGAACAGGTTCGACTCGAGATAGATTTGACCATCGGTGATCGAGATCACGTTGGTTGGAATGTACGCGGAAACATCTCCAAGCAATGTTTCGATGATCGGAAGAGCAGTAAGCGATCCGCCCGTGCCCTTGACTTTTACAATTTTATGATCGTCGGGATTGTTCAACTTCTTGCGCGCTTCTTCGGCTTGAGCCTTTGAAATCGGGCCCGTATAAACGTTTCCGTCCACAGAATCTTTTTCTTCCGCAGCCGAACCGCCGAAATCTTTCTTCACGATGACGTATTGGTTGGCGAGGCGCGCGGCGCGTTCGAGCAGACGCGAGTGGAGATAGAACACGTCGCCGGGATACGCTTCGCGTCCCGGCGGGCGGCGCAGGAGCAGGGAGACCTGGCGATAGGCCCACGCATGTTTGGAAAGATCGTCGTAGATCACGAGCGCGTCGCGTCCGGTTTCCAAAAACTCTTCGCCGATGGCGCAGCCGGAGTAAGGCACAATATATTGAAGGGCGGCTGACTCGTCTGCGGAGGCCACAACCACGATGGTGTGTTCCATCGCTCCATACCGTTCGAGCGTGCCAACGGTGCGGGCGATGGCGGCTTTCTTCTGTCCAATCGCCACATAAATACAAATCAGGTCTTTGCCTTTTTGATTGATGATCGTATCAATCGCGATGGCGGTCTTCCCGGTTTGACGGTCGCCAATGATGAGCTCGCGCTGGCCGCGTCCGACCGGGATCATCGCGTCGATGGACTTGATGCCGGTTTGGACCGGCGTATCCACATCCTGGCGCGCAATTACGCCCGGTGCGATACGCTCGATTGGGCGATAGCCGGTCGTCGCGATCGGGCCTTTGCCGTCAATCGGCTCGCCCAACGCGTTGACCACGCGCCCGATCAAAGCGTCCCCAACGGGAACCGAAGCGATGCGCCCCGTGCCGCGCACGGTCATGCCTTCGGTGATTTCGGAGTAATCACCCATGACGATCACACCGACGCTGTCTTTTTCAAGGTTGAATGCGGTGCCCATCGCGCCGTTCGAAAATTGCACCAATTCCTGTGCTTGCACATTGGCCAGCCCATGAACACGGGCAATTCCATCCCCGGCCTCGACCACCGTTCCGATGTCGCTGACGCCGATTTGCGGTTCATAACTTTGAATTTGTTTCTGCAAATCCGCAGCGATCTGCTTGATCACGTCCGTCATTTCGCCTCCACAGCCAATCCTTCAAAATTCAGGCCGGAGATTTCCGGCCTTTATTCGTCTTTCACGTACAAGAACCCGGATAATTGTTTTATCCGGGCATCTGTGTAATTGGTTACAAGCGGGGCAATGATACCTGAAAGGACATGCCTTGTCCAGTTACATCCATCGTAATGATAGTGACAAATGTAAATTGGGCGCTCATGCTAAGGAACAGCTAAACTTCCTCTTGCAATCTTTAGGCATTGTTATATACTAGCCTCCTGATATTTCCAATCAAGGAGCTGCAGCAATGAACACGATCAAGGAGCCTGGCGGAGACCAGCCTCCCAGTCGCCGCGTGAAACGTTACTGGCGCGTTGCGGTGCTGGCAAACATCAAGGATGAAAGCCAGCCTTTGCCTCCGGGGGTGCCTCCCGATGCGTACGCTGACTTCGATCATATAGAAACAATCGAACACATTCGCAAAGCAATAGAAAGCGACGGCCACGAAACGGCGTTCCTGCTGGCCGATGAAAGCCTTCCCTTCTGTCTTCGAGAGTACAAACCCGATATTTGTTTTAACATCGCTGAGGGATTGGGCGGCGACGCGCGCGAGGCGCAGATTCCCGCGCTGCTCGAGATGATGCGGATTCCATACACCGGCTCGCGCGTGCTGACGAACGGAATCTCGCTCGACAAGACTCTCACCAAACGCATCTGGCGCGACCGACGCCTGCCGGTGGCGCCGTTCCAGGAGTTCATCGTCGGCGACGAATCGCTGCGGCCCGAATTGAACTATCCGCTGTTCGTCAAGCCCGCGCGTGAAGGAACAGGCATGGGCGTGGACTTGAAGGCCATCGTCAGGAATGAAAAGGAATTACGCGAACGCGTCAAATGGGTGATTGACAATTACAACCAGCCTGCACTGGTCGAGACATTCCTTCCCGGGCGCGAGTTCACTGTGGGCATCATGGGCCGGCCCGATATCAAACTTTACAGCCGCCATCCCGAATGGTATGACAAGGACGGCTTCCATCGCTTTCCCGTTCTCGAGTTGGACAGCAGCCGCTCCGTCACGCCCAACGTTTACAGCCAGGCCGCAAAGTCAAAGAGCGTGGGCGAGGAAGGCGCACCGGGTTACTTTTGCCCGGCAAACATCGAGCCTGAACTTGCCAGGAAACTTCAATACCTTGCCTGGCGCGCTCACATTCTACTTTACGCATTGGATGTCTCACGAACGGATATCCGTCTCGACGCAGAAGGCAATCCGCGACTGTTGGAAATCAACACGTTGCCCGGACTGACACCGGGTTATAGTGATCTATGCTTGCAGGCCGGCGCGGAAGGCATCGCCTATAACGATCTGATCCTTGAGATTCTTTACATGGGCGCGAGCCGCTGGGGAATGCTGGAGCCGCGCGAAATCCAGATCGAAGCGAAGAAAAGATAGATGCTCATGGAGACGTTCAGATCATCCGTTCAATCGCCTGCTCACCGATTTTCCTGCGCTTCATTCCGGCATCAGTCCGCGCGGATCGAGTTGACGAAAGAGTGGAAGCAAAGAGTGATGCGGGCCGGCAAACTTGTTTTTGATCGTGGTGAAAGAGTTTGGGCTTGCTTATGAAGCGCTTAGGATTACAGCACAGCGTCGCGCGGTTTCAAGGCATGGACGATGTTTGTCCGCGGATACCCTTCGAGTACGATGTCTGCGGATTGATGCCAAGTCGGTGATTGGAAATTCCATGCAGGAAGTTTGCCATCTCCCTGCGCATTCTATACATGGACAATTCTTTTAATGCCTGACCTTGCCTCTCCCATTCGCGAACGACTTTTACGCGTACTCGATGCTATTTCCAGCGCGGCCCAAAGAGCTGGGCGGAATCCGGAATCGATTCGATTGGTGGTGGTGACGAAAACCCAGCCGGTTGAAGTTGTCCAGGCAGCCATCGAAGCGGGCGCGAAAATCCTCGGCGAAAATTATGCCGAGGAAGCGGTCGAAAAAATTCTTGCGCTGGAATCGCAATCTGCCGCTAATCAATCTGCGGTAGAATGGCACATGATCGGCCACGTCCAAAGCCGCAAAGCTCAACTCGTGGCCGGGCATTTCGCTCTTTTCCATTCGCTCGATGGCCTGAAACTTGCCCAACGCGTGGATCGGTTTGCCAAAGAAGCCGGGCGAAAGCTGCCCGTCCTGCTGGAATTCAATGTCGGCGGCGAGGAAAGCAAAAGCGGCTGGCCCGCCTCGGATGAATCGCGCTGGCCCGATTTGCTGGCGGATGTGAATGGCATCGCCGGGCTGCCGAATCTCGAAGTCCGCGGCCTGATGACGATGCCGCCTCTTTCCATCGGACCGGAAGCGGCGCGGACTTACTTTCAGCGTTTGTGCCGCCTGCGCGATTTCCTATCCGGGCGTGTTCCGCAGGTAAATTGGATCGAGCTTTCGATGGGAACCAGCAGTGATTACAGCATCGCAGTCGAAGAGGGAGCGACATTGGTGCGAATCGGTCAGGCCATTTTGGGGCCTCGACCATACCCTGGAGGTTGAATGGTTTTTGTTGGGATGGCAAATGCAATTGGCGTACTGGCTGATTTTCTTACGATCCTTGTCCTGGTCTCGGTCATTCTTTCGTGGTTCATGTCGCCGTATCATCCGCTGCGCGCCGCGATTGACCGGATCGTTGACCCGATGTTGAATCCGATCCGCCGCGTCGTTCCGACCGCCGGCATGTTCGATTTCAGTCCGCTGATCTTGATGATCCTGATCGAATTCCTTGCGCGTGTGTTGACCAGTATTCTTCTATCTTTATAGAGTGAGGTGGTTATGCCCAAACGGAGTTTTCATCTGCATGATGGCAAAAAAGGCTCGGCCATTGCCGTGCGCGTGACGCCGCGCGCCAGCGAAAACAAGGTCGCCGAGGTGCTCGAGGACGGCACGGTCAAGATCCACGTTGCGGCTCTGCCTGAAGACGGTGAAGCCAACGAGAAACTTTTGGCCTTTCTTTCGGATATTTTGAAAGTGCCAAAAACGAAAATTGAGATCGTGGCTGGCCTGACCGGGCGCGATAAACTGATCTCGGTCCTGGATATGGATGCCGAGGCGGTCCACAAACGCATCCTCGCCCACCTCGATTAGTTATCCAATCCTTACCTGTTGGAGAGCGTTTCTTAAAACTTTACAGCCTTTCGATGAGGATGTCACAAGTTTCCCTGGACGCGAATTCCATGGGCAGGCGTGGAGTTGTGAAAGAATCTGTGTACAAGAAAGTTTGGTTCATTGGGAGTCCCTGTGATTCAGTACACGGATGCTTCGGCAGGCTCACCGTGCGTTATTATTTCCTGCCGCCGAGTTCCTTGAACTCGTCAGGTCAAAAAACTGTTGAGCCATTGGACGATCAGTGTTGCGCTTGGAGCTGTCTTTATTCATAACTCCTGCCATGATTACAAATTTCAGGCTGTTCTGAGTTCATCAGCCCACGATCAAAAGACGGAGCAATTTGCTCCGTCTTTTGATTCTCATTCGCTCTTATCGCTTGATTTGCCTTCCACAGTCCCGACTTCCTTCGTTTCGGTTTTCTTGTCTTCCTTCTTCGCAGGCTTGGGCGTATCGCCGGAAGGGGAGCGATGATCTGTAGCGTAAAAGCCCGACCCTTTAAACACCACGCGCACCGGCGAAATGACTTTCTTCAGGCTTTTCTTGCGGCATTCGGGGCAGGTTTTGAGCGGTTCATCTGTGAAAGACTGCTGGCGTTCGAATTGCACACCGCAGTTTTCACAACGATACGTATAGACGGGCATAACTTTCTCCTTGCTTTTATTACCGGGTAACGTGCCGCATTATAGCGCGGCATTCGCATAATGCCTAGTATTGGATGCTGCATGTTATAATTTTCTAACAATGTTGTCACGTCGTTGCGAGGCGCGAAGTGACGAAGCAATCTCCTCGTTTGAAGCGGAGATTGCCACACTGATAGATCACAGTGCAAGCGACCTGCGGAGCAGGTCTCGCAATGACAGAAAGGGGCTTTATGCTCAAGATCGAGATCGTTTACTGCGCGGTCTGACATTACACGGGCCGGGCCGTGAGCCTGGCGGATGATCTGCTCAAGCAGTTCGATCACCTGATCGAAAGCCTCGCGCTCGTTCCCTCGGACGGAGGCCGCTTCGAGGTCAGCGTGAACGGAAAGTTGATCTATTCCAAGCTCCAGACAAAACGTCATGCGGAACCCGGCGAAGTTGTGGGGCTGATCAACAAAATGGTCGAAAATAATTAATGGAGTGCAAAGGCTTGCCCTGAGCTTGTGGAAGGGTCTCCAGACTTTGCACCGCGATGACCGGAGTCGTCGTACTCCGAATTCTACGAGGTTATATGGCAAAAAAGGGACGTGTATTTTCCGGCGCCCGCCCAACAGGGCGTCAGCATCTTGGCAATTATCTGGGCGCGATCCAGAATTATGTGGCGCTGCAGGACGATTATGAGTGCGTCTACTGTATCGTTGATCTTCACGCGCTGACCACGATCGAAGATACTGAGAACCTTCGACAGAACACGTATGAGATGGCGCTCGATTGGCTCGGGGCTGGCATCCGCCCGCAAGAGACGATCATGTTCATCCAATCGCATGTCCCTGAAGTGACCGAACTGCATACGATTCTTTCGATGGTCACGCCGCTCGGCAAACTGACCGACCTCCCCACGTTTAAAGAGAAGGTACGGCAGCAGCCTGATAACGTGAATTATGGATTGGTCGGCTATCCCGTTTTGATGACGGCGGACATCGTTCTCTACAAGGCGGATGTTGTGCCGGTCGGCATAGACCAGGCTCCCCACATCGAGTTTGCGCGCGAGGTCGTGCGCTCGTTCAATTATCGCTACAACACGCACGTTTTGATCGAGCCGCAGATGAAAAATACGCCCATTCTCAAAGTGCTTGGCATTGACGGCAGGGAGAAAATGAGCAAGAGTCTGAACAATCACATCGAGCTTGCCGCCGCGCCCGAAGAGACGACGAAGCGCGTGCGTGAAATGGTCACAGACCCGGCGCGCATCAAGCGCACCGATCCCGGCAACCCGGATATCTGCAATGTGTTCACGATGCACAAGATTTTTTCGCCGCAAAGCGACGTGGATAGGGTCAACGTGGAATGCCGCCGTGCGGGAATTGGATGCGTGGAATGCAAGATGCTCCTTGCCAAAAATCTGAACAAGCATCTGGAACCGTTCCGCGCCAAGCGGGCCGAATACGCGTCAAAACCCGACCTGGTAACGGACATCCTGAACGACGGAGCCAAACGCGCCCGCGTCATCGCGCAGAAGACGATGGAAGAAGTCCGAGCCGCGGTGCAATTGCCGTGAGCGATGCTCGTAATTCGATATTCGATCATCAAATATCGAGTACCAAGTATCGAACATCACATATCGAATTCTTATGCGGGTTTTGATACAGCGAGTCAGTCAAGCCAGCGTTACTGTAAATGGACAGGTCATTTCCAAAATTGGAAAGGGCCTGTTGATTTTATTGGGCATCGGTCACGACGATGGGGAGGAGCAGGTTCAATTTCTTGCTGAGAAGGTTGCCAACTTGCGAATCTTCGAGGACGGGCAGGGCAAAACGAATTTATCCGTGCTGGATGTAAACGGGGAAGCGATTGTCGTTTCGCAATTCACACTTTACGCCGACGCGCGCAAGGGACGCCGCCCATCGTTCACGGACGCGGCGCCGCCAGAAGCTGCCGCGCCGCTGGTGGATCGCTTTGTCGAATTGCTGATCCGCCGCGGCGTCCCGGCCCAGACCGGAAAGTTCGGCGAGCACATGCTGGTCGAAATCCACAACGACGGTCCGGTGACCATCTGGCTGGAACGATAATGCGTCATCCCTCGAACAAAATCAGTGAGGGATTGGTGAAGAGGCAAGATTTTTAGCAGACAAGACTCGAACTAAAGGTTTGTTCTTTCGGCAAGTAATTCCAGAATTTTGGTTTGCTGTTCAGCGATGGTGTGGACTTCAGACGTCAGGGTATGAATGGAGATGAGCGTTTCGTGATCGCTTTCGGCTCGCGCATCACTTGCAGCCGCCTGGACGTTTTGACCGACGATAATGATCGGCAGCAATACCAACTGCAGGAAAGTCTGGGCAATCCAGCTGATGATAATGATCGAGTTACCCGATTGAATCGCGGATGGCAGTGAGATGAGCGCGAGCGCTGCGAACGCGTACGCACACCACATCGAGCCGACGGACTTTGTAATTGCCACGGCTACCTTGGTGTTGAAACGTCCAATTGCGTTGTCGCCATGCACAACGGTTTGAGCATGATGGCGTGAGACCAGCTTTGGTTTGTGGGCTTTTGAATTCGCGATTGCTAATTTGTGTTCCATGATCGCCTCTTTAAGAATTGGTTTTCTGATGATTATACTGGAGGACATGTACCGTAATCCGTGTGTTATTCGGCGTGTGCACGCAAAGGTTGCCAGCAACTCTGCTCCAGCCGCCGTCTCGAAGATCCCGCGTAGCGGGACCGGCGGCGTCCGTTGGGTAAATCCTGCGCCGTCCTCGGCGCAGAGAGCAATCTGCCTGACATGTTTTGCGTGCACACTCGCGAAAGGGAGTACGCAAAGTATGATACTGTTGGCGAATTCATTTTCCATCCGTAAATGTGTGCCTGCTAAACGGGCAAGCAGGCGCAATTCCCGATTTCGCCAACAGTATCAAAGTATGTAAGCGCGGAGTGCGAAATCTCCAGATTTCGTCCCCAAACTAACAACCTTTTCGTGCACACTCGCGAAATCGCTGTCAATGCAAAGTAGAAATGTCCCTTCTTCTGCAAAGTAGAAGTGTCCCCTGGGAGAAGGGAGAAGGGGAGGGAGTGATAGACTGAAGGAACTCGTGCAGAGGATAGGGCAACGCTGGAGAGCGA
>JAJYLQ010000022.1 GCA_021787595.1 Chloroflexota bacterium | reverse complement strand
CGCATCTCTGGAATAAACCAGATTCCACCGATGGCTACTCTGGTAACCCAACGCGCCCGTGAACTTAACCTCGGCGGGTCGTGGGTTGCTGCTTAGCCTTCGTCCCCCCAATTATTGAGATGATACTTGAAATCGGCCTTTTGGCGTTTATCGTTTATCAAGTCAAATCGAAGTTTATCTCCGTTCGAAATTTCGATTTTCGAAACGCTTTCCCGGGATTAGACCGACAGGAGCCTTCGTCTACAGGGTAACAGGTCTGCCGGATTGCGCCGATTCCAGCAGGGCCAAAATTGCTGCGACGTTGCCGCGGCTGTCGTCCAAACTGATGCGCGGTGGTTTGTCCAAAAGAATCGCGTCGGCCATGTCCTCGACTTCGCCAAGATAAAGTTCCTGACCTTTGATTTCAAAGGTCTCGGTTTTGCCGTCACGCGTCAAATAGAATTTCTCTTTTTTGCCGGGCTTGAACGGGACAGGAATATTCAGCGTTCCGTCGGCGCCGACGATCTCGATGAACGCATGTGACGGCGACTTGAAGCCGCAATCAATTTGGGCGTAGACGTCATCCGGGAATCGCATCTGGCCGACGAACGTCTCATCAATTCCGGCCGGACCCGAAACCTGCCAGCCAAAAACTTCGAGCGGTTCCGCCCCGGTAACGGCGCGCGCGTAGCTGATCGGATAGCAGCCCACATCCCAAATGCTTCCGCCGCCCATTTCTTTTTTCAGGCGGATATCATTCTCGCGCGTCAAGGTAAATGTGAAAGAACCTTTGATCATTTGCAGCTTGCCGAGGTCGCCGTTATCCACGAGTTCCCGGACTCTCAGCGTCTGCGGATGATGGCGATACATAAACGCCTCTGTGACCACTTTGCCGGCTCTTTGCGAGGCGGCGACCATGGCGTCCACTTCGGCGAGAGTCAATGCCAGCGGCTTTTCGCACAAAACATGCTTGCCGGCCTCCAATGCTTTGATCGTCCATTCGGCGTGGAGATGATTTGGCAGTGAGTTGTAAATAACGTCAATTTCAGGATCGTTCAGCAACGCTTCATAACTGCCAAGCCCGCGCGGGATTTTCCATTCGCGCGCATAGCTGTCAGCTGTGGATTGGCTCCTCGAAGCAACGGCCCGCAGCCGGTTCCGTTTCGATGCGTTGAGCGGCGCGATCAACGCGCGGTTGATGTGTGCGGTCGAAAGCAGTCCCCAGTTCAAAATTTCATCAGTCATGGATTTATCCATATTATACAATGCGAGGCATCGCTGCGAGTAATGGTCGAATAGCCCTGACTGGCGAAGCCGTGCCGAAGAGCGTTACGCTCACTTCGTTTGCTGCTCAACCATCGCGCCGCTCCTCGCAACGACACCTTAACCTTAAACAAAAATGGACACGATTTTGATCGTATCCATTTCAGATTTATCCTTTGAGCGCGCCAGCCATCAGGCCGCGCAGGAAGAAGCGTCCCAGGAAAATATAGACCAGGAGTGTTGGCAATGCGGCGAGCAAAGTGGCCGCCATCAATACATTCCACTGAACCAGCTGACTGCCCGCCAAGTTGTTAAGCGCCACGGTCACCGGCCAGTGCGATTGGTTGGTCAGGATGACCGCAAAGAGGAATTCATTCCATGCCTGCGTGAACTGCCAGATGATGACCACTGCAAAACTCGGCGCGGATAATGGAAGCATGATGTGACGATAAAGCCCGATCAAGCTGGCGCCGTCAATGCGCCCCGCCTCGAGGATTTCAGTGGAGATGCCCGCGTAATAATTACGAAAGATCAATGTTGTGATCGGGATTCCATAAATGATATGCACCAATACCAGGCCCGGCAGGTCGCCATACAATTTGATGAATTGCATGAACATGACCAGCGGAATCAGGATGCTTTGATAAGGGATGAACATGCCGAACAGGATCAGGGTGAAAAGCAGGTTCGATCCGCGGAATTTCCATTTCGAGAGGAGATAGCCGTTGAGCGAACCGAGCAGGGATGAAAGGACGGCCTCCGGGATCACCATCATCAGGCTGTTCTTCAGGTTGGGCGCGAGTTGTTGATATCCGGCGATAAAGTTTTCGATATGAAGTCCGTTGGTGGGCAGACTCCACATCGTTTTAAGATCCACTTCGTTGAACGGCTTGAAACCGGTCAGCACCATGAGGTAGATCGGAAGCAGAAAAACGATGGCGCACGCGATCAGGATCAAATAGAACAGCGCATTCGTTGCAGCGCGGCGATTCATATCTCAGTCTCCGTCCGCATATTTTGGACCAGGTAGGGAACAACCAGGATCGCCACGCTGACCAGCATCAGCACGCCAATCGCCGCTCCCTGAGCATAATTGTCCGCCTTGAAGGTGGTATCCCACATGTAAATGCCGGGGACATCGAGACGGATATCCTGTTTGCCGAGGGCCACGATCAAGTCGAAGATCTTGAGCGACATGTGCCCAAGGATGATCACCGCGCTGAGCGTTACCGGCTGGAGCATCGGCAAAATGATGTAGCGATAGATTTCGAATTCTGTGGCGCCGTCCACGCGCGCGGCTTCGCGCAGATCATCGGATATGCTGCGGATGCCGCCAAGATAAAGCGCCATCGTAAAGCCTGAAAGCTGCCAGACCGCGGGAATGACCGTGAACGCCATCCCCCACGGCTGGGGATTCGTATACCAGAGGCTGATCAGGAAATCCAAATGCAATAAATGGAAGATCATGTTGATGCCGGTCAAACGATCTCCCGTTGCCGGGTTCATCAGCCAGGCCCAAACCACGCCGGACGCAATGAATGAAATTGACATTGGGAAGAGGAAGATGCCGCGGAATAACGCCTCGCCTTTCAGCTTCTGGTCGAGAAGGATCGCCAAGCCCAGACCGATGATGAGACATCCCAAAATAAATCCAACCGTGAAGACCGCGGTGTTACGAACGTCTATCAGGAAGCGCGGGTCGTTATTGAAGAGATTGTAATATTGCTTCAATCCCGCCCACGTGTAATCGGGAAGCAGGCCCTGCCACTGGCTCAATGAAACGCGGATGGACCAGCCAATAAACCCGTAAACGAAAATGGCGACTGCCACAATGGAGGGCAATAACAAGGCAATGGAAAGCACCGTTTCACTTTCGAACATCGCGACGATGACAAGCATTCCGCTATAGAAAATCAAACCGCCGGCCAGGAGTCCCAGCGAAGTGAGATCGGTCGTCCCCAACCGGACATCGGTGCCGGAAAAATAAAAGAGGCCGGCCAATCCGACCAGCATAAGGATGGCTGCCAGAATCAATTGTCTTGGACGAAATCTGAAACTTCGAAACATGAATTATCTTTCCTGCACTCGAGCTTCACGATCCAATTCATACTCAATCATAGTGGTCAGTAATGCGACTGTCAAGCTTGCCAGCCTGACATAAAGCGGCATCGGATGACCAAGGTTTTCAGCGTAAATGGGCGGCTCATACGAGCCGCCCATTTTTACTTGCCTGATCGAAGCATTACGGGCAGGCGCCAGCGCCTTTCGACTTGCAGTCGGCGGCCAAAGCAGACTGGAATGTTGCCTGGGCGGCAGCATCGTGTGCGCTCGCCAGGAACAGTTTCAAGTCGGTATCAATCTGGGTTTTCCAGGCCGGGTTGCTGACCACTTCGTGGGTCAAGCTGCCAACGATCGCGTTGGAAGCCCAGTCCTTGGCTGCATTCTGTGAATATTCGCTGAAGAGCGATTGATTGCAGTCAGTGCGGGCGCAGATCGAACCCTTGAGCGGGTTGAACGCTTCCTGTCCAGCCTTCGAGGCGGCGACAGTCAGCCAGTCCAACGTGCCTTGAGGATTCTTGTTGCCCACCGGCAGAACGAAGCTGTCGGACAGGAAGACGAAGATGTTCTGCGTGCCGGGTGTTGGAGTCCAATCGAAGTCCGTGTGAGGCTTCAGTGCGAGGCCGTTCGGGGCCGGGTTGGCAAAATAGCCATAGGCCCAGTCGCCCATGATATTGAAAGCGGCATCCCCATCAGCAACCATCTTGGAAGCAGGCTGCCAGTCAGACAGAGTCGAGGCGTCGCTGTTTGTATAGGACAAAGCCGTGGCATAATTTGCCAGACCCTGCTTGACATCCGCGCCGTTCCAATCAGTAGTGGCCGGAGTCGTCCACAAGCCGCTCCACTTGTCCGCGCCGAGGGTGCCGATCATGACGTTCTCCCACAGGTGCATGGCTGTGAAGCCTTCCGGTCCAAGCGAGAGGCAGGTCTTTCCAGCAGCCTTGATCTTATCGCAGGCGGCAAAGAAATCGCTCCAGCTTGCAAATCCGCCGGAAGGAATGGTCACGCCAGCAGCCTGCAAAACCTTCGGGTTGTACCACATCACGTTCGAGCGGTGAATGTTCACTGGGACGCTATATGGATGTCCATTAATCGAGATCAATCCAAGCAGGGACTTGGGGAACACCGAATTCAGGTTGTTCTTTGCGTAGAAGTCATCCAAGGGCTGAATCTGCTTGGCATTTGCATAGGCGAAGGTTGCCATACCCGCATGAGCCTGCCAGGAATCCGGGGGATCACCAGCCGCGAGGCGGGTCGCCAAAACAGCCTGGGCATTCGTTCCGGCGCCGCCCGCCACAGCAGCGTTCACGAACTTCTCGCTGGGATATTGGGCCTGGAAGATCTTGACCATCGCGGCCAGGCCGTCAGCTTCGCCGGGGCCGACCCACCAGGAAAATACCTCCACCTGACCGCCAGCACTGGCAGCGGGCGTCGGGGTCGCAGCGGGGCCGCAAGCGGAAAGTACGGTTGCTACCGCGATAATAACGGCAAACAGACCGTAAATCTTTTTACTCATGATATTCTTCTCCTTTTCTGTGATCGTTCGAATACGAACATACTGACTTGCTTTTTGTCACATCCAAGATGCTTTTTGATCACCTCCTTTCCACGTGAATGGGATTCTTTAGAATGTCGTCAACTACGATAGCCACCGCGCCGATCAAGCTGGCGTCCGGGCCAAAAACCGACAAGCCAATCTCCACTTGTTGATCGATCTCCGGCAAGGAATGTTTGCTCACAGTCTTTCTGATGGACGGCAGGAGATAATCTCCGGCAATGCTCAACGGTCCGCCAAGGATTATTTTTTCCGGATTGAAGATGTTTGCCAGCCCCGCAAGGCCCTGCCCCATCGCGGCGCCAGCTTCGGCGAATGAATCTATCGCCTCACGATCGCCCGCATCCGCAGCTTGCTTAATCAGCTGAATCGAAAGCGGAGCATTTTGTTCGGCCAGCATGGCCGGAATCAAACTGCTCCGCTTGACTTCCAGTCGCGCGTGAACGCGGCGGATGATGGAATACTGATTGGCATAGGTTTCCCAGCATCCGCGATTGCCACAATGGCAGGGATTCTGAAACGCTTCGGCCAGAATCGGCGAATGTCCGATCTCGCCCGCATAACCGTTCTTGCCTCGATACAACTCGCCATTCAGGAACAAGCCTCCGCCCAAACCGATGCCCGCAAACACAAAAATGAAATCCTTGAGTTGGCGTGCGGTGCCAAATAAATGCTCGGCAACCGCGGCCGCATTGGCGTCATTCTCGACATGGACTTTCAAGCCGGTGGATTCGGAAAAAATTTTTCGGAACGGCACATTATGCCAGTGCAGGTTTGGGGCAAAGACCAAAATCCCCTCGTTCAAATCCACCGTTCCCGGCGTGGCGAGACCGAGTCCAAGCAGGTTGAGTTTCAGATCTTTGCAAACGGCAATCGCTTCATTGGCAAGCGCCAGCGTCTGATCGAGTGTTTTTTCCAATGACTCAGCCGGGTCCGCGCCAACTTGTTTTCGCCAAAGAATGGTTCCCGCAAAATCGGTCAACACAATGGCGACAAAGTCCACGCCTAATTCAGCGCCCACCATGCAGCCCGCCTTTGGATTGATCTCCAACAAAGTGGCCGGGCGGCCTGTGCCAACCGAGTTCATACCTGTCTCGTGAATAAGCCTGCGATCGAGCAAATCTTCGACGAGACTTGAGATCGTGGACTTGTTGAGTCCAATCCTGGCGGCCAGTTGAGCGCGCGAAATTGGCGCCTCATGAGAGATCAGGCGAAGCACAGAAGACAAATTTATCTCACGAACAAGAATCCGGTCAACTGTATTTATAGACTTCATGGGAATTAGTATGTTGTCACAACAAACTAATCTGATTATAAGGCAAGCTCCTCCCCTGTCAATGCTCAGATGAGAGCCATCGCCAGTTGATATAATCCGCTCATGCACAAATTGCCCCCGCTCGTCCGCTGGACAAAGTCGTCAACGATTTTGCTCAGCGGTTTTTTTCTTATTATTTTTCTCATCATTTATATTTGGTGGCCGCTGGCGGAAGCATATCTGGTTTATGTGGATTGGCATGGCCTATGGTGGCTTTACATGGACTGGCTTCTGATTGGGATTTTCTTGTTCATGTCATTGACCATCATCGCCCGCGCCGATCTTCGCACCGATAGTTTGATCGTTCTGGTCGCGACGGTTGGCGGACTCGTGATCGAAGCATGGGGCACCCAAACCAATCTTTGGTTCTACTACACCAGCGAACGCCCGCCGCTTTGGATCATTCCTGCTTGGCCGATTGCGACTCTTTCCATTGATCGAATCACGCGCGTGCTTGGCTATTTCCTGCCAAGAGAAAATCAACACGTTTACAAAATTCTCTATTGGCTGACCTTCACATTATTTTCTGTTCTGATGCTCATTTTCGTATCGCCTACCTTCAACAAATCTTATACAGTTCTCGCGATTTTGCTCTGTATCATTCTTATCTTAACGCCAACCGATTATCGTCAAACATTTCTCATTTTCATTGCAGGCGCTGGGCTTGGATATTTCCTTGAATTGTGGGGAACCACGCGCGAATGTTGGACGTATTATACATTCCAGACTCCGCCATCCTTCGCAGTGCTGGCTCACGGCATGGCCGCGGTCGCTTTTTGGCGTACGGGGTTAGTGCTGAAAATGCTTGGGGTTAGATTCGGCTTGTTTAGGCCTCGACCTATCAAATCCGAACGCGAAGCGTAGTTCGTCATATCAATTCCAGATTCTTGACCTGTTCTTGATGGTTTTCTCTCATTTTAGTCTTGACTGAAACGACGAAGGAATTTATTATTCACAATAATAAACCGCCGGTCGGTTTATTAAAAGGATGATATGTCAAGAGTTAAAGTAGAAGAGGAGTACGCCGCTCGGCGCAACGAGATCCTCGATGTTACCCGCAAGCTGGTTTACACCAAGGGATACGAGCAAATGTCCATCCAGGATATTCTGGATGCGATGAAAATCTCGAAGGGAGCCTTCTATCACTATTTCGACTCAAAGCCTGCCCTGCTGGAAGCGTTGATAGACCGGCTCGGCGAAGAAGCCGAAGCCACGTTTCTACCGCTGTTGAACGACCCTGCCCTGCCCGCTTTGGAAAAACTGTGCCGTTATTTCGACACTGCCGTCCAGTGGAAAGCCTCTCAAAAGGATTATATGCTGGCGCTGGCGCGCATTTGGTATTCGGATGAAAACGCCATCACGCGCGACAAATTATTTACCAAAATGCTGAAACGAGTAGCTCCTGCCTTTACTCAAGTGATCCAGCAGGGCGTTCGGGAGGGAACATTATCCACCGCTTTCCCGGAACAGGCAACCGAGATAACTTTATATCTCATTTTGGGATTGGGTAATAAGTTCAGCGAAATTATTTTGGGACATGAAGATGGAACCATTGATTTAAGTGCCGAGGAAAGATTCAACATCATGCAGAAAGCCGTTGCGGCTTACACCGAGGCGATGGAACGTGTCTTGGGTGCGTCTGCCGGTTCGATTCAATTGATGGATGATGACTCGATTCGAGTCTGGACCGATTAGTTTACATAGTTTACATCGAAAAGGAGTTTAGCAATGTTACTTTACCTGCGCCTCGCATGGCGCAACATCTGGCGGCACCGCCGCCGAACCATCATCGTGGTCGTCGCCATGGGACTTGGCCTGGCATTGATGATGTGGTACGACGGCCTGATGGACGGATTCACACAAGCCATTTACGGCAACGCGATCAAAGTGCTTGGAGGAAATATTCGCGTGCACGCGGCAGGATATTCCGAGAAAGCCGATAGTCTGCCGCTTCTGCCGATCGCGAATGATCAAACGATCATTCAGACCGCAAAATCCCTTCCGAATGTGATCGGCGCAAGCCGCCGCATCAACACGGGCGGGTTGGCGACCAATACCGAAGGTGCTTTCTCTCTGACCATCACCGGCATCGAGCCGGAACAGGAAGCGCAGATCAGTCCGATTGCGCAAAATGTAAAAGCCGGTCGTTATCTCACAAGCAGCGACCAGGATGTGGTCTTGATTGGGCGCGGTTTAGCACAACTGATGAATGTGAATGTCGGCGACAAGATCACATTGGTCGGTCGTTCGATGCATCAGCAAATGCGGCAGCGCAGCATGACGATCATCGGCATCTACGATATTGGCGTGCCGACCATCGAGAAGCAAACGGTTTACATTTCTCTGGCGGAAGCGCAGAGCCTGTATGATCTGCCGGATCAATCCACGGAAGTAATGATCTCGTTGAAGCAGCTCGGCGAAGAGCCGCCCGTCATGGCGGCATTGACACCCTCCCTGCATGGCGATGAGATCGAATCGTGGGCGCAAAGTTTTCCCGATCTGCAGCAAGCCATCAACACCAAGAGCGGCGCAATGCAGATCTTCAGCGTCATTATCATGTTGATCGCGGGCATCGGTGTGCTCAATCTGTTGTTGATGGCGGTCTACGAACGAACACGAGAGATCGGCTTGCTTGGCGCAATGGGACTCAAGCCGCGCCAGATCATGACCTTGTTCGTTTTGGAAGGCGCGATGCTTGGTCTCGTTGGCGTCGCGGTTGGACTCGCGGTGGGACTGATGATCAACGGATCGCTCGGCGTCGTTGGGATGGACTTCACCCAATTCGCCGGCATGTCCGATTATTTGGCTTTGATCAGCGGCAGAGTCTATCCGAGCCTTGCACTAGGAAATTTTGCGAACCGCGCCATACCGGTTTTGATCGTCGCGATCCTCGCCGCACTTTATCCGGCGCGTGAAGCGGCGCAGCGTGAACCGGCAGAAGCGTTGCATTATGTCTAAGAATCTCCCTCACCCTGCCCTCTCCCGTTGGGAGAGGGGTTAGGGGTGAGGGGAAAGAGATCAACATGTTTCAACTTATCAAGATGGCTTATCGAAATTTGAACCGCAATCGCCGCCGATCGATTCTTTCTGCGCTGGCAGTTTCACTCGGATTGGCTTTGCTTCTCTTCATGGCTGCCATCATTAAAGGCGAAATCCAAGGCGCGATGCAAACTACCATCGCGTTGCAAACCGGAGATTTGCAAGTGCGCGCCGCATCGTATGTCGAAGAGAAGAGCAGCCTCAAATGGCAGGATTTGATCGCCAACCCCGATCAAGTCGCAGCGCAGGTCAAAAGCGTTCCGCATGTGACGATTGCGACGCCGCGTCTCTTCGCAACCGGAATCATCAACACCCCCAGCGAAGCGGTCGGCGTCCAATTGATGGGCATTGATCCAGCATCGGAGGCGAACGCGCCCATCGTCAAGGGAATGATCGCCGGGAACTTCATCACAGCCGACGATCAAAATGGAATCGTGATCGGTCAAACATTGGCACAAAAACTCGGAGTAAAAGTCGGAGATCAGATTGATCTCTCCGCCAATACCTCTAACGGCGATATCAACGAACAGAACTTCATTGTGCGTGGAATCTTTTTAACGGATACACCCGCTTACGACAAAGGCACGATCCTCATGCCGCTGGCAAAGGCGCAAGCCTTCACCGCCACGCAGAATCATGCCAGCACAATTTTTATTATGCTGGATGACCGCGATCAATCCAACGCGGTTGCCGCGGCATTGACCTCGCCCAATTATCAAGTGTTGACGTGGCAGAAGATGAATGACCTTGTCATCCAACTCGAACAACTTGCTAACAGTTATATGGTGCTGTTTTATTTGATCGTGTTGGGAATCACTGCCACGGTCATTGTCAATACATTGATTATGGCGGTTTATGAGCGCACGCGCGAGATCGGCATCCTTGCCGCAATCGGTATGAAGGGGCGGCGTATCATGAGTCTGTTCCTGACCGAGGCGGGCATGCTCGCGCTCGGCGGCATCGCGTTCGGACTCGTATTAGGCTCGTTGCTTTCTATGTACTTCGGCAAATATGGATTTTATATCGGCAATATTGGACTGAATTATCAATTCTTGCTTGGCGATAGGATTTACCCGATCCTAACCACCAGCGACGCGATCAATCTCACCATCATCGCATTGGTCATTACGTTGATCGCATCATTATATCCCGCCGTCCTCGCGGCTCAACTTGAGCCGGTCGAGGCGCTGCACGGAAAATAAAGAATTCAACCTATCCCCTGCCCCTTCCCTTCAAGGGAAGGGGAGTCCGAAGGACGGGGTTAGGTCAAGGAGACAAAATGGAAGTTGCAAAAATTGAGAACGTTACAAAAACATTTAAGATCGGTGAAGTGGAAACGCGCGCCTTACGCGGCGTTGACTTGTCAATTGAAAATGGTGAGTTCACCGCACTGGTCGGTCCATCCGGTTCGGGTAAGACCACATTGCTTCAATTAATTGGATGCCTCGACCAACCGACCAGCGGAAAAGTTTTTATCAATGGTAAAGATGTGACGAAGCTGAATCGGAACCAGCGGGCGGACTTGCGGAAAAGCGCCTTGGGATTCGTCTTTCAGTTCTTCGCCCTTATTCCAACGCTGACAGCTTATGAAAACGTCGAGATGCCTTTGCTTCTGGACCATCATTCGGCAACGGAACGACGCGAACGCGTCAATCAACTTCTTGTATCGGTTGGTCTCGCTGACCGCGCGCATCATCGCCCCGATCAATTGAGCGGCGGCGAGCAGCAACGCGTCGCAGTGGCGCGCGCGCTGGCGACGAATCCAAGTTTGATTCTCGCCGATGAACCGACCGCCAACCTCGACACCGAGAACGGCAGGCAGGTCATGGAAATCATGCAGAAGCTTAACAACGAAACCGGCGTGACGTATGTCTTCGCCACACACGATCCGCGCGTGATCAAATATGCCAAGCGTGTTGTGACTCTGCGCGATGGCGTGATCGTTGAGAATAACGGCGCGAACAAGAAATAAGAACACGGGACCAAACGAATGAAGAAATTTTTTCTGATTGCCTGCATTGTTTTGGCATTGACGTCCACTGCCTGCGGTTCAATATCTTCCACGCCAACTGCAATCCCGACCATCGTCTTGAATGCCAAACCGGCCGCGGCCTCATCGGGCGCAGTCTCCGCTTCGGCGCAGGTTGTGCCAGCGAAACATGTGCAGCTTAGTTTTCCGCTGACCGGCATTGTGGATACGGTTTCAGTAAAAGAAGGAGACACCGTCACAGCAGGTCAAACGCTGGTCACGTTGGACACAAAGATTTTGGAGGCTCAAGTCAAACAGGCCGAGGCGAATGTTGCGGCGAATCAATCGCAGGTTGATTATTTGACGCGCACGAAAATATCCATGGAGCAATTGGACACCGCGCAGGCAAACGTTGACAATGCAAAAGCCGCGCTCGATACCGCCAACGCCACGCTCGCCGAGGCAGCATTGAAAGCGCCGTTTGCCGGGACGATTGCAGCGGTGGATATTTCTCCCGCCGAAACCGTTGTGCCTGGGCAGGTTGTCATCGTGATGGGCGATCTTTCACACTTCCAAATCGAAACCACTGACCTGAGCGAACGCGACGTTCCGAATGTCAAAGTCGGCCAATCAGCAACCGTTTCCATTCAAGCGCTCAATCAGCAATTCAATGGCAAGGTCAGTGACATTGCGCGCATCTCCTCGACCATTGGCGGTGATGTCGTCTACAAAGTGACCATCGAGCTGGATCAGCAGCCGCAGGGTTTGCGTTGGGGAATGACAGCCAACGTTCAAATCCAGACCGGACCATAGCGCGAACGATCGAGGAGTCACGCAATGAAACGATTTTGCTGGACAATCCTTTTGGCCTCCGCTCTGATCCTGACCGGGTGCGGGAATCCGTCAAATGACGCGGTAGCCGCCACCCCGCCCGCGGCGAACGCCCCCGCACCGACTCAAGCATCCAATCCCGGCAGCGTATCCGCATCGGTGACTGTCGTCCCGGCGCAGCAATCCAATTTGGGATTCATCATCTCCGCGCCCGTTGAAGAAGTTGACGTAAAAGCAGGCGACCAGGTCAAAGCCGGACAAACTTTGATAGTGCTGGATACGCCCACCCTGGCAAACGCAGTTGCAGGCGCGCAAGGAACCGTAGACGCTCAACAGGAAATTGTCGAGTTGATGAATTATCCTTACAAAGTATATTTTCAAGGCGGCCGATTCAGTTACGTCAAAGCGTTTATAGAACGCAGGCAGCAAGCGCAGGCTCAACTCGATGCCGACCAGGCCGCCCTGAATATCGCAAAATATAAACTTGCTCAAGGAACGCTCGTTGCTCCTTACGATGGAACCATTGTCGCGCTCAACGTTAAAGCTGGGGAACTCGTACAACCCGGCGAGGTCGCCGCGGTGATTGGAACGCTCGATCATCTTCAAGTCCAAACGACGGATTTGAGCGAAAAAAACATCGCTCATGTCCAGGTTGGTGAGACTGTCTCAGTGCGTCTTAAGGCGTTTGATCAGGATTTGAGCGGCAAGGTGGCGGCCATCGCTCCGATGGGAGAAAAATATAACGGTGATATTGTTTACAAAGTGACCATTGAATTGGATTCGCCTCCATCGAATTTGATGTGGGGCATGAGCGGCGATGTGACCATCCAAACCCGGCAATGAACGAATCGGATTTTTATATGTCGTTGCGGGGGCGCCCCCGCGTGTGCGGGATCTTCGACTTGGCGCCACGAAGCAATCTCCTGTTTTTCAAGCGAGGTTCAGTTAATTTTGTCATGAGATCGCGCCGAACGAAAATGCGCCGCTCTCGCAGTGACAGTGAAATATTTGCGCCCGGACTTGCAACAGTCCGGGCGTTTCATTTGCCTTAGCGTAAAATAAGCAAAATTGATTCTTTGAAAGGACCGTAAAATGTCTCTTCCCACCAAGATCGTCGTCATCGGCGCAGGCAGCGCCCAGTTTGGTGAAAACACTCTTTCGGCTTTGATGAGTTCCAAAAAATTGCGCGGTTCGACTCTTGCGCTGGTTGACCGCAATCCATCCAACCTCGATATTGTCAAGCGGCTTGCAGATCGTTTGAACAAGGAATGGGATTCGCAAATAACCGTCACCGCGCACACGCATCATGCCGAAGCGCTGGACGGCGCGGCGTTTGTTGTTTCGGCTATCGAAGTCGGCGCGCGTGAAAATTTGTGGCGGCAGGATTTTGAAATTCCACTCCAATACGGCGTTCGCCAGCCTTACGCAGAGAACGGCGGCCCCGGCGGATTCGCGCACGCGGCGCGCAATATCGGGCCAGTGATGGAAATCGTCCGCGGCATGGAAAAAATTTGTCCTGATGCGTGGTTCGTCAATTTTACGAATCCAATGATCCGCATTTGCGACGCGGTCAATCGTCACAGCAAAATCAAAGCTGTGGGTTTGTGCCATCAAATTTTTCAAGGCTACATGATGGCCGGCGTTGCGCTCGCAAAAGAATACGGCATCGAGGTTCCGCCCGAACTCACCGGAATGCACGCCGCCGTTGACCAGGCCGCCGCGCAGGAACAGGTCAAGAAGCAGGTCATTCCGCTGTTCGACATTCGCGCCGCGGGATTGAATCATTTCACGTGGATCCTTTCCATCCGGGACCGAAAAACCGGCGAAGACCTTTATCCGTTGTTCAGGAAACGCTTCTTTGAGCTGGACCCGAAGTTCGAGCCGCTCACGAGAGATATTTTCTCGACCTTCGGCTCCTTCCCCGTTCCTGGGGACACGCATTTGTGTGAATACCTGCCGTGGGTTTCTGATCCGCAGACAAAGCCGTGGGAAAAATACGATATCAAACTTTATGATTGGGATTTATTTGCGGCCGTGCGCGAATTTGAATTGGATCGTCTGAATGAAATGGCAAATGGAAACATGACGATTGAAAGTCTGCTCGATACAGATTCAGAGGGTGCCTTGGAAATGATCGAAAACATGGCAGGCAACGGCACACATTATCATCTCGCCGCGAATTTACCAAATGTAGGGCAAATTGCCAATCTGCCCTACGGCGCAACGGTTGAAACGCCCGTCGTCGTGGATGGCGCGGGAGTTCATCCCGTTCATGTCGGAGCCTTACCTGAACCCATCGCCGAGCTTTGCCGCCGCGAAATCACCGCCGCGCAATTATGCGTGGATGCCGCCGTGGAAGGAGACCGTGAGAAAGCTTTGCAATCACTTCTGCTCGACCCGGTCATCACGGATATGGATACGGCCAAAAAAGTTCTGGATGATTATCTGATGAGCTATAAAGAATATCTTCCGCAGTTTTGGAAGTAAGCAGAAGGTCAAACACTGATAAGGTATACGGCAGGAATTTAATAAAATGATATCTGCTTGCGCTATTATCGACTCGATTGGCGATCATCCAGCGAGTGATGTTTTTATAAGGCTCAAACATCAATGAATAATTCGATTCATTATTATTACAGCGCAAGGTCAAGCTCAAGCCGCCTTCTCGAAGATCCCGCGCAGCGGGACCGGCGGCGTTCGGGCTGCGCCGTCCTCGGCGCAGCAAGCAACTTTGCGCTGTAATATTATTCATCATCATATAAAACAATGGATGAAGTGCTGAATGAAAAAAAATTTATCAATTCAATGAATCTTAAAATTTCCAAAACGATGGCTAAATACAGCTTAAAAACCTTGTACATTTCTATATATGGCGGTAATATAACATTGATGATGATAAATGATTCGATCCTCAAAATGATAATCATCAAATGGATACAACTTATCAATCATCATCAGCGCAATAAAACGATAAGACAAGTTGATCCTTCACGATAAAGAAGAGAGAACAGGAAATGTACATCTGTGTTCTAAGCAGCATCTCCGAAGACAATGATCCGCCTTATGACCCGGCGCCGCATTTGGAAGGCAGAAGGTGGAGGCATCACGTTATTCAACCTCATGATGTGGAAGATCAAATCAAAGAGTTGATGGACGACGGCGTGGATGTGTTTGTCAATCTATGTGATGGCACACCCGATGAACCTGTCTCCGGCGTTCAGCTGATCAAAGCGATGGAAAAACTCGGCGCAGCTTTTACCGGTGCAGATTCATCCTGCTTCGATCCCACGCGTCAGGAAATGAAACGCGCCGCGGCCCGCGTGGGAGTTCCAACGCCCGCGTCCACTTTCGTAAAATCCATGGCGGATGTGGAACGCGCCGCGCGCACCCTGCGCTTTCCGATGCTCGTCAAGCCGGCGCATGGATATGCCAGCTTTGGCATCCGCAGGGAGTCACGCGTTGCCAATGCGGATAACTTGAAGGCACAATCAGCGGTTACGATGAAAGGCGACGGACGCGCGTTGATCGAGGAATTCATCGAGGGACGAGAGTTCACCTGTCTCGTTGCGGAAGACCCTGACGATACAGGTCACGTCTTTTCGTTCAAACCCGTCGAATTCATCTTCCCCGAAGGCGAATCCTTCAAACACTACGACATGAAATGGGTTGACTACGACAGGATGAATGTGACCGTGGTGGATCATCCTGAATATGACCGCCGTTTGCGTGAGTACACGATCAAGGTGTTCAAAGCTTTGAATTGTCACGGTTATGCGCGCTGCGATTTCCGTCTGGGCAGGGATGGCGAGTTCTACATGCTGGAGATCAACCCGAATTGCGGAATCTTTTATCCGCCCTCGGCTCCCGGCTCGGCAGATTTTTCTTTGCTGAATGATCCCATCGGCCATCAAGGCTTCATGGATCTCATCATCCGTTCCGGGCTTAAACGCCAGGCGGATGCCCTGCGCGTTGCCCCGCAAATCGTCAGCAAGCGCGAGATGGTGAAACAGGAAGCCGCAAGGCCCACTCCCCGACGCCAGACCGTCAAACGAGAAACTGCAAAGCGCAGCATCTAGAATCCGGTTGACAGTTTATGACCCAACAAAATCTCCGAGGCAAACAACCTCGGAGATTTTTTATCCCGACTGCCATCTGGCAAATACTGCCTGTGAAAGCAATCGTCCGCCGGATTTTTCGCGCGTCACCAATTCCCCACTTTCTACTTGACCTTTATATTTTTCCATTATGTTTTCAACAACTTGTCCTATGTGAATCGCCGATGCTTTAACGGCATAGATCGTAACAATCAAAAATAGCGGACGATCATTCAGGACCGCAGCGCAGGCATCCAACAATTGCGGAAGCGATTTATAAACTTCCCATACCTCGCCTTTCGGCCCGCGCCCAAATTTGGGCGGATCGAGAAGGATACCATCGTATCTTGCGCCGCGGCGACCTTCACGTTGAACGAATTTCAACGCGTCGTCCACGATCCAGCGAATCGGTTTATCTTCGAGTTTGGATAAAACTTGATTCTCGCGCGCCCATGCCACCGATTTCTTCGACGCATCCACGTGCGTAACCTCCGCACCTGCCGCCGCGGCGGATAATGACGCCAAACCAGTGTAACCAAATAGGTTGAGAATCTTGACGGGGCGATCCGCCCTTTGAACGGAATCCGTCACAAAGTCCCAGTGCGAGGCGACTTCTGGAAATACGCCAAGATGACGCCCCGGAGTCGTCATCGCCCAAAATCGGATCGCCCTCACCATCCCCTCACTCCTTTTCCCTCTTCCTTCGAGGGAGGAAAGCACAGGGGAATATTCCATTTCCCATCGTTCAGGAACTTTCTTCTTGAATAACCAGTGTCCGCCGCTTTCCTCATTTGTAGATTGAAAGATCGCGTGCGCGGAATCCCATTTTTTTTCTGGAAGACTCTTCTTCCACATTGCCTGCACTTCAGGTCGGACAAATGTATAAGCTCCGAAACGTTCGAGCTTTAGCCCATCACCGCTATCGAGCAATTCGTAATCGTGCCAAGAAGGCGTTTCGAGGAGGGACAAAGTGGGAGGTTTCTTCATGGCGCGTGGGAAATTAGTCCTATCAAATCGGAAAATTTGGCTGTGGTACTTGTATTCCGCCCACAAATCATGTACAATGTGGGATGAAGTGGTAAGAAGTGGTAGAACGCCGGGTTTCCGGCGTTCGCCGCATTAAAAGGAAAAGTAGCACATATGTTCTTGGGCCAGTTCCAGCACAATCTCGATGAAAAAGGCCGCCTGATGATTCCGGCGCGCTTCCGGGAATTGCTGGACGGCGGCGCTTACATCACACAGGGCTTTGACCGCTGTCTGATGGTGATGACCGGTGTCTATTTCAAACAAGTTTACGACAGCGTCAATGCCATGAACATGGCGGATCCCACTGCCCGTCTCCTGCGCCGGCTTATTTTTTCGAACGCGTTTCCCGTCGAAGTGGATAAGGTCGGACGCGTGCTGGTGCCTCAACTGCTCAGGCAGTTTGCAGGGTTGGATGGCGAGGCCATTGTCGCAGGGCAAGGCGATTATTTCGAAGTGTGGACACCCGCAGCCTGGCAGGAACAGATGAAACAAATCCAGGATACAGATGCCAACGCTCAACGTTTCGCGACGTTGAACCTTTCATCGAAACCGTAAGGGCAGATTTTTTGTATCTGCCTTGGACGAGAAAACCTCGCCCCTGCAAACCATGAACACGCCGCATCAACCTGTACTTTACAAAGAGATTATACACGCGTTGCAGCCGAAAAGTCCGGGCCGTTACGTTGACGGAACGATAGGAGCGGGCGGCCACGCCCGCGGGGTTTTGGAGGCCTGCGCGCCGGATGGATGCCTGCTTGGCCTTGATCTCGATCCGCAGGCATTGGCGCTCGCCCGTGAGACCTTGGCTCCTTACGGGAAGCGCGTCACGCTGGCCCAGGCCTCCTATGACTCCATGATCGAAGTGATGCGCGGCATTGGATGGGATTCGGCGGATGGCATTCTGCTGGATTTGGGACTCTCCTCGATGCAGTTGGACACACCTGAACGTGGATTCTCCATCCAACATGACGCGCCGCTCGATATGCGCTTCAACCCGGACGCAGGGCTGACCGCCGCGCAATTGGTCAATACCGCGACTGAATCCGAACTTGCCGATCTTTTCTTTCGCTACGGCGAGGAGCCGCGAGCAAAACGAATTGCGAAGATGATCGTCGAAGCGCGGCCAATCGCAACAACAACGCAATTGGCTGAAATTGTGAAGCGAGTCTATCCCGGCCACAGCCGTATTCATCCGGCGACGCGAATCTTTCAGGCATTGCGAATCGCCGTCAACGATGAGCTGACCGTCGTGGAGAATGCGCTTCCCAAAGCGGTATCCGCTCTACGTCCGGGCGGGAGGCTGGCAGTGATCTCCTTCCACTCGCTGGAAGATCGCATCGTCAAGGATTTTTTTCGACAGGCGAGTCAGGATCAAATCAATCCGCCTTACGAACAAATTTATGAGGTTGAACGCAAAGCAAGTCTGAAGATTATCAATCGAAAACCGATCATACCCGGCGAGGATGAAATCAAAACCAACCCGCGGGCGCGCAGCGCCAAATTGAGAACAGCAGAGAAATTACCGGAATAGAGAGCAGGAATGAACATACCGAACGTCAACTACACCGTCCATTATGTGGTTCATGCGTATCGCCAGGCGCCATGGCGAATCCAGCGCCAGTGGATCGGCACATTCATGCTGATGGTCCTGGGGCTGGCCATGGTCGCTTCCTTATATCTCGACGTCACCGCGCAGGCCGCGCTCACGGGCCGCACGATCCAGGACCTGAGCTATGAAATAAATGCAGGCCAGCAAGCCAATGCCAGCCTGCAAACCAAGTTGAGCGAATTGACATCCACGCATGTGATGGAGCAGCGCGCCGCGGCTTTGGGCTACCAGCCCATAAGCGCGACCCGGATTCAATATGTCCTCGTCCCCGGTTATAGCGCTCCGAAGCCGGCGATTTTAGCGGCCGCTCCAGCATTGAAGCCCAGCGCGCCCAGCGTCCTGCCCGAATATACCGAGTCATTGATTGATTGGTTCGATCAGCGTTTGAGTCCGCCCCCAACCACCGGCCTGATCGGAAGTTCGCAATGAGGCAGCAATACGCGTGGCGGTCGTTGGCGCTCGCCGGGATCCTGGGCTTTGTCGGAATTTTGATCATTCTGCAAACCTTTCGAATCCAGAACAGCCCCGAAGCGGCTGTCTTTCGCGCGCAGGCCGCGGCATACGCCAACGTATTGCAGACCTATTATCCCGAGCGCGGCGATATCTATGATCGCAACGGACATTTACTGGCGGGAAATAAAACCGTCTATGAGATCGGGGTTGACCTCCAGACCGCAGCGGACAAACATGCGATTGCGCTTGCGGTCGGTGTCGAACTCGGCCTGAACCCCGATGATCTTTACAACCAGATGACGAATCCGCCTGCCGGACTGCAATACCTGGTCCTGGCTGATTATGTGGACGCGGACAAAGCCGCCGCGCTGCAGCAGCTCAAGGCAACAACCGACGCGCAAAACAATTCACTGGCCGGTTTGGAATTCAAACCGCATCCGCAGCGAAGTTATCCCGAAGGTTCGCTGGCATCGAATGTGTTGGGCTTTGTCAACCGCGAGGGCCGCGGCTATTTCGGCGTCGAAGAGAAATATAATAACCTGCTCGCCGGGAATCCAGTCCAGGTCCGCGTGCCAACCGACCCGAACAAGGCTTTTGACATTCCGCACGTGCCCAATGGCACAACGCTGGTCCTGACCATTGACCGCGACCTGCAAGCCGCGGTCGAACAAATCCTCGACGATTCGCTGAGCAAATACGGCGCAGCGAATGGAACCATCGTGGTGATGAATCCGCGCAACGGCGAGATTCTGGCGCTCGCCTCTTCCCCGCAAATGGACCTCAACCAGTTCTGGAATTACGGAAGCATTTATCACAACGCCAGCGAATTCGACCGCGCCGTTTCCATGCCTTACGAACCCGGCTCGGTCATCAAGATTCTGACGATGGCCGCCGCGCTGGACAGCGGAACCACCACGCCCAATTCAACGTATCTCGACACCGGCGCGCTGCTGGTCGGCGGGGCAACCATCCGCAACTGGAATGACCAGGCCTGGGGCGTACAGGACATGACCGGCTGTCTCGAAAATTCGTTGAACGTTTGCCTGGCAATGCTGTCAACGAAAATGGGCGCGCAGACTTTCTATGGTTACATGAATCGTTTCGGCATCGGACACCTTACCGGCGTTGACCTCGCTGGCGAAGCGGCGGGCCGGCTCAAAGTCCCCGGCGATGCGGATTGGTATCCGGTGGACCTGGCGACGAACGCATTCGGCCAGGGCGTCTCGGTCACACCGATCCAATTGATGATGGCCGCGTCCGCTGTGCCGGATGGCAGCCGCATGGTTACGCCGCATATCTTGTATGCAATGGTGCGCGATGGACGTCAATACAGCGTTCCCACCCAATATGCCGGCTCACCCATCTCGGCAAGCACGGCGCAAACATTGAATCAAATGCTGGCCGTCTCGTTGGAGAGAGAAGCTTCGAGCGCGCTCGTTCCCGGATATCGCATTGCCGGAAAAACCGGCACGGCCCAAATTCCGGACGCGTATGGTTACGAAGATGGAGTTACGAACGCCTCCTTCCTCGGATGGGGGCCGGTGGACGATCCGCAGTTCATGATCTACGTGTGGCTCGAAAAGCCAACCGCTTCCATCTGGGGATCGGACACCGCCGCGCCCACATTCGCGCAGGTGGCACAGAAGACCATCCTGCTTCTGAACATTCCGCCGGACAGCGTTCGCAAAGAAATTGCAAAACCATAATGCTGATACTCGCTGACCTAATCGAGGCGTTAACCAATACCCGCCTGGACGCGGCCGCGGTCATCACCGAGGCGGCCATTGACTCGCGCCAGGTGATTCCCGGTTCGCTGTTCGTTGCGCTGCCGGGCGAACGCGCGGACGGACACGACTTCATCAACGAAGCCTTCAAACGCGGGGCATCTTTCGCTTTAATCCAGCGGGACGCGGACGCATCTTTCCGGACCCTCGATCTGCGCGGCGGTCTATCAGCCGAATCCAAACCCGATCTGACTCCTCCCCTCTGCCTGCGCGTGGACAATTCCCTCGCCGCGCTCCAGCAGGTTGCGCGCTTCTGGCGGCGCAAATTGAACCTGCGCGTGGTCGGCATTACCGGAAGCGTCGGCAAGTCCACCACCAAGGAAGTGATCGCACAGGTCCTGAGCGAACGTTATCGCACATTACGCAGCCCCGGCAATCTCAACAACGAGATCGGACTTCCTTTAACGATCCTCCGCCTCGGGTCCGGGTATGAACGAGCCGTTCTTGAAATGGGATTCTATGTCCCCGGAGAAATTTCATTTTTATGTGAGATTGCCCTGCCGCAAATCGGCGTGGTGACCAACATCGGAACCGTCCACGCCGAACGCGCCGGTTCGCAGGAAGCCATTGCGCGCGGCAAAACGGAATTGGTGCAGGCCCTGCCTCCCGCGCCTGAAGGCATTGCCATTTTGAACTTCGATGATCCGCTCGTGCGCCAAATGGAGGAAAAGACGAAGGCCCGCGTTTTCTTCTACGGTCTTTCGAGCGAAGCCGACCTATGGGCAGACGATATCGAGGGATTGGGACTCGATGGAATTCGATTCCGCCTGCATTACCAGCACGAGACCATGCACGTCCGCATTCCGATGATCGGGCGGCATTCGGTCGAGACGGCTCTGCGCGCCTCGGCAGTCGGCCTGGCAGAAGGGTTGAACTGGCAGGAAATCATCGAAGGGCTGCGCCGCGGCCATGCGCAGCTTCGACTGGTCGCGGTGCGCTCCGAATCCGGCGCGCTGATCCTCGATGATACGTACAACGCGTCACCGGAATCCATGCTGGCTTCGCTCAATCTGCTCGATGAATTGGAAGGCAAACGCAAGATCGCAGTTTTGGGTGATATGCTGGAACTCGGTCCGTATGAACGGCAGGGGCATGAAATGGTCGGCCTGCGCGCAAGCCAGGTCGCGGATATACTTGTTACTCTTGGTCCACGCGCACGCATGTACGCCCAGGCCGCGCACCGTTCCGGGATGAGAGCTTCGCAGATTTTCGAATGGGAGGAGAGCGCCCCGATCGTGGAATGGCTCCAGAAAAATCTGTCAAAGGATGATGTCGCGCTCATCAAAGGTTCGCACGGCCTGCGTATGGACCTAATCACCGCAGCTTTGGAGGTTCTTTCATGAAACAGGTCGCCCTGGCCCTAAGCCTGGCCGGTTTGGCTTTTATGATGACGGTCATCTGGGGCGGACCGCTTCTTCGCATTCTTCGACATTTCAAGATCGGGAAGATCATCCGCGTCGAAGAACCCGCGCACCACAGCATCAAAATGGGCACGCCCACCATGGGCGGAGTCATGGTGATCCTGCCAGTCATCCTGTTGACGGGATTGCTCAACGCGGCCACCTTGATCGGCGCTTCGCAGAGCGGCGTGGGACGTTCGATACTCGTCCCAATCATCGTAATGGTCGGATATGCGGTGCTCGGCGCGGTGGACGATTGGGAAGGCATTCGCGGCAAACGCCGCGGCGAGGGGATGCGCGCCCGCACGAAATTCCTATTCCAGGTCATTCTGGCTTTGGGCGCGGCGTTCGTTTTGAAATTCGTCCTTGGCGTTCCAGACTTGTTCCTTCCGGGAATCAAAGGTTATTTTGATCTGGGCTGGTGGTACATTCCCATCGCGGCTTTTATCATCGTCAGCATGTCGAACGCCGTCAATTTTACAGACGGTCTCGACGGGCTGGCCGGTTTGATCGCGGCCACGGCATTCGCCGGTTACGGCTTGATCGCCCTCAACCAGCACCAGGTTTATCTGGCCCGCTTCTGTTTCATTCTAGTCGGCGCGATGTTCGGCTTCCTGTGGTTCAACGTCCATCCCGCCGAATTGATCATGGGCGACACCGGCTCGCTGGCCTTCGGTTCCACGCTGGCCGTTGTCGCATTGATGACAAGCCAGTGGATTCTTCTCCCGATCATCGCAATCATTCCCTTTAGTGAAATCATAAGCGTCGTCATCCAGATTGTTTATTTCAGGATGACGAAAGGCAAACGGTTTTTCAAAATGGCTCCCATGCATTTGCATTTTGAACTGCTCGGCTGGAGCGAAACGCAGGTCGTCCAACGATTCTGGCTGATTGGCCTGCTGGCCGCGATGGTCGGCGTTGGATTGGCACTGGTGTAAATTCTCCCTCACCCCTTCCCCTCTCCCGCTGGGAGAGGGGAAGGGGTGAGGGGAAAGTAACGATAATGAAACAAGATTGGAATGACAAGCGCGTTGTGATTTTAGGAGCCGCCCGGCAAGGCGTGGCTCTGGCGCGCTGGCTGACTCAACACGGAGCGGCGGTGACATTGAGTGATCAACGCCCGGAATCCCAACTCGCATCTGCACGCGAGACTTTGAGCAGCTTACCGATTCAATGGGCTTTGGGCGGCCATCCCATCGAACTGCTCGACCGCGCCGACGTGCTTTGTCTTTCAGGCGGCGTGCCAGTCACCCTCCCCATCGTGGATGAAGCCCTCAAGCGCGGCATCCCGCTTTCCAACGACACGCAGATTTTCATGGAAGCCGTGCCGTGCAAAACCATCGGCATTACCGGATCGGCGGGAAAAACGACAACGACCACGTTGGTTGGTGAGATGGCGAAGATTGCTTATGAAAAAGGTGAAAGCAGAAAGATGAAAGATGAAGATTCAACTTTCACACCCGCACTTGCGCCAGGTGCAAGTGTCTTTCATCCTTCATCCTTTACTGGCGGCAACATCGGCGATCCGCTGATCAATCACGTGGATGAAATGAATCCGGATGATCTGGCAATTCTTGAAATTTCCTCCTTCCAATTGGAACAGATGACGGTCTCGCCCGACATCGCATCCGTTTTGAACATCACACCGAATCATTTGGACCGTCACGGCACAATGGAAGCGTACACCGCGGCCAAAGCGCGCATTCTCGAATTCCAGCGCGAAAAAGACACGGCAGTTCTTGGGCGCGACGACGCCGGCGCGTGGAATTTGCGCGGCAAAGTCAAGGGCAAGTTACATTCGTTTGGCTTCAGCAAAATGGATGAAAACGCCGAAGGCACGTATTACGACGATGGCATTTTATATCTCTACGATCATCGCGTGGACATTCCGCTTTTGCGCCGCGATCAGATCCAGCTGCGAGGCGACCATAATGTGTTGAACGTGCTGGCGGCGTTCGCCATCGGCCACGCGGCGGGTTTTCCGCTGGATGCGATGCTCACCGCGGCGGAGGAATTCCGCGGCGTGCCTCACCGGCTGGAATTCGTCCGCGAACTGCGCGGCGTGCGCTGGTACAACGACTCGATTGCCACCGCGCCGGAACGCACCGCCGCCGCGATCCATTCTTTTGATGAACCGATCGTCCTTTTGCTTGGCGGGCGCGACAAAAATTTGCCGTGGGAAGAACTGGCGCAATTAATTCATCAGCGCGTGGATCATGTTGTGCTGTTCGGCGAGGCGGCGGAAAAAATTCAGGAAGCGGTGGCCGCTAACGGATCCGCGAAGAGGCCGCATACGCTGGATCGTGTCGAACATCTGCATGAGGCCGTCATCAAAGCCGCGGAAGCCGCAGAGTCCGGCGATGTCGTCCTGTTATCCCCCGGCGGAACGAGTTTCGATGAGTTCAAGGATTTTGAAGAACGAGGAGAGAAATTTAGATTATGGGTGCAGGAACTTTCGTAAACGAACGTCCTTTTGCAGAGACGCGTCCCGCGGCCGGCAACCCGCGGCGGACCGTGGATATGCCGCTGCTGGTCACAGTCATTGCACTGACGGTCTTCGGGTTGATCATGATGTTCTCCGCTTCATGGGATTATTCACTGACGCAATACGGCTCGGCGCTTTACATGTTCGAACATCAGCTCATGTGGCTCGGGATCGGCATCGCCGCATGTTTCCTGCTCTCGCATCTTGACTATCATCGCCTGCGCATGTGGGTTGTCCCGGCCATGGGCCTGACGATCATTCTCCTCGTGGCGGTATTGCTGGTAAGCGAAGTCCGCCTCGGTTCACGGCGCGGGCTGTATCAGGGTTCGTATCAGCCTTCTGAAATGGCAAAACTGGTTTCGATTTTATATTTGTCCATTTGGCTGTATGCGAAGCGGCAGGTTCTGCATGATGTTACGCTGGGATTGATTCCGCTGGGTGTGATCCTCGGTGTGGTCGGCGGTTTGATCTATCAACAGCCCGATATCAGCGCGGCGGCCACCGTGCTGATGATGGGCGGCCTGCTCTTTTTCCTGGCCGGTGCGGACTTGAAGCAAATTATTTTCATGCTGGCCGCGGCAGTCCTCGCCGGATGGCTCGTGGTGACCGTCAGTCCAACGGGTCACGAACGCGTCGCGGAATTCATCGCTGGTTTAAAAGACCCGACGCAGGCCTCGTATCACATCCAGCGCTCGTTCGAAGCCATCGTCAACGGAGGCTGGTTCGGGGTCGGCATCGGGCGCGCTCAATCCAAACTGACCGGCTTGCCCGTCCCGCCCACCGACAGCATCTTCGCGGTCATCATCGAGGAACTGGGGCTGGTCGGCGCGTTATTTCTGGTTGGACTTTACGCATTGCTGATCTGGCGCGGATTTGTGATCGCGCGCCGCGCACCTGACATGCTCGGAACTTTGCTCGCCACGGGCCTGGTCTGCTGGATCGGCCTCGAGGCAGGCATAAACATGGCAGTCATTGTTGGCCTGCTTCCTTTTGCAGGTAATGCGCTGCCATTCGTCAGCGCGGGAGGTTCGAATCTCATTGCAACTCTTTCGGCGATTGGCATCCTCATGAACATCTCCCGCCAGAGAGGTGAAGCGGTAGATGAAGAAGAAGGGAGATCGTACGGTGCGTCTGTTGATCTGCGCGGGTGGAACCGGCGGCGGCGTGTATCCCGCCCTCGCCGTGCTTAAAGCGTTGGAAGGTTTACAGGATGCAAGTTCGAAAGCTGAAAACCTTCCAACTTTCCAACCCTTCGACTACGTTCAGGGCAAGTCTTCAAACCTCGAAACGCTGTGGATCGGCGGTGGAGGCGGCATGGAAGCTGAACTCGTAAAGCGCGAGGGCATTGCCTTCGATACCATTCCCGCCGCGGGATTGCATGGCGTAGGCCTGCGCGCGCTGCCGCGCAACGTGAGCCAGCTTTCCAAAGGCGTGCTTGCTTCGCGAAGAATCCTGCGCGAATTCAAACCCGACGTTCTGTTCTTCACCGGCGGATATGTGGCCGGGCCGATGGCACTCGCCGGGCGGCGCATCCCGACCCTGCTTTACGTTCCAGACATCGAGCCGGGGCTGGCCCTGAAATCGCTGGCGCGTTTCGCCGACCGCATCGCGGTCACCGCGGAAGATTCGCAAAAATACTTTTCGCGGAAAGTCGTCGTGACCGGTTATCCGCTGCGCGCCGACCTGATGTCATGGACAAAACAAAAAGCCCTCCGGGCGCTTGAACTCGATGACGATCTCCCGGTGCTGCTCGTGGTCGGCGGAAGCAAGGGCGCGCGCTCGATCAACCAGGTTATCGTGCCAAACCTGCCGACACTTCTGGATATGGCGCAAGTCGTTCATATCAGCGGCCAGTTGGATTGGGAAGCCGTCCAAACTGCGCGAGCCGGCCTGACGTCCGCGCACCGGACGCGTTATCACGCCTTTCCATACCTGCACGAAGAAATGGGCGCCGCGCTGGCATCCGCTGATTTAGTGCTGGCGCGCGCCGGCGCGTCCACGCTCGGCGAATTTCCATTCTTCGGCCTGCCTGCGATTCTCATCCCGTATCCTTACGCATGGCGTTATCAAAAAGTCAACGCGGATTTTCTGGCTCAGCGCGGCGCGGCGGTCATCATAAAAGACGAGCTCCTGGAAAACGAACTCCTGCCGGTTGTGAAGGATTTGTTCGAAAACCCGTCGAAGCGCCAGGCCATGCGGACCGCCATGAAATCCCTCGCGCGCGTTCACGCCGCGCGCGCCATTGCCGGGCAACTGGTCGAACTTGGAGGGCAGCGGCCATGATGAGCATCGTTTATATCTTCTGGTCATACGTCGTCGTGTTCGCGGTGATCGGCCTGCTGCGCGGCTGGGCAAAGGAATTGCTCGTAGCGTTCAGTGTGATTCTGGCACTGGCCCTCAGCACGCTCCTCAAGCAGTATGCTCCCGTCATCAAGGATTTCCCCGACACCAGCACGGAATGGTTCTGGATACGTTCGTTGATCCTCGCTGCGCTGGTTTATTTTGGATATCAGACAGTAGCCCTTGTGCCGCATCTCCAGGCAAAAGCCACGCGCGAACGTTTGCAGGACGCGCTCTTTGGTTTCATCCTGGGCGCAGTCAACGGCTATCTCATTGCAGGATCGCTTCTCTTTTATATGAACCAGGCCAATTATCCTTATGCCAATGTAATCAGCGCTCCAAGCGGACCCATGGCGGGCGTGGCGCAAGCCATGATGGCTTATATGCCGCCGCACCTGCTTGGCATCCCCGGCATTTACTTTGCGGTCATTCTTTCCTTTATTTTTGTGATTGTCGTTTACATCTAGCAGTACGGGCACAGCAGGACCATCCATCAACCAGGCGATGATCTGCTCGCTGTGTCCTCACAAAACATGAATATCGAATTATGACACACGTTCATTTCATCGGCATCGGCGGCAGCGGACTTTCCGCCATCGCCCGGCTCCTCAAGGAAAGCGGCTACGCGGTCACAGGCTCGGACCGCGCCATGACCTCGTTCGCCGCGGACCTCGAAAAGGCCGGCGTGACGATTTACATCGGCCACCACCCGCGCAACCTTCAGGGCGCGGATTGGGTGGTGCGTTCCTCCGCCGTGCCGGATGACAACCCCGAAGTCATTGCCGCCCAACATGCGGGGCTGCCCGTCTACAAGCGCGCGGATTTCCTCGGCAAGCTGATGGAAAACCGAGTTGGCATTGCAGTTGCCGGGACACACGGCAAAACCACGACTACCGCCATGACCGCCTTCGTATTATCCGAACTGAAACGCAATCCATCCTTCATCGTTGGCGGCGTGATGAAAAATTACGGCGTCAACGCACGTGCCGGAAAAGGCAGCCTGTTCGTCATCGAAGCCGACGAATATGATCGGATGTTCCTCGGCCTCAAACCTCGCATCGAAGTGGTGACGAATCTCGAACACGATCATCCGGATTGCTATCCGACGTACGAAGATATGTTCACAGCCTTTGAATCTTTTGTTTCACTTTTGCCAAACGATGGAACGTTGATCGCATCCGTCGAGGACTCGGGCGCAGCCGCGCTGATGAATCGCGCCCGCCGCATCGGGCGTCATATCATCGCTTACAGCTTGCAAAGTGAAATGACCATCAACGCCCCGCATTGGCTGCAGGCCAAAATGGTCAAGCCGAACGAGCGCGGTAGTTTTGACTTCGACGCGGCCACGAACGTGGGTGATATCGAATCAGTTCACGTAAGCCTGCAAGTACCGGGTGAGCATAACGTCCGCAACGCGCTTGCAGTATTAGCGGTGATTACCACACTCGGCTTGCCGCTCAAAGATGCCGCAGCAGCACTTGGCAAATTCACCGGCACAGGCCGCCGCTTCGAGGTCAAAGGCGAGGCAAAAGGCGTCATCGTCATTGACGACTATGCCCACCACCCCACCGAGATCAAAGCCACGCTGGCCGCGGCGCGCGCCCGCTATCCGCAGCATCGCATCTGGGCGGTGTGGCAGCCGCACACCTATTCACGCGTGAAAACACTTTTCTTCGAATTCACGCGCGCCTTCAAAGATGCGGACGAAGTCATCGTGACCGAAGTCTACGCGGCGCGCGAACCAAAGCAGGATTTTTCACCGGCGGAGATCGTGAGCGCCATGCCGCATTCATCGGCGCGCTTTATTGCTTCGCTTGAAGATGCGACGGCTTATCTGCTCAGGCATCTCCGCCACAATGACATTTTGATCGTGCTATCCGCAGGTGACGCCGACCAGGTCAGCGCGAATGTTTTAGCTGGATTGTAAAAGAAGGTGAGCCATGTCTGACGAAGAAAAGAAAACGTATCCATACGAGACCCTGGCCTTACCGCCGTTAAAAATGGTTTTGGTCCAGGCTGAAAACGATCGCCAGAACGAAGCGGCCCAGACAATTTTGGAATCGCCCGATGCGACTGCAAGACGCAGGAAGCAAAAGGCAATCGCAAAATTGATCGAGCATTTGAACGAGGAATTGTAGGGGCGGACCTGCGTGTCCGCCCCTGCGTGTCCACACCTGCGTGTCCGCCCCTGTGTGTCCGCACCTGTGTGTCCGCACCATAGGCCGCCCGCCAGAATAATGACAATGACCTCACCCGCCCTGCCCATTGACGTTTTACTCGCCAAATTCGGTGGCAAAGTGAAAGAGAATGTTTCTCTTGCGCCATATACGTCCGCGCGCATCGGCGGGCCGGCAGATTATTTGATCCCCGCGAATTCGTCCGACGAACTGGCGGAGATCATGACGCTGGTTTGGCAGCAACATTTGCCTTATTTCATCCTCGGCGGCGGCTCGAATGTTTTGGTCAGCGACAAGGGCGTGCGCGGCTTAACGGTATTGAACCGGGCGAAGGCCATCCGCTTTGAAAACGGGGACCGGCCCAAAGTCTGGGTTGAATCGGGAGTCGTGTTCAGCAATCTCGCCAATCGCTGCGCGTCGAAGGGTTTAAGCGGACTCGAATGGGCCGCAACGGTCCCCGGAACGATTGGCGGCGCAGTGTATGGAAACGCGGGCGCGTTCGGCGGCGATATGTCCGGCAATTTGATTTGGGCTGAGTTGTTGACAGAGTCTGGCCGCGAAAAATGGCCCGTCGAAAAAATGGAATATGGGTATCGTACCAGCGTGTTGAAACGAAATGAGATGAAGGCAATCGTACTTTCGGCTGAACTTGCCCTGAAGAACGCGACAAAAGAGGAAGTGTCTGTTAAAATCGGTCAATTCAGCGAACGCCGAAAGACCACACAACCGCCCGGCGCTTCAATGGGCTCGATGTTCAAGAATCCAAAGGATGAATTTGCAGGACGGTTGATCGAGGCCGCAGGTTTGAAAGGGACTCGCATTGGCAACGCTGAGATCAGCCCGGCGCATGGAAATTTTTTCGTCAATCACGGCAGGACCAGAGCCAGCGATATCCGCGCGTTGATCGAGCTCGCGCAGAAGACAGTGAAAGAAAAGTTCGATATTACATTGGAATTGGAAATCGAATTAATTGGAGATTGGAACGTTTGAACGTTCAAACGTTTAAACGTTGAAACGTTATGACGATAAAGAAGAAACTCCACGTGGCAGTGATATTCGGCGGGCGCTCGGGCGAACACGAGGTCTCGCTGATGTCCGCGCGTTCCGTGCTGTCGGTGCTCGATCCGTCCAAATACAACGTGACGCAAATTGGCATTACGAATGAAGGCAAATGGCTGACGGGTGAAGATGTAGTTGGCAGGTTTGAAAGTTTGAAAGTCGAAGGTTTGGAACCGGTTATTATTTCGCCCGATCCATCCGAAGCCGGTGTTTATGTTTTGCGAAACAAACAATTGGAAAAGCTCGCAGACATAGATGTTTACTTTCCGGTCTTGCACGGAACGTTTGGCGAAGATGGAACGATTCAAGGTTTATTCGAAATGGCAGATGCGGCGTACGTCGGCGCGGGCGTGACGGGTTCCTCCGTCGGCATGGACAAAGGCGTGTTCAAGGAAGTGATGCGCTCGATTGGCGTTCCGACCGTGGAATCAATCATCGCGCTGCGTTCCGAGATCGAACAGGATTTGAATGCCGTCATCGAGAAAGCAGAAAAAGTTTGCGCTTATCCAATCTTTACAAAGCCCGCCAATCTCGGTTCCTCCGTCGGCGTGACCAAATGCCACACGCGTTCCGATCTGCAGGAAGGCCTGATGGAAGCCGCACTTTTCGACCGCCGCGTGTTGATCGAACGCGGTGTGGCCAACGCGCGCGAGATCGAAGTCAGCGTGCTGGGCAATGATGAGCCGCGCGCATCCGTCCCCGGCGAAGTGCTGCCCAGCCGCGAATTCTATTCGTATGAATCAAAATATGTGGATGGCACATCCGGTTTGGTCATCCCCGCTCCCCTGCCGCAGGAAACAACCGCCCGCATTCAGGATCTGGCTGTGCGCGCCTACAAGGCCATTGACTGCGCGGGCATGGCGCGCGTGGACTTCTTCCTCGATAAGGATTCGGGGGAGGTGTATCTCAACGAACTCAACACCATCCCCGGCTTCACCAGGATCAGCATGTACCCAAAATTGTGGGAAGCCAGCGGAATGACCTATGCGGAATTGGTGGATCGTTTGATCGAGCTTGCCATGCAGCGCAAAGCAGATCGAGACCGCACATCACACACCTACCGGAGTGGACGAGGTCCAGCATGAGCGAGAAACGCGAACCGACGCGCGCAGAGGCCGTCCGCATGAGACGGCGGCAGCAGGCACAAAAGCGCGAGACAAGATCGTATGATCTGGCTACGCGTCCGCTGCCGCCCATTACAACGCGTATGAGCGCGACCTACACTGCATCAAGACGAACAGCCAGCACGCGCCGCCGAATGCAGGCTTCATTATCCATGCCGGGTGTTCATGTTCAGATGCCAGCCATCCCCATGCCGCGCTTCGAAGTCGGCTGGCGTTTGCTTTCATTCTTTCTCGCGCTGGCGATGGCCGCGGCAATTTATCTCGCATGGAACCTGCCCATATTCCGCGTTGTGTCGGCGCAGGTGCAGGGCAATCAACGGCTCAACCCGGACGAGATCAATGCCGTGCTGAATTCCGCGGGACAGCCGATCTTTACATTGATGCCAGCGGATTTGGCGACCCGCCTCCGGCTCAATTACCCGGAGCTGGCTTCCGCTAAAGTGACTTTGGGCCTGCCGAATCTCGTCACCGTTAATGTGAACGAACGGCAGCCGGTCATCTTGTGGCAGATCAACGGCGGCTATACATGGATTGACGATAACGGAGTCGCCTTCCGGCCGCGCGGCAGTGCGGATCACCTCATCAGCGTGGCGGCGCTCGGAGCGCCCGCGCCCGGCCTGCCGTCGAAGGATGATCCGTTATCTCCCGTCCCGTACATGTCGGCGGACATGGTCAAGGCTGTCAAAACGCTGGCGCCGGATGTTCCCGCAGGTTCAACCCTGACATTCGATCCGCAATATGGTTTGGGATGGACCGACAGCCGAGGCTGGAAGGTTGTGTTCGGAAACAATTCCGACGCCATGCTGTTGAAATGGCAAGTCTATCAATCGCTGGTCAATTCGCTGCTTCAAAAAGGAATCCGGCCGGCGTTCATCAGCGTTCAATATGTGAACGCGCCATATTACAGGATGAGCCAATGATATGGATGAGATCGTTGTAGGCATTGACGTCGGCACGACAAAAGTCTGCACGCTGGTCGGACGCGTGGAAAGCGAGAAAACGGTCCGCATCATCGGCGTGGGCATCGAGTCTTCGGAGGGGATCCGCAAAGGCGTGATCGTGGATCTGGCTGCGGCGACGCAGGCGATCACCCATTCGGTCGAACGCGCCGAACAGACATCCGGACTCGAAATCACATCTGCATTGGTGAGTCTCGCGGGCGCGCATGTTTCGTCGGTGAACAGCCGCGGCGCGGTCGCCATTCCCGGCGGCGTGATTGATGGGTCCGACGTGATGCGCGCGTTGGATCAGGCGCGCGCCGTTGCCATTCCGCATGATCGTGAGATCATTCACGTCATCCAGCGCGGCTTCACCGTGGATGGGCAGGAAGGCATCCGCCAGCCGGTTGGAATGCATGGCTATCGCCTCGAAGTCGAAGCGCACATCATCACTGCCGCAGCCGCGACAGCGGATAACCTGCGTCAATGCGTCAGCGCAGCAGGTGTCGAGATTCAAAATTTTGTGTTGAATCCGCTCGCCTCTGCCGAAGTCGTTTTGACGGAACAGGAACGGCAAATGGGCGTGGCTGTTTGCGACATCGGCGGCGGGACAACGGATCTGGCAATTTATGTGGACGGCAATGTCTGGCACACGATGGTGCTGGCCGTCGGCGGCAATCACATCACGCAGGATATCGCACATGGATTGCGATTGCCCGTCACGCAGGCCGAAGAAGTGAAGAAGCAGCAGGGACATGCGGTACGCGCGGAAATCGGCGCGGAGGAATATTTCAGCATCCGCCCGTTCGGAGAAGATTATCCGGTGCGAATCAACCGTCAGGATTTGGCGCACATCATCGAAGAGCGCACCGCGGAAATGTTCTCGTTGATCATGCAGGAAATCAAACGTTCCGGCTACGACGGCCTGCTTCCCGCGGGCATGGTGTTGACCGGCGGCACAAGCGCCTTGCCGGGAATCAAGCGCGTTGCAAATGAAGTTCTGGGAATGCCGGTCCGCACCGCACAGCCGGAGAATCTTGTTGGCCTGGTGGATCGTTTGAATTCGCCCGCGTACGCAACCAGCGTTGGACTTTTGCAGTGGGCGCTTGCCATGCAGGAACATGACTTGTCGCCCAGCAGGTCACGAAAGGTGCACCGTTCGAAAGGAGAGAAGAACATGAATTTGGATGGTATCAAAGACTGGATCAAGAGGTTATTGCCGTAGCAGATGATCGTCCCGAGCGGAACGAAGTGCAGTCGAGGGGCATCTTTTGCAAACGCTTCGACTGCGCGGCGCCCTTGGCGCCACTCCGCTCAGCGCGATATGTTTTCAGTATCTTGGAATCAAATGAAGAGGTTATACGAATCAACCTGTGGATAACTCGTGGCTTGCAAACCTCCTCAAATAAAGAACATGGTGTTAAAATCACGCCCATGTTCTCCAGGAAATAACACAGGCCGCAATTGTATTGACTCATGGAGGAACAAATGGACCCGACCAAAAAGTATCAATCCGTCGAAACCTTCGCCCGCATCAAAGTGATCGGCGTGGGCGGCGGCGGACAGAATGCCGTCAACCGCATGATCGAAGAGGGAATTGACGGCGTCGAATTTATTGCCGCCAACTCCGACGCGCAAGCCCTCACCCTCTCGCGTGCGCCCATCCGCGTTCGTCTCGGCGACAAGCTCACGCGCGGGCTCGGAGCGGGCGGCGATCCCGAAATCGGACGCAAAGCCGCGGAAGAATCGTCCGACGAACTTTATAACGTGCTCAAAGGCGCGGACATGGTCTTCGTCACCGCGGGCATGGGCGGCGGCACCGGAACCGGTGCGGCTCCCATCGTTTCACAGGTTGCGAAAGAATGCGGTGCGCTGACCATCGGCGTTGTGACCCGCCCGTTCACATTCGAAGGCGGGCGGCGCGCGCAAGCTGCCGAATCCGGCATCTCGAAGATGAAGGAACACGCGCACACACTCATCTCCATTCCGAATGATCGCCTACTTCAAATCGCCGATAAAAAGTCGAGCCTGCAGGATGCCTTCCGCATGGCGGACGATGTTTTGCGCCAGGGCATTCAAGGCATTTCCGAACTCATCACGGTGCCGGGTCTCATCAACCTCGACTTTGCGGATGTCAAAGCGATCATGTCCGAAGGCGGCGCGGCGTTGATGGCCGTCGGGCGCGGCTCCGGCGATGACCGCGCAAAGAACGCGGCGGAGCAGGCCATCTCGAGTCAGCTGCTTGACATCACAATTGACGGCGCGCGCGGCGTGTTGTTCAACGTCACTGGCGGCCCGAACCTGACGCTGTTCGAAGTCAATCAGGCCGCGGCCATCATCCGCGAGACGGCGCATCCAGATGTCAACATGATCTTCGGCGCGGTCATTGATCCGGACATGGGCGACGAAATCCGCGTGACGGTCATCGCGACCGGCTTCGAACGAAGCGGTGTGCCGCGGCGCGCCCTCGAACGCCTCACCACGCGGACCGAGAGGCCGGCTTCCCATTCGATAGCTTCTTCTTCGCCGATGCCGTTCACATCGTCCCCTTTGGGGATCCGCCCGACCGAGTCGGTCAGCGTCAACGCCGATTTGAAATCCAATACGGAAACCAAATCGGCCGCGGCGCGGCCTTCGATCAACAGCGACGATTTGGATATTCCAACCTTCCTGCGCAATCGCAGATAATAAATTTCGGTTGGGCCCAAACAAAAACATGCAGGGACGCAGCGTTGCTGCGTCCCTGCCCATTTATGCTAAAATACAATCAATGAAATCGCCCCTGCCCCCCCGCCCTGAAGACCATCCCTCCTACCAACTGCACCGCAAACAACTGTGGACACAAATCCTCCTGCCCATGTTGACAGCGGCATTGGTCTTCATTGCGGTCATCGTCATCACCAGTGTGGCAACATTCCGCGATAACGGCGATGTGAGCCGCTGGGCAGCCATCTCCGAGATCTGGCTGGTCCTGCCTGTTATCGCGGCCGGATTGATTTTGTTGCTGGTTTTGCTTGGGCTTATTTACCTGGTCTCTTACATCACCCCAATCATTCCGCCTTACACATATCAGGCGCAGCGATTTGTTTATCGCGTCGAAGGCATTGTAAAACGATTCGCGGAATTCGCTCACAAGCCCGCGCTTGTTCTTCAAGAACTTTCAACGTTGATCAGAAATTATCTGGCACAGGTCAGGAAAGGATAATCTGCAATCATGGAAAACAAAGGCAGGACATTGCTCATCGGCGCTTTGATCGGCGCGGTGACCGGCCTGGTCGCGGCATCATTGCTCAACCGCCGCGCGGAAAAAGAAGAACGCGAAACCGCCATCACCGCCGGGGATGGGATCAAACTCGGCGTGATGATCTTTGGATTGTTGAGAGCCATCGCTTCGCTGGGAGAAGAAGAGAAGAAAAAATAAGGTAATGAGACTTCGGAAGTCTGAGAGACTTCCGAAGTCTTTTCTTTTATCAACCGCTAATTCTTCCTTTCAGATTCTCCGCGTTGAACGGCCCCGGCTCATTCATCAGAGCCGCGGCGTCTTTTGTTTTCTCCCAAACATTCCATAATAAAACGCCGCGCACGCGGCCGTCATCGAGATAATAGATCACGCCTTTCTGGAATTGCCGCGAAGCGTGCCAATCAGCCACCGTCTCCATTTTGCTGCTCAACTCGCCCACGGCTTCATAGCCCAGCTCGAACATGTCTGAATAAAAAATCGGCGTGTGGGTGTACGCCTCGTCCGCGCCGGCCATGTTGCGCCCGGCCTGCTTGCCCATCATCAACGCGTTATCTTCGTGTTCCACACGGATGGATTTGCCCAGCGCATGATGCGGGAACATCGCCACATCGCCTGCCGCGAAAATATCGGATGCCGACGTCCGCAGATGATCGTCCACGACGATGCCGTTATCAATTTTCAAACCGGCAGACTTTGCCAGCGCGACGTTCGGGCGGAGTCCCAATCCAGCCACGATTCCATCCACTTCGAAGGCGCGCCCGCCTCGGGTCCGGACCGTGAGGCGGCTTCCTGTTTCCTCCACAGCGCTGACTGCGTCTCCCGGCACAAGGTCCACACCTTTCTTGCGATAGAAATTATTGATGAACTGCGAAAGATCGGGCGGATAGACATTCTCGCCAATGGAATTTTCCAGAAAGACCATGCTGACTTGTTTGCCCTGCATCGAAAGCGCCGCGGCAATTTCGGTTCCGATAAAACCCGCGCCGATGACGAGGAACTTTTCGCCGTGTTCGGCAAGCGCCCGCAGATGTTCATAATCTTGAAGTGTGCGGAAGTAGATGATGTGTTCCTGTCCAAACGGCAGGCGGATGGGCAGGCCGCCGGTGGCAAGCAAAAGTCTGTCGTAGGAATATTCGCCGCCCTGATCGTCGCGGACGCGTTTGGATTCGGGATGAAGCTCTGTGGCTTCGCGACCAAGATGAAAATCCACGTTGAGCTGATCGGTGCCGCGCCACACTTTCGCAAACGGACGGCCTTTCCACATCCCTTTGCTCAACGGCGGGCGGGCGTAAGGCATGTCGGTCTCGTAGCCGATCATCCCAATCGAACCGTTGGGATCAATTTCACGGATGCCGCGCACGGCCGCGTCGGCGGTCATGCCGCTTCCGGTGATCAAATACGTGTAATGCTCCATGTCGGTGTCCTCCGGGCTGTATCCATACAGCCATTAGACAACAGGGAACCCGAAAAAATTCCATTCCGAGCGCCAGAAGGTTACAAGCAAAAGTCCTTCATTATGAATGAAGGACTTTTCAATAATTCCAAAAGCGGGATGGCTATTCCTCGACTGGAGCGGGGGCATTCTTACGCTGACGAAACGTAATACGGCCGCGGCTCAGATCATAAGGCGACATTTCCACGGCGACATGATCTCCCAGCAAAATGCGGATATAGTACTTTCGCATCTTGCCCGAAAGATACGCCAACACTTCATGGCCGTTCTCCAGCCGGACGCGGAACTGTGTCCCCGGCAGCGCCTCGACCACGACTCCTTCTGCTCGAATTTTATCTTCCTCTTTCGCCATACACGCCTCCGATCATCTTTCTCATTCGATCTCCCTTGTAAAGGAGCGCCGCTTGATGCGGCGAATGGCCTTCTTCTTCTCCATCCGGCGCTGTTCGCTCTTTGAAACGTACCAGCGCTTGCGTCGGACGGTGCTTAGGACTCCGCTCTTGACGACCTTCTTGCGGAAACGCTTGAGCAGCGAATCCTGCGACTCGCCGCCCCGTAAGACTACCACAGCCATGCGCGATCACCTCCTTTCACAAGAGATCGGGCCAAGAAAAAACCCTCGGCCATAAACGGACTCGGCTGAGGGTCGTGTTCACATCGAAACGGACAAAATGACCTTGCGATCAAATAAGCGCTTCACACTCCTCATAATGTCAATGGTGGGACAAGGAGTCCCTCAACCGAACGAACGGGCAGGATTATACACGATTCGATTAAGACTGAACAGGTTTTCAGTCGAATGTTAAAAGAAAAGCCCCTTGGCAAGGATTTGACAGAATCTCCCAAAGCTTTCCTGCATGCGAACAACAATAGCTGAACCGAGTGAGACACTATACCATCAAGTTAGCGTAATATGCAGACGTTTTCCCAAAGCCTTGGCAGCGCGGTCAAGCGTTTGAAGCGTAACGGACTGATTCTCCGGATCCAAAAGCCTTTCGAGCGCGGCACGACTCGTGCGCATGCGGTGCCACATTGCAGTCTTGGTCAGCTTCCTTTTTTTCATAAGTTGCTCAACCTGAAGAGCAATCACGCGCTTGACAGCCACTGCTTCTGTTTTTTCAAGCAAACCTTCTTCGGCAAGAAAGTCATCAAAACTACTACCAATATGCTTCTTGTTCATCTTTCACCTCGCATGTGCCGATAATACAGATACCATACCAAGAAATCTACCAGCGCGATAACTATGAAAAAGAATGCTATACCGAATAGTGGTAATAAGACAAGTGATGCTCCAAAGCGAAGGTATACTGGCGCCACAATAACAAGTAGTAACAAAAGCGGATCTCCCAAAATGAAAGGCAGATAATATTCTCCTCAGTGGAGGTATTTGTGGTAGCGATATTCTTTGGCCATGACAACCTTCCTCCGTTTTTCTCTCGGGCGGCATCCGAAACAGAATCAATCTTATTTTGAAGGTGGCAACATTTCCAATATTCGTGTGCGGCATCGAGGCGTTGTGTCGGAGATTATAGCAAGTTTTACTTATCACTCTTGTGTGTTGATCACTTTCAGAAAGACATCTACAATCCGCGGATCGAAGTACGATCCTGAATTGGCGCTGATAAACTCAAGCACCTTCTGTTTGGACCAGGTCTTCCGGTAGGACCGGTCGGAGGAGAGCGCGTCGTACACATCGGCCGCGGCAAAGATGCGTGCTGGCAGTGGTATCTGTTGTCCTTTCAATCCGCGCTGGTAACCTGTGCCATCCCATTTTTCATGATGACAGTAGGGGATATCGAGTGCGGGGCGCAAGTATGTTATCGGGTAGAGCATGTCGTGGGCATATTCGGATGTTTTTGTATGATCGCCCGTTCTTGATCTCTCAGTAATGAGTCATGACCACCCAAAATGAGAATAACTTTTGTCGGGGCGCCGAGATTTGAATTCGGGACCTCACGAACCGGAACCGTGAAGTAGGAGTGAATTTTCAATTTGGTAGAGTTATGGGCTTACGAATCTATCAGCTTGCATGTTCCTCCGCCCACTTTGAAAACCACTCTTCATTGAACTCAATGACTCTGACAAGAAAATCGCGCTTGATCGTGAATAGGCTGTACACTTGCTGGCAAGCCTTGTGCGTCTTATGAATTGCCTCATCCATTTCATCGCGGGAGAGTTGGCTTGCTTTTCATAGTTGGAATTGATCATAAAGTGGATCGAGCGCCCAATGCCACTGATCCACAGGACTGCTGCGCTTGTAATCATAGAAGAATCAATCATTTCCTGTTCCCATTGATAGAGAGGGGATCGTTTCTTTGCGCTCATGCTTCCCCACTTGTATCCTTGAACGCGGTTTGAATCGCCTTTTGGCTGACAGCTTGATACGCGGCGGATAACATGCTCTGCAACCCGGGCTTAGAAACAAAATTCGGCTCACCCAATCTTTTTAGCAACGGCATTTCAATGGCGGGCGGACGAATGGACACAGCGAATCCTTCCAGCGGCGCGCGTAGGTCCCAGAAGTTTTCGATTTGTTCTTCGAGCGGAATAACCACTTCAACTCCTTCCGCCTCTTCTTCGGTAATCTCATCACTTCCCGCGCGGCGTTTGCGGAGTTCCTGCATCACCTGTTCCTGCGTGCGCCCGCGTAGGCGGAAGATCAGGAACGGATCTTCGTCGAACCGTTCGCCGAGAATGTAGTGCGTCGCGGCGATATGCTTGCATGGGTTAGAATAATCGGGACAGGAACAATCGGTTGGCAAGTCCTTGTGCGTGGCGGGAAACAAGCTTACCTTCGCCCGTTCGAATGCCCGCTCGATGTCCTGCGGCATTTCACCCGCCAGCAATTGCGCCGTGAAGATGGCTTGTTCGGACAAGGCGTCAAAAACCTTGTCCCATTCTGCATCGGTCAGGTGATTGATCTTGATACTGATTTTATACGGCGTCCGCATGGAACCTTGCACGCGCGCCACAATCCCGTCTTTGGTCTCGTCAATCGAAAGGACTTGTCCCTTGCGCGCATAGCGACGCCCGCGTGAGAGACGGCCAGCATCAACCAGACGCTCCAATGCAGCGATCCATCGTTGCGCCCACCAACTTTTGGCAAACGCCCCGCGCTTGCTTTGAGCTTTGATCCCATCCTCGGTTTCGATGGCTTTGGTTGGTTTGAAGTAATAATCGTATGGCATCATTGCCCCCTCAGCGTAACTATACTGAACACGGGCATAAATTGCGCTTTTGTTCAACGGGATTCGGCAAGGGATAAATCCCCGCCTCAGCGCATGAAAGTGGCGCCAAGGCGCCACTCGTTGCGCCAGTCCGAAGGCGTCGCCGTGGCGCCATGGCAACAACTTTCACGTACTGAGCAGGTGGCTTCAGCCCCGCGAATCAAGCGGTAGAAAACCGCAATTTGTGACCGTGCCTGGTATATACGTCGCAGTTCATCTGTGCTCATTTCTGTCAGCCAATTCTCGCCGCTGCCAACGATGGCTTGCGCCAAACCTTTTTTCGATTCGATCATGTCGTCAATCATCTCTTCCAGCGTTCCCATGGTGACAAACTTATGCACCTGCACATTGCGTTTTTGACCGATGCGGAAGGCACGGTCGGTGGCTTGATTTTCCACAGCAGGATTCCACCAGCGGTCGAAGTGAAAGACGTGGTTGGCACGCGTCAGGTTCAAGCCCGTGCCGCCCGCCTTCAAGGACAAAATAAATACCGGCGGCGCGTGTTCATCCTCCTGGAAACGTTTCACCATTTGGTCGCGCATCTTGGCGGGTGTGCCGCCGTGCAAAAACTGGGTTGCCGCGCCGAACGCCTTCGGCAAATACTCTGCCAGTATTTCACCCATCTCCGCGAACTGCGTGAAGATCAAGGCGCGGTCATCCTCCGCCAGCACCTCTTCCAGCAATTCGCCGAGACGTTCCAACTTTCCGCTGCGATTATCGAGCGAAACATCCATGCTGTCTTTTCTTGATTGATGAAGATATTGCACGGGATGATTGCAAATTTGCTTCAACTGCATCATCATGCTCAACACCAGCCCGCGCCGCTTTATCCCTTCTTCCTCCTCGATCTGCTTCATCACGTCTTGCACCACCGCTTCGTACAGCGTGGCTTGCTCCTCGGTCAGTGTGCAGTAGACTTTGTTCTCCACTTTTTCAGGCAAATCTGAGATCACGCGCGGGTCGGTCTTGACGCGCCGCAGAATGAACGGCGCAGTCAACTGCTTCAATTGCTTGATCGCTTCTTCATCGTGATAGCGCTCGATGGGCAAGGCAAAATTTTCGCGGAACGATTTGCGAGCGCCCAAGTATCCAGGATTCAAGAAGTGCATGATAGACCACAACTCGGAGAGTCGATTCTCCATAGGCGTTCCCGTCAATGCGATTCGGAATTCCGCTTCGAACTTGCGAATGGCTTGCGTCTGTTTCGCTTCGGGGTTTTTGATGTTCTGCGCCTCGTCCAAAATCACTGCCAGCCATTGAATGGACTGGAAGAATTCCGCGTCGAGCCGAGCGACGGGATAACTGGCCAGCACCACATCCTGATCCTTGACCGCCTCTCGCATCTCTCCGCCCTTCAAGCGGGTCGCTCCCCGATGAATATAAGTTTTCAACCCTGGAGCGAATCTGCTAATTTCCCTCTCCCAGTTGGTCACCACCGATGTGGGTGCGATTAGCAACGTTGGGGCAAACTCGCGTGTCTGCCCAATCTTCTCTTTCTCGTTCAGCAGAAGCGCAATGGTTTGAATCGTTTTGCCGAGTCCCATATCATCGGCAAGACACCCGCCCATGCCCCACTTGCGGAGGAAGGTCAGCCACGAATAACCGTAAAGTTGGTACGGGCGCAGTTGACCGTCCAAGCCTTTGGGCTGCGGCAATTGTTCAAGTTTTTCAGTTTGGTCAAGTTTTTTCAGCCAATCGGATAACCAACTATCCGATTCGATTCCATCTATTGGCAATCCGCCAACGGAAGCTTCCCCGCCCAAGCCGAGTTTCATCGCCTCGAGCAGGGACATCTCGCCTTCGAGCTGATGTTCTTCCCAGAACTTGATGGCGGCTTCGATCTGCTCCGCATCCAGTGCAACCCACTGTCCGCGGATCTGCACCAGCGGCGACTTCAATTTTGCCAGCGCCTTGAACTCAGCCTCGCTCAATTCAGTCTCACCCAGCGATAACTTCCACTGATAGTTGACTAGGTTCTTGAACGCCATGTGTCCTTTGACGATATCCTTGCCCTGCGATTTCATCTTCACTTTGACGCCCAGCCGCGTGCCCTTCTTATGCCACCATGGCGGGACGAGAATCCCAAACCCCGCGCCCTCGAGAAGCGGCGCGGTCTCGCGCAGGAAGATGTACGCGCCGTTGGTATTTATTGTCAATTCAGTTGGACGTTTGCTTTTCAGACTCTCCGTTACGGGTGGAAATAATCGCGCGGCGTAGCCCAAGCCTGTCAACAGTTTTTCCTGCGGCTGTTCAAAGCGATGACCGAGATGAATCAACGCGCCTTTGGTTTTCTTCCACACTTCATTGGCGGGGATTAACAAACTTGGATCTTCCTTCGCTTGAATCAAATAATGCAATTGCCAAGGTTGTTGTTGCAAGGCAGGCGCTTCCAACCGAAACGCGATTCGGAACGCGGCATCGCCTGCAACGTGCAGGTTACGCATCCATGCTTTGTGACTTGCCGCCAGGTTCTGCGCCTGCGCGGACGATAATTTGATATTGGCGCGTTCATTGAACAGCGCTTCGATCCAACTTGCAGCGGATGAATCATCATATAACTTCGGCATGGCAGATTTTCCCCATTCACGCGCCAGCGAATCACAAACGGTGTTGAGAAAACTGGCTAGCAGTTTCTGCGGTGAAATATCATCGAGAGCGGCGCGGCAAATGGCAGGCATTGCATCTTCGAGTTGCTTCAAGCGCGCCGCGTCTTTGGGAGCATCCAAAACAGGGAGCCAACGCGCGAAATAGTTCTTGTCTTCGCTAGCGATAACGAGAACGAGTTTATGCGCGGCGAGGGTTTCCAATGCCAGGGCCGCGACCATGCTCCAGAAACGGAGATCAGGTGCGGGTGCGAAAGAGGCGGTTGAGTCGGGCCGGAGCGCGGATAATATCAATAAGGCGGAAATCGCATCGGCAGGCCGCATCCAAATTCCGTTCACAAGAAAAGAAGACAGTTTCGGATTTTCGGAATCCAGATTCCAATTGTGGATGAGCTGCGGAGTGGGCATGGGAATCCCTTTGACAGCAGGCAAGCGCAGTGTGACGGTTTTGGACGCGCCTTCGATATTGGGCAAATGTTTGAGTGTGTCGGCATCCGCGCAAAATGGATGCAGGTGCGATTTTCCTTTTTTCGCGGCGCGTCCACTTTTGGGCGCGGGAACTTCGGATGTTTCCATCCAAAATAAAATACCGCCTGATTCTTTCTGCGTCTGCGGCGGTAGAAAGTGCGCGTGAAGAATGTTCATCAGGGCAATATCACAGCGCGGCAAGTGGCAATGCCGTTACACCCTGACCAAGCGGCAATGTTACGGTGCCGGGATGAATTACAAAACCTGACAGCGCTTTTTTCTTGAGGTCTCGCTGGAAGCCCAATAGTTCTTTAGCCATTTCCGGGCGCGGCGTCTCAGATTTTTTGATTTCAATGGGGATCAAGCCGGCTTGAGTCTCGACCACCACATCCACCTCGGCGCCTGCAACGGTACGCCAATAATAAAGCGGCGGTTCCTCTCCTCGATGCAGGTATGTCTTGAACAAATCAGAGACCACCAAATTTTCGAAAATTGCTCCACCCATGGGTCCCGCAGAAGCATGTTCCACATCGCGCAGACCGACGAGGTAGCTCAACAAACCAGTATCCACAAAGTAGACCTTGGGCGATTTGATCAAACGCTTTCCGATGTTAGCATAATAGGGGCGCAAGAGAAAAATCTGGAAACTCGCTTCGAGAATCGAAATCCAATCCTTCACGGTGTTAACGGCGATCCCAACATCTCGAGCAAGTTCGCTCAAGTTTAGAATTTGCGCGCTACGAGCGGCAAGGGCGCGGAGAAAGACTTGAAATTGCGTCAAGTTTCCAAGGTTCCTCAAGTTACGCACATCGCGCTCCAAATAGGTTTGTATGTAGCTGGCTTGCCATAAGCGGATATCACGCTCAGGAGCGACAGTGGGTTCGGGATAGAAACCACGCAAGGCTTGTTCCCATATTTTTATGGAAATTTGAGCGTGCAGGCTGGCGGTTGATCCGTTCTCCCACGGGAGGGTCTTTGCGGGAACACCTGTCAGTTCCCTCCGTGAAAGCGGCATCAGTTTGAGCACTGCGGCCCGCCCGGCTAAGCTTTCTGTCACTTGTTGCATGAGGAGGAGGTTTTGGGAGCCGGTGAGGATGTATTGCCCAGCCCGCCCGCGAGCTGCGTCAATCTTTTCTTTGATATACGGCAAGAGTTCCGGTGCATATTGGATTTCATCGAATACTGTTGGCGGCGGATATAAGTTTAGAAATCCGCGCGGATCGGTCTGAGCGGCAAGGCGGACATCCGGTGGCTCAAGAGAAAGTAAGGGGTAGTTATCACGAAAAATATGCTTCAGCAATGTTGTTTTGCCGGACTGACGCGGTCCCACCAGAACCATCGCTGGAAATTGATTGGCCGCTTTAATGAGAACCGGCTCCAATGAACGTTGAATATATTTATCAACCATATCGCCTCAAATGTTTATTTGCAATTATACTGCAAATAAACAAGGGTCGCTACAAAAAATTCCGTGATTTTTAGAAATGAGGTAGCATCCGCTCTCCCAAGCCCAGATTTTTATAGGTTTGGGAGGGCAGACATTAACAGGGCAAGCCGCCCTTGCCATCAGCGACGCGACATTTTTCAATGATCTGAAGAACCCTAGAAAGTTAATCGCCCCATGCGCTTACTTCTCGACTACATTGAAATAATATCATCAACGGAAATCAAGATAGCATTAAAATGAAAAAAGACGCATTCCTGCGTCTCTATTTCAACGAAAACTTCCTTCGAGAGATTCTGAAAATCCCTTTGAAAGGACTTTACTGAAAAATTCTCTTGGCAATGACCTACTCTCCCGGGAGGTCGCCCTCCAAGTACCATCGGCGCTGACGAGCTTAACTTCCGGGTTCGGGATGGGACCGGGTGTACCCTCGCCGCTCAAATCACCAAGGGACGTTTTCACAACGTTGTGACCGAATAGCAAATGAATATGATGTAGGTTAGAGGAGATTGCTTCGTGACGCCAAAGCGCCGCTCGCAATGACATCTCATAATGAAAAGTACCAAGTTCTCCGCACCACGGGATTAAGCCCTCGACCATTAGTACAGTTTAGCTTAACACATTGCTGCGCTTACACTTACTGCCTATATAGCAGGTGGTCTACCTGCGGTCTTACTCCCTTGATGGGAATACAGGGATCTAATCTTAGGGCGAGTTTCCCACTTAGATGCTTTCAGCGGTTATCTCTGCCAGACATAGCTACTCAGCAATGCCGCTGGCGCGACAACTGACACACCAGAGGTCTGTCCACTCCGGTCCTCTCGTACTAGGAGCAGCTCCCTTCAAATCCCTTACGCCCACAGCGGATAGAGACCGACCTGTCTCACGACGGTCTGAACCCAGCTCGCGTACCGCTTTAACGGGCGAACAGCCCGACCCTTGGGACCTTGTCCAGCCCCAGGATGCGATGAGCCGACATCGAGGTGCCGAGCGAAGTCGTCGATATGAACTCTTGGACTTCACCAGCCTGTTATCCCCGGGGTAGCTTTTGTCCGGTAAGCCACGACCCTTCCACGCGGTATCGTGGGATCACTAAGCCCGACTTTCGTCTCTGCTCGACGCGTTGGTCTTGCAGTCAAGCTCCCTTATGCCTTTACACTCTGTGGTGGGTTTCCATTCCACCTGAGGGAACCTTTGGGCGCCTCCGTTACCTTTTAGGAGGCGACCGCCCCAGTCAAACTGCCCACCTGGCACGGTCCCCCGCCCGGATGACGGAACGGGGTTAGAATCTAAATATCATCAGGGTGGTATTTCACTGATGGCTCCACCGAGGCTAGCGCCCCAGCTTCAAAGCCTCCCACCTATGCTACACAGACGATACCCAAATGCAATGCCAAGTTGCAGTAAAGCTCCACGGGGTCTTTTTGTCCTGCTGCGGGTAGGCCGCATCTTCACAGCCATTTCAATTTCACCGGGTCCTTCGTCGAGACAGTGCTCTGATCGTTACGCGGTTCGTGCGGGTCGGAACTTACCCGACAAGGAATTTCGCTACCTTAGGACCGTTTATTAATGTTACACATTTCTGTGCGGCTCATTCCAAGCCCTTCGTATCGCTACGAAGATCGGACTATATTATTTCCAACGAGGACTTGCGGCTATATTTCGTCCTTGCGGAACTTAGCGTATAGTCTCTGAGGATTCCTGACCATTGAGTGAGTTTAGTATTTCTTCATCATCACGATGGCGTTTACTTGTCTCATTGTTCATCAAACTTCTAAGATGAACAATCTTGCGTACGCCATTCAATGACAGATGTTCACCAGCGCGCATCATTTCGCAGATTTGAGCAAAAATCTTCAACGTTTCATTCTTGTTTAGTGATCGTAATTGAAATCTGCGGAAGAAAGGAATTACCCTTTCGACGAGATCAACATAACTATTGACCTCAAAGTAGTGCACTCCATCCCATCTTCTACGGATCGTCCCGCAACCCAGAGTCTGTCGTAACAACTCCAGAGTTTGCCGTTCGCGTTGTGAGACGTTAAAGCAAGCTGTTACCCGCCAGCCAAGAGAACGATCGTGAACTCTCTTGATGCTGACATTGAAACTTCCTTCGCCATCCACAAACCCAGCAAGGTAATATCCAATCTCATCAGGGATGTTTTCACTCATGATGTCAGGCCTTTCCTGCTGATTGTCTGCACTGGACGCCTTTTTACCTCTTGCGAAGTAGCGCCAGATACTCAGAGTTTCCAGCATATGGCTAAGTTTTTTTGCGTAACTACAACGTCCTTGATTTATAGTTACGGCCGCCGTTCACCGGGGCTTCGGTTCAAAGCTTCGTCCCGCGAGGCGGGACTGACCTCTCTCCTTAACCTTCCGGCACTGGGCACGCGTCAGCCCCTATACATCGCCTTACGGCTTAGCAGAGACCTGTGATTTTGTTAATCAGTCGCCAGAGCCATTTCACTGCGACCCTCCAAAGCTTGCACCTCAGAGGGTACCCCTTCTCCCGAAGTTACGGGGTTATGTTGCCTAATTCCTTAACGAAGGTTCTCCCGTTCGCCTTGGTATATTCTACCCATCTACCAGTGTCGGTTTGCGGTACGGGCGCTCAAAAGTTATGCTTAGAGACTTTTCTCGGCAACAAAACTCAGCCACTTATGCCTTACGGCTCGCTCCTGCCTCGACTCGACCGGCGGATTTGCCTACCAGTCTCAACGTCTTGACAGATCGCACCTGAATCCAATAACAGGCTGGCCTATCTCGTTGCGTCCTCCCATCGCACTAAAGAGCGGTTCCGGAATGTTGACCGGATGTCCATCACCTACGCCTCTCGGCCTCGGCTAAGGACCCGACTAACCCGACGCGGAATGACCTGGCGTCGGAAACCTTAGATATACGGCGAACACGGTTCTCACGTGTTTGTACGCTACTCATGCCTGCATTCTCACTTCTGTCCGCTCCAGTCGCCCTTAGCGATCGACCTTCACTGCTGACAGAACGCTCCCCTACCACCCGCCAAAGGCGGGTCCATGGCTTCGGTACTATGCTTAGCCCCGTTAAGTTTTCCGCGCAAGGTCACTAGACCAGTAAGCTGTTACGCACTTTTTAAAGGGTGGCTGCTTCTGAGCCAACCTCCTGGTTGTTCGAGTAACCTCACCTCGTTTCCCACTTAGCATAGATTTTAGGACCTTAGCCGATGATCTGGGCTGTTTCCCTTTCGACCCCGAAACTCATCTCCCGGAGTCCGACTGCCATGCTCTTGAGTACTGGCATTCCGAGTTTGATTGGGTTCAGTAAGCTGTAAGCCCCTTAGCCCATTCAGTGCTGTACCTCCAGTACTAAACGCATGACGCTAGCCCTAAAGCTATTTCGGGGAGAACCAGCTATCTCCGAGTTCGTTTGGCATATCACCTCTACCCACAGCTCATCTTCTAATTTTGCAACATTAGTAAGTTCGGGCCTCCACGAGTGATTAGACTCGCTTCACCCTGGCCATGGGTAGCTCACCCGGTTTCGGGCCTAATCCCAGCGACTATACGCCCTGTTCAGACTCGCTTTCGCTACGGCTTCGGGTGTAACTCCCTTAACCTTGCCACTGAGATTAACTCGCAGGCTCATTCTCCAAGAGGCACGCTGTCAGGCATAGCGGCGCGTCACCTGCTTTCACAAGGACACCGACCCGCTGTTAGCCCTCCAACTGCTTGTAAGCTTACGGTTTCAGGTTCTATTTCACTCCCCTAACAGGGGGACTTTTCACCTTTCCCTCACGGTACTTGTTCACTATCGGTCGCCAAGTGTATTTAGCTTTGGAGAGTGGACTCCCCAGATTCCTGCCGTATTAGCGTGCACGGCAGTACTCAGGTATCCAGCGGGAGATAATCAGTTTTCGCATACGGGGCTGTCACCCTCTATGGCTGGCTTTCCCACACCATTCCGCTAACTGATTATTTTCTGACTCCCATGTGCCGGACCCTACAACCCCGCCTCTGCAAGCAGAGGCGGTTTGAGCTGTTTCCCGTTCGCTCGCCACTACTAGGGAAATGGTCTCTTTTCCTCCAGGTACTTAGATGTTTCAGTTCCCTGGGTGCCCTTCCTCAAACCTATGTGTTCAGTAAGAGGATGCTCGAGGTACGCTCGAGCGGGTTTCCCCATTCGGACATCCTCGGATCAACGCTTGTACACAGCTTCCCGAGGCTTATCGCAGTGTCCCACGTCCTTCATCGGCACTTGGCGCCAAGGCATTCACCGTAAGCTCTTAGTAGCTTCTCCACGTGATGCGGAGAAATTGATACTTTTCTGTTTTCGATAAATTGCTTTATCGGCCTACATCAAATGCTATTCAGTTATTAAGGTTCGAACTCACCGGCTTGCACTCGTTTTCGGAGTGTTGACCGGTGACCGATGCTCTCGATTTATTTCAAGGGCATCGGTCACCCTTCAACATTATGCTGTTTTTAGAGACAAGACGACCCGGCACACACCGCCGGGTCGCGTTCACAACCCAAACTTCAGAGCGGCGCATTCTTGGACTTCATGTCTTCTTACCGTTTAACAAACCTTGTCTCACTCCTGTAACGTACAACTTACTCTCTCGACGAACTCAGTGGAGATGACGGGATTTGAACCCGTGACCTTCGCCTTGCAAAGGCGCTGCTCTCCCGCTGAGCTACATCCCCGGTTAGTCACATAGTCTCCTAGTCTTTTGGTTTCATAGTCACCGAACCGACAGACTATCAGACTACTTGACCATCCGACCAAACTGGTGGGCTTGACAGGATTCGAACCTGTGACCCCAGTCTTATCAGGACTGTGCTCTAACCAGCTGAGCTACAAGCCCAGGGTCTCACCTTGACAACTGAGAAGTGATAGGAAACGAACTTGCCATTCAAACCATCGCCCTTCACCGCGAAGGGCATTTATAGAGCATCAATCTGTCGTAGGACTGTGCTCGGAAACTCTAGAAAGGAGGTGATCCAGGCGCACCTTCCGGTACTCCTACCTTGTTACGACTTCGTCCCAGTCACCAGCACCACCTTCGACGGCGTCCTCTTTGCAGTTAGACTACCGGCTTCAGGTGTTACCAGCTCCCATGACGTGACGGGCGGTGTGTACAAGGCCCGAGAACGTATTCAACGCACTATAGCTGACGCGCGTTTACTAGCAACTCCGACTTCACGCAGGCGGGTTGCAGCCTGCGATCTGAACTGAGGACAGCTTTGGGGATTGGCTCTACCTCGCGGCTTAGCGACCCATTGTACTGCCCATTGTAGCGTGTGTGTAGCCCTGGACATAAAGGCCATGCTGACTTGACGTCATCCCCACCTTCCTCCGGCTTAATACCGGCGGTCCCGTATGACACATGTAACATACAGCGAGGGTTGCGCTCGTTAGCGGACTTAACCGAACATCTCACGACACGAGCTGACGACAGCCATGCAACACCTGTGCAAGCTCCCTTGCGGGTCGGTCACTTTTCAGATCACTACCACTTGCATGTCAAGCCCAGGTAAGGTTCTTCGTGTAGCATCGAATTAAACCACACGCTCCGCTGCTTGTGCGGGCCCCCGTCAATTCCTTTGAGTTTTAATCTTGCGATCGTAGTCCCCAGGCGGTGAACTTATCGCGTTTGCTTCGGCACCGATAGTGTTTAAGCTACCGACGCCAAGTTCACATCGTTTACGGCTAGGATTACCGGGGTCTCTAATCCCGTTTACTACCCTAGCTTTCGCGTCTGAGCGTCAGAAACAGTCCAGAAGATCGCCTTCGCCACTGGTGTTCCTCCCGATATCTACGCATTTCACCACTACACCGGGAATTCCATCTTCCTCTACTGCTCTCTAGCCCAGTAGTATTGAACGACCTCTCCTAGTTAAGCCAGGAGATTTCACGCCCAACTTACCGAACCGCCTGCACGCGCTTTACGCCCAGTGAATCCGGATAACGCTTGCCTCCTACGTTTTACCGCGGCTGCTGGCACGTAGTTAGCCGAGACTTATTCCTGAGATACTGTCCTTTCTCATCTCTCAGAAAAGCACTTTACGATCCGAAGACCTTCTTCGTGCACGCGGCGTTGCTGCATCAGGCTTTCGCCCATTGTGCAATATTCCCTACTGCTGCCACCCGTAGGTGTATGGACCGTGTTTCAGTTCCATTGTGGGGGGCCACCCTCTCAGGTCCCCTACCCGTCGTCGCCTTGGTGAGCCGTTACCTCACCAACTAGCTGATGGGACGCAGGTCCCTCCCAAAGCGTGGCGCGAAAGCGCCACTTTAGACATCGGTTTCTAAATCCGATGACCACATGCGGTATTAGCAGTCCTTTCGAACTGTTATCCCACACTTCGGGGCAGGTCACCAACGCGTTACTCACCCGTTCGCCACTAGGATACCCTCGTATTGCTACAAAAGCACCTCGTTCGACTTGCATGTATTAGGCACGCCGCCAGCGTTCATCCTGAGCCAGGATCAAACTCTCCGCAAAAAGTCACACTCTTGCGAGTGTAAAAGTTAAACGGAATTTTTATTGGATTGACTGGTTTGTGTTGCTTCCTATCACTTTTCAGTTGTTAAGGTGCCGTCTGTTAAGCGGGCGGACTTTGTGTCCGCTGCGTCTCCGCCTGCCATAAGTGCAGGCGCTTTTCCCTGCCAAGCCTTCCAAACAGACGAAAATACCGATGCAATCTTCCGCATCGGCTGGTCAGACTGCGAAGCCGATTGGCTTTGTGTCTCTGACCGGAGACGCTCTACTCAGTTTTCAATGATCTGTCAGGGGGACGAGATCGTTTTGAATTTCACTGGCGAAGGGTGATTATACGCTTTTCACGAGCTTTGTCAATACTTAACGGACGATTAAACCTTAAAAAATCGCTCGCTTTTTGACTTCAATTACACTGCCCTTCCAGAGCAAATCTCGAGAATCGTCAATTTTGCCAGAGTATAATTCCCAAAAGAGACAAATAGTCACATGAGTCAAGCAAAGAAAAATTCGATCTTTAGATCCCCCTTCTCTTCAAAAGAGAATCAAACATCCCTTCTCACAGCAATCAGTATTGTTGGTGTGCTTGTTGGATATATATGGTTTGTCAGTTTTGGGTTATGGACGAAATGGCACAACACCACGGATTATTATGATCAACTGGCAACCGCTTTCGGGCATGGAAGTTTGTCCCTCGAAAAGCAGGTGAATCCTGCCTTGCTCACGCTGCCCGATCCATATGAGCCAAAAGAACGCGCTAAAATAGACTATCCATTGGATTTTACCTTATACAACGGTAAATACTATCTCTACTTTGGACCCGTTCCCGCATTGGCGCTGTTACCTTTTAAGTTTTTGGGCTTCGGAAAAATCAACGATCAATATCTCGTTTTCATCTTTATTTCGGGAATATTTATTTTCCAATCACTATTGATCATGGAAATACGCGGTAGATTTTTCCCTGAGATTCCCGTCTGGCTGCTTTCCACTTGCATAATCTTTGGAGGCCTGGCCGCCCCATTGACATGGATGTTAACCGAGGGAAGGGTTTATGAAGCCTCCGGCGCCGGGGGACAATTCTTTTTCATCATGGGACTTTATTTTGCTTTTACTGCGCTAAAAAAAGATCCCATATCATCGCGTCGACTCCTGATAAGCAGCATATCATGGGTCCTCGCCGTGGGATCAAGAATAACTCAGGCCCTGCCGGTCGGCTTTGTTGTTCTCGTGCTTATATTTTTAGTAATCAGAGCCAGCTTTCAAACGAAGTCGCTATCGCAAGCTGTCTGCCGAATCGCGGCGATCGGGCTGCCTCTTGCCATCGGGATCGGCATCCTTGGCTGGTACGATTGGGCGCGCTTTGGCTCTGTTTTCGAAACAGGCTTTTCGTATCAATTGACCACGACCTTCCTCCAGCAATACAGCCGGGTTCTCTTTTCTCCTATCTACGCACTGCCAAATTTATACGATTACGTGGCCGCGCCTCCCAAGATTGACAGCCTATTTCCATTTCTCAAACCAATTCGAGGCAGAGGCAACCTTGTGTTTCCATTTCTTGTCATGCCAAAAATCTATTATACGCGCGCAATGACGGGATTCCTCTTTAGTACGCCTTTTGTTTTATTTGCGTGTTTGTCCGTTATTTCGATCCCTTTTCCGACAAGAGGTGCAAAAGCGCAGGAAAATCCGAATGAGAATGGCAATTTGCTCCGATGGACGATCATCAGCTTGTTAGGAGCGTTCCTGCTCGGATTTGGAGTAATTATTTCGTTCTTTTGGGTGGTAACGCGCTATCTTATAGAGTGCATGCCAGCACTAATAATACTGAGCATCATAGGCTTCTGGCTGGGATACCGCTGGCTTAGTCACTGGCCGGTCATTCGCTATATGTATACAGCCATTGGAGTCGGTCTTGCAATCATCTCAATCGCCGGCAGCAACCTGTTAGTCTTATCCATGCGGGCATCGCTATTCCAAACCCTAAACCCAGTTCTGTGGAATCAGCTCAACAGCCTGTTCGCGCATTGACCAGCTCCAAATGTTTATCATCGCCCCTATTTGACGGAAAGCCGCTTGCCACGAAACCGGGCTTACTAAGACATCTCCTGCCGCCCCGAAAGCGCCCGCAACAACGTGTTTTGGTCGGCATATTCCAGGTCGCCGCCAACGGGCAAGCCGCGCGCCAACCGCGTCACCTGGATTTTGTGCGGGCGCAATTGTTGCTGCAGATATAACGCGGTCGCATCGCCTTCCATGCTTGGATTGGTTGCAAGAATAATCTCTTTGACTCCACCACGCGCCACACGTTCAATAAGCGGCTTGATTTTTATGTCATCGGGGCCAACGCCCTCAATCGGCGACAACACTCCGTGAAGCACATGATATTTTCCATTATATGCTCCGACGCGTTCCAATGCCAAAACATCCAGCGCCTCTTCGACGACGCAAATCACCGCGCTATCGCGTTTCGGATTCTCACACACTTCACAACGCGGGTGACCAGCTTCGGTGATGTTGAAACATTCCTCGCAAAACGCGATTTTGTCTTTCAAGCCATTCAACGCTTCAGACAAATCCTGGGCGACATCTTCCGGCGCGCGCAGAAGATAGAATGCCAGCCGCGATGCGGACTTTGGCCCGATGCCCGGCAAACGTTCAAAGGCGTTGATGAGTTTCTGAATCGGTTCGGGAAGCAACATAAGATTCAAGTAGGGGCACAGCAGAACGATTTGTCGTCAAGGTCATCGTACATCCTGCTGTGCCCCTACAATTAGAACGGCAACCCGCCCGCCAGCGGACCCAATCGTTGCGAAGCCAATTCGCGCGATTGATCCAGCGCCATGTTGACCGCAGACAAAACCAGATCCTGCAGCATCTCGGCATCGGCATCTTTCAATAGATCAGCAGAGATTTCGACCGACTTGCATTTCTGGTCACCGGTCATCACCACTTTGATCGCGCCGCCGCCCGCCGTTGCTGTGACGGTTTCTTCAGCAAGCTTGGCTTGGGCTTCAGCCAATTGCTGTTGCATCCGTTGAAGTTGTTGCATCATCCCGCCACCGCCCATTTGTTGACCTCGATTAAATCCTTTAGCCATCCGGTAGTCTCCTAGTTGAATAGTTAAATTGTCGAATAGTCTAGTCCCACCAAACAGATAAAATTAAATCCGAAGTTCTTTCAAGTTCCGAAACGCCCAACATGTCCGCCGCATCGGAATCGCCAATCCAATGAACCTCATCGGCATTGAATTGTTCTCGAACCAACTCTTCTAAAGAATGTTGCCAACCTTCCTCCGCGTAAATATAGAGCATATCGGCGTGCCAGTAGCCATCTTCCAAATCGCGTAGAGAGAGCAAATCTAGCGGCATTAACGCCGCGCGCCACAATTTATGATTCTCCCTCAACAACTCTGCGACAAATTTACCATTACAAAAATTGAAGTTTGTACGCGTTATTAACTCCAATTGAAATTCCTGCGCCTCGCTTATCTTTTTCGAACGACTTTGCGATAAAAGGCTCTCCAAGCTCACAATCTCAGGAATATTTGCTTTCTTTCCACTTTCATCTTTCTTCTTCGCAGTCATTACGCACCTCAATTACGAATTACTAAGCACGCATTACTCCTGCACATCCACAATCTCGCCGCCATGATCGAGCGCGGTCGCCACCATTCCATCGGCAGAGACATGCGGCGGCAGTTTGCCCTTTGCATTCGTCACAACGCATTTGACGATCAATGTCACGCCCAACACATCGGCAATTGCCTTTTGCGTCACTTCCAAATTCTCCGGCTTGTCCATCAGGCCGCGCACGGTTTCGGATTGGAATCCCAACATCAATTCGTTGCCGCGCACATCCATCGGTTTGCACGAATTCAATAAAGCCTCGACTCCGGGATGCGCGGGCTTGATGACCGCGCGAACGTCTTTCCAGGATTTATTGATTTCCGCCAGACTGATTACCGCTTCATTCTTTGACCCTTCGATGGCGCCGCTGGCGCCACTCAGGGCGGCGCTCGAAGCGGATTCTTTTTTAACAGTTGGAATCTCAACTGTAGGCTTTGCCTGTTTAGCGGGAGCCGCTTTCGGTTCCGGATTTGAAGCGGGAACATCTGATGGTATCTCCAACGATTCGGCCAAAGCCAATTCCAACGAAAGCGATGGCTGCCAGCCGCCGCGCGTGTCCACTGCCGCGTTGTTGAAAGCCTTCATCATCCGCAGGACATTTGGCGTGGAAAAGGATTTTGCATCCAGCGCCATGCGCTCTCTGACATCCTTCGTGGTTTCGACTTGATCGCCGTTGCCAAGCTGGATGAGCATCAGCCCGCGCAGATATTCGACGATCTGACGCGCCAGCGAACGCGGATCCGCGCCGGCATCGAGCGCGCGATGAATCGTCTCGAGGCCGCGCCCCGCTTCATTGTCCCGAATCGACGCGATCAAGTCCAGCACCGTTTGACTCGTAGCAGTTCCAAGAACAGTTTGTGTGAGTTGAAGCGTGATCTTCGTCCCGGTCGAAGCAAGCTGATCGAGCAATGAGATTGCATCGCGCATCCCGCCGCCGGCCTGACGCGCAATCGCCGCAAGTGCATCCTCATCAGCTTGAATCTTTTCGGCTTTGACGATTGACTTGAGTTGCCCGACAATTTCATCTACTGGCACGCGTCGAAACTCATGACGCTGACAGCGCGACAAAACCGTCGCTGGGATTTTATGAATCTCGGTGGTGGCTAAAACAAAGATGGCATGAGGCGGCGGCTCTTCCAACGTTTTGAGCAGCGCATTGAACGCCGCGGTCGAAAGCATGTGGACTTCGTCAATGATGTAAATTTTGTATTTGCCTTGCGACGGCGTGAAATTGATTTTATCGCGCAAGTCGCGCACATCATCCACACTGGTGTTCGAAGCGGCATCAATTTCGATCAAGTCGAGAAAACGATTCTCGTTGACCGCTTTGCAATTCTCACATTCATTACACGGACGTTTGGCTTTGTCTTCATTCAAACAATTGACCGCTTTCGCCAACAAGCGCGCCAGAGTCGTCTTGCCCGTGCCGCGCGGACCTGCGAACAAATACGCGTGTCCAACGCGGTCAGCAACAATAGCGTTCTTCAGCGTTTGGACAATGTGATCCTGTCCGATGACTTCAGCCCATCCCTGTGGGCGATATTTACGATAAAAGGCTTGTGACATTTCAAATTACCATTTATGGAACAGGATAACTATCCTGAACATTTCCATTTGCATCCGTCAACTCTACGTTCTCGCCCGACTGCCAGATCGCATTGTTCTGGCCCCAATATAAATCAATGGCCGTGTTCGTGCCGCTTTTGGTATGGACTTGCACCGCGCCGTTCTTGAACAATTTGAACGGCGGGAACGTGTACACATTGCCATTCGAATCTTTGAGATGCCAGCCGGTCAGGTCGAGTTCGCCGTCTCCATTATATTTGACGATCACCACCTCGGCGTCCAGCGTCCCCGCGCCACTCACACTGACGATTTGAACCGCGCCTTGCTGAACCGTCTTGACTGCCGTCGTGTCAGCTGATGTAGATGCAGCTGTAACTTGGACTCCTTGCGGCTGCGGCAACGTCACAGCACGATAGTTCCGGTCGTACCAATATAGAATTGAAATCGTCACGCAAGCCGAAACGAAGACGTTCAGAAGCAGGTAAAAGATCAAGCGGCGGCGATCCATACTTGTCAGTATGATAGCATAAAATGCTCGGACGTTCTAACGTTTTAACGTTCCATCCATAAAGCAACCCAATCCCCCATTTGACTCTTTTCGTTCATTCTTAGGCCTCTGGCCTGCGCGGCCTCAATGACACTTTGACTCTGCCCGGAGAGAATCCCGCTTAAGATGATCGCCCCGTCCGGCTCGATCAAATCTGCCAGCCCCGCGTCGAAGAGGCGGATGATGACCGGCGCGAGGATATTCGCCACCACCAGCGGCGCAGACTTGAATGCGAACTTGCCATCCAGAACTTCTTTCACCGAGCCTTGGCCGAGAATCAATTCACCGCCGATTCCATTCGTATCCGCGTTCTCGCGCGAGTTCTTGACCGATTCAGGGTCAATGTCCACGCCGAGGGCAACTTTCGCTCCCAACTTCAGCGCCGCGATAGATAGAATGCCAGAGCCACAGCCGATGTCAATGATGGTTAATGGTTCATGGTTAATGGGTGAACCATTTTCCATTAACCATCCTCCATCCTCCACTGCCTTTTCCATCAACGCCAAACACAACTGCGTCGTCGGATGCGTACCGGTGCCGAATGCCATGCCGGGATCAACCTTGATTGCAACGCGGTCAGGTTTGGGCGAATCAAGCCACGCAGGGATGATGATCAATCGTTTGCCAATCGGGATTGGCTTGTAATGCTGCTTCCAAGCTTCCATCCAGTTTTGGTCAGCGATGGGAGCAAACGTCGGTACGGGCAAAGGCTGAATCATGCCAAGGTAATACAGCGACTCTTCGAGCTTCTGCTGCGTCTCTTCGATCTTTTCATCCATCGGCAAATACGCGCGGACCGTGATCGGACCAGTCGCGGTGCCTTCGTCTTCGTCATTGATGAACTTCACGCCTTGTTCGGTCATCACGCCGTTCGGTGCGAAGCGCGCCAACACATCCGCGACAGCTTCGGCTAATTCGCCATTGACAGTGAGAGAAACTTCAAGCCAATTTGTCATTTTCACTTATATCCGTTTATCGAAATAAATAGCGGTGTCCTTTGTTGGCTATCCGGCAAGGCAAGCCCGTGCGGTATTACGCCAACAAAAAGCATCGGACACCGCAAGAGCAGTGAACCCCGCCGCAAGCGGACGTGGTATTCTGCGCTTCGCTAATAACTATTTAGCATCTTCGTTCGCGTGGAGACGACTCGCGCGCAGAATCAATGGTATGGCGGGAGTGAGCAAAAGACTAGCGCCTGCTATTGCAGCTTGGATTGAAATCAAGCTGACAACTCCTGCGATAGGACCGCTGGCAATCTGACCAAACGCGTCTACCTGTCCGGACATGGAAATGACTGTGGCACGCGTATTTGAATCGAGTCGTTGATTGATCCACGCGTTATAAAGCGGGCTCATCACATTGCGCATCATACTGACGATCAATATCGCAATCACGCTGAGAGCGAGTGCTGGCGAGAAAGCAAATATAAGGATCGCGGCGGAAATCAGTACAGTGATCCATAATATCGCGCGCGTAATCGAAGGCACGTGGTTTGCATCCAACCGCTTCTCAATAAAGCGTGTTGCCAAAATTGAAAGAATCATTCCACACGCTTCCAGAAAACCAAGAAAAGCCACATCGTTCATGCCAAAGATGCTGGGAATCATGAAATGATCCACCAAATATTTAACCCAAAGCCGATCCCAGCCTTCAGAATATAATCCATAGAACAACCCCACGCCCAAGATCGCCACCAAGGTAGGGCATATACGAACAGCATTGAGACCCTTCTTAAAAATGTCAGCCATGTGTTCAAAAGTGTTACGATCTTCGGGCCGCGTGGGATTGAATCCGTGTTCCGGCATATATATGGACAAAAACACGGCGATCATTGAAACCATGATACCGCCAGCGAGGATGGGCAGGTTTATGGAAATGTTCCCCAACGGGATCGCTGCTAGGGTTCCAATCAACGATCCGGCTAGATCGAATTGGTTACCGCGTAAGAAAGCGCGGTTTGCGTTTTGCTCGCCGATCTCATCCGAAAGCCAGGCTTGTATAGCGCCGCTGGTGAAAGTGTATCCAACTCCCCAAAGCACTTGGGCAAACAGGATCGGAATAAAAATCGGAAACGAGCCTTCAACGATGAATGCCAATCCCATTACGAAAAAACCGATAATGATAGATAGCCGCCGGGAATAAGCATCTGCCACAACACCAGTAGGGATCTCGAAAAGGAGAATGGTTAATTCAACGGTCGTTCCCACTAAAACCAATTGCAATCCGGATAAATGTGCTACGGTCACTTCATAAAACGAAGTGACTACAAAAATCATGCTAAAGAACAAAGCGTTGAAGAATTGCAAACCAAGATAAAGTCTATAGGCTTCCAATCTGCGAAACACGATGTATGTTCCTAATGAATAACGATCAGTTGTCAGTTTTCTTCAGGTGGTTTCATCGTGCTGAAGCTTCGATACAACAAGACATCATACACGATTTTCAATCCGCCCGAAAGAAAGAACGGCAAACTCAATAACGCTGGCGAAGCCAAAAAGATTCCCGTCAGCGAGGGAGAGATGGCCGCGCCGACCGAACGCGCGATGCTGGTCACGCCGGAAGCTGCCGAACGTTCGTCGGGTGCGACAACGGCCATCGTATACGATTGGCGCGTCGGCACGTCCATTTGCGAAATGCTGAAACGCAAAAGTAAAACAATGATTGCCAGTGGAAGCGTTGGCATTAGCGGAACGAGGATCAATAAAATATTCGATGGAATGTGAGTGAAAACCATAGTGTTGATCAAGCCAATCTTGTTCGCGATCCGCACCGCCAGCAATGCCGAGATGCCTGCCAGAACATTCGCGCCGAAGAAGATCGAGCCGATGATGCCTGCGTCAATTCCAAATTTGACGTGGAACCAATACGCGATCAAAGATTGAACGACGAAACCGCCGGCGAACGCGTCGATGGAGAACAGCGCGCCGAGCCGGATCACCACGCTGCGCGATTTGTGGAGTCCAAGCACGCGGGGCGCGGATTCGGTTTGGGAGGCCGCGCCCACTTCAACGTCCCGCGAGAGCGAGAGAAAGAAAAGGCCGATGACGAGTCCGCCAATCGAATATCCCATCAACACGACGCGGTACGCCTCCAGCGCGGGCATCCCGTTGGATTGCAACAATTGAGCCAGCCACCCGCCAGACAGCGCACCCGTCGCGGTCGCAAATGATCCGACGAGGTTGTACCACGCAAAAACTTGTGTGCGCTTTTCGTTCGGAAGAAGATGCGCGAGCGCCGCCTGCTCGACCGAAAGGAAGGGGCCGATCTCGTTGCCGCTCGGACTGATGACGCCGATGATCGCGGCAGCCATGAGGATGACGACGTTGCGCGTGATAATGAAGACGATGCCCGCGCCGAGCATCAGCAGCGCGCCAACGATCAGCGTGCGCTTGCGGCCAAAACGATCTGCCGAGGTGGTGAGCCAGAGCGAGATGCCCGCGTCGCCTGCGAGGGTTAACGTGAAAAGCAAACCAATTTGCTGTTCGGGCAGGCCGACTTGCGCGAGATACAGCGCAAGGATGACGGAAAGAAATCCGTAGCAGAAGAGACGGATGATACGCGTGGAAAAGAGTGTGATGATATTGCGATTCATATCGTAGGGGCGACCCTATGTGGTCGCTCTATATGCACGAGGATAACATAGTAAAAAGGGCAGACACAAAGGTCTGCTGTTACGATTTCGCCACATCGAGGCGGCACCACGCATACAGCGCGTCGTAAACATCAAATTGGTGTTCGAGGTTTTCCACGTCTTCAGGAAAGCGCAGGCTGAAGCCGCTGGCAATCGCTTCCAGTCCGCGCGCGATCGGATCTTTATCCATGTCTTCGCTGACGTCCGCGGCGTGGACAATCTTCGCGAGCCGCAAAAGCCCCGGCTCTTTGAGCCCATATTTGAGAATGAGCGACTCAAACGAACATCTTCCTTCATGATGACCCAATTCAACATCCGGCGCATCGAAGGGAATCGCGCCAGTCTCCTTTGCAACCTTTTCGATCTGGCTGGCAGGCACAAACAAGAATTCCGCTTCGTTGTCAATGAAGCGTGTGATCAGCCACGGACAAGCAACGCGGTCAACGTGAACGTGCGAGCGAGTAATCCATTTCATACCGGTCTCCTTTATCAATACCTTCGCCAATGCGGTATCGGGAGCGGCGAACGTAGGGACAATTTGCCAAATTGTCCCACAAATGGCGAAGGTATTGCTTTATCAATTCGATTATAAACAAAAAGCGGACTTGCGTCTGCCGTTGCTTACTGCTCATTGATTACTGGTCGCTAAAACTATCCTCCCAGCGTTTCATTCAACCAATCCAAGAATCTTTCTTCCTTTGGCTTAACTTTTGTTCCAAGCGTTGTTGCAAGTTTCTCGAACAACTCGCGATACTTCTATGTTGTCCAGAAAGAATCTCTGTTGCGGGGTGGAGAATATTTTTGAACAAATGCGGGAGATATCAAGAACCAATAAGTAAATCCTGCCAGCACTGCTGGCAACAATACACTCCCGACATCATTCCCATGAAATGAGGCCCATGCCAGTAACATCAGGCTAAAAGAATCAATGAGAATGGGGAAGGCTTGAGACATGAACTGATTATTTTCTGCTATGCTTTGCGCGCAGAAAATAATCGAAACGATGAGCAGTATTTGATCGTAGGACCAGTTATATGTGATCAATAGAGATATAGGGATGATTGCAGCGAAGGCTTCCATCACGTTCAATGGAGCAGATCGTCGGATAAACAAAAGAAAAAAGTACGAGGCGACGATCACAACGATCGCGCTTCCACCAACGAAAGCAATGCATAATGCGTTCTGTCGGCAGAAAAGATCGGCGACGCTCCACAAGGTAGGATATAAGCCAAAAGTCTGAGAGAACTTACGTTGACCTGTCTCTAAGAACAACGATATCCACCTCGGATCTTGAACTAAGCCAATCCCACCCAAGATCAAATTGGCTAGCAGGTTGTCGGAGTGAATGACGCTGGGGCCGATGATACTTGTACCCGCGCAAGTACTGGTAAACTTCCATTATGAACCGAAAATTTAGGACTGCCCATTACGAAGAGACGCTGAAGCAAACG